>NZ_JBEPNG010000008.1:0-184892 GCF_040546165.1 Sphingomonas sp. UYEF23 | reverse complement strand
CCGACAGCTCAACGAGCGGCCGAGAAAAACCTTGATGTACCAAACGCCAGCGGAGAAGTTCGCACAGAGCGTTGCGTCGATCGGTTGAACCCACCGTGGTAAGCGGACATTCCGCTCAAGGTGCTGCTATCAGGTCGGGCCAATCGTCCCGTGGTGGTGGTCAGCGAACATCCCAGCTTTACCGTGCCGGCTGCACGCTAGCGGCCTTCGGTGGTGCACGATCACCCTCGTAATACATGCTCATGCACAGGCATCCGATCGCCATGCCGATCAGGCCCATCGCGATCTGCACGTCCAGCTTGGTGCGGCGTAGGACAGGCCGGCGTTGGGTCAGTCCGTCGATCAGCCGAACGTTGGCACCGACCGACGTAATGGCGGCTAACCCGAAGAGGATCACTGACAGCCACACGACGCGCGACGCGTTCTGGAGCAAACTGCCGATCAACGTGACCGAGAGCCCTGCGCCGGCGATGCCGACCGTCGCCAGCTGATCGAAGATCTTCGATTGAAGCTCGTAAGGAAGGTCCGCCGATACGGACTCGGGCCGCTCCTCGATGAAGTCAGCGCCCGGCTTCAGCCGGAGCCTATAGAAGAAATCTAGCACGTGCCGCTCCCGATCAAGACCCAAAATCTCGCGGGTCGATAGTCGCAGGGTTGTTGCTCAAGGTCGATACCGAGCGTCCGCTGTCGGGATGGCCATCAGGCAAGCTGGACGTCCGGTTTTGGTCGAAAACAGATATCGCCCTGTCCTACAAGGCGGCCGCCATGGTATAGCCTGCACGGCTCTTTGAAATCGTCAGACCTGCGCGACCGCATTGGCGCCAAATCGGAAACGATCGCTGGTGTAAACACCATGTCCAGGGGTCAATCGAGTCAACCTCGGCACGGTTCGTCGCACGCGCAGCGCCGGATCGCGCTACAGCGTCCAGATAACCACGTTACCCACCAGCACCGCCGCCATCACCAGCATGAGCACACCCTTGCGGACGTCCTGCCGCTTGGCGATCAGCATGCCGCCGCCGATCAGGCAGGCGAAGGCGGCGAGCATGGCAAGAGCAGGCGCAAGGCCTTCGAGGGCGGTCATGCAGAACCCTAACCGTTAGGCCCACGCCAAGTCGACCCTTCCCGATCCCCCGGCACCGCGAAGATCAGTCGGTCCCGGCCAGCACCGCACCATAAGCGGCCAGATCGACATTCCCGCCCGACAGCAGCACCAGCAGCCCCGGCTCGACCGCCACCTTCCCGCTCAACACCGCCGCCAGCGCCACCGCGCCGCCCGGCTCGACCACCAGCCGCAAGCGCTCCGCCGCCCAGCGTTGTGCGGCGCGGATCTCCGCCTCGCTCACCGCAACCCCCGTCGCGCCCCGCCGCGCGAGCACATCGAAGGTCAGCCCCGACACCCGCGTCGTCTGCAACGCGTCGCACGCGGTCGGCGGCGGCGAATCGCCGACGGGTTCGATCCACCCCGCCTCGAGCGAGCGCCGCATGTCGTCCCACCCCTCGGGCTCGACCACGGTGACGTTCGCGTCGGGCAGGGCCAGCGCCAGTCCCGCCGCGAGCCCGCCGCCGCCGCACGGCACCACCACGCGAGCAGCACTCCCCAGCCCCGCCGCCGCCATCTGCGCGGCCGATTCGATGCCGGCGCTGCCCTGCCCCTCGATCACCCACGGATCGTCGAAGCTCGGCACGAGCACCGCGCCCCGCGCCTCGGCGAGTCGCGCGGCGATCGTCTCGCGGCTCTCGGTCTTGCGGTCGTAGCTCACCACCTCGGCCCCGAGCGCAAGCGTCCCCTCCCGCTTGGCCTTGGGCGCATCGGCGGGCATCACGATCGTCGCGGGCATCTGCAGCCGCCGTGCTGCCCACGCAACTCCCTGCGCGTGATTCCCCGATGAAAAGGCGACCACGCCTTTGCTCCGCAAATCGGGCTCGATCGCGGTCAACCGATGCCACGCCCCACGCAATTTGAACGCGCCCATCGGCTGCAGGCACTCGGCCTTGAAAGCGACCGCAACGCCTTGAATATCAACGACGAACAGCGGCGTTGCCGGCACCACCGAAGCGACCTTGGCGGCGGCGTCGCGCACCCCTGCGCGGGTCGGCTGTCTTAAAATCGTCACGTGTCACCTCCGGGGGGTCCAAAACCGCTTTACATTGAAAAAGCGCGACCCTATTTCGCCCATCCGCTGCCCCATGGGACTTCCAACCGCAAGGCAGTGTTTTCGTGAACTTGTCTGCGGACATTGGAGGTCCCTTGAATTGCACAATCTACATCGCGCGCTGGGGTTAGCGACCACCCCTTCGACTGCCGTTACCGGCATCGACATCGCTAAGCAGAAGCCGGTCCAGCCGGTTACGCTCGTTCGTCCGCACGCTGCTGCGCGTGCGGCCCGGTTCTTCGCGGAGAAGTTCCCGGGTCGCTCGATGTATGCGGTCAAGGCGAACCCCTCGCCGGATCTGTTGAAGATCCTGTGGGACAGCGGAATCACGCATTACGACGTGGCCTCGATCGCCGAAGTACGGCTGGTGGCGTCCACGCTGCCGGGCGCGACCCTGTGCTTCATGCACCCGGTCAAGGCTCCCGAGGCGATCCGTGCGGCCTATTTCGACTATGGCGTGAAGACGTTCTCGCTCGACAGCGTGGAAGAGCTGGAGAAGATCGTCGACGCGACCGATGGCGCCGAGGATCTGACGCTGTGCGTTCGCCTGCGCGTCTCGTCGGAGCATAGCAAGCTGAGCCTCGCGTCGAAGTTCGGCGCGGCGCCGGGCGAGACCAAGGAACTGCTGTTCCGCGCGCGCCAGGCGGCGGATGCGCTCGGCATCTGCTTCCATGTCGGCTCGCAAGCGATGACGCCCGAAGCCTATGCCAACGCGATGGAGCGCGTCCGCGCGGCGATCGTCGAGGCAGCGGTTACGGTCGACGTGATCGACGTCGGCGGTGGTTTCCCCTCTTCCTATCCGGGGATGGAGCCGCCTCCGCTCGAGCGCTATTTCGAGACGATCCACCGCACGTTCGAATCGCTGCCGGTCAGCTATTCATCCGAGCTGTGGTGCGAGCCCGGCCGTGCACTGTGCGCCGAGTACAGCTCGATCGTGGTGCGCGTCGAAAAGCGCCGCGGCGATGAGCTCTACATCAACGACGGCGCGTACGGCGCGCTGTTCGATGCGGCGCATATCGGCTGGCGTTTCCCGGTCGAGCTGCTGCGCGAGCCCGAGAGCCGCTCGAAGGACATGCCGTTCAGCTTCTACGGCCCCACCTGCGACGACATGGACCATATGGTGGGGCCGTTCTACCTCCCCGCCGACGTCAAGGCCGGCGACTATCTCGAGATCGGGATGCTCGGCGCTTACGGGTCTGCGATGCGCACCGCGTTCAACGGCTTTGGTTCAGACGAGACGGTAATCGTCGCTGACGAGCCGATGGTGTCGCTGTACGGCGAAGAGGTCTATGGCGACGAGCAGCCAGAGGTCGCTTCGAACGTCGTCACGCTGTAACAGGCCAAGTCCATTACGATCCGTCACCCCAGCGAAAGCTGGGGTCTCCCGGAAGCGCGCGTCTCGCCCGCCCCCGGAGATCCCAGCCTTCGCTGGGATGACGGCTGTTTGCTAGGGAGTTTTCCATGAACGACATGTCCAACCGCAAGGCCGAGCTCCTCTCGACCACCGTCGAGCATATCGACATCACCAAGTTCGACGCGCGCCCGATCGTCGACGCGATGAAGAAGATGAGCTTCACCAGCCGCGACCTCGGCCGCGCGACCGACATCTACAACCAGATGCTCGCCGACAAGGATTGCTCGATCTTCCTCGTCATCGCAGGCTCGACCTCGGCTGGCGGCTGCATGGATCTCTATGCCGAGCTGCTGCGCAACAACATGATCGACGGCGTCGTCGCAACGGGCGCGTCGATCGTCGACATGGATTTCTTCGAGGGTCTTGGCCACAAGCATTACCAGGCGCTCGAAGTGCCCGACGACGACACGCTGCGCTCGCTGCTGATCGACCGCATCTACGACACGTACATCGACGAAGAGCAGCTCCAGGATTGCGACCACACGATCCTCGAGATCGCCAACTCGCTCGAGCCGCGGCCCTATTCGAGCCGCGAATTCATCCGCGAGATGGGCAAGTATCTCGTCGAGAACGGCAAGAAGGAGAACAGCCTCGTCAAGCTCGCTTATGAGCATGACGTGCCGATCTTCTGTCCGGCGTTCGTCGATTCGTCGGCGGGCTTCGGTCTGGTCAAGCACCAGGTCGACCGCGCCAAGGAGGGCAAGCCCTATATGGTGCTCGACGCGATCGCCGATTTCCGCGAGCTGACCGACATCAAGATCAAGGCGGGTGTCACTGGCCTGCTGATGATCGGCGGCGGCGTGCCGAAGAACTTCATTCAGGACACCGTCGTCTGCGCCGAGATCCTCGGCCATGACGACGTGCAGGTCCACAAGTACGCGGTACAGATCACCGTTGCCGACGTGCGCGACGGTGCCTGCTCGTCCTCGACGCTGCAGGAAGCGGCCTCGTGGGGCAAGGTCAACACTGGCATCGAGCAAATGGTGTTCGCCGAAGCCGGCTCGGTCATGCCGCTCCTCGCCTCGGACGCCTACCACCGCGGCCTGTGGAAGGACCGCGTCAAGCGTCGCTGGGGTGCCAGCTTCGACTGATTGCGTTGCAAAGCAAGACTAACTGAGGCAGCCTCTCCCAAGCAATTGGGGGAGGTTTTTTCATGCACAGCGAGATTTTGAAACCGGTCGTGGCGATGATCGCCTGGACGCTGGTGATGCTGCTGTGGATGTTGGCGACGCGCCTGCCGGCGATGAAGGCGTCGGGGATCGATCTCGGCACGCTGGTCGGCACAAAGCCCGCCGATGCCGACCGCGGGCTGCCGCCCAAGATCCAGTGGGTCGCGCACAATTACAATCACCTGATGGAACAGCCGACGCTGTTCTACGCGGTGTGCGGGGTGATCGCGCTGACCGGCACTGGCGACGGCGCGAACGCCTGGATCGCTTGGGCCTATGTCGCGTTGCGGATCGCGCACAGCATCTGGCAGGCGACGATCAACAAGGTCTCGGTGCGGTTCGCATTCTTCCTGGGCAGCTCGCTGATGCTCGTCGCGTTGACGCTGCACGCGGCACTGGCGGTATTCCGCTAGCTCAGCCGAACAGCCGCGCCATCGCGCGTTCGAGCATCACCAACTGCCACAGCGTCCGCCCATGATCGGCGCGGCCGCTGCGGTGGTCGTCGGCGAGCTGCGCGATCGTCGTGGCGTTGAACCAGCCCGTTCCTGCGAGGACGCGCGATGATGCGAGCCGCGCCGCCTCATCCGCCAGCGCCCCGCGAAACCAAGCGCTGATCGGCGTTACGAAGCCCATCTTCGGGCGATACAGGATGTCCTTGGGGAGATAGCGCTCCATCGCCTTCTTGAGCAGCCACTTCCCCTGTCCGCCATGCAGCCGCATCCCGACGGGGAGTTTTGCGGCGAACTCGACCAGGCGATAATCGAGCAGCGGCTCGCGCGCCTCGAGGCTCACCGCCATGCTGGTACGGTCGGCCTTGGTCAGGATGTCGCCGGGCAGCCAATGCTGGAAATCGGCATATTGCGCACGGTCGAGCGCATCGCGCGCCGGCGCATCGCGCATCGAGCGGACATAGCGATCCTCGGCGCGGTGCCCGCCAAGCGCCGCCCTGGCGGCATCGGTGAACAGCGCCGCGCGCAACGCCGGCGTCGTCACGCCGACCGAGCGCGCATAGCCCTCCGCGCCATCCTCGGCGAGCGCGAGCAAGGTCGTCTTAGCGCGCAGCGGTCGCGGCGCCCAATCGGCCTTGGGATACCAGCGCCCGAGCGTGCCGAACACATTGGTGCGAACCGACGCCGGGACCAGCCCCCGCACGCGCTCCTCGGCCGCCTGGAACTTGTAGCGGCGATAGCCCGCAAACGCCTCGTCCGCCCCGTCCCCCGACAGCGCGACGGTGACGTCCTCGCGCGCCAGCTCGCACACGCGGTAGGTGGCGAGCGCCGAGGCATCGGCGAAAGGCTCGTCGAACGCATGGACCAGCGTGTCGATCAGCGAGAAGTCATCCGCCGCCACCACCCGCTCGCGATGCTGCGTGGCGAAGCGCTGCGCGATCTCGTTGGCGTATTTGCGCTCGTCGAGGCTGCTTTCGTCGAAGCCGATCGTGCACGTCCGCACCGCCCCGCGCGACGCCTCGGCCATCAACGCGACCACCGCCGAGCTGTCGACCCCGCCCGACAGGAACGCGCCGAGCGGAACGTCCGACACCATCCGCGACGTCACCGCCTCGCGCAGCAGCGCGGTCAGTTCCTCCTCGAGCGCCTTCGCCGATCCGGTCGCGCGCTTCGAGAAGTCGACATCCCACCAGCGCGACGGCGCCGGCACCGGCTTGCCGCGCTCGATCAGCAGGCAATGCCCCGCGCGCAGTTTCTTGACCCCCGAGACCAGGCACGCATCGTCGGGCACATAGCCGAACGCCAGATAATCCTCGACCGCGCGGATGTCGGGCACGCGCCGCACCAACGGATGCGCGAGCAGCCCTTTCAATTCCGACGCGAACGCCACAGCGCCATCGGCCAGTTCGACATAATGGAGCGGCTTTACCCCCAGCCGGTCGCGCGCGACGAACAGGCTCTGTCGCCGCGCATCGTGGAGCGCGAACGCGAACATGCCGTTGAGCCGGTCGAGCATCGCCGGCCCCCACACTGCCCAGCCGTGAAGCAAAACCTCGGTATCGCCAGCGGTGACGAACACCGCGCCCAACGCCTGCAGCTCGGCGCGCAGCTCGGCGAAATTATAGATTTCGCCGTTATAGGTGACGGTCAGCGCGCCGTCCTGGCTCGCCATCGGCTGCGGCGAGCCGACGACGTCGATGATCGACAAGCGCCGATGGCCGAGCCCGACGCCCGGCGCGGTCCACACGCCCGAGCCGTCGGGCCCGCGATGCGCCTGCGCGTCGGCCATCGCCTGGATCCGCACGGGATCGACCGGCTTGGGGATGGCGGGATAATAGAGACCGGCGATGCCGCACATCAGCGCGACATCCCGGCGGCACGATCGGCCGCACGCGCGACCGGACCGAGCGCCGCGATGAAGCGCGTCATCGCCGCCCGCGCGTCATGCCCCGGCAGGATCTCGGCAGAGACATGGACCGCGACCGCGCGCTGCGGCCCACCGAGCAGCTTGGCCTTCAGCGTTTCCAGTTTCACGATCGGCCCCTTGGTCGTCAGCGCATCGCCGACACGGTACCACGTTACGATCTGCCGCTCGACCGGGCCAGGGGCGCTGACGCGGATCACCGACCCACCCGCAAGATCGGGCAGATCCTCGACACGGAGCCACACATCGTCCTCGCGGATCGGCCCGACGCCGAACGCGACGATCTCCTTGCCCTGCTGCTGGCTGCCATAGACCGCAATCGCCAGATCGACCGTCTCGCCCGCCGCATCGGCATAGCGCCCGAGCAGAAAATGGTCGGCGCCCGGATAATTGGGGGACCACACCGCGCGCGTGCTCGTCCCGACGCGGTGCCAGCCCGGCACCTCCGGCAGCGAGATCTCCGCCGGCAGATTTTGCGCACGCCCCGCGATCGCGCTCGACCAGGCCGGGAACACCGCCGCGACCGCGAGCACGAGCGCGGCTGCGACCAAAGCGTCGAGCCGCAATCCCGGGACGGTCTGCAGATTTGCGGGATCGAACACCGGCGCATCGGGCGCGCGGTCGAACCAGCGCCAGCCGATCGCCAGCGTCGCCGCCATCACCAGCCCGAAGAACACCCAGCCATAGACGATATGGTCGAACCCCGTCGCTTGCTCGACCGAGCTATGATGCGCCGCAAAGATCGTCGCGAACGCGCGCACGCCGTTGGCGAGCACCGGAACGATCACCGACACCAGCAAGAACAGCGCCCGCCTGCCCCACGACACGAAGCAGACATTGGCGACGAGCGTGCCATAGGCGATCATCGCGATCACGAACTTCGCGCCCGAACACGCCTCGGCCACTTCGAAATAGCCGTTGGGGATCGTGATCAGCACGCCATCGACTTGCGCGGGCACACCGAACAGATGGAGCAGCGGCATCGTCATGCCGACGGTCACGCGCTGCAACGGCTCCTCGAGCCCCTCGCCAAACGGCACTAGAAACACCGCATAGGCGAGCGGGAAGAGCAACGCGCGCGCGACATTGGGGCCGAGCAGCGTCACCACCGCGCCTTGCAGCATCATCACGATCCCGAGGTGCCGCGCGAGCGCGACGCCGCCGGCATCGCCGAACAGCCAGCCGAGCCCGCCAAGCGCGACGATCGCCAACCCCGGCGCCCAGGCAATCGGCGCGACTTGCGCGAGCTCGCCGCGGCGCTGCCACACCAGCCAGGCCAGCACCGGGGTGATGAACAGGCAATGCCCGAAGGTCGTGCTCGTCCACCAGATCGTCGTCAGCGCAGCGACATCGCTGCGGAACAGCGCGAGCAATGCCATCGCGACGACCGCCAGAATCGCCGCCTGCCGCCGCCACAGCGGCGCGAGCGACGCGCGCGAGTCCGCAGACGCGGGCACGGGCATTGCGATCGTCACCGGCTCAGGCCGCGGAGCGGCGCGGCGGCGCCTTGACGCTGATCCCGAGGATCGCATCGAGCGGCGCGAGCCTTGCTTCCCAGCTGTAGCGCGCCTGCACCTGCGCGCGGGCGTCGCGGCCCAGTCGTCCCGCTGCGGCAGGATCGTCGAGCAGCGCGATCACCGCATCGGCGATCTCGCCGACGCTCTCGCCGACGCGCAGCGTGTCGGCATGGTCGATCCCCTCCGCCGCGGCGCGCGACGCGACCACCGGACGCGCCATCGCCATCGCCTCGAGCACTTTGTTCTGGATACCGCGCGCAAGCTTGAGCGGTGCGACGACGACCGACGCCGCCGCAAGCCAGCCGCGGACGTCGGCGACTTCGCCGGTGACGATCACGCCGGGCTGCTTGCCAAGCGCCTTGACCGCCTCGCTCGGCGCGCGCCCGACGATCGCGAAGCGCGCGTGCGGAAAGCGCACGCGAATGTGCGGGAAGATCGCCGCGACGAACCAGCTCACCGCTTCGATATTGGGGCGATAATCCATCTGCCCCGTGAAGACGATCAACGCATCGATCGCCTCGATCTGCGTGAACGAGGCGTCGGGTGCAAAGACGTCGGTGTCGATCCCATTCTCGACGACATGGACGCGCTCCGCGCCACTGCGCTCGCGAAACAGCAGCGCCTCGGCCTCGCTGACGAACAGGCTGGCGTCGGCCCGCGCGGCGATCGCGCGTTCGTACTGGAACAGCAGATTAGCTTCGCGGCGCATGACCCAAGCCATAGGGCCGCGGCCTCCCTTCGCATAGGCGGCGAACTTGGCCGAATCCATGTCGACGAAGTCCATGATGACCGTCTGCCGCGGGCGCGCCGGGAGATATTGCGCCATCTGGCTCGAGAAAACGTAGATCGTGTCGATCGCATGGCGCTCGAGCAGCGCCTCGACCGCGCTCCGCAGCGACCGGCTGTCGAACGACGTGAGCGAAATCGGCTTGCGCGTCAGCAGCGCCTCGATCGCTGCCTGCACGCGCGACTTGGAACGCCAGATGATCGAGCGGTTGCCGGTCATCTTGGCGAGCCCGGTCTTGCCGGCAAGATCGCGCGTATCGTCCGCAAAGGCGATCAAATGGACGCGTTTGCGTGCCGACAGATATTTGAGGATGTGGAAGCCACGGATCTTGTCGCCACGGTCGGGCGGATACGGCACGCGGTGGCCGAGAAACAGGATGTCTCCCATCAGCCGAGGCCACGCGAGATGTGCGGGCCAAGCTGGTTCGCCACCCACAGCGGCAGCTTCTTCCACAGGTCGACCTTGCGCGAATAGCGCGGATCGAGCGGGTTGATCTCGCGCGCCTCGGTGCCGACCGCCGCGCGCTTGGCGTAGGGCAGCGCGACGCCCTCGAAGCCCCAATTCTTCTTGAACGCGGCAGGGCCGGTCCCGGCCTTCGAACGACCGAAATCGAAGCGCGTGCAGCCGCGTGACCGGGCGTGCGCCATCAGCGCGAAATACATCCGGTCATTGGCGCGGAGCTCGCGTGCGGCGTGCGTGCCGCCGCCCCAATACGGATAGACGGTCCCGTTGAAATAGACGCTGAGCACCGCCGCGACGGGCTCGCCGTTCGCGCGGACGGTGAGGATGTCGGCATCGTCGCCGAACTGATCGAGCACCGCGCGGAACAGCCGCTTGGGGAATACCGGCGTGCCGAGGTTGCGCACCGATTCGGCATAGACCGCATAATGCGCCTTGAGGTCGGCGGGCGCGCTTCCGATCGCGACCTCGAGATCGGCGTCGAGCGCCTTGCGCACCTCTGCGCGCTGCTTGCGCGGGATCGCGAGCAGCTCGTCGGCATCGCTCGCCGCGAGATCGCGCGCAAAGCCGAGATAGGTGGTCGTGTCGATTTGCCAGCCATCGGCCGGGATCGGTCCGCCGCGCAGTTCGAGCGTCGGGCAGCCGAGCCGCTCGGCCAGCGCCCACGCCGCATCGGACAGCGCAGGGATCGCCGCGACTTCCGTAACGAGGATACCGCCGCCGACCGCGAAGCCGTTCGACACCAACGCCCTGCCGAACAGCGGCGAGCGAATTTCGGTCAGAGGGAGCAGCCCGACGATTGCCCCGTCGGCATGCTCGGCGACGAGCGTGTGGCTGGTCTGCCCGCAGCCTCGCGCGACGCCGAGGCTCCACGCCGGGAGGTGGAACGGCGTCGCCTCAGGGTGCGCCCGCACGAACGCGTCGATCCGCGTCCGCGCGTCGGGCTCCCGCAGATCGATCGCCCGGACGCCGACCGGCACCGCGAGCAAAGGCGCCGTCACGCGACTGGCTCGCGCGCCCGCGCCGGGAGGTCGAGCGCGGCGACGACGGCGTCCATCCGGCCCCAGTCATGCCGGCCGATCAACCCGCGCAGCTTGCCCGCCATCGCGCCGAGCCGACTGTAATGCCGCAGCTTCGATTTCGCGGGGGCGTTGGCGACGCGTGGCTGGCCGGGGTCGATTTCCCACGGGTGGAAATAGAAGATCGCTGGCTGCGCGTCACGACTGACTTGGCGTACTGCATAATCGGTGAGCGCCGCCGGGAAGAGCCGGAAGAAACCCCCGCCCGTCGCCATCCGGCGCGCGCCCAATTCGGCGATCGTCACCGGCACTTCGATTAGCGGCGAATCGGCAAGCGGGCGGAAGGCGTAGCGCGAAGCTTCGGGCCAGCCGTAATGGTCATGCTTGAGCGGCGCGACGCTCGATGAATAGGCATAGCCCTCCTCGGCGAGCACATCGTACGCCCAGGGCGTGCGCGCATCGATCGAGAAGCTCGGCGCGCGGTAGCCGGTGACGGCGACGCCCGCAGCATCCTCGAGCGCTGCGCGCGCGCGGCCGATGTCGGCGCGGAACCGCGCGGCATCGAGCGTGAAGACGCGGTCATGGTCCCAGCCGTGGCTCGCCACCTCATGCCCTTGCTCGACGATCCGCCGGATCAAGGCTGGGTAGCGCTGCGCCACCCAGCCGAGCGTGAAGAAGGTCGCCTTGACGCCGCTTTCGCCGAACAGTGCGAGCACCGCATCGGTGTTGCGCTCGACTCGCGGCGTGAGCGAATCCCAGTCGCGTTTGTCGATCACCGTCTCGAACGCGCCGACCTGAAACCAGTCCTCGATATCGACCGTCAGCGCGTGACGCATCGGCTCAGTCCTCGTCATGCTGCATGGCAAGGCCCGGCGCCTGTCCCGACTCCGCCCAGTCGACGAGCAATTTCAGCACGCGCCGCAGAGCGACGTCCTGCTCCTCGACGCGCGCAGTCAGCGCGGCGACTTGCTCGGCGAGCTTGGTGCCGGGCTCATCGTCGGTCGAGGCGACAGGCTCCTCGCGCGTAGCGATGGGCGAACGGTCTTCCTCGACATCGGCGATCTGCCGCACCGTGTCCGCCGGGACCGCAGGCGATTCTCCGACAGGCTCGCTGACCGCGAGCACGACCGGATCGGGCGCATGCGGCGTTTCGTGTTCCGCTTCGGGCTCGTTCTCTGGTTCTGGTTCTGGCTCAGCTTCAAACTCAGGCTCCAGGTTCGGCTCCGGCTCCGGTTCTGTCTCCAGCTCGCGCTCAAGCTCCGGTTCGGGTTCCGGCTCGACGTCCGCCACCGGCACGGGTGCAGCGACCGGATCCGAGTGCGGCACGGCCGGCGCGTCCGGTTCGGGCACCAGGCTCGGCACGGGTTCGGCTTCCGGCGTCGCGACCAGCGCTTCGCGTTCGGGGATCGCAATCGCCTTTACGCCGGGCATGTCGCCCGCAATGTCGGCAAGCACGGTCGCCACCGCATGCGCGTCGATCGTCTCGAGTTGCTCGATCGCTGCGTAGAGCAGGACGCGCCCGGCCAGTTGATTGAGCCGCCGCGGCACGCCGTCGGTGCCGTCATAAAAAGCGGCATAGGCGTCGGGCGTGAAGCCCGGGCGCCCGGTCCATCCCGCCACGGCGAGGCGATGGCGCATATAGGGTTCGACTTCGTCCCGCTCCATCGGGTCGAGATGGTGGACCGCGATCACGCGCTGGCGGAGCTGTTCGAGCCGGTCCGACCCGTGCAGCCGCTCGCGAAACTCGGGCTGGCCGAGCAGGAAGATCTGCAGCAGTGCATGGCTGCCGGTCTGGAAGTTCGAGAGCATCCGCAGCTCTTCGAGGCTCGACACGGGCAGCGCCTGCGCTTCGTCGACGATCAGCAGCGTACGGCGTCCGGCACGCGCGGTCGCGCGCAGCCCGCGCTCGATCGCGACGAGCAATTGCGCCTTGGTCAGCCCGTCGCTCTCGATCTCGAGCCCGCCCGCGACGATCCGCAGCAGATCCTCGGCCTCGATCTGCGTCGAGACGATCTTGATGACGTGGAGCCGAGTCGCATCGACGGTGTCCATCAGATGGCCGACCAGCGTCGTCTTGCCCGCGCCGACATCGCCCGTGATGACGATGAAGCCCTCACCTTGCGCGAGGCCATAGCCAAGGTACGCCATTGCCTTGCGATGCGTCGCGGTCTCGAACCAGAAGCGTGGGTCGGGCGTCAGCTGGAACGGGCGACCGCGCAATCCATAAAAGTCTTCGTACATGCTGCTATCCCCGCAATGACAGAAATCCGCCCGTGCGTTTCAGAATTGATACCGTACACCCACTTGGCCCGTCGCCGAAAGCTGATCCGCGACGCCGCTCTGGCTGAACGAATACAGGCCTGCCGAAGCAGTCGTGCCGATCCGACCGAAATTGTGATAATAGAGCGCGGTCGCCGCGGCGCTGGTCACGCCCGGCGCATCGGCAATCCCGCTGTCGTAATAGTTGTAGATCAGCGTCCCGTTGATACCGGAGACCCGCGTGAGCGGCACGTTGGCGAACGCCTGCGCATAATAGCTCTGGTCGCTGACGCCGTTGATAGAGAAAGCCGCGTTGATCTGGTCGGGCGCGAGGAAGCGGCGGTTCGAATAGCCCGCGCCCACGCCGAGATTGAGCTTGCCGCGCGTCGCCGAGATCACCGCATCGATGCCGCGTGCGCGATACGCCGAGGTCGAAATCGACTGCAACGCGCCGTTCAGGCACCCGCCCGCCCCCGCGCCCGCCGCGCCAAACGTGCAGCCGCTATATTGCTGACCGAATGCCGCACGCTGCTGGAGGAACGAGGTCGGCAGACCGGCCAGGCTGTTGCGCAACTGCCCCCCGAACGTCTCGACCGTGTCATAGACATCGGCATTGACCGAGATCGAGCGCGTCGCGGCGTAACTGAGCGTTCCGAAATAGGTCATCCCGCCATACCGCCGCCCGACATGTGCCTGCAGCGTGGTGCGCTCCGACGGACGCCAGATCACGCCCGCGTCATAGATCAAGCCGTCGGTCTCGTAAGCGATGCGTTGCGGCGAGGCAGGATCGGACTGGAAGCGGCCGCGGCGGTCGACCACCGGCACCCCATTTGCGTCAACCAAGGCATCGCGTTGGCGCACTTGCAGATTCTGGTAGCCGACGCCCGCGGTGAGCGCGACCGTCGGAGCAACCGGCGCGACGAGATCGGCGCGAACGACCTTGTCCTCCAACTTCTGATCGAGCTGGTTGGCGGTCTCGCGGTCATACGCGGCCGAGACGTTGATCCCGACGGGCAGCAGCGCCCCCGCTTTCACCCCCGCGCTGACATTGACGGTGTGGCTTTGCGAGCTGTCGAACACGTCGAGCCGCGGGCTGCCGGGTGCGACACCGGTATTCCCCGGCGACCCGGCCTTGGTGTAGCCGTAGCGATAGCTCGCTGCGACGCCGACCGGGCCGACACGCGCGGCATAGCTCGGCCCGACATAGCCCGAGAACACCTGGCTGATATTGTCACGCTGGCCGACCTGCGCGATCGGTGCTGCGCCGCGAATATCGGTACGCGTCTGCGTCGCGATCGCGCCGGCCTCGATGCTGAGATTAGGCGCGACGGCGATGCTGCCGCGCGCCAGGCCATTGTGCAGATCGTCGTCCCCGACGCGCTTTGCGTAGGAAAAATGCCGCTCGTAGCGGTAGCTGACCTGCAGCTGCGTACGCTGAGTCTGGACCGACGCCTCGACCCCGCCCGCGACCGTCGAATAGGTCAGGACGTCATCATTCTTGAGGTCCGCAGTGACGATCTGACCGATCTCGATATACGGCGAGATTCGCGTTCGGCGTTGTTGCTCCTGCGCGTTCGCCGGGGCGGCTGCGATCAACGCAGCGAGCCCAGTCCCGAGCAGGAGTGCAGTGGAGCGGAGGCGGCACTTCATGACGCGTCTTCCTGTTGTCCATAATAGCTGCCGAAGCGCCGCCCACCGGGGGCGAACGACACGGCGTTGAGGAGGAGTTGGATGTCTTCGCACCCGTCGAGCAGGTCGATCGCCTCGCGCAGATCGCTTTCGCTGGTGCGGTCGGCGCGCACGACGAGCATCACTTGCCCGGCATGATGCGCGAGCGCGGCAGCGGGCGATGCGGCGAGCACCGGTGGCGAATCGAAGATCAGCACGCGCCGCGGATCGGCCGCGAGCAGTTGCGCGATCAGTTCGCCAGTGCGTGCGCTAGCGACGAGCTCGGTATCGGCATTCGACTTGGTGCCGCACGGCAACAGGCTGAGATGCGGGATATCGGTGCGCACGACGCAGCTCTCGAGCTCGACCTGCGGATCGGCGAGCGCATCGAGCAGCCCCCGCCCCTCGCTCAACCCCAGCCGCGCCATGACGTCGGGCTTGGCGAAATCTGCGTCGATCAACAGGATTTCGAGGTCGCGCTCGGCCGCCATCGAGATGGCGAGGTTGAGCGCGCAATAGGTTTTGCCGTCGTCGGGCTGTGCCGAAGTAACGAGGATCGTCCGCGACAGGTCGCCAGATCGCACGCGAACGCCGCGCGCGGTGGTCAGCAACTGGCGCTTCACCAGCCGGAATTCCTCGACCAGCGCACCGATCGGGGCACCCGGCACGAGCACGCCGCGTTCGGCGAGCAAGGCGCGATCGATCTTGACCTCGGCGCCCGGCCGAGGCGTAGCGCGCGGCGCCGCGATCGGACGCTGCTCGGGCGTAGGCGACGCGAGTGGCGCGATCGGCGTGGTGACCGGCTTGTCGGCCGGTAGATCGTCGAGCGGACGGAAATGGGTGTTGAAGTCGTAGCGTGTCGCCGCCTGCTCGAGCAGCGACGGACCCTTGCGCGGGGTTGGATCGCTCATGCTGCCAATCCTCGCTGAAGCATCTCGACCCCGAGCAAGCCGATATAGGCCGCACCGAGTGCGCCAACCCCGCCGGCAAAATAGGCGAGCATCCGCCGCCGGTGTGCGAGCTGCGCCTTGGTGACGATCGCGCCAATCGAGCCGATCACCGGCAGCCCGGCGGCCTTTTCGAGCCGGCCTGCGGTCGCAAATGTCGTCTTGAACTGCGTCAGCCCGAAAGCCACCGCGACGCCTGCGCCGAGCGCTGCGATCAGCACCCCGGTCAGCAACAGCGGCCGGTTGGGCGATGCAGGAACGCGCGGTGCGGTCGGCGGATCGATTACGCTGAACTTGATCGAATCGGTCTGGCTTTGCGCCTGGCCGCGCAGCTTGATCGCCTCGCGATCAGCCAGCAGCTTGGCATAGCTGTCCTTCATCACCTGATAGTCGTTATCGATCTGCGACTGCTGCGCGGCGACCGCGGGGTCGCCAGCGAGTTTGCCGTTGATCGCATCGAGATCGTGCTGGAGCTGCCCCTTGCGCGCGCTAAGCGCCGCGACTTGCGCCTGTTTGTCGGCCTGGATCGAGCGCAGCCCGAGATAGGCCGGGTTCGAAGCCGACGCGGCGCCACCGCCGCCGACCATCGGTTCGCTGCGTGCGGCGGCCTGCGCGGACGCAAGCTGGCTGCGCAGCGCGACGACGTCGGGATGGTTCTCGGTATAGCCGCGCGCCCGCGCATCGGCGAGCTGCCCCTGGATCGCATTGAGGCGCGCACGCGCCGGGCCGGCGCTGGCGGCAGCGCCCGCTGCGCCGGGGATGTTGGCGGGCGTCCCGGCCATCTGGCCGTTGACCACCGACAACGCCGACTGCGCCGCCGCCAGATCGCTATCGACCTGCGCCATCGCCGAGCGTGCCGCGCCCATCCGGTCGGTCAGCGAGCCCGAACCCGGCAGACTACCGAGATAGCGGTTCTGGAAATCGGCCCGCTTGGCATCGGCATCGGCGAGCTGCTTCTGACGCTGCTCGAGCTGCGCATCGAGGAATTTGAGACTCGAATTGGTCTCGTCGCGGTCGCCCGACAGATTCTGTTCGACGAACAGGTCGATCAGCTTCTGGACGATCTGCGCGGTCACCTTGGGGCTCGATCCGCTCGCGACGATCTCGAACAGATTGTCCTGCTGCGCGGTGATCTTGATCGCCTTGGACAGCGTGTTGACGCGGTCGGCGACATCGCGGTCCGTCTTCACCGTATTGGCGAGATCGGTGCCGCGCACGACCTTTTCCAGATTGACCGCCGAGGTCAGCGTCTGGCGGATCGTGTCGACGTCCTTCTGCTGGTCCGCAGCGGTGATCCCGACCGCGCTCGGCAGGATCGTGTTGAGCTGGACGAAGACGCGCGCGCGCGATTCGTAGCTGTTGTGGAGCTGCGCGACGACCGCCCAGCCCAACACCGCGACACCCCATGCGACGCCGAGCGCTATCCAGCGCCGCATCCACATGGTGTGCAGGATTATCTGCACTTCGGTGAGGAAACCACTCATCGTTCGGCGGCCCCTAGAACATGCTCTCGGGGATGATGATCACATCGCCGGGTTCGAGCCGCACGTTGGCCCGGCTGTCGCCGTCCTTGAGCAGACGCGACAGTTTGAGATTGTATTCAACCTGCTTGCCGGTCTCGCGATTGTAGCGGACGAGCTTTGCGCGGTTGCCTGCGGCATATTGGCTTAAGCCCCCGACCGAGATCATCGCGTCAAGCAGCGTCATGTTGGCGCGGTACGGGATCGAAGCAGGCTTGGCGGTCGCACCGACGATGCGGATCTGCTGGCTGAAGGTCCCCGAAAAGTTCTCGACGATGACCGAAACGATCGGATCCTTGATATATTCTCCAAGGGCGATCTTCATGTCGTCGGCGAGCATCCGTGGCGTCTTGCCGACCGCGGGCATGTCGCTGATCAGCGGCGTGGTGATCCGGCCGTCGGGGCGGACCTGCACCTTCGACGACAGCTCGGGGTTGCGCCACACGAAGATGTTGAGCTGGTCGAGCGGGCCGATGATATATTCCTCGCCGGGCTGTTCCTGCCCGGCGACAAAGGCGGCCTGCGGCAGTTCAGGACGGCTCGCGGTCGTGCAACCGGCCAGCGCGAGCGCGCTCGTCCCGACGCTCAAGACCGCGCGAACTGACTTCGAAAAACGCTGCATGCATACCTCCCACCGCTTGATGCTGCCGACCCGAGTCACGTCTGCCCCGGATGAGCAAGCTACGGCTGTCGACACGATATGGTGCGGAAGGGGTGAATATACCGTTAGGAATGCTCGGCCAGCGTTTCTGCCGGGGGCGGATGCCCCAGAAACGCCGTCGGGCTTGCCGAGACCCCGTACGCGCCGGCCATGAACACCGCAACCAGATCGCCGACTGCGGCGACGGGCAACGTGACGCGATCGGCGAGCCGATCGAGCGGGGTGCACAGCGGCCCGACGACGCTGACGACCTCAGTCGGCGCACCGGCGGCGGCGGTGGCGATGCTCACCGGATAGTTGCGCTTGACCACCGTGCCGAGATTGCCCGTCGCCGCGAGCTGATGGTGCAGCCCGCCATCGACGACGAGGAAGGTCTCGCCGCGGCTCTCCTTCCGGTCGACGACGCGCGTCAGATAGACGCCCGCCTCGCCGACGAGCCAGCGTCCGAGCTCGATCGCAAAGCGCGTGTCGCGCAAGGCCGTGCTGCGGGTGGCGAGTGCTTCCGCGAGCGCCGCGCCGATCGCGGCGATGTCGAGCGGCGCTTCGCCCGGGAAATACGGGATGCCGAAGCCTCCACCGAGATTGACGAGCGGCGGCATCACGCCGATTTCCTCGGCGAGCCGCCCGGCCAGCGCCATCGTTGCCGCCTGCGTGTCGATGATCGCCCGCGCGTCGAGCGCTTGCGAGCCCGCGTAGATATGCAATCCGCGCCAGTCCGCCCCGCTCGCGATCACATCGCGGGCGACCGCCGCGGCGCGATCGGCGTCGATCCCGAACGGCGACGCACGCCCCCCCATCCGCATCCCCGATCCGCGCAGCTCGATCTCGGGATTGACCCGGATGGCGAGGCGCGGCGTGATACCAAGCCGGTCGCCAATGCCAAGCGCGCGCGTCGCCTCGCCGCTCGATTCGAGGTTGATCGTGACCCCGGCCTTTATCGCAGCCGTAAGCTCGTCGTCGCGCTTGCCCGGGCCTGCGAAGCTGATCGTCGGCGGCGCCTTGCCCGCCGCGAGCGCCATCGTCAGTTCGCCGCCCGAAGCGATGTCGAGCCCGTCGACCAACGGCGCCATCGCCGCGAGCAGCGCCGCGAACGGGTTGGCCTTGATCGCATAATGCAAGTCGATGTCAGGAAAGGCCGCGCGGAAGCGAGCGATCCGCGCTTCGACCGCTCCCCTGTCATAGATGAACAGCGGCGTATCGCCCGCCATCGCCACCCAATCCGCGGCGCTGCGCCCGGCGATCGTGAGCGGGGCACCGGCAAAGTCGGCGGGGATCGTACCCATCGGTTTCATGACGTCAGTTCCGCTTTGATCGCTGCCCGGTCGAGCTTGCCGTTGGCGTTGCGCGGCAGCTCGGCGCGCCATTCGTAGCGCGTCGGCTGCTGAAAGCTCGGTAGGTCGCGCCGCAAGCGCGCGCGCAGATCGGCCTCGCGCGCACCGTCGCCGCGCGCCACCACGACGATCGCCTGGCCGAGCCGCGGATCGGGCACGCCGAGCGCGACCGCCTCGACGGTCTCGCCGCCCGCCACAACGGCTTCCTCGATCTCGGTCGGGCTGATGCGGTTGCCGGCACTCTTGATCATCTCGTCGTCGCGCCCGACGAAGCGCAACAGGCCTTCGTCGTCGATCACCGCCGTATCGCCCGACCACACCGCCATTCCGCCCGATATCGACCAGGCCGGTGCCGGACGGAAACGCTGCGCGGTGCGCTCGGCATCGCGCCAATACCCTTGCGCGACCAGCGGCCCGGCATGGACGAGCTCGCCCGGCTCGTCCGCCGCGGCTTGCGAACCGTCGGGGCGGACGATCATCACCTCGGCAAAGGGGATCGCGCGGCCGATCGAGTCGGGATGCGCGGCGACCAGCGCGGGGGCAAGATAGGTCGAGCGGAACGCCTCGGTGAGCCCGTACATCGGGTAGAGATCGGCCTGCGCGAACCGCGCGCGCAGCCCGGCGATGAGCGGCGCGGTCAACGCTCCGCCCGAATTGGTGAGGCGCTTCAAACGGCGTGCCGCGGCATCGGGCCACTCGGCTTCGAGCAACTGGACCCACAGCGGCGGGACCCCCGCGAGCGTCGTCGCGCCGACGCGCTCGACCGCCTTCACGACATCGCGCGCCGTCAGATAATCGAGCGGCGCATAACTGGCGCCCGCCGCCCAAGTCGAGAAGAGCTGGTTCTGCCCATAATCGAAGCTCAGCGGCAGCACGCCGAGCACGCGGTCGTCGGACGTCAACCCGAGATACTGCGCGACGCTGATCGCGCCGAGCCAGAGATTGGCATGGCTCAGCATGACTCCCTTCGGCCGCCCGGTCGATCCCGAGGTATAGAGGATCGCGGCAAGCGTATCGGGATCACCGCCCGACGGCGGAAGTCGGTCCTCCCCGCGCACGTCCTCGTTGAGCAAGGCTGCACAGTCCTCGGGGATGTCACCGCTTTCCAGCGTATCGCGTCGGCCCGCTTGCGTCAGCAGCGCTGCCGCCCCGCTGTCGGCCAGAATATAGCCGACCTGCGCACGCTTGAGCATCGGATTGATCGGAACATGCACAAGGCCCGCGCGTGGCGCCGCCATCGGCAATACGCACGCCAGCCGTGTCTTGGGCAGCCAGCTCGCGACCCGCGCACCCGGCGCATAGCCCTGCGCCGCCAGCCACGCCGCCACTTCGCCCGTCATCCGCTCGAGCCCGTCGAAGTCGAGCGTCCCCGCGCGATCGATCACCGCCACCGCATCGCCGCGCCCGAACGCGGGCAGCGTATCGATAGGCCGGGGGACTGGGTCGAGCGCGAGCATGCCCCCTGATAGCGAACGCGGCTTGGCTGTGAAGGGCCTGCGCGGGGGCGGCTCTTGGCATTGCCCGGCCCAGTCTCTATCGCGGTGCAACATAACGGCTAGAACCGGGGCTCCTTGTGCTTCCAGATGATTACGACCAGATCGATTCGACCGTCCGCGCAACGTTGCGCGACGTGCTGGGGCTGAGCGAGGCGCGCGCGGCCGAGTTGCGCGCAGAGACCCCGCTGTTCGGCGCAATGCCCGAACTCGATTCGATGGCGGTCGCTGGCTTGCTGACCGAGATCGAGGAGCGGCTCGGCATCCTGATCGAGGATGACGAGGTCGATGGCGAAATGCTCGAGACCTATGGTAGCCTCGTCCGCTTCGCCGCGGCCAAGGCGCCGCGATGACGCTACCCGCTTGATTGACTCGTACGAGACGCGCCGCGGTCGCGAGGCCATGCTGCGTTTCGGGCCGGCGAGCGGGCCGATCGCAGTGGTGGCACTGCCGCTGTTCGAAGAAGCCAATCGCGTCCGCGCGCTTGCGGTGGCGATCTGCCGCGCCCTTGCACGCCGCGGTGTGGGCAGCTTGCTCCCCGACGTGCCGGGCCAAGGCGAAAGCCTCGTTCCGCTCGAGCAGTGCGGCATGCGCGAGTTCAGCGACGGCATTGCCGACGCGGTCAAGCCTGAGCGGGCCGACGGTCGCCGCTGCTACGGCGTGTCGATCCGCAGCGGCGCGTTGCTCGACACGACGGCCGCATTGGACGGTCGCTGGCAGCTTGCGCCGCAGGACGGCGCGAGCATGCTGCGCGGCCTCAAGCGGATCAAGCAAGCCGCCGCGCGGGCGGGAACGGGACTGGGCGATCGTTGGTATCTCGATGCCGATGCGCCGATCGAGATCGCGGGCAACCGCATCGCGCCGGGTCTGCTGACCGATCTCTCGCGGCGTATCCCGTGGACTGCCGCGGATGGGGGATTCGTCCGGACCGTCCGGCTCGCAACCGATCCGATGCCGGCCGATCGGCATGTCCCCGGCGCACCGCTGTGGCGACGCGCCGAGCCTGATTCGGATCCTGCGCTCGCGATCCTGCTCGCGGACGATATTGCCGACTGGATCACCACATGCGGAGGGTGATCCGCTTCGCCTGCGCTGGCGACACGCTGTTCGGCACGCTTGATGAAGCGCCGGGCAAGACGGGGCTGCTGATCGTCTCGGGCGGCAACGAAATCCGGATCGGCGCGCACCGCGGAATGGCGGTGCTCGCGCAGCGCCTTGCGGAGCGGGGGATTCCGGTGCTGCGCTTCGACCGGCGCGGGATCGGCGATTCGACGGGGACCAACGGCGGGTTCCTGACGTCGGGCCCCGATATCGGGTGCGCCGCGGCGACCTTCAGCGCGGAGGCGGGGATCGAACGGCTCGTCGGTTTCGGCAATTGCGACGCGGCGACGGCGCTTGCGCTGTTCGGCGCGACCGCCGGGATCGACCGGCTGATCCTCGCCAACCCCTGGGTGATCGAGGAAACCGACGCGCTACCCCCCGCAGCCGCGATCCGCGCGCGCTATGCCGAGAAGCTGAAAGACCCGCGCGAATGGCTGCGGCTCGCGCGCGGCGGGGTCAATTTGTCCAAGCTGGCCGGTGGGTTGGCCAAGGTTGCGCAGAGCAAGCCTGAAGCGGCCGAGAGCCTGGCGGCGCGACTGCGCGCGGCATTGGCGGCGAGCCGGATCGACACGACGATCCTGCTCGCGGCGCGCGACACCACCGCGATCGCGTTTCGCGACGGGTGGGACGGGCCGGTCGCGCTGTGCGACACCGACAGCCACAGCTTCGCGCATTCGAGCGATGCGGCGTGGTTGGAGGCGCAGATATTCAGCGCGGTAACGCGCGTCTAGAGTTTGATCGACGCCCCCTAAACCGTCACCCCGGGCCTGTCCCGGGGTCCACCGGGATGCATATCCTGCCCATGCAGAACCTGTGGCGCGGTGCCCCCCCGGCACGAGGCCGGGGTGACGAAGAATGAGGCTCTTACTCCGCCGCCTCGGCCAGCTCGAATTCAGCCTCGGCCAGGAACTTCTCGGCATCGAGCGCCGCCATGCAGCCCGTTCCCGCCGCGGTCACCGCCTGGCGGTAGATCTTGTCCATCACGTCGCCGCACGCGAACACGCCCGGTACGCTGGTCCGCGTCGAGCCCGTCTCGACCCACAGATAATGGTCCTCGTCGAGCTTCAGATGCCCGCGGAACAGTTCGGTCGCGGGATGATGCCCGATCGCGACGAAGCCGCCCTCGGTCTCGAGCCGCGACTTTTCGCCGGTCACGGTGTCGACCAGATCGATCGCGACCAGCCCGGCATTGCCGCCGCCATCGACGAATTGGTCGACTTCCTTGTTCCACAAAACGGTCACGCCCTTGTGCGCGAACAGCCGCTCCTGGAGGATGCGCTCGGCGCGGAGCGAACTGCGGCGGTGGATCAGCGTCACGTCGGGCGAATGGTTGGTGAGGTACAGCGCTTCCTCGACCGCGGTGTTGCCGCCGCCGATCACTGCGACCTTCTTGCCGCGATAGAAAAAGCCGTCGCACGTCGCGCAGGCGCTGACGCCCTTGCCCTTCAACGCTTCCTCGCTGTCGAGCCCAAGCCACTTGGCCTGCGCGCCGGTCGCGATGATCAGCACCTCGCCTTCATAGACGTCGCCGCTGTCGCCGGTTAGCCGGAACGGGCGCTGCGACAGGTCGACCGCGACGATCGTGTCGTACATCAGCGTCGTGCCGACATGCTCGGCCTGCTTCTGCATCTGCTCCATCAGCCACGGCCCCTGGATGACGTCGGCGAAGCCGGGATAATTCTCGACATCGGTCGTCGTCATCAGCTGCCCGCCGGGCTGGATGCCCTGGACGAGGATCGGCTTCATCCCCGCGCGTGCGCCATAAATGGCGGCGGAGAGGCCGGCGGGCCCCGAACCAAGAATCAACATGCGGGTGTGGTGAGTGGTCATGATGGCTTTCATCCTGTCGGCCCGCTGCCTCTAGGGGAGCAGCGGGCCGGCCAATGAGATGGGAGGTCGTAGACAGCGCGCAAGACCGCGCCGTGCCAGATCAGGCAGGGATGCGATACATGCTGCACAACTTGTTCCCGGCAGGATCGCGCAGATAAGCCAGATAGAGCTTGCCGAAACCGCCTTCGCGCACGCCGGGATCGTTCTCGATCGGCGTGCCGCCTGCCGCGACACCGGCAGCGTGCCACGCATCGACCTGCTCGGGCGACGCACCGGCAAAGCCGATCGTCCCGCCATTGGCGTGGCAGGCTTCCGCACCGTCGATCGGCTTGGTGACGATGAACAGCCCGCCTGCGTGCATATAGACGAGCCGACCGCTGTTTTCGACTGCGGGCTTGGCGCCGAGCGCACCGAGCGTCGCATCATAAAATGCGCGCGAGGCCTCGAGATCGTTTGATCCGACCATGACGTGGCTGAACATAGCGTGCTCCGTGATTGCGCCGCGCACCGTGCAGCGGCAGTGCGTCGCGGCTAGCGCATTTGCCGCGGACACGAAAGACACCTGTGCACGCGCTGCCCGCACGCCTGGGCGCAAACGACACGCCGCTTGTCGGAACGCCCGCCCACGCCCTATCTCCACTGCTACCGCAGGAACGCCGCTCGCTTATGCTCAGCCAACTCGAACAGGTCAGCGCCAATCTGGCCGCGGCGCGTGCGCTCCGCGCCGAGGGCGTGGCGTATCGCGTGATCGGGCGTCGGCTGGCGCTGACGACGAGCCAGCTCGGCCACATCCGCCGCACGCTCAAGCGCGAGAAGGCCGGGCAGACGCGCTTGCACCGGACGATGCCGGGCGCGACCGCGCGCGACTTTCCGGTCGGCCGGTCCGCCTTGCCCGCTGGGCTGCGCGGGATCCTGACCCGCGCCGGATACCGCACGCTCGGCGATCTCGCCGATCGAATCGCCGATCGCGACCAGCCCGGGCTCGAGACGATGCCGGGGCTCGGCCCCGTTCGCATTCGCCTGGTCCGCGCGCTGCTGGACGAATTCGGGCTGCGCGCCGGGTCGAGCGATTTGCAGGCAGAGATCGAGGCGCTGTTTCCAGATTTGCGCGATTAGGCCGCGTACTACCCGCCGCCGGCAACCCGGCGACTGGAGCCATTCGGCGCGTCATGCTTTAATGCGAGGACCGCCTGCCCCACGCTCCGCGGGCGGCTTCGGAAGGAATCTCCATGCGCTACAATAAGCTTGGCCGCACCGGCCTGTTCGTCTCGGAACTGTGCCTCGGCACAATGACCTTCGGCGGCGGCGACGACATGTGGGGCAAGATCGGCCAGCTCGGCCAGGACGAAGCCGATGCGCTGGTCCGCGTCGCGATCGATGGCGGGATCAATTTCATCGACACCGCCAACGTCTATTCGAACGGCCGCTCGGAAGAGATCACCGGCCAGGCGATCCGCAACCTCGGCCTCAAGCGCGAAGAGATCGTCGTCGCGACCAAGGCGTTCGGCGAGATGGGTGCAGGCCCCAACGGCCGCGGCGCATCGCGCTATCATCTGATCGACGCGTGCAAGGCGAGCCTCAAGCGGCTCCAGCTCGACCATATCGATCTCTACCAGATCCACGGCTTCGACCCCGCCACGCCGATCGAGGAGACGCTGCGCGCGCTCGATACGCTCGTCCAGCATGGCCATGTCCGCTATATCGGCATCTCGAATTGGGCGGCGTGGCAGATCGTCAAGGCGCTCGGCGAATCGGCGCGGCTCGGGCTGCACCGCTTCGCCTCGCTTCAGGCCTATTACACCATCGCCAGCCGCGACCTCGAGCGCGAGATCGTGCCCGCGCTCCTCTCGGAGGAAGTCGGGCTGATGGTGTGGAGCCCGCTCGCCGGGGGCTTCCTGTCGGGCAAATATGACCGCGCCGACGAGAGCAAGACCGATGGCCGCCGCGCGACCTTCGACTTCCCGCCGATCGACAAGGATCGCGGTTATGCCATCATCGACGTGATGCGCCCGATCGCCGAGGCGCACGGTGTCTCGGTCGCGCAGATCGCGCTCGCCTGGCTGCTCCACCAGAAGGCGGTGTCGAGCGTGATCGTCGGCGCCAAGCGGCCCGACCAGCTGACCGACAATCTTGCCGCGACCAAGGTCGAACTGTCGTCCGACGATCTCGCCAAGCTCGGCGAGACGAGCGCTTTGCCTGCGGAATATCCCGGCTGGATGTTCGAACGTCAGGGCGAATATCGCCGCACGCTGCTCGAGAAGATGCGCTGACGCCCGCGCCCGGTTCGTCGGTGCGGGCGAGCCGGGCATTGGGACCCACTGTCACCCCGGGCTTGTCCCGGAGCCCACCGCCGGAGCCATCGCGCGCACCCCGGTAGACCCCGCGACAAGCCCGGGGTGACGACGGTATATGCCGAGCGAACGACTACACATGAAAAGGGATGGTAGCGAAGGAGGGACTTGAACCCCCGACCCCAGGATTATGATTCCCGTGCTCTAACCAACTGAGCTACTTCGCCGTGGCCCCGGCTAAACCGGAGCGTGCCGCTGTGTGCGAGGCGCGGGCTATAAGTAGGCGCATCCGGGCGGTCAACCCACCTTTGCGCCGGTTTCGTCTCAAGCAAACATATGGCGCGAAAGCGGCTCCCACGGACCACCGCGATACCACCAGCTCGCCAGCCCGGCGAGCCGCACGGTGCGGGGCTGGAAATCGCGCGCGAGCTCGGCCTGCAGCGCCTTGGCGACGGCGGGTTCGACCTTGTTCTGCACGGTGACATGCGGCCGCCAGCCCGCGCGGTCCTGCGGCGTCAGAACCGCGGAAAAGGCATCGGCGAGCCGATCGCGGATATCCTCCAGCGCGGGCGATTCGATGCGGAACGCGACACCGCGGCCGAGCGACATAAGCCCCGCGATCCGCGCCTCGGGCGCACGCACGCGGCTGGTCTCCGCCGCGAGCCGCTGCTTGAGCTCGCGCTCGAGGCTCGGCGCGAGGTGATGAAACATCGTCAGGTGCGCCTTGAGCTGGTTGCGCTCGGGCGGAAAGTGCCGGACGCGCAGCTCATCGAACCAGGCCGCATCACCCGCACCGAACAGCGCGGTGACGATGATCGGCGCAAGGCCCGACGCGGGCACGACCTCGCTCAAATCTCGAGCTGGCTGCCGAGTTCGACCACGCGGTTGGTCGGCAGGCGGAAGAACTCCATCGCGCTTTCGGCGTTGCGCAGCATCCACGAGAAGAGCTTCTCGCGCCACAGCATCATCCCCGGGCGCGACGACGGCAGCAGCGTCTGGCGCGACAGGAAGAAGCTCGTGTCGATCATCCGGAAGTCGGCGCCGCAGCGATGGACGTTGGCGAGCGCCACCGGCACGTCGGGCTCCTCGATGAAGCCGTAGCGCAGCACCATGCGGTGGAAGCCGGCCCCCAGATCCTCGATCATGCAGCGATGCCCCTCGGACACATAGGGGACGTCGGCGATCTTGATCGTCAGCAGGATGATCCGCTCGTGGAGCACCTTGTTGTGCTTGAGGTTGTGCAGCAGCGCGTGCGGCACGCCCTCGGGCGAGGAGGTCATGAACACCGCAGTGCCGGGCACGCGCGTCGCCGAGGTGGCGGCCGACTGGATGAAGATCTTGATCGGCATCGCGCCCTCGCGCATCCGGTCGATCATCAGCTGCCGCCCCTTCGACCAGGTCGTCAGGATCGTGAAGATGATCAAGCCGACGAGCAGCGGGAACCAGCCGCCCGCCGGGACCTTGGTCAGGTTCGCCGAGAAATAGGCGCCGTCGACCAGGAAGAACACCGCGAGCAACGGCAGCGCATAATAGACCGGCCAGTTCCACAGCCGGAACAGGACGACGCTAAGCAGGCAGGTGTCGATGAACATCGCCCCCGTCACCGCGATGCCATAGGCCGACGTGAGGTTGGACGAGGTGCGGAAGAAGATCACCAGTAGCAGGACCATCGTCAGCAACAGCCAATTGACCAGCGGAATGTAGATCTGCCCGACCGTCGCCGCGCTGGTATGCTCGATCCGCAGCCGCGGCATGAAGCCCAATTGGATCGCCTGCTGCGTTACCGAGAAGGCGCCCGAAATGACCGCCTGCGACGCGATCACCGCGGCCATCGTCGCGAGGATGACGAGCGGGAGCTGCAGGCTGTCCGAGGCGAGCATGTAGAACGGGCTCTCGAGCGCGGGCTGCCCCATCCGCGACAGCAGCGCCCCCTGCCCCATGTAATTCATCATCAGCGCGGGCAGCACGACGAAGAGCCACGAGACGCGGATCGGGTTGCGCCCGAAATGCCCCATGTCGGCGTACAGCGCCTCGGCGCCGGTCACCGCGAGCACGACCGACCCGAGCGCGAGGAACGCGCGCAGCGGATCGAGCGCGAAGAACTCGACGGCATAGTGCGGCGAGAACGCCCAGAGGATGTCGGGCGTCTTGACGATGCTGAGCACGCCGAGCGTCGCGATCACCGCGAAATAGACGAGCATGATCGGGCCGAAGAACAGCCCGACGCGCGCGGTCCCGCTGCGCTGGATCCAGAACAGGGCGATGATGATCGTCATCGCGATCGGCATGACGAGATTGCCGAGCCCGGGCGAGACGACCGCGAGGCCCTCGACCGCCGACAGCACCGACACCGCCGGGGTGATCATCGAATCGCCATAGAACAGCGCGGTCGCGAACACGCCGAGCAGGATGATCCCGCGCGACCAGCGCTTGTTCTTGGTCCGGCCGTTGACCAAAGCGAGCAGCGCCAGGCTGCCGCCCTCGCCCTTATTGTCGGCGCGCATGATGATCGTGACGTATTTCAGGCTGACGACGATCATCATCGACCAGAACATCAGGCTGACGACGCCCATGATGTGGACCGGATCGAGCGCGAGCTTGTGGTGCCCGGCGAAGGTTTCGCGAAAGGCGTAGATCGGGCTGGTGCCGATGTCGCCGAAGACGATGCCGATCGCGCCCAAAGCGAGCTTTGCAAGACCGTCCTTGCCGTGATGCGGGGCGTCTTCGCCGATCGTATCGGGCGTCGAATCGCGATTGGCGGGCAGGTCGCCCGCACTTGCCTGAGTGGTCGTCACGCTAAGGGTGTTCTTGCCCGGATTTCATGCAGATAGGTCATGGATGACGGCTAAGCCTCGGTCCCGATGGTGCGGCGCAATAGCACGCGGCAATGCCCCCCGCAACGCCATGTACAGCGCATGTTCAGACACGCTCAATCCTCGGTCGCGAGCGTGCGGATCGTGAATTGCGTGACGAGGCGGTGGACGCCGGGAAGTGCCGAAAGGACTTCGCGGTGGATCCGCTCGTAGCTGTCATCCTCGCGGACCAGCACCTTGAGCAGATAATCCGATTCGCCGCTCATCAAATGCGCCTCGCTGACTTGCAGCGTGCGCGCGAGCGCTTGCTCGAACTGCTGCATCGTCGCCTGGCGCTGGTCGGTCAGCGTGACCGAAACGAACACCGTCGAGGGATTGCCGCGTGCGGCGCGCGACAGGCGGGCGCGGTAGCCGAGGATCATCCCCTGCTGCTCGAGCGTCTTGACGCGACGATGCGCGGCCGAGGGCGAAAGGCCGACGCGCTCGCCGAGCGCCTCGCTCGTCAGCCCCGACTCTTGCCCGAGCTGTGCGATGATCTTGCTGTCGATCGTATCCATCCGGGACGCTGTTGCGCGGACGCGGCACGCTTTGCAATACAATCCCGATCTGCCTCGCCTTGCGGACGAGTTTGCACGCACTTCCCGCGCGCGCTGCTGTAGAAGGGCCGCACTCAATAGGAGAGTTTGCGATGTGCATCGGCGTTCCCAAGGAAATCAAGAATCACGAATATCGTGTCGGCCTGACCCCACCCTCGGTCTCGGACCTCGTCGCCGCGGGCCACAGCGTTGCGGTCGAGACCGGCGCTGGCCTCGGCATCGACTTCGAGGACCAGGACTATGTCGCCGCCGGCGCGACGATCCTGCCAGACGCCGCAGCTGTGTTCGCGCAGAGCGACATGATCGTGAAGGTCAAGGAGCCGCAGGCGAGCGAGATCGCGCTGCTCGAACCGCGCCATTTGCTCTTCACCTATCTCCACCTCGCCGCCGACAAGCCGCAGGCAGAAGGCCTGATGAAGTCGGGCGCGACGTGCATCGCGTATGAGACCGTCACCGCGCCCGACCGCTCGCTGCCGTTGCTCAAGCCGATGTCCGAAGTCGCCGGGCGCATGTCGATCCAGGTCGGCGCGCACTATCTCGAGAAGGAGCAAGGCGGCCGCGGCATCCTGCTCGGCGGCGTGCCGGGCGTGGCGCCGGCCAAGGTCGCGATCCTCGGCGGCGGCGTCTCGGGCGTCAACGCCGCGCAGATGGCGGTCGGCATGCGCGCCGACGTGACGATCTACGACATCTCGAATGCACGGCTCGCCGAGCTCGACATGTTCTTCGGCAGTCAGATCAAGACCGCCTATGCCTCGCGCGCGGCGATCGCGGCGGCGGTGAAGAGCGCGCATCTTGTGATCGGCGCGGTGCTCGTTCCCGGTGCGGCGGCGCCCAAGCTCGTCACGCGCGACATGCTCAAGACGATGAAGCGCGGTTCGGTTCTGGTCGACATCGCGATCGACCAGGGCGGCTGCTTCGAGACGAGCCATGCGACGACGCATGAGGACCCGGTGTTCGAGGTCGACGGCGTGATCCATTATTGCGTCGCCAACATGCCGGGCGCGGTCGCGCGGACCTCGGCGTTCGCGCTCAACAATGCGACGCTGCCGTTCGTGCTGAAGCTCGCGACGCTCGGCGCCGAGGGCGCGATGCAGGCCGATGCGCATCTGGCGAACGGGCTCAACGTCTCGGCGGGCAAGATCCGGCACCAGGCGGTGGCGGATGCGCTCGACCTGCCGTTCGAGGCGTGGGCAGGCTGAGGCTGGGGCTGACTGATCGAGGATCGCCCGCCGTGCGATGGCGGGCGTTTTTGCGACGAACCGAGTTTGATTGACTCGATTGACTCCAAGACGCGCGATCTTCGAGCGCGATCGTTTCCATTCTGGTGGCAATGCCGACCGTGCGGGCCGGCGATTTCAAAGAGCCGGAAGGCGTATACCACAGGCGCGGGGTTGTAGGACAGCGGCCCTGTCGGATCGGGCGGACGCAGCCCGCGATCCCGAGATATTCGCCCGCAGCGGGATTGCCAACGCGCGTGGCTTCGTCCAGCCTCCCGCCATCGGGGGAAGACGATGTCACTGATTTTCGCTGCATTCTTGGCCGCGGCCGGCGTTCAGGCGTCGGACGTTCCGCCTGCCGCGCCGGCATTGCCCGGCGCCGCTCCACCGCTCCCGTCCGCCGAACAGCGGGTTGCCCAATCCGCCAGCATCGGCCGGCTGCTCTACCTTTTCGACCGGGCGGCCTGGACGAGCACGGATGCGGTGACCGCAACCGTTCCCAAGGACCAACTCACCGGCGTCGGCGGCTATGTCGTCGAGCTGGCCGATCCGCAGACCTTGCGAGTCACCTATTATCGCGGGGCGGGCGACGCGGCGCGGGCGTTCTTCGTCGCGGATGTGCGCGCCGGTCAGGTCGTCCGCAAGGAATTGCTCGCCACCCCCGTCGCGTTGAGCGCAGATCAGGCGATCCTCGCGCGCGCCCGCACCGTGGCGGCGGCACGGGCGGTCGAGCGCGCGTACAAGCCCTGCACCCCCTTCCCGTTCAACACCGTCGTTCTGCCGTCGCGCAACGGCGGGCCGATTGCGGTGTACCTGCTGTCCGCGATGCCCGATGCGACGACCTATCCGATGGGCGGGAATTACCGCGTCGTCGTGGCGTCCGACGGCAGCGTGGTTGCGTCGCGCCCGTATACGGTGAGCTGTCTCAACGTGCCGATCCCGAAGCTTCCGGCCGGCGCCAAACCGGTCGGCGTCACGGTTACGCACCTGCTCGACCCCGTACCCACCGAGATCCATGTCTTTGCATCGTACAGCCTCAGGATGCCGGTGATCGTCGCCACGTCCGAGAAGCAGGTCTGGGTGGTGCAGGGCAGCAGCATTACGCCCGCAAAATTGAAATGATGTCACGCGGCGGGCGACGGTCGCGGTGTTGAAGCCGCGATGTGTTCGCCCCTAGCCTCCTGCGCGGGGCGCCAGGTGTTCGCCCGCACCCCCCACGCGATCCGCGGTCGGCCTGGGAAGGCCGATCAGACGCAGCGGCGCCGCGGGACCAGGCTTCCCATCTCGACGCGCGAATGGCCGAGAATGTCGCAGGCTTTGCCGCGGATATACGCGATGTGCTGGGGGGTGAATGTCCCGCCATCCTGGCGCAACAACGTCTCGGCCTCGGCCTTGAGCGCGTTGGCGCGCGCCAGTTTTGCAGCGCGCATCGTCGGGGTTTCCGAAGACGGCGCGGCGTTCAGGCTTTCGATCGACGTTCGATAGGTGCTGTAGTTCGGGGCACCCATCCCGCCGTCGAGAACAGTCGTTTGCGCGCTGGCGGATACGGCGGTCGTCGCCGCCACGCCAAGTATCAGCAGTTTGATCATCGTACCTACTCCCTGTCGGACAGTGATGGAGAAATGCGTACAAGAGCCGCTTGTGTTCGCGATAGTATCCGCCTGCATCTACGGCAAAGCAATCGAGAAATGGCGATCGAACGGCGGGTCCGGTTTCGTCATCCGGGCAGGCTCGCGTCTGCCATCCCGCTCGTCACGCGAGCGCTTTCCCGTTCCCGGCGCGCGGGCAATCCGCTATTATATGAGGGTGCGCATTTTCCCCCTCGCCATCGCCGTTCTCCTCATCCCGGCCAGCGCCTGGGCGCAGTCGGCCGCGCCGATCATCCCGACGCAGATCGCGCAGCCTCCCGCTATCACGGCGACCGCATTCCCGCTGATCGACACCAAGACCACCCCGCCCCCGCTCGTCGCGCTGCCGATCGTCGAAACCGCCGCCACCGCGCGCGCGGAAGATGCCGCCGAATACGCCAGGCTCTTCGCCGTCCCCTTACGCGAGGCGATCGCGCGGCTGGCGGTGCAGGATGCGAGCGTTCCCGTCACCGATGCGATCGCCGAGCGGTATCGCGACCGGCTCGCCGGGATCGCGATCGAGCATCGCCCGGCCTATCGCATCGTCGTCAATCTCACCGGCACCACGCCCGTCGCGCCCGAGCAGGTCAGCGCGGGCGGGATCACCGTGCCGATCGTGTTCCGGCCCGGCGCCGCGGTCACGCGCGAGCGGGTGATCTGGGCGATGACCAATCACCAGGCGGCGATCCGCGCGGCGCTTCGCACCCCGCCCGGCATGGGGCTCGATCCGCACACCGGCGCGCTCGTCGTGACGATCGGCAGCAGCGACGCCGCCGAGGGCGCCGCCAGCCTCGAGCAGCGGCTCGGCGCGATCGCGGGGGTGCCGGTCAAGGTCCGCGCGCTCAACCAGAAGGACGTCAACCTCTCGCCCGAGGGCGGCGCGCGAGTCGAGGGGCTCAACCCCGACGACAAGCGGCGCTATGTCTGCACCACCGGCTTCAACATCACCGACGGCGTGCGCAGCGCGGTGACCACCGCGGCGCACTGCGTCGACCATCTCGACTATCGCGGTGCGCGCGGGATGATCGAGCCGCTCAGCTTCGTCGGGCAATGGGGCTGGGGCTATCGCGACGTCCAGATCAACGCGGCGCTCGGGCCGTTGCCGCCGACCTTCTATGCCGATGCCGCGCGGACGCGGCTGCGCCCGGTGACGGGCAGCCGCGGCCGCGCGAGCACGCGCGCGGGTGATTTCGTGTGCCATCGCGGCGAGCGCACCGGCTATAGCTGCGCGCTCGTCCAGCTCACCGATTTCGCGCCCGCGGGGGATCTGTGCGGCGGGCCGTGCCTGCCGACCTGGGTCACGGTGTCGGGCCCGACGTGCAAGGGCGGCGACAGCGGATCGCCGGTGTTCAGCGGCACCACCGCGCTCGGCATCCTGAAGGGGGCGAGCTATCGCGGAGATGGATCGTGCGCGTTTTATTTCTACATGTCGCTCGATTATCTGCCAGAGGGCTGGTCGCTGCTGCAGGCGATGCCGGGCGTCGTCCCGACGGGATGACGCGCGGCGGCGCCGATCTCCTTCCGATCAGGTCTGGCCTACCGATGTATCGCGTATCGCTCCTCCCGCTGCTCGCCCTTGCAGCGCCCCTCCCCGCGCTTGCGCAGCAGGCTCCGCCGCCACCGCTAGGCGACGGCCCCGACATCGTGGTGCTGGGCCAGCCCTTGCCCGTCCCGCCCGGGGTGCCCGCTTATGGCTCGGTGACGATCTCGCGCGACCGGCTGACGGGGGACGCCTCGGGCCGGGTCGAGGACGTGCTGCTCGATGTCGCCGGCTTCCAGCAATTCCGCCGCGCCGACAGCCGCTCGGCCAATCCCTCGGCACAAGGCGTGACGCTGCGCGCGCTCGGCGGCAACGCGTCGAGCCGCGCGCTGGTGCTGCTCGACGGCGTGCCGCTCGCCGATCCGTTTTTCGGCTATATCCCGTTCAACGCGATTGCGGCGGATCGGCTCGGCGGGGTGCGCGTGACGCGCGGCGGCGGTGCGGGCGCGTTCGGTGCGGGGGCGGTCGCGGGGACGATCGAGCTGGTGAGCGCGGCGCGGCGCGACTTGCCGTTGCTTGCCGGCGAGGCGTTTTATGGCAGCAATACCGCGCAAGAGGTGTCGGCGAGCGTCTCGCCTAACGTGGGCGGCGGGTTCGTCAGTCTCTCGGGCAAGTTCGAGCGGGGCGACGGCTTCTACACCACGCCCGACAGCCAGATCACCGCGGCGAGCGTGCGCGCGCGCTATCGCGACTGGTCGGGCGGGATGCGCGCGGTCGTGCCCCTTGATGCCGCGACCGAGATCCAGGCGCGCGGCCTGCTCTATCGCGACACTCGCACGCTGCGCTTCGCGGGTGCGGACAGCAGTTCGCAGGCCAATGACGCGAGCGTCCGGCTGATCCATCGCGGGGTCTGGGCGATCGACGCGCTAGCCTATGTCCAGACGCGCAACTTCACCAACCGCGTGATCAGCGCCACCACCGCCAAGCTGACGCTCGACCAGCGCAACACGCCCGCCACCGGCCTTGGCGGCAAGATCGAGCTGCGTCCGCCGGTCGGGGCCGATCACGTGCTGCGCGTCGGTGTCGATGCGCGGCTCGGCGACGGTACGCTGTATGAAGACGCCTATGCCGCGAGCGGGCTGGTGACGACGCGGCGCACGGCGGGCGGCAAGACCAGCACGCTCGGGGCGTTCGTCGAGGACGACTGGACGCTCGGGCGGCTCGAGCTGACCGCGGGTGTGCGTGGTGACCGCCGGACGATCACGCAAGGCTTCTTCCGCGAGGCGAATGCGGCGGGCGCGGTCACCACGCAGACGCGCTACGGCGACCGCCACGGTTTCGAGGGGACGGGCCGCGCCGGCGCGCTGTTCCACGCGAGCGACGCGATCGCGCTGCGCACCGCGGCCTATACCGGCTTCCGGCTGCCGACGCTCAACGAGCTGTATCGCCCGTTCGTCGTCTTTCCGATTACGACGCAGGCGAATGCCGCGCTCGGGCTCGAGCGGTTGCGCGGGGTCGAGGGCGGGATCGACCTCACGCCCGTCGCCGGGGTGACGCTCGGCGTGACCGCTTTCTACAACCGGCTCGACGGCGCGATCGCGAACGTGACGATCGCGCCCAATGTCCGCCAGCGGCAGAATGTCGCTGCGATCGTCGCCAGGGGGATCGAGCTGACCGGGCATGCGGCGCACGGCGCGCTCTCGCTCGACGCGTCCTATGCGTATAGCGACAGCCGCGTTCGCGCATCGGGCCGGCAAGCGCCGCTCGACGGCCTGATCCCGGCGCAGAGCCCGCGCCATACCGGCAGTGCGACGCTCGCCTGGGGCCGCAACGGCTTCGGCGCGTCGGCGACGGTGCGCTATGTCGGCGATCAGTTCGAAGACGATCTCCAGACGTGGCTGCTGCCTGCGGTGACGACGCTCGACGGCGTGCTTACGCTGCCGGTCGGCCACCGCGTGTCGCTCGTCGCGCGCGCGGAGAATGTGCTCGATGCGACCGTGCTGACGCGCAATGCCGGCGGCTCGATCGATCTCGGCACGCCGCGTACGCTGTGGATCGGCGTGCGGCTGCGCTGAGGCCTTTGCCGGGCGGCTTGCTCAGCGCGTACGGCTGTCGGGCTGACAATCGCCGTCGGGCAGGATCACCTCGCCGACGCCGTTATCGGCATAGTCGCCGGGATGGCGCTTGCGGTGGCGGACCGAGGCGAACAGCGACAGCGCGATGATCGCCGCGCCGATCAGCCCCGTGACGATCTCGGGCGTCTCGATGCGGATGCTGAGCAGCATGATCGTTGCGAGCGCTAGGATCGCGTAGAAGGCGCCGTGCTCGAGATAGCGGAACTCAGCGAGGTGGCCGCCATGGACGAGCGCGACGGTCATCGAGCGCACGAACATCGCGCCGATGCCGAGCCCGAGCGCGATCAGCACGATGTCGTTGGTGATCGCGAACGCGCCGATCACGCCGTCGAACGAGAAGCTCGCGTCGAGGAACTCGAGATAGATGAACGCCCCCAGCCCCGAGCGGACCACCGCCCCGGTCGCATGGTCGACATCGCCGCCGACGAGCGCGCCGATCCAGTGGACGCAGAAGAACGCCGCTACCCCGCAAAACGCCGCGATCAGGAAGGTCTGCCGCGGCGCGCCGCCGAGCACGAACGACAGGCCGATGATCCCCACCGCGACGACGAAATAGGCCGCGAACGGCATCCGCGCGATGACTGCAAGCGGGCGCTCGATCCACGACAGCCAGACATGCTCGCGATCGGGGTCGAAGAAGAACGACAGCCCGACGAGCAGCAGGAACGCGCCGCCGAACCCCGAAATCCCGATATGCGCGCCGGTGACGATCGCCTCGTAGCGCGCCTGATCGACCACCGCGATCCGCGCCGCCTCCCACGGCGAGATCATCGCCGACACCGCGACGATCAGGATCGGGAAGACGATCCGCATCCCGAACACCGCGATCAGCACGCCCCAGGTGAGGAAGCGGCGTTGCCAGATCGGCGCCATGTCCTTGAGGATCGAGGCGTTGACGACGGCATTGTCGAGGCTGAGCGACGTCTCCATCGCGCCGAGCACCGCCGCGACAAAGACGAACTGGCCAGCAAGCTCGATCCCGCCGCCCTGCCAGAAAGCGAGCCCGCCCGCGAGCAGCAGGCAGACGATCGTGAACAGGATCGAGCCGTAAAAATTCTTCATCGCGCCCCGAGAGACGATTTGCGGCGGTTTTGCAACTGGTCTGCGCGTTGCAGATCAGCGGGCCGGGTTTTGTCGGATCTGATCGGCGAGGCGAGATCGTCGGCGTTGCGAGACCGGGCGTTCGACGCTCTTACCGGCATGCGGTATCAAGCAGTCGTCATCAGCTATTAGGAACCTACTGATCGCGGTAACCCGACAAGCGGCTGTTTCAGCGTGTTTTTTTGGAAAATGGTCGGGGAGACAGGATTCGAACCTGCGACATCCTGCTCCCAAAGCAGGCGCGCTACCGGACTGCGCCACTCCCCGACGCTCGATGCGCTTAGGGGGGTGCGCCGAGAAGCGCAAGCGTCCTCGCAGATTTCCGTTCGCGCAGCCCGCGCGGCGTTTCCTAGCGCCGATACCCGAACCGGCTGCTTTCGAACGCCACCGTCGCTGCCGCCGAATCGCCCAGCGGGATCTGCGCGACGCCGTATAGCGAGCGCAGGCCGTTCGAGCCGACCATCGCGCCGACCTCGCCGTGAATGCCGAGCGTCTTGCGCTCCGCTTCGGGCATTTCGCCGCGCGCGGCGGCGGCGCTTTCGGGGGTGGCGTGGTCGAGAATCGCGCGGCGCTGTTCGTCGGTCAGCCGGATCGTGTCGGTTGAGGGCGCCGCCTCGGGCACGGGCGCCGCCTGGGCAAACAGCGCGACCGGCGCGCAGGCGAAGGCCGCCGCGAGCGCGAGACGGAGCACAGGTGCGGGACGAACGGCGTGCGGCGAAAGTATCATGGCAACTGTCTAATCCGATGAACCCGTCTCCAGCATGAACCGCGCACCTATAATTGGCAACGCGCGCAGCGGCGCTTCGACCCGTCGCGCGCACGCGTGGCGCGCATTAGACATGGACCCCCCGCCCCCCTCGCATTAGGGCTGCACCGAAAACGTAACAATCAGGCAGAACACCGTGGGAAACGTAGCAGTAATCGGCGCCCAATGGGGCGATGAGGGCAAAGGCAAGATCGTCGACTGGCTCGCCGAGCGCGCCGATGTCGTCGTGCGCTTCCAGGGCGGGCACAATGCCGGCCATACGCTCGTCGTCGGCGAGAGCGTCTACAAGCTGTCGCTGCTGCCCTCGGGGATCGTGCGCGGTACGCCGTCGGTGATCGGCAATGGCGTGGTGCTCGATCCGTGGGCGCTCAAGGCCGAGGTCGAGAAGCTGCGCGGACAGGGCGTGACGATCACACCCGACACGCTGATGGTGTCGGACACCTGCGCGCTGATCCTGCCGTTCCACCGCGATCTCGACGGGCTGCGCGAGGACGCCTCGGGCGCCGGCAAGATCGGTACGACGCGGCGCGGTATTGGTCCGGCCTATGAAGACAAGGTCGGCCGCCGTGCGATCCGCGTGTGCGACCTCGCCCACCTCGACGCGCTCGACGCGCAGCTCGACCGGATCAGCGCGCATCACGACGCGCTTCGCGCGGGCTTCGGCGAGCCGCCGGTCGATCGCGTTGCTTTGGTCGAGGCGTTGCGCGAAATCGCGCCGTTCGTCCTGCCTTTCGCCAAGCCGACCTGGCGTAACCTCAACGCCGCCAAGGCCGCGGGCAAGCGCATCTTGTTCGAGGGCGCACAGGGCGTGCTGCTCGACGTCGACCATGGCACCTATCCGTTCGTCACCTCGTCGAACACGATCTCGGGCACGGCTGCGGGGGGCTCAGGCCTTGGGCCGAGCGCGGTCGGCTTCGTGCTGGGCATCGCCAAGGCCTATACGACGCGCGTCGGCTCGGGCCCCTTCCCGACCGAGCTCGAAGACGCGACCGGCGAAAAGCTCGGCGTCCGCGGGCATGAGTTCGGCACCGTCACCGGGCGCAAGCGCCGGTGCGGCTGGTTCGATTCGGTGCTGGTGCGCCAGTCGGCCGCGGTCGGCGGGATCACCGGGATCGCGCTCACCAAGATCGACGTGCTCGACGGCTTCGACGAAGTGAAGATCTGCACTGGCTACAGCCTGCGCGGCGAGACGCTCGATTATTATCCCGCGCACGCCGCCGACCAGGCCGAGGTCGAGCCGATCTACGAGACGATGCCCGGCTGGCAGGAAACCACCGCAGGCGCGCGCAGCTGGGCGGACCTGCCAGCGCAAGCGATCAAGTATATCCGCCGGATCGAAGAACTGATCCGCTGCCCGGTCGCGCTGGTCTCGACCAGCCCCGAGCGCGAGGACACGATCCTCGTGCGCGATCCTTTCTCCGACTGATGCACAAAAAACCCCGGCCGCGCTTGCGCGCGACCGGGGGCCGTGACGAACCGAAGGGGACCTCGATTACATCGGGCGCTTCTTCTTGGACTTGCTCTTCGTCGTGGTGGTCGTCGAGTCAGTCGGCGTCTGGGTCGACATGGTCGAGTCGGTGGTGGACGTCGTCGTTGCGGTCGAATCCGGCGTCGACATGGCGGGGTCTGCGGTCGTTGGTGCAGGCGTGCCCGGGGTCATCGTGCTAGGCGCGGAAGTCATCGGATCAGAAGTCGAAGGCGACGACGTGGTCGGCGCACCGGGCGATGCCGGCGTGGTCTGCGCGAGTGCTGCCGACGAGAGCGTCATTGCGGCAATTGCGGTAAGGGTTGCGATACGCATGGGTCTGTCCTTTTGAATGACGTGACCATCAAATGGGTCAGGCTTAAGAACGCGCTGCTCGGCAATTGGTCGCTCAACCTATCGCTCTAAAGCAACAATTTGCCTTCTTGTTACAGATGTCGATGCAACGGACGCGACTTGATCGCGGTGTCTTTCAATATGCACCGCAGTGCAGCAGGACGTGTCGCGAAACGATCGCTTGCGCGTTTCACGGAAACCAAAGACGAATGCGTCACCCCAGCGAAAGCTGGGGTCTCAAGCGGCCTCGGTCCGCCCTTGCCGCTTGAGATCCCAGCTTGCGCTGGGATGACGGGTGGTTGTGGCGAAACGCAACCGCGCCGCGCCGTCAGCCGATCTGCGCGCGGTGCATCAGCTTCTGGTCGGCAAGGACGAGCGCGACCATCGCCGCGACGACCGGCGCACCGCGAATCCCGACGCATGGATCGTGGCGGCCCTTGGTCATGATCTCGGTCGCCGCCCCGTCGCGGTCGATCGTCTCTACGGGAGTGAGGATCGAGGCGGTCGGCTTGAACGCGACGCGCAGCGTGATCGGCTGCCCGGTCGCGATTCCGCCGGCGATACCACCGGCATGGTTGGCGAGGAAGGCCGGGCCGTTGTCGCCGGGGCGCATCGCGTCGGCATTGTCCTCGCCGCGGAGCGTCGCCGCGGTGAAGCCGTCGCCGATCTCGACGCCCTTGACCGCGTTGATCCCCATGCAAGCGGCGGCGAGCTCGGCATCGAGCTTGGCATAGAGCGGCGCGCCCCAGCCGGCGGGCACGCCCGTCGCCGCGCAGCCGATCACCGCGCCGAGCGACGAGCCGGCTTTCCGCGCGGTGTCGACCAGGCCTTCCCAGCGGGCTGCGGCGACCGGGTCTGGGCAGAAGAACGGGTTGCGGCCGATCTCGGCGGCATCGAAATTGGCAGGGTCGATCGCATCGCCGCCGATCGCCTCGACCCAGGCGGTGATCGTCACCTCGGGGATCACCAGCCGCGCGACCGCGCCAGCGGCGACACGCGAGGCGGTCTCGCGCGCCGAGGAGCGCCCGCCGCCGCGATAATCGCGGAAACCGTATTTGGCGTCATAGGCGTAATCGGCATGGCCGGGGCGATACGCCTTGGCGACGTCGCTATAATCCTTCGAGCGCTGATCGACATTGTCGATCATCAGGCTGATCGGCGTGCCGGTGGTGCGCCCCTCGAACACGCCCGAGAGGATGCGGACCTGGTCTGGCTCCTGCCGCTGCGTGGTGAAGCGCGAAGTGCCGGGGCGGCGCTGGTCGAGGAGTGGCTGGAGATCGGCCTCCGTTATCGCAATGCCGGGCGGGCAGCCATCGACGACGGCGCCGATCGCGGGGCCGTGGGACTCACCCCAGGTGGTGAAGCGGAACGCGTGGCCGAAGGTGTTGTAGCTCATGCGGCGTCGCGCGACGGACGCGTCATGTCCCTGCGCCCCGCCAGCAGACCATCGACCGAGATGTCTTCGTCCAGCGCATCCCAGTGCAAGCCGTAGGGGCTCAGCTCCACAGCCGCCCGTTGCTCGGGGGACGCGTGCAGGAGCCGCGGGAACCACGCCAGCGGAATGCCCAGCGTTCGACCGTCCTCGAAATCGACCCACATCGCATCGTCATCGAACCGGGCCGCCATCGGCCTAGGAGAAGTGTCCATTCCACGCGTCCTCAATCTCATCGCGACGGGCTTTGATCAGTATCGCCAATTTTCGCAGGGCGCGAAAGTCCAAGCCTCGGCTGCGTGCGTGCCGGACGTTCGGACGCAGCCAGAATTTGGCTTCGCCGTCGGCATTGCGGGCATAAACGTGGGGAGGCTCGCGCGGGTCGCCTTCGTCGGAATAGAAGAAGAACCGAAATCCATCCTGCTTGAAGATGACCGGCACCGCCGGTTACGCCAGCGCGATGTCCGGCGCATCCTCCGCTTTCATGCCGATGACATGATAGCCCGCATCGACGTGATGCGTCTCGCCCGTCACGCCGCTCGCCAGGTCGCTGAGCAGGTACAGGCCCGCGCCGCCGACATCCTCGATCGTGACGTTGCGCTTCAACGGCGAGTTGAGCTCGTTCCATTTGAGGATCAGGCGGAAGTCGCCGATCCCGCTCGCCGCCAGCGTCTTGATCGGCCCGGCCGAGATCGCGTTGACGCGGATGTTGTCGCGGCCGAGATCGACCGCGAGATATTGCACGCTGGTCTCGAGCGCGGCCTTGGCGACGCCCATCACGTTATAGTGCGGGATGACCTTCTCCGCGCCGTAATAGCTGAGCGTCAGCAGCGACCCGCCATTGGGCATCATCGCCGCCGCGCGCTTGCACACCGCGACGAACGAATAGACCGAGACGTTCATCGTCATCAGGAAATTGTCGAGGCTGGTGTCGACATAGCCGCCGCGCAGCTCGTTCTTGTCCGAGAAGCCGATCGCATGGACGACGAAGTCGATCGTCGGCCATTCCTTCGCCAGATCGGCGAAGGTCGCGTCGAGCGCGCCCATGTCCGACACGTCGCAATCGAACAGCCGCGCGACGCCTAATTGCTCGGCGAGCGGGCGAACGCGCTTCTCCATCGCCTCGCCCTGGTAGCTGAAGGCGAGCTCCGCCCCCGCTTCGCTCAGCTTCTTCGCGATCCCCCAGGCGAGCGAACGATCATTGGCGAGCCCCATGATCAGCCCGCGCTTGCCTGCCATCAATTCCGTCACGCTATCACCGCCTCATTCGTTTCAGGCGTGCTCTCTACCCCGTGTTCGGTCGGTTCCGCCAGTGCTGCATTCAAATGCGCGCCGAACACGATGCCGAGGCCGACGAGAAAGAAGAACAGCAAGGCGATGATCACGCCGGCCAGACTGCCATAGGTGAGATCGTAACTGCCCAGCCGCGACAACACGACGGGCAGCAAGGCGGTGATGCTGACCCACCAGACGGTGGTGAACAGCGCGCCGGGCCATTTCGGGCATTTGCTCAACCGGTATTTCGACGGGGTGACCGAGAAGAACAGCATGTACAGCGCGCCGAACATCACCACGCCGGGCACGATGCGCGACAGCCCGACCCAGCCCGCGATATTCTGCGCGAACGGCAGCAGCGTGTAGATGAAGCGCTCGACCGCTGTCATCAGCCCCTGGACGAGGAACGACAGCAAGGCGATCACGACCGAGGCGATGATGACGAGCATCGAGCTCAGCCGGTAATGCCAGAACGGCTTGGTCGAGACGACGCCGTAGGCACGGCGGAAGATGTCGCGGATCGTCTCGACGAAGCTGCCGACCGACCACAACGCCACGATTGCGCCGATCCACAGCAGCGATCCAGTGCGCGCGAGGAGCACGTCGTGGATCGGCTTTTCGAGCAGCTCGGCGACGTTGGCGGGCAGCACGTGGAGGAACGAGGCGACAGCGCGCTGCGTCTCGGCGCTCTGGCCGATCAGCGAGGCGATCGCGGCGGCGAGGATGAAGAACGGGAACACCGTCAGCAGCGCGAGATAGGCCAAGTTTCCGGCGTGGATGAACCCGTCCGAAAAGACGCCGATCAGCACGCGCCGCAGCACTTGCCAGGCGCGCGCCGGAAGCCGCACGGCGGGCGGAACATCGGACGGGGTGACACCCGCCTCGCCACGCACCGCGCGGACTTCGGGCGAGACGGGGGAAATCTGACTCAAGCTAAGCTCCGGCTAAAACGGTCAGACGTCCATCCCTGCCCGCGGGTTCCGTGCCGACTCGTCTTTCCAGCCCTCGGCGAACGCGATCAGCGCCGCGTCGTCGGCGGGGAGATCGATCATCAGCGTCACGAGCTGGTCGCCGCGCGTGCCATCCTTGCGATGAAAACCGCGGCCGCGCAGCCGCAGCGTCTTGCCCGAAGTCGATCCCTTGGGGACGGTGAGCATCACCGCGCCCTCGGCTGTCGGCACGCGGACGCTCGCGCCGAGCACTGCCTCGACAAGGCTCACCGGCAGATCGAGCCGGACGTCGTCGCCGACGCGTTCGAAGAAGCGATGCGGCAGCACGGTGATCGCGACGATGCCGTCGCCATTGCCGCCCGGGCCTGCCTGCCCCTTGCCCGCAAGCCGCATCTGCGCGCCGCTTTCGAGCCCGGCGGGGATCTTGAGGTCGATCGTCTTGCCGTCGCCGAGCGTGATGCGCTGCGGCTTGGCGGCGACGGCGTCGATGAAGGGCACGTCGAGCTTGTAGAGGATGTTGCCGCCCTTGGGCTGCTCGCGCCGCCCGAAGCCGCCGAACCCGCCGGCAAAGCCGCCGCGCCCACCGCCGCCGCCCGAGAACATATTTTCGAAGATGTCGCTCAAATCGGGCCCGTCGGCCTGGAAGCCGCCACCGCCCGGACCGGGGCGGAAGCCGCCGGGATTGCCTGCGCCAGTGCCGAAGCCGAACGGCGCGGCGGGGTTGCCGTCGCCGTCGATTTCGCCGCGGTCGAAGCGCGCGCGCTTGTCCTTGTCGTTGAGCAGATCATAGGCTTGCGTCACGGTGCTGAAGCGCTCGCTCGCCTTGGGATTGTCCTTGTTCTTGTCGGGATGCAGCTCCTTGGCGAGCTTGCGATACGCCTTCTTGATCTCGGCCTCGGACGCGGTCCGCGCCACGCCCAGCGTTGTGTATGGATCGGCCACAAAAGTCCCCGGTAGTCTGGAATAGGTTCAGTGCGGCCTATCTGGGGTATCGCCGCCTCGAGTGCAAACGCCGTTCGTTACGCCGCCGCCTCAAGGACGGGGGCGACGTCGACGCTGACGTCCATCTTCTGCGCACCCGAGCCGAGCACGACGCCGTCGATCGGCGCGATCTCGCCATAGTCGCGGCCGATCGCCATGACGATGTGATCGCCCGCCATCCAGATGCCGTTGGTCGGATCGACCCCGACCCAGCCGAGCTCGGGCCCGCACCACAGCAGCACCCAGGCGTGCGTCGCATCGGCGCCGACGAGCCGCGCCTGCCCGGGCGGCGGGATCGTGCGGATATAGCCCGAGGCATAGGCCGCGGGCAGCCCGGCGGCGCGCAAGCCCGTGATCATGATCTGCGCGAAATCCTGGCAGACGCCGCCGCGCTTGAGGAACGCCTCGTGCGGGGTGGTGTCGACCAAAGTCGCCTCGGCATCGAAGGCGAAATCGTTCTGGATCCGCTGCGCAAGGCCAATCGCCGCGTCGAGCGCGGGCCGATCGGGATGGAGATCCTGCGCGCACCAGTCGGCAATGTCGCGGTCGAGCGGGATCAGCGGTGAGGGGAAGAGATAGGCGGCGGGGCCCGCCGGCGAGGGATCACGGCTGACGCGCGCCGCAGCGGCGATCTCGCGCAGCGGCGGCGATCCGTTCGACGGCATCGGCACCGGCCGGTCGATCTCGATCCGCGATACGCTCTCGATCATCAGATGGCGCACCGGCTGTTCGACCACCATCCGCATCACATTGGCGAGCCCCGCCTCGGCGCGCGCGGGCGCGACGCGGCCCGAGGGCGAGATCGTCAGGCGATAGTCGAGCAGATTTTGGTCCGACCAGTGGATCGGTTTGAGCCGCAGATTGCAGCGCGCGAACTTGACGCGCGCGCCGTAGTCGAAGCGTGTGACGTGGCGGATGTCGTAGATCATGGTGCGCCTTCACTCGCTGCGCGGTCTCCCCTCCCTGACAGGGAGGGGTTGGGGGTGGGTCGGCCTAATGCAGGCGTCGATCTCTCCACGGGCCAACCCACCCCCAGCCCCTCCCTTCCAGGGAGGGGAGGAAATGGGATCGCGCGCAGCCCCCTCACGCCAGTGTCATCCCGGCCGCGCGCAATGGCTCGGCGCCCTGCAGGAAATAGCGCCGTGCGATCGCCTCGGACAATTGGAACAGCCGCCGCTCGAAATCGCCGAGAATGTCGGCGTCGAGCGCCGCCGCGGTCGCGGTCGAGACGATCGCGGTGAGCACGCTGCCCTGGACTTGCTGCGGCTCCTCCATCCCGTCATCCTCGAGCACGGGCAAGGCGGCGAGATGCTCGCAGATCCGGCAGATCTGGAAGGCGAGCGAGCGTGGATTGCCCGGATCGAGCGCCACGAGATCGACCACCGGCACGCGCGCGATCCCCGTCAGATAGCGCTGGCGATAGCTGATCTGGCTATCGGCGAGGTCGAGCAGCGTCGAGAGATCGTCGAGGCTCGCCTGCGCCATGCCGAACGCGCGCACCGCACGCGTGACGCTCAGCGCGCGTTCGAGCCGGCGGCCGAGATCGTGGAAACGCCACGCCGCGGTCCGCCCCATATGCTCGGCCGAAAGCCCCGACAGCGCGGCATAGCGCCGCTGGAGCGAACCCGCGCGATCGAGCATCCCGCCCTTGTTTGGATAGGGCGCGTCGAGCAGCCGCACGACGTCGGCCGCAAGCCGATCGCGCGAGCCCTGCCCGATCCCGCGCGCGAGCCGGTTGATCGTCCGCACGCTATGCCAGCCGGCATCCTCCATCGCGGTGCGCGCAAACGCCGCGAGATCGCTCCGGCGCAGCGTCGCGGGGTGCGGCGCACCACCGCCACTCACCACCAGCCCGACGAGCCGCCCGACCGTCTCCGCCGACAGCGCGGCACCGGCATCGGCATCGATCGAATTGCCGAGCATCACGCGGACGATACCGAGCAGGGCCTCGCCACGCTCGAGATAGCGGCCGAGCCAGAAGAAATTGTCGGCGACGCGGCTCGGCAAGGTACCGGGATTGCGACGGACATGGATCGTGTCGGCGGGCGGCAGCAGCGAGACGGGCGCGACCGTCTCGGCGCCGTGGATCGCGACATCGGCCGACCAGCACCCCTCGCCCATCACCGCGGCGCGCGGATCGGGATGTTCGGCGATCCGCGCGAACCCGCCCGGCAGCACGACCCAGCCGCCGTCGGCCCCGCGCGCCGCGAAGACACGTAACGTGAAGGGGCGCGCCGCGAGCCCGGCGTCTGTCACCACTGGCATCGTCGAGAGCCGGACGATTTCCTGCCCGACATAATCCTGCGGGCGGCGCGCCATATCGTCGAGCAAGGCGTCGCGCGCGGCGCCGGTGATATCGGCGCCGTGCAGCGCGATGCCACCGGGCAGCCCGAGCGGCGCGACCCCGAAGGCGGGGCCGATCAGCATCCGGTCGAAATCGTCCATCACCTCGTTGCGCGCACGGTCCTGCCCGCACCACCAGGTCGCGATATTGGGCAGGATCAGATCGGCGCCGAGCAGCCGCGTCGCGAGCGCGGGCAGGAACGCCCCGAACGCCGCCGATTCGAGCACGCCCGCGCCCGGCGCATTGGCGATCACGACATTGCCCGCCGCCGCCGCGTCGATCAGCCCGGCGACACCGATATGCGAGTGCGAATCGAACGCCAACGGATCGAGCAGCCGCGGATCGATGCGGTGCCACAGCGCATCGACGCGCTTCATCCCGTCGATCGTGCGGATGTAGAGCTTGTCCTCGAGCGCGGCGAGATCGGCGCCTTCGACCAGCAGAAAGCCGAGATAGCGCGCGAGATGCGCTTGCTCGGCATAGCTTGCGCTATAGCGGCCGGGGGTGAGCAGCCCGATCCGCGGCTCGACACGGCGGCAGGCGGCGGCAAGGCCATCGCGGAACGCCGCGAAGAACGGCGCGTGGCGCTGGACGTTGAGCCGCGATTGCAGCCCGCCCAGGGTGCGCGCGATCGCCAGACGATTTTCCAACGCGTAGCCAGCGCCGGCCGGCGCACGCAGGTGATCGGCGAGCACGCGCCATTCGCCGGTCGGCCCGCGCCCGAGATCGACCGCGATGAAATGGAGGTGATGCCCGCCCGGCGGCACGAGCCCCGCCATCGGGCGCAGGAAGAACGGCGATCCGCCGACCAACGCCGCCGGGATCAGCCCGCGCGTGACGAGGCTTGCATCGCCGTAGAGATCCTCGATCACGCTCTCGAGCAGGTCGGCGCGCTGAACGATGCCGCGCTCGATCGTGCGCCATTCCTCGGCGTCGATCAGCAGCGGGACCGGCGAGAGCGGCCATGGACGCTCCTCGCTTTCGCCGATGATGCGAAAGCCCGTGCCGATATCCTCGGCATGGCGCTGGACGCGCTCGCGCGCCTGGCCGAGATCGTCGCCCGCCACCGCGGCGAGTTCCTCGAACATCGCGCTCCACGCCGGATCGGGCGCGGTGCCGAGCACGTCGCCCTGGATCGCGCGGGCGCGATAGTCGGCGATCCAGCGCGCGGCATGCGTGGCGGGGTCGAGCAACGAAGGCGCGGAGGCCGTGGCCATCGAAATTTCTCAAATCCCCCAAAGAACGCGGCCGACAAGGCCACAATCGCTTCGCAGGTGCAACAGGCTAAGATCGATTACGATTACAGATCGGGCAGAACTTGGTCCGCAACGCCCCATCCCGCGAGATCGCGCGATTGGGCACGTGCGATCAATGCGGCGGCATCGCGCACGCCCCAGCGGCTCGCGGCGTCGATATCGCGCAGCTCGGTCCACGACACGGGTGCCGCGACGGGCGCGCCGGCGCGGGCGCGCGCGACATAGGGCAGCACGGCGGTCGCGCCGCGCTGGTTGCGCAGCCAGTCGATGAAAATCCGCCCCTTGCGCTTGGCCTTCGACATCGTCGCGAGGAAGCGATCGGGCTCGGCCGCGCCGAGCGCGCGGGCGAAGCGTTCGGCGAAATCCTTGACCGCGGGCCATTCGGCTTGCGGCGTGAGCGGCACGACTACGTGGACGCCCTTCCCGCCCGACAGCATCGCGAAGCTGACGAGGCCGAGTTCGGCGAGATGGTCCTTGAGGTCCGCCGCGGCCTTTTTGACGACATCGAAGCCGAGCTCTTCGTCGGGGTCGAGATCGAACACCATCCGATCGGGCTGTTCGAGGCTGCCGACCGACGAGCCCCAGCCGTGAAATTCGATCGTCCCCATCTGGACGCAAGCGACCAGACCGTCGGCATCGTCGACATAGAGATAGTCCTCGCTCGACCCGTCCTTCTCCGGGATCGCGACCTTGTGGACGTGATCGCCTTTAAAACTGCCCGCGTCGTGCTTCTGGAAGAAGCAGGCCTTTGCGCGGCCTTGCGGGCAGCGCACCAGGCTGATCGGGCGGCTGCCGGCGAAGGGCAGCATGATGCTGGAGACCTGTGCGTAATAATCGGCGAGCTCGCCCTTGGTGACGTTCGATTCGGGAAAGATCACGCGGTCGCGATTGCTGATCTTGATGTGGGTTTCGGGGATGTGGGTTTCGGGGATGTGGCTTTCGGGGATGTGGCTTTCGGGCGCGTCGACCGCCACCGGCGTCTCGGCGACGACCTCGCTCGCCGCCTTGTCCTCGCGCAAACCCAGGAAGCTCGAATGGCGCAGCACGCCGTCGGGCGTGGTCTCGGCATAGGCGACTTCGGCGACGAGCTGCGGTTTGACCCAATGCGCCCCGCGAACCGCCGCTGGGGGAGCCTTCACCGTCGGTGTCTTGCGCTCGATCTTTTCGAGCCGTTCGCGCAATTCCATCATCAGGTCGGAGCTGAACCCGGTCCCGACCTTGCCGGCATAGACCAGCCCGTCGGGCCCGTTGAGGCCGAGCAGCAGCGAAGCAAACCCCCGCGATTTGGCGCTCGTCGTCCAGCCGACGATGACGAATTCCTGGCGCTGCGTGCATTTGATCTTGAGCCACGCCTGCGTCCGCTTGCCGCGATACGGCGCATCGGCGCGCTTCGACACGACGCCCTCATAGCCTTCGCGGCACATCGTCTCGAACAGTTGCTCGCCCTGCCCGATGATATGCTGCGAATATTGGACGCGCGGGTCCTCGCCGTCGATCAGCGGCTCGAGCCGTTCCTTTCGCGCGGTGTTGGCGAGGCCGGTCAGGTCCTCGCCGTCGAGCTGGAGCAGGTCGAAGGCGAAGAAGGTCATTTCGCCGCCGCTCGAAATGGCGTTTTTGAGCGTCGAGAAATCGGGCTTGCCGTCCTTGAACGCGACGATTTCGCCGTCGAGGAAGGCGGTTTCCACGGGGAGCTTGGCGACGGCATCGGCGATGGCCTGGAATTTGTCGGTCCAGTCGAGGCCCGAGCGGGTGAAGACCTTGGCCTTGCCCTTGGCGACCGCGATCAGCGCGCGGTAGCCGTCATACTTCACCTCGTGCAGCCACTGGTTCCCCGCCGGCACCGCGTCGACGAGCGTGCACAGTTGCGGCTCCTGAAACACCGGCATCTTTCCGTCATTCCCGCGAACGCGGGGATCCCGCTTCTGGCCTGCGGTCGAAGACGAGCGGGATCCCCGCTTTCGCGGGGACGACGGGGTGGACTGTTTCGACGGTTTCTTGCCCTCGGCGATCTCCGCCATCGTGCGGCCGGTCGTCACACTCGTCAGCCCGGTCTCGACCAGCGTATCGGTCCCGCCCGCCTCGGCGTCGCCGACCTTGCGCAGCAGCCAGTTCTCGCCCTTCTCCTTGCCGCGCGGTTTCAGGCGGATCAGCATCCACTCGCCCTTCATCCGCTCGCCCTCGAGCACGAAGTGGAGGTGGCCCTGCTCGATATCCTTCGCGCTCTTGCCTGCGATCGGTGCCCAAGTGCCGCTGTCCCACAGCATCACCGTGCCGCCGCCATATTCGCCCTGCGGGATCGTGCCCTCGAAATCTGCATAGGACAGCGGATGGTCCTCGGTGCGGACGGCGAGGCGTTTCTGGTCGGGGTCGATGCTCGGCCCGCGCGTGACCGCCCAGCTCTTGAGCACGCCGTCGACTTCGAGGCGGAAGTCCCAATGGAGCCGCGAGGCGTCGTGCTTCTGGACGATGAAGCGGTTGCCGTGGCCGGGCGCGAGCGTGCCGGCGGGCTCGGCGGTCTTCGCGAAATCGCGCTTGGCGTTATATTTGGCGAGCGGGTCGGTGCTCATCCCTCCCCTCCCGCTTGCGAGTTCGAGGTCGAACTGGGCTGGGGGTGGGCGCGCGCGATCAACGGATGCTCACGCTGAAAGCGCGCGCCCACCCCCGACCCCTCCCGCCAGCGGGAGGGGGAAAGGAGAAGCTCAGGCACGCTTTTTCGCCGCCGCGCTCTTGGCGGGCGCGCTTTTCACGGGCGTCTTCTTGGCCGGCGCCTTCTTCGCCGCCGCGGGCTTTTCCGCCGTCTTGGCCGGCGCCGCGCTCCCCATCGACTTGCGCAGCGCGGCCATCAGATCGACCACGTTCGACCCCTTTACCGGCTTGCCGTCGTCCTTCTCCTCGATGATCTTGCCGCCCTTGGCCTTGCGCTTGCGCTCGACCAGATCCTTCAGCGCATCGACATAGCGATCGTGGAAATCCTGCGGGTGGAACGCGCCCGACTTCTTCTCGATCAACGCTTCGGCGAGATCCAACAGGTCGGCATCGGGCGTCGTATCGGCAATGTCGCGGAAATAGCCCTGTGCCGTGTTGACCTCGTCGGCGTAGCGCAGCGTCTCGAGCACCATCCCGCGCCCGCACGGCTTGAGGCTCACGACATATTCGCGCCCGCGCATCGCGAGCTGCCCGAGCCCGACCTTCTTGGTCCGCCGCAGCGCCTCGCGCAGCACGATGAACGCCTCTTCGGCGAGATCATCCGCCGGAACGACGAAATAGGGCTTCTCGTAATAGAGCACGTCGATCTCGCTCGCATCGACGAACTGCGTCAGCTCGAGCGTCTTCTTCGATTCGAGCTTCACCGCATCGATCTCGTCCTGTTCGAGCAGGACATATTCGCCTTTCTCAAACTCGAAGCCCTTCATGATCTCGTCGACATCGACCGGGCCGACGCCGGTGACGACCTTTTCGTAATGGATCGGCTTGCCGGTCGGTTCGTGGATCTGCTTGAAGCTCACCGCCGCACCCGATTTGGTCGCCGAATAGATCTCGACCGGGATCGAGACCAAGGCGAGCCGGATCTGCCCCTGCCAATATGCGCGTGCGGCCATGCGGTGAAATCCTTCGTTTCGAAGCCGATTCGATAGCGCAACAATCCTTCAGCGGGGGAGTCGTTCCGTTTCTCGACAGCACGCCTGCGGAATCGTAAAGGCGTGCCATGGCCGATGACCCCTTCCAGCTGTTCGACACGTGGTACGCCGAGGCGCGCGTAAGCGAGATCAACGATTCCAACGCGATGGCGCTCGCCACCGCCGACGCAGACGGTCGCCCGTCGTCGCGGATGGTGCTGCTCAAGGGCCACGGCCCCGACGGCTTCGTGTTCTACACCAACCGCGGCAGCCGCAAGGCGGGCGAGCTCGACGCCAATGCCCATGTCGCGTTGCTGTTCCACTGGAAATCGCAGCGCCGCCAGATCCGCATCGAGGGCAGCGTGGCCCGCGCGACCGATGCCGAATCGGACGCCTATTTCGCCAGCCGCGGTCGCGATTCGCAGCTTGGTGCCTGGGCTTCGGACCAGTCGCGCCCGCTCGACGATCGCGCGACCTTCGAGGCGCGTTTCGCCGAGATGCAGGCGAAGTTCGACGGCCAGGACGTCCCGCGCCCGCCCTTCTGGGGCGGCTATCGCGTCACCCCCGCCGTGATCGAATTCTGGCAGGACCGCGCGCACCGGCTGCACGAGCGCCGCGTCTTCACCCGCACCGCGGACGGCTGGACCGAAGGATTGCTCTACCCGTGACCGAGGACCAGCGCCGCGCCATCCCGCATACCGTCCGTGCCGCGCTCGCGAGCGTGGCGATGGCGTGCGGGCTGATCGCGCTGAAAACCTATGCCGCCTGGTCGACGGGTTCGGTCGCGATGCTCGGCAGCCTCGCCGATTCGGGGCTCGACCTGCTCGCCAGCCTGGTCACGCTGTACGGCGTGCGCCTCGCCGCGCAGCCGGCCGATCACGACCACCGCTTCGGGCACGGCAAGGCCGAGGCGCTTGCCGCGCTGTTCCAGGTCATGCTCATAACCGCTTCGGCCGCGGGCATCGCGTGGCGCGCGGTGATGGCGCTCGGCAGTAACGAGGCGACGCAGGGCGCGGAGTTCGGCATCGGCGTGTCGGTGATCGCGATCGTCGCGACGATGGTGCTGCTCGCCTATCAGCGCAGCGTGATCCGCCGCACCGGCTCGGTCGCGATCGTCGCCGACAATGTCCACTACCAGTCCGACGTGCTGCTCAACGGTTCGGTGATCGTCGCGCTGGTGCTCGACCAATATCTCGGCTGGCATCAGGCCGATCCGATCTTCGGCATCATCATCGCGCTGTGGCTTGCGTTCGGGGCGTTCCGCGCCTCGTCGAGCGCGATCGACCAGTTGATGGACAAGGAATGGCCCGAAGACATGCGCCGCGACTTCATCGAGGTCGCCGCGCGCCAGCCGGGCATCAAGGGCATCCACGATTTCCGCACGCGGCATTCGGGTGCGCATGATTTCGCGCAGTTCCACATGGAGGTCGCGCGCGACATCACCGTGGCGGATGCGCATGTCGTGGTCGAAGGCGTCGAGCGTGCGTTGCGCAAGGAGTTCCCGAAGGTCGAACTGCTGATCCATCTCGACCCCGAGGGCCATGTCGACACCGACAATCCTTTGGTCGAAGCCGACGTCACCCCTCACTGGTTCGGGAAACGCGCATGAGACTGCCGATCGTTCAAATCGACGCCTTTGCAAGCGAAGCCTTCACGGGCAATCCGGCGGCGGTGATGCCGCTCGCCGTGTGGCTCGACGACGGCGTGCTGCAGGCGATCGCCGCCGAGAACAATCTCAGCGAAACCGCCTTCATCCTGCCCGATGCGAGCGGCGAGGCCGATTTCGAACTGCGCTGGTTCACGCCGACCAACGAGGTCGTGCTGTGCGGCCACGCCACGCTGGCGAGCGGCCATTTCGTGCTGTCGAGCGATCCCGAACGCGATGCGGTCAGCTTCCGCACGCGCAAGGCCGGCATTCTGACCGTCACGCGCGCCGGCGACAGCTATGAGCTGGCGCTGCCCGCCTGGGCGCCTTCCCCCAAGCCGCTGCCGCATATCGTTGCAGCGCTCGGGCTCGACTCGGCGGTCGAGACGCTGTGGCATCCGCATCGCTATGCGCTGATCGTGCTCGACCATGCCGACCAGATCCGCGCGCTCGATCCCGATTTCCGGCGGCTCGGCCGTCCTTCGGGCGATGACCCGCAGGCGGGTGCGGATGCCGAGGTCGACGTGCTGACGATCGTCACCGCGCCGGGCGACGACACCGACGTGATCAGCCGCGTCTTCGCGCCGGGCGCGGGGATCGACGAGGATCCGGTGACGGGCTCGGCGCATGCGGTGATGACCCCCTATTGGACGGCCCGCCTCGGCCGCGACCGCTTCACCGCCTACCAGGCGAGCGCGCGGGGTGGGCATCTGACGTGTCGGCTCGATGGCGAGCGGGTCGTGCTCGGGGGATCGTGCGTGACCGTGATGGAGGGGACGTTCTTCCTCGGTTGACGCGGCGATCCGTGCTCTAGCGGGGCATGATCACCGATCCTGCCGCGAGCGCGATGGTGACAGGGAGCCGCTTATGCCCCCGTTTGCCGAGCCGAGTGCCTGCCCTGATCCCGTTGTACGACATCGACTGTTCGCTCAAGCGCGAGCTTGGAGAACGCGCTGCGAGCGCGAAAGCCATGGCTTCAAGGGTGCCAGTCGCACACGCCGAACTCGCGGACCGCTACGCCGACCGCGCGTGAGCTCCCCGCGCTATCGTTCCGCCTTATGCACGCGCCGGCTGTCCGATGGTGCCTCGTCACGCTCGAACATGCCGTAATCGCGCGCCACTTCGGCAACACGCAGCCGATAGTCGGCGAACACCTCGGCTCGCCCGCGCGCTTGGGTGGCGCGGTGCGCCGCGGTGTTGCGCCATTGCGCGACGGCCTGCTCGTCCCGAAAGAACGAAAGCGACAGCATCTTTTCCGGATCGCCCAGACTCTGGAACCGCTCGACCGAGATGAAGCCGTCGATCGCCTTGAGCTCCCGTGCCAGCGCCGCAGCGAGATCGAGATAGTGCGCCTTGCGGCCTTCTGCTGGGAAGACCTCGAAAATGACCGCCATCATCCCATCACCAAAGGGGCATGGGGCGTGGAGGCCAGACGCAAGAAGATGCGGTCCTCGCGCGTGATGAACCGCTCGCGCTTGGCGAACGCGTAATTCTCCCGACCCAGCGGATCGTCTCGCAAGCGCGCACGATACGCCTCGTACGCCGCCAGATCGGCAACCGAATAGACACCGTAAGCGGTGGTGGCGGATCCTTCCGCCGGCGCGAAATACCCGATCAGATCGGCACCGCAGCGGGGGATGGCTTCGCCCCAGGTCCGAGCGTAATGGTCGAAGGCGTCGACGCGGTACGGGTCGATTTCATAGCGTATGAAGCATGTCAGCATCGGTGTGTCTCCTGTCGGGCACCGCGATCTAGCCGCCCGGACGGCCTCGACGCTTCGAGCCCGATCGAAGCGTTCCTGTCGGGAACATGGTACCCCGGCCTATCTCGAGAGGAGTGCCGCATGCTCACGACCAACGCCTTTGCGGGCATCGGCGCGCTCGTCGGCGATCCGGCGCGCGCCAGCATGCTGGTCGCCCTGATGGATGGGCGGGCGCTCACCGCGACCGAGCTCGCCACTGTCGCCGGCGTGACCCCACAGACGGCGAGCAGTCATCTCGCCAAGCTGGTCGCGGGGGAGCTGCTCGCGGTCGAGCGCCAGGGCCGCCACCGGTATCACCGCGTTGCGACGCCTGCGATCGCAGAGATGATCGAATCGATGATGGCCGTCGCCGCGACCGGGACGATCGCGCGACGCCGCCCGCTCTGCACCGGCCCGCGGGATGCGATGCTGCGGCGGGCGAGGACCTGCTACGATCATCTGGCCGGGCGGGTGGCGGTCGGGATCGCCGATCGGATGATCACGCGCGGCGAGATCAGGCTGGGCGCCGATGGCGGCGAAGTCACCGAGCGCGGCGCGGAGCTGTTGCAAAGCCTCGGCATCGAAATCCCCCGGGCCGATGGCCGGCGTGGCGGTCGAGCCTTTTGCCGGCCGTGCCTCGACTGGAGCGAGCGTCGGCCGCACATTGCCGGGGCGGTCGGTAAAGCCTTGCTCGCACATTCGATCGACACGCTATGGCTCCGCCCGATCGCCGGATCGCGCGCAGTGATCGTGACTCCGCTCGGTCGGGATGCGTTGACCCGCCTGTTCGGGCTGGCACCCGACATTTGGGACGATCCGATCTGACCGTCGCGGCGGCGTTTGGGAACGCTGTTACAGCCTTGAAAGCGAACCGGAGCCGGACGCGGCGCAACGACTCGAACCGCCGCCCTGCTACTCCCGCACCCGTAGGCGCGCTTACGCCGCGACCAGCGCGCTCTCGGTTTCCTCGATCCAGCCGCCGCCCAGCACCCGGTCGCCGGCATAGAGCACCGTCGCCTGCCCCGGCGCGACGCCATATTCGGGCAGGTCGAAGGCCACGCGATCGCCATCGAAATGCGCCGCGACCGGCTTGGCGAGCGAGCGCACCTTGGCGGTCATCGGCCCGCGATAGTCGCCCGCAAGCCAGTTGACCCCGCTCAGCCGCGCCGCGCCCACCCCGAGCGCCGCCTTCGGTCCCACCACGACGCGCTTAGCTGCGGCATCGAGCCGGATGACGTAGAGCGGCTCAGGCGTCCCGCCGATCTCGAGCCCGCGGCGCTGCCCGACGGTGAAGTGGATCAGCCCGCGATGCTTGCCGAGCACGCGCCCGGTCGCGTCGACGATCTCGCCGCTGGTATCGGCATCGGGGCGCAGTTTCTTGACGAGCGAGGCATAGTCGCCGTCGGGCACGAAGCAGATGTCCTGGCTGTCGGGCTTGCCCGCGACGCCCAGGCCAAGCTCGGCCGCCAGTTCGCGCACGCGCGGCTTGGGCATCGCGCCGAGCGGAAAGCGCAGGTAATCGAGCTGCGCCTGCGTCGTCGCGAACAGGAAATAGCTCTGGTCGCGCGCCGGATCCGCGGCGCGGTGGAGCTCGGCACCCCCCGCCCCTTCGACTCGGCGAACATAATGCCCCGTCGCGAGGCAATCCGCGCCGAGATCGCGCGCGGCGGCGAGCAGGTCGGTGAATTTCGGCCCCATATTGCACTGGATGCACGGGATCGGCGTGCGTCCGGCGAGATAATCGTCGGCAAAGCGGTCGATCACCCGGTCGCGGAAGCGCGATTCGTGGTCGAAGACATAATGCGCGATGCCGAGTCGGTCGCACACGCTCCGCGCATCGCGGATGTCGCGCCCGGCGCAGCACGAGCCCGCGCGCCCGACGGCTTCGCCGTGATCGTAGAGCTGGAGCGTGATGCCGATCGTCTCGGCCCCGGTCCGCGCCGCGAGCGCTGCCACGACCGAACTATCGACCCCGCCCGACATCGCGACGACGATACGCTTGCCCGCCAGATCGGCGCCCAGCTGAAATTCACCAGTATCCATGCCCCGCCAGATAGGCGTTCGCCCGCCGCGATGCAAAAGTATCGAAAAGATCTTCGGCAGCTTTACCTGCCCTTTAGGACCTTGCCCGTACAGCATCCCTTCGAACCGCAATCGGATGTGCCGCGTGGACCTGAACTTTACCCGATTTGAAGCCGACGCCACCGTCGTGGCGCTCCCGCCCGACCTGGCCGTGCTGATGGTCGGGGTCGCGGCGCGCCAGGCGGCAAGCCCGACGGCGATGATGCAGGCGCAACTTCCGCCCGTGCACAGCATGCCCGATTGGTTTGCCTCCGCGCACGGCTGCTTCAACCTGGCCGTTGCACGGCTGATCGCAACCCCCCTCTGCGGGGCACGAGAATGAAGATGTTGTTTACCGAGCCGCTTTAGCCGGCGTTCAAGTCCGCCGGCTACAAGCCGTTACTGAGATGACGGGGTCCCCCGCCCCACACGAGGTTTCAACGATGATCGAAAACCAGAAGATCCGCCCAGCCAAGGTGATCGGACCGCTCGGAGAGCCACTGACGCTCGAATCGCTTCCGCCGCCGGAGACGACGCGCTGGGTCGTGCGCCGCAAGGCCGAGGTCGTCGCAGCCGTGAATGGCGGCCTGCTGACGGTCGACGAAGTGTGCGAGCGCTATGGCCTGACGGTCGAGGAATTTGCCGGCTGGCAGCGCGCGATCGATCGCTCGGGCATGCCCGGTTTGCGCGTTACGCGGATCCAGCATTACAAGTCGCTGTACGAGCGCCAGCAAAAATATTGAGGTGATCGCATCCGGCTCGAACCGGGCCCGGAACAAAATTCGCGGGTCGTGAGTCTTACCCCCGTATCCCGGATGCACCCGGGCAAATGGAGGGTAAGATGATCGGTCTCATTGTTTGGCTTGTAGTCGGTGGCGTCTGTGGTTGGCTTGCCAGCATGGTGATGCGGACCGATGGTCAGCAGGGCGTCATCCTGAATATCGTTGTCGGCATCATTGGTTCGGTCATTGCATCGTTCCTGTTCGGCGCCGGGATCAACCAGGTCGTTACCATCACGACCTTCCTGTATTCGTTGATCGGCGCGATCATCCTGCTCGCGATCGTCAATCTGATCCGTCGCGGTACTGTCCGCTAAACCTAGCGACAGACTGCGAGAAAGGGCCGTCGGGAGCAATCCCGGCGGCCCTTTTGGTTTATTTCAGCAGGAAGCGCACCGCGAGCGTGACCGATACGGCGGTCTCGCCGGCGCTGATCGCGGTCGAATCCGCCGCCTTGGCGCGCGCCATGAACACCATCGGCGGCGGCGAACCGCCATCGTTGGCGCCGCCTTCGGTGATCGACACGATCCGCACGACGCTCATCCCCGCTGCCTTGGCGTAGAGCTGCGCGCGCGCCGTCGCGATCTTGACCGCCGAGATGCGCGCTTCGTCGAGCGCGGCGTCGGGCTGGTCGAGCGACAGGCTCGGGCCGTCGATCTGGTTCGCGCCCTGGGCGACCAGCGTGTCGAGGATCGTGCCCGACTTCGCGACATCACGGAAACGGATCGCGACGCTGTTCGACGCTTGATACCCCGTCACGACGGGCGCCTGGCCGTCGGCATAGCGATATTGCGGGCTGAGCGAGACGTTGGCGGTGCGGATGTCGCGCGGCGCCACGCCCGCCTGCTTCAGCGCTGCGAGCACGCGTGCCATGCGGCTGGCATTCTCGGTGAGCGCTGCGGCGGCGGTCTGCCCCTGCGTCATCACGCCCGCGCGGATCGTCGCGATATCGGGCACGCGAGTCGTGCGACCCTCGGCCGAAATGTCGAGCTGCGTGCCGTCGGCGAGCACGGTCGGCACGGTCGCGGTCTGCGCCGACGCGGTGCCGGCAGTCCCGGCGGCGACGAGCAGGGCAGGCGCAAGAAGAAGGAAGGTCGAACGCATATCATACTCCCGGTGTTCGGGGCCGGTCGGCCCGTTCCCCAAGCCTTGCCAGCTTTTGCGGCAACGAGCGATGAACGACCCAAGCCTTTTTGCGGAGCGCGCCATTCCGTAACGGCACGCGGCACATCGCGCCGCCCCACATTCGTATCATGGCAATGCCGCGCTGCGAAACGAAGTTGCCACGATGACTGGTGATCCTGTTGCGAAATGGTTGCGAACCCGGGCGAATCGCGCCATTGCGCATGCGAACAGAGCGGCCCTCTTGAGGTCGGTGATATATTTCGATAATACAGTGACGAAGAGGCGTGCCGGCAAGGGTCGGTGGTCCGGGCCGAAGCCCACGGGGCGGGCCAAAAGGTCGGGGATGTGACGCAGATGCAGTATGAGACGCGGACGATCGGTACCGAAGACGTTATCGCGCTGCCCGGCGAGGGTGCGCCGCGCGGGCGGCGTTGGGGTCTGATCGCGGGCATCGTCGTCGCCGTGGTTGCGATCGCGATCTTCGCCTATTCGTTCTTCGGCCACAAAGCGCCGCCGGCGAAGACGACCGAACAGCTCCCGCTCGTCTCGGTCGTTGTGCCCGGCCGTTCGAGCGTCGCGCGGACGATCACTGCGACGGGCTCGCTCGCGGCGCGGCGGGAAATGCCGATCGGCGTTTCGGGCGAAGGCGGCATCGTCACCCGCGTGCTGGTCGAACCCGGCCAGTGGGCCGAAAAGGGGCAGGTGCTCGCGCAGGTCGATCGATCGGTCCAGACGCAGACCGCTGCCTCGCTGTCCGCGCAGATCAAGGTGTCGCAGGCCGATGCGACGCTCGCGCAGTCCGAACTCGACCGCGCGAAACAGCTTGTCTCGCGCGGGTTCATTTCGCGCGCCGACATCGAGACCAAGACCGCGACGCGCGACGCCGCGTTTGCGCGCGTCAAGGTTGCGCAGGCGCAGCTCGCGCAGCAGCAAGCGAGCAACGGCCGGCTCGACGTCCGCGCGCCCGCGCGCGGCCTGGTGCTGACGCGCAGCGTCGAGGCGGGCCAGGTCGTCAGCGCCGGGTCGGGCGTGCTGTTCCGCATGGCCGAAGGCGGCCAGCTCGAACTGCGCGCGCAAGTCAGCGAGAACGATCTGCGCGGGCTCCACGTCGGATCGCAAGCGCGCGTCACCCCGGTCGGCGGGAGCACGGTGTTCTCCGGTCAAGTGTGGCAGGTCTCCCCGGTGATCGATCCGACGACTCGCCAGGGCGTTGCACGCATCGCGCTCAGCTATGATCCGGCGCTGCGTCCGGGCGGCTTCGCCTCGGCGGCGATCGTCGCGGGCACGACCAATGTTCCCGAACTTCCCAACGCCGCGATCCAGAGCGACGACAAGGGAAATTACGTGTATATCGTCGGCGCGGACGACAAGCTCGTCCGGCGCTCGATCAAGGTCGGTGAAGTGTCCGACAGCGGTGTGGCGATCAGCGACGGCTTGAACGGCACCGAGAAGGTGGTGCAGTCGGCCGGTGCGTTCCTCAACGCCGGGCAGAAGGTAAAACCGACGCTGGTGACGGCGGACGCAGCGAATAAGAGGTAGTCGATGAACTTCCGGAATATCTCGGCCTGGTCGATCCGCAACCCGGTCCCGTCGATCGTCTTGTTCTTCATGTTGACGATCGCCGGGATCGTCAGCTTCATGCGGCTAGACGTCAACAACCAGCCCGATATCGATTTTCCGGTCGTCATTGTTGAAATTTCGCAGCCGGGTGCCGCGCCGACCGAGCTCGAAACGCAAGTCACGCAACGCGTCGAAGCCGCCGTCCGCTCGCTCCAGGGAATCGACGAGATCGATTCGACCGTGACCGAGGGCAGCTCGCAGACGATCGTCCAGCTCAACATCGGCACGCCGATCGACCGTGCGGTCGAGGACGTGCGCTCGGCCATTTCGCAGATCCGCAGCAACCTGCCCGACGGCATCCTCGAGCCGCAGATCATGCGCGCCAACACGACCGGCCAGGATCTCGCGAGCTACGCCGCGATCACCACCGACATGACGGTCGAGCAGCTCAGCTGGTACATCGACAATGACGTCGCCAAGGAATTGCTGTCGGTCCCCGGCCTCGCCACGGTTAGCCGCAACGGCGGCGTCGATCGCGAGATCCGCGTGATCCTCGATCCGCTCAAGCTGTCGGCGCAAGGCCTGACCGCGAGCGCGGTCAACCAGCAGCTGCGCCAGGTCAACCTCAACGCCGCGGGCGGCCGCGCACAGCTTGCCGGTTCGGAGCAATCGGTTCGCGTGCTCGGCAACGCGCAGACCGCCTATGCGCTCGGCCAGGTGCAGATCGCCACCGGCACCGGGCGCACGATCAAGGTCGCCGATCTCGGCCGCGTCGAGGATCTCTATGCCGAGCAGCGCTCGGCCTCCGAGCTTAACGGCCGCCAGGTGCTGAGCTTCGATTTCCAGCGCGCCAAGGGCTATTCCGACGTCACCGTCTTCCACGAGGCCGAGAAGAAGCTCGCCGCGCTCGAGGCGCGCAACCCCAAGGTGCATTTCAAGCGCATCTCGGACAGCGTGAAATACACCAAGGCGCAATATGACGCCGCGATGGAGGCGATGGTCGAGGGCGCGTTCCTCGCGGTCGTGATCGTCTTCATCTTCCTGCGCGACTGGCGCTCGACGATCATCTCGGCGCTCGCGATCCCGCTGTCGGCGATCCCGACCTTCTGGGTGATGGAGCTGCTCGGCTTCACGCTCAACAACATGACGCTAATGGCGTTGAGCCTCGTCGCGGGCGTGCTGGTCGACGATGCGATCGTCGAGATCGAGAATATCGTGCGGCACATGCGGATGGGCAAATCCGCCTATCAAGCGTCGATCGACGCCGCCGACGAGATCGGGCTCGCCGTGCTCGCGACGACGATGGCGATCGTCGCGGTGTTCCTGCCGGTCGGGCTGATGCCCGGCATCTCGGGCCAGTTCTTCATGAACTTCGGCCTGACGGTGGTCGCCTCGGTGCTGATGAGCCTGGCCGTCGCGCGCCTCATCACCCCGATGCTCGCGGCCTATTTCCTCAAGGCGCACGGCCAGGCGTCGCACGGCGAAGGCTGGCTGATGGATCGCTACATGGCGATCCTGAAATGGACGCTGCTCCATCGCTGGTCGGCGGTGGTCGGCGGGGCGACGGCGTTTGCCGCGACGATCCTGCTGTTCATGAGCATCCCCTCGACCTTCCAGCCGCTGCGCGATTCGGATTCGAGCGTGGCGCAGATCGACATGGTGCCGGGCACGACGCTTGCCGAAACGCAGGCCGTGGTGCGCCGCGTCGCCGACTTCCTGCAAAAGCAGCCGAGCGTCGAATCGGTCTATTCGCGCGCCTTTGTCGGCAACGGTCGTGTCACCGCGATCTTCAAGCCCAAGGCCGAGCGCACGATGAAGAGCTATGAGTTCGAGCGCGCGCTCGCGCCCGAGCTCCAGACAATTCCCGATGCGCGCGTCTCGTTCCGCTCGTCGAGCGGCTGGGGCGGCGGTGGCCGTGCGCTGACCGTCACGCTCGGCGGCGACGATCCCAAGTTGCTCGCCGAGACCGGCGCGAAGATCGTCGAGGCGATGTCGACGTTGCCCGATCTCGTCGCGCCGCGGATCTCGGGCGATCTCAAGCGTCCCGAACTCGTCATCACGCCGCGCATGGACCTGGCGGCGACGATGGGCGTGACGACGGCGGCGTTGTCGAACGCGATCCGGCTCGCGACGCTTGGCGACATCGACCAGAACAGCGCAAAATTCTCGCTGTCGGACCGCCAGATCCCGATCCGCGTCGCGCTCGACCAGGATTCGCGCCAGCGCCTGTCGACGATCCAGAACCTGCCGGTCGCCACCGCGAGCGGCGGTTCGGTCCCGCTCAACGTCGTCGCCGATATCGGCTTCGGCGCGGGGCCGACCAAGATCGAACGCGTCGCGCAGCAGCGCCAGCTGACGGTCGGTGCCGATCTTTCGCCCGGCGTCGTCAGCGGCACCGCGCAAAAGGAGATCCACGATCTGCCGATCATGAAGAACCTGCCGCTCGGCGTGAAGGAACTCACGCTTGGCGAATCGAAATGGCAGGTCGAGCTGATCCAGAACTTCATCATCGCGCTGGTCGCGGGCGTGTTCCTGCTCTTTGCGGTGCTCGTGCTGCTCTACCGCCGTTTGCTGCCGCCGTTCGTCAACGTGATCTCGCTTGCCGTCGCGCCGCTCGGCGGGTTGATCGGGCTGGCGGTGACGGGCACGCCGATCTCGATGCCGGTCTATATCGGCCTGATTATGCTGCTCGGCATCGTCGCCAAGAACTCGATCCTGCTGATCGATTTCGCGCTCGAGGAGATGAACAAAGGCGTCGACAAGGTCACCGCGATCATCGACGCCGGGCATAAGCGCGCGCAGCCGATCGTGATGACGACGGTCGCGATGGTCGCGGGCATGATGCCGACCGCGCTCGCGCTGACCGGCGACGGATCGTCGCGCGTGCCGATGGGGATCACCGTGATCGGCGGTCTGACGATGTCGACCGTGCTGACGCTGCTCATTACGCCGGCGCTGTTCAGCCTCGCGGTCGGGGTCGAGGCGCGCGTCGGGCCGTATCTGCGGCGCAACCTGCTGACCTATCGCCCCGGCGACGATCTCGGCCCGCTGATCGAGAACCGCCCGCCGACCGGCCCCACCCTCCCCGGCGCCCCGCCGCGGATCGTCTATTCGGGCGAGGGTCCGCATCCGGCGGAGTGATGGGCGCGCCATTCCCCTCCCTTTCAGGGCGGGTCTAGGGGTGGGAGAGTGCCGAAATTCGCATCACGGATGCTCCGCCGCTCGAACGCCGACATCGCGGCACGGCCCCACCCCAACCCCTCCCCTGAAGGGGAGGGGCTTTAAGGAGCCCGCCGCTTTCTCCTTGAACTATCGCGCCGCTCGGGGATTGGTCGCGGCATGAGACGTACCCGCCCCCCTCGCGCTTCCGAAGCCCCGCCCGCCGGCCTCGTCCGGATGCGCTGGATCGCCGGAGGGTTGCTGGTCGTGATGGCCATCACTTTCCTCGTCACGCGTGCCTATGCGCCGACCTATCCCGCGCTCGGCTTCGTGCGCGCGTTTGCCGAGGCGGCGATGGTCGGCGGGCTGGCCGACTGGTTCGCGGTGACCGCGCTGTTCCGCCATCCGCTTGGCCTGCCGATCCCGCACACCGCGATCATCCCGCGCAACAAGGATCGTATCGGCACGACGCTCGCCGCCTTCCTGCGCGACAATTTCCTCATCCCGGGCGTCGTCGCACGGCGGATGCGGCGCGTCGATGTCGCGGGTGCGGCGGGGCGCTGGCTCGCCAACCCGCCCGGCGGCGACGGTCGCATCCGCCGCGGCGCGGCGGGGCTCGCAACGCACATGCTCGAGGCGTTCGACCAGCAACGGCTCGGCGGGGTGGTCAAGGCCGGGATCGGCGCGCGGCTGCGCGCGCTCGATGTCTCGCCGCTGCTCGGCCAAGCGCTGACCGCGGCGATGGCGGAGGACCGGCATTTGCCGCTGCTCGACGGGATCGTGAAGTGGGGCGCACGCCTGCTCGCCGCCAACGAGCAAGTGATCCGCCAGATGGTGTCGGATCGCGCGGGCACGGTGATGCGCTGGACCGGGCTCGACGAGACGCTTGCCACCAAGATCATCGACGGGCTCAACGGCCTGCTGACGGGCATTGCCGAGGATCCCGAACACCCCTTGCGCGCCAAGGCCGAGGAAGCGCTCGCGACGCTCGCGCACGATCTCGTCCACGATCCCGAGATGCGCGCACGCGTCGCCGCGGTGAAGGGCGAGATCATCGACAATCCGGCGATGCAGCGCTGGCTCGACGGGCTGTGGGAACAAGCCCGCGGCGGGATGCTGCGGATCGCGCGCAACCCAGACAAGCTGCTCGCCGGCCCGGTCGGCGACGCTTTGCGCCAATTGGGCGGCACGTTGCAGACCGATCCCAAGCTGCGCCGCACGATCAACCGCTTCGTGCGCCGCACCGTCGTCGGCATGGCGGCGGATTACGGCGACGCGATCGTCCGGCTGGTGTCGGAAACGATCCAGGGCTGGGATGCCGGCACGATCACGCGGCGGCTCGAAAACGCCGTCGGCCGCGACCTGCAATATATTCGCGTCAACGGCACGCTCGTCGGCGGGCTGGTCGGGCTGGTGATCCACGCGGTCGACGTGACGCTGTGAGCGCGCGCCGCGCGGCGCTCACTGATAGCGCAGCCGGTTTTCGAAGCCGCTATTCGCCTTGGTCATCTTGATCAGCTTGCGGAGATAGGAGCGAACCTCGCGTTCGAAACGGCGGTCGTCATGCGCGCCGGCGTGGCGATACTCGTCCTGATCGAGCAGCGCCTTGAGCCGATCGGCGAACTTCGCCTGATCGTCGGTCGCGCCGTGCACCATCGCGGCGCGACAGACGAACTCCTCGGCGGTGGCCTTATCGAAATCGCCCTCGGCGGAACGCCCCTGCCGATCAGCAGAGGCTTGCTCGCTGCGCGCAGCGGCAAAGCGGCTTTCGAGCCACTTGCGGACGATCTCGCCGTCCCACGCGCTTGGCTCGGTCATCGACTTTCCCTGTGCTGCGCCATCGGTCGCGGGCTTCACTTCGGCCAATCCTCGACTCGCCAGCCGCGCGACCACGCCATCGCGCGCAATTGCGTGTGCGGATTGACCGCGATCGCGACGTCGGCCCATTCGAGCGACGGCTCGTCGGAGACATGGTCCGAATAGAAGCGCACCACGGCATCGCCGCGCGCAATCCCCTGCCCCGCCATCCACGCCTCGATCATCGCGAGCTTGGCGCGGCCATAGCAATTCTCGCCCGCGATCTGCGCGCGAATCAAGCCGTTCTCGCGCACCACGCCCGTCGCGATCACCGCCTCGAAACCGAGCCGATCGGCGATCGCCGCGGCGTAGAAGCCATAGGACGCGGTTGCCATCACGATGCGGTTCCCCGCCGCGCGGTCCTCGGCGATCTGCGTGATCGCGCCCGAATAGATGCCCGACTCGACGATGCGGTCGGCAAACCGCGCCGCGGCGCGCGCGACCGTCGCCTCGGGGATCGCCCGCCCGAGCAGCAGCGCGTGCGTGATTTCCTTCAATCGGGCGCGCGACAACAGCCCGAACACATACCCGAGCGTCGCCCCCGCCGCGACCGGCAGCAAGGCCAGCCGCCACGGTGCTTCGACCGCGGCGGTCCGCACGAGGAACGATGTCCAGGTCGGCGCGTAGGTAATCGTCTTGTCCATATCGTAGACGGCAAAGTGATGCATTTACGCGCCATACGCCGCAGGAGCCTTGCCGATCCAGCCCGATTGCAGCAGAGAAGGCGTCAGATGACCGAAATGGCCGCCTTCTCCAACGATACCGACGTCGTTCGCTTCACCGGTAGCCTTTCTTTGGCGAATATCGGCGACTTGCCCGAGCGCTTGCGCGCTTTCGACGGCACGGTGTCGAGCGTCGATCTCAGTGAAATCGAGCGAATCGATACCGTTGGGGCGTGGCTCGTCCACCGTTTTGCCGCCGAGCACGACGCCGAAATCACCGGCCTCGATGCCGATGGCGAACATTTGCTCGCGCAAGTCGCCGCGGCCGATCAACCCGTCGCGATGCGCCCCGCCACTGCGGGCTCGTTTACGCGGATGGTCGGCGAGATCGGCGATGCCGTCGTGACGACCGGGCACACGCTGTACGGGTTGCTCGGGTTTCTGGGCGCGACGCTGATCGCCTTCTGGCACGTCGTGACGCATCCCAAGCGCTTCCGCTTCAACGCTGTCGTCCAGCGCTTCGAAGTCGTCGGCGTCAACGCGCTCGCGATCGTGGGGCTGATGAGCTTCCTGATCGGGATCGTCATCGCGCAGCAGGGCGCAGTGCAGCTGCAGCAGTTCGGCGCCGAATTCCTGACGATCAATCTGGTCGGGCGAATCACGCTGCGCGAGCTCGGCGTGCTGATGACCGCGATCATGGTCGCCGGTCGCTCGGGATCGGCGTTCGCCGCGCAGATCGGCACGATGAAGCTGACCGAGGAAGTCGATGCGATGCGCACGATCGGCGTCTCGCCAATGGAGGCGCTGGTGCTGCCGCGCGTCCTCGCGACCGTCATCATGATGCCGCTGCTCGGCATGTACGCGTCGATCGTGACGATCATCGGCGGCGGTCTGCTGTGCTGGATCACGCTCGGCATTCCGCCGGTGACCTTCATCCAGCGGTTGCGTGAAGTCGTGCCGATCACCGACCTCTATGTCGGGCTGGTCAAGGCGCCGGTGTTCGGGCTGATCATCGCGGTCGCGGGCTGCTTCCAGGGGATGCTGGTCGAGAGCGACGCCGAACAGGTCGGCACGCGGACGACTGCCGCGGTCGTCCAGGCGATCTTCCTCGTGATCGTGATCGATGCGTTCTTCGCGGTCTTCTTCACTTCGATCGGCTGGATATGACGCAGACCGAACGCGACGGCAAAAAGCAGGGCGACGATGTCATCGTCGTGCGCGGCCTCAAGAACGGCTTTGGCGAGCAGATCGTCCATGACGGGCTCGATCTGAGCGTCCGGCGCGGCGAGATCTTCGGCGTGGTCGGCGGGTCGGGCACCGGCAAATCGGTGCTGATGCGCTCGATCATCGGGCTGCAGACCCCGATGGCGGGCGAAATCGAGGTGTTTGGCGAATCGACGATCGAGCGCGAGGAAACCGAGCTCACCAACCTGACCAAACGCTGGGGCGTGCTGTTCCAGGGCGGTGCGCTGTTCTCGACGCTGACCGTTGCCGAGAACGTCCAGGTGCCGCTGCGCGAATTCTATCCCGGCCTCGATCCGGCGCTGCTCGATGAAATCGCCGCCTATAAGGTCGTGATGACGGGCCTGCCTGCCGATGCCGGTCCCAAATTCCCGGCCGAACTGTCGGGCGGGATGCGCAAGCGCGCCGGGCTCGCCCGCGCGCTGGCGATGGACCCCGAACTGCTGTTCCTCGACGAGCCGACCGCGGGGCTCGATCCGATCGGCGCGGCGGCGTTCGACGAGTTGATCGCTTCGCTGCAGAAGACGCTCGGGCTGACGGTGTTCCTGATCACGCACGATCTCGACACGCTGTACGCGATTTGCGACCGCGTCGCGGTGCTTGCCGACAAGAAGGTGATCGCGGTCGGGACGATCGACGAATTGCTCGCACTGGACCATCCGTGGATCCAGGAATATTTCAAGGGACCGCGTGGTCGCGCCGCGACCGCGACGATCCAGCATAACAAAGACGTGGCGAAAGCTGAGGGCACAAGCTGATGGAAACCCGCTCGAACCATGTGCTGGTCGGCAGCGTCGTGCTGATCCTGCTCGCCGTCATGCTGCTGTTCCTCGTCTGGATCGCGCGCTGGGGCACCGCGACCGACAAGGAATATGACATCTTCTTCAAGCAGTCGGTCGACGGCCTGGCGAAGGGGTCGGCGGTTGCCTTCTCGGGCGTGCCGTCGGGGCAGGTCAAGGAAATCACGCTGTGGAAGCCCGATCCCCAGCTCGTCCGCGTGCGCATCAGCGTCAATCCCGACGTGCCGATCCTCGTCGGCACCACCGCCACGCTGCAGGGCAGCTTCACCGGCACGAGCACGGTGCAGCTCGACGGCGCGATCAAGGGTGCGCCGGCGATCGCCTGCCCGGTCGAGAACCCGCTGAGCGATTGCCCCAACGGGGTGCCCACGATTCCGACCAAGCCCGGTGGCCTCGGCGCGTTGCTGAGTTCGGCGCCGCAGCTGCTCGAGCGGATTTCGACGCTGACCGAGCGGCTGTCGGACATGCTGTCGGACAAGAACCAGCAGTCGATCGCGGGCATCCTCGCCAACACCAACAAGCTGACCGCGGCGCTCGCCGATCGCGGGCCCGAAATCGCCGCGACGCTCGCCGAGACGCGCACCGCGATCCAGAAGGCCGGTGCCGCCGCCGATCAGTTCGCAGTGCTCGCACAGACCACCAACGGGATGCTCAAGGAGGATATCCATCCGATCATGGGCAACCTCAACAAGACGATCGCGTCGGCGCAGCACAGCATGGAAACGCTCGACGCCGCGATCGGCGATGCGCGGCCGGGGCTGCAGGCGTTCTCGAAGCAGACGATCCCCGAGGTCGGCCAGCTCGTCCACGATCTGCGCCAGATGTCGCAGGCGCTGACGTCGGTTGCCGAAAAGCTCGACCGCGGCGGCGCGACATCGCTGATCGGCCAGCCGAAATTGCCTGATTACAAGCCCGGAAAGGGACAGTGACCATGATCCGCTCCAAGACGCTGCTGGCGCTCCTCGTCGCCGTGCCACTTGCTGGCTGCATCAGCTTCGGCGCAAAGCCCCCGCCCTCGCTGCTGTCGCTGACCTCGGCAGTGAGCGTTCCCGCCGGGCAGACGCAATCTTCGGCGACCTCGCCGACGATCACGATCCTCGTCCCCGGCGCGGCGCAGGCGATTGCCGGCACGCGCGTGCCCGTCCAGGCGAGCGAGACGTCGATCGCCTATGTCACCAACGCGCAGTGGGTCGAGCCGCCAAACCGCATGTTCGTGCGGCTCCTGATCGATACCGTTCCGGCGCGGACCGGGCGGATCGTGCTCAGCAGCGCACAGTCCTTTTCGGACCCCGGCGCAATCCTCTCGGGCGAATTGCGCAATTTCGGCGTCGATGCCGCGACCAACCAGGCCGTCGTGACCTTTGACGGGTCGCTGATCCGCACGAGCGGCAAGGTCGTCGAGAAGCGCCGCTTCGAAGCGCGCGTGCCGGTGACGGCGATCGCTGCGGCCCCCGTTGGCCAGGCGCTCAACACCGCGGCCAATCAAGTCGCCGCCGAGATCGCCGACTGGGTGGGCAAGTAACGCGTGCGGCGATCGCTGGCGTAAACCCGTCGAGCGTCGCATAACGCCGCAATGCTGTTCCTCACCCTCAAGGCGCTGATCTCGGGAATCCTGATCGCGCTCGCCTCGACGCTCGCCAAACGCTACCCGGGTTTCGGGGCGCTGATCGCGTCGCTGCCGCTCGTTTCGGTGCTCGGTATGTTGTGGCTGTGGGGGGAGAAGCCCGATGCCGGCAACATGGCGGCGCACGTCCAGGCGACGTTCTGGTTCATCCTGCCCTCGCTGCCGATGTTCCTCGTCATCCCCGCACTGCTGCGCGCCGGGATCGGCTTCTGGCCCGCGCTCGGGCTTGGTTGCGCGCTGACGATCGCGCTGTACTTCGCGATGCTGGCGCTCGCGCCGCGGCTCGGGATCGCGCTTTAACCTGTACCTAGCCAAACGGACGCATTCAGCAACCATCGCTACGGTGGCGCGTACTGTCCTGGTCTCGCCCGATCGTCGGGCCGAAAGGACATTCCATGAAAATCACCCACCTCATCGCCGCCGGGCTCATGATCGCCGGTATCGGCGTCTCGACGACCGCTGCCTCGGCGCAGGGCCATCGCGACGACCGCCGCTACGAACAGCGCGGCGACCGCGGCTTCGGCCATCATGGCGACCGTGGCGACCGCAACTGGCGCGGTGACCGTGGCCGCCACAACGGCTGGAACAACCATCGTCGGTGCCGCACCGAATGGCGCCATCATCGCCGTATGACGGTCTGCCGCTAAGCTCGGGTCGGGGGTGCCGCGTCTGCGGCGCCCCCGGCTCGTTCCGTCGTTCGTGACAGGATGTCATCTGGACGTCACATAGTCTTCACGCCATGGTGGGTATCGGCCCTTTCGTAGGGCCATCCATCAGGCGACGATCGGGAAAATCGTCTTCGCAAGCAGGCGTCTCCCGTGTCGATCCCAACCACTTCTCCCTTTGCAATCGCCGCACCGCTCCGGCTCGATGCGGTCCGCCAGCCCGGTTTGATTCCGGGTCGCTGGATCGCGCTGGGCTTTGCGCTGAGCGTGCTGTGCGTCGCCGCCTTGCTCTACGACGATGCGATGGTGATCGACCCATGGGCACCGAGCACGCTGCTGTTCGGTCTTGCCTTCGCGACGCTCGCCGCGATCCGCTTCCTCACGCGCAATCCAGCCACCACCGCGCACCGTATCGGGCGCGACCTCGCCGAGTCGGTCGGACTGTTCATGGGGGTCGGCCTGCTCGGCGCGGTCGCGACCTATCCGCTTTCCGCCGACACGCACGGCTCGGTCGACGCGGTGCTGCAGCGCATCGACCAGGCGCTCCATTTTGATTGGCTGGCTTTGTACGAGCTGGTCGCTTCGCACCGCTCGCTGCAGATCCTCGGCACGGCGGCGTATCAAAGCATCTTCGTCACGCCCGCGCTGATCCTCGGCCATTATGCGGTGAGCGGCAATCGCGCCGCGGCGCGCCGCTTCCTCGTCACCTTCTGGCTCGCCGCGGTGATCTCGCTGGTATTGTTTCGCTATATCCCGGCGTTCGGGCCGCTGGCGACGCTGTGGCACGGCCCCGTGCCGTATCTGCCCGAAAGCGGGTTGTACGAGGCCGACTTGCTGCCGGCGCTGCGCACCCACATGCTGCGCGAGGTCGATCTCGGTGCTCTTCGCGGATTGGTTTCGGCGCCGAGCTTCCACACCGTCAGCGCGGTGCTCTACATGGCGGCAGGATGGCGGATCGCGCGGTTGCGCTGGACCGTCGTCGTGCTGAACGGCGCGATGCTGCTGTCGACGCCGATCGAGGGAACCCACTATCTCGCCGACATGATCGCCGGCGCCGCGGTTGCGATCACCGCGCTGGTGGCGGTCGGCGTGCTGCGCCGCACGATGGCGGCGCGGGCTCGCGCTTAGGCTTCGACCGCCATCAGCGCGGCGTCGCTATATTTCGGATCGTTTGCCGCGAAAAGCGGGTTGGCGTCGAAATTGCGCTCGGTCAGACCGACCCCGTTGAGGCCGGCGAGCTTGAACGTGCCGAGCTTGAGTTCCTTGGGTGGCTTGCCGTCCCGCTCGAGCACGACGCCGTCGACGAACAGATCGTCATGCCGCGTATAGATGATGTGCGGCGCCAGCATGATATCGGTGCGGTTGTACGTTGCACGCAGGCAGCGCTTGCGGACGATCGCTTCGAATACGGTTGGGACGGGACCGTTAGACATGGCAAACTCGCCTGATTGAAGGAACGTGTGACAACGCTGTACCAAAAATGGTGCGCTGCAACAAGCAACGATCACGAAACCGAAAGTTTCCGCCGCCATGCACGATCTGACGCGCGGACGAAGGAACCGCGTCGTCGCGGATCGGTTCGCCTTGCTTCCCCCGGCCGCCAAACGTTAGGCAGAGCATCGTGACCGACGGACTCCCCCTCCCCCGCCGTTATCTGGCGATCGCCGCTATGTCGTTCGGGTCGGCGCTGGTCATCATCGATGGCGGCGTCGCCAATGTCGCGCTGCCGACGATCGCGCGCGACTTGCATGTCGACCAAAGCTCGGTCGTCGCGGTCGTGACGATCTACCAGGTCATGCTGGTGATGCTGATGCTGCCCTTTGCCGGTCTGGGCGAGCGCGTCGGCCTCAAGCGGATCTACCAGGGCGGGCAATTGGTCTTCACCGTCGCGACCTTGCTGTGCTTCTTTGCCAAGAGCCTGCCGTTCCTGCTGCTCGTCCGCGCCGTCCAGGCGATCGGCGCGGCGGGCGTGCTGAGCGTCGCCTCGGCGCTGATCCGGCAAATCTACCCCGCCAATCAACTCGGCCGCGGGCTCGGGATTAACTCGGTCGTTGTGACGAGCTCGGCGGCCGCTGCGCCGACGATCGGCGGACTGGTGCTATCGGTCGCGCCGTGGCCGTGGGTGTTCGCCAGCGCGATCCCGTTCGCGATCGCCAGCCTCGCGCTCGGCAGCGCGATCCCCGCCCCCAAGCCCCGCGCGACGACCTTCGACGTGATCGGCGCGGTGATGTGCGCGGCGATGTTCGGGCTGATCATCGGCGGGCTCGAGACGATGGTGCACGGCGACAGCCCGGTGGTATCGGGCGCGATCGTGCTGCTCGGCATCGTGATCGGCTATTTTTTCGTGCGGCGCGAGAAAGGCGAGACCGACCCGATCCTGCCGATCGACCTGCTCGCGCGGCCGGTGCTGGCCTTGTCGGCGATCGGCGGGTTCACGGCCTTCACCGCGTCGATGACGCTGCTGATCTCGACGCCGTTCCGGCTGCATGCGCTGGGATTCAGCGCGGCGGCGATCGGGGCGGCGATCGCGCCGTGGCCGCTGACCAACATGGTCGTCGCGCCACTGTCGGGGTTTCTGTCGGACCGCATCCCGGCCGGAATCCTCGGCGGGATCGGGATGGTGGTGTCGATCTGCGCGCTGCTGTTGCTCGCGGGTCTGCCCGCCGATCCGAGCTATTTCGACGTGGCGTGGCGGATGGCGCTGTGCGGATCGGGGTTCGGGCTGTTCCTGCCGCCCAACGCACGGCTGGTGGTCGGCTCGGCCCCGCGCGAGCGCGCCGCGGCGGCAGGCGGCCTGGTGTCGACGGTGCGGCTTGCCGGGCAGACGACGGGGGCAACCGTCGTCGCGCTACTGCTCGCGCTTGGCGTCGGCGAAGGGTTCGTGCCGCCCTTGGTGTCGGTCGCACTGGCGCTGATCGCCGGGCTGTGCAGCGTCGCGCGACTGCGCCCGTCGATCCGCAATCCGCAGGCGGCCGAAGTTGCCGACGAAGTGCCGACGCTCAAGCAGGCGCGCTGAACCGTGACCGCAGCCCGGCGAAGGCCGGGGCCCAGTAACGAAGGTGGCAATGGCGGGCACCTCTCCATCGAGGACGGCCATCGCAACTGGGCCCCGGCCTTCGCCGGGGACCGCAGAGATCAGAACACCGCCTTCCCGTCGCCCCCAAGCATCGCCTGGCGCACCAAGGGGATCGGCGGACCACCATAGCGCAGGAACTCGTCGTGGAACGCCTTCCAGCTCGCGCGGCCGCCATGCTGAGCGGTCCAGTCGGCGCGCAGCTTGCGGATCATCAGCTTGCCCATAGTGTAGTTGAGATAGGCCGGATCATACGTCCCCCGCGCCGATTGCTGCTTGGCATTGCCCGCGTCCTGATAGCATTGCTCCTGGAACATTTTCAGCGAGTCAGCCTGTGTCATCGTGCCGGTGTGCATCCCGATCGACGACAGATAGCGGCAGTTGCGCAGCAGCGCGTTCGACAGCTGGCCGATATGCGTCTCTGCATCCCCCTTGTGGAGCCCGGCCTCCCACATCATTTCCTCGGAATAATGTGCCCAGCCCTCGGCAAAGGCATAGCCGACGAACAGCCGCCCGAAGATCGAGGGCGATGCGTTGGCATGGCGGAACTGCAGGAAATGCCCCGGCATCACTTCGTGCACCGTGGTGAACAACAGGTCCATCTTGCCCGGAATGAACCCGTCCTGCTCGGCCTTGCTCCACGCCGGGTCTGGCGGAGAGATGTAATAGACCGAGGGAATGCCCTTCTCGAACGGCCCAGGCGGATCGATATACGCGCTGTTCTGGCGGTTATACGGCGGGCTCTCCTCGACCAACGCCTGTTCCTGGTCGGGGATCGTCACGATCTGGTTGGCGGTGACGAACGCGCGCAGTTCGGGGATCTGCTTGCGCGCTTCTGCGACGGGGTCGTTATTGGCGGGCTTGTTGGCGTTCATCTTCGCCATGCACGCCGGGATCGTCGCGCCGGGAGCGTAGGTCGCACACGCCTCGGCGAGCGCCTTCTGGTTGCGTAGCAGATCGGCCTTGCCCGCCGCCTCGAGCGTGGCGAGCGGCACGTCGACGCCCTCGGTCAGCTTGACCATCCGCGAAAAGCGATCGGGCCCGAGCGCGAAATCCTGCGTCGCGGTGCCGCGCTGGCTCTCCACCCACGCGCCGAGATCGTGCATCGCCTTCGACGCGGCGGCGGCGGCCTTGTCGAACTCTTCCTGCAGCGCCGGGCTCTTAACCTCGGCGAAGGCCTTCTTGGCGTCACCGGTGTAATAATCACCGAAGCCGTTGAACGCCGCGACGCCGAAATTGACGTAGCTCAGCGGCATCGGCGTCTTGAGGTTCGCCTTGATCTGCGCGGTCGCGTCGGGGATCTTGCGCAGGAAGGTGACCATCGCGCGCATCCGCGTCGGCGCATCGGTGTAATGGCGCGCGATATAGACGTTGGGGTCGAGACCGGCATTTACGTACCAGGCCGGGTTCTTGTGCGGGAAATCGGCATCCTCGAGCCAGAACAGTTTGCCCGAGGCGACCACCACCAGATAGTCGCGCTCGAACGCCTCGTCCTTGGTCAGCTTGGTCGCGTCGAACGCCTTGGCCTTGGCGATCGCCTCGCGGAAGAAATCGCCCTGCCGCTTGAGCCCGCCCGGCGTCCAGTCGCCCAAGCCCCCGTCGAAATCATGCCGCCCCTGATAGACCGCATCGGCGGGCGAGATCTTGAACCAATCCTCGATGAAGGTGTCGCGGAAGCTCTTCCAGTCGGTCGTCGGCAATGCGGCGAGCGGCGCCATCGTGCCCCGTGGCTCGGCCGACTGCGCCGAACACGACATCAACGCCAGACCCGCAATCCCCGCCAGCAAACCCTTGCGCATACCCATCCTTTGATTCGTTGGTCGCGCGAAGCTGGCAGCTTGTGGCCGATCGCGCCACCCCTGCGGAACGCCGAGCGTCTGCCATCGTTGAGCGTAGCGACATCTCAAGGAGCGCCCCGATGCCGTATATCAAGACTCGCGATGGTACCGATCTCTACGTCAAGGATTGGGGCAGCGGCCGCCCGGTCGTCCTGATCCACGGCTGGCCGTTAAGCTCGGACAGCTGGGACGCACAGGCGATGGCGCTCGCGGACGCCGGTTTCCGCGCGATCGCCTATGATCGCCGCGGCTTCGGTCGGTCGAGCCAGCCGTGGAGCGGCTATGATTATGACACGTTGACCGACGATCTCGCCGAAGTGCTCGAGCAGACCGGCGCGACCGAGGATGCGACGCTGGTCGGCTTCTCGATGGGCGGCGGCGAAGTCGCGCGCTACATGACACGCCACGAGGGCAAGGGCGTCGTCGCAGCAGGCCTGATCGCGTCGGTCGTGCCGTACATGCTCAAGACCGAAGATAACCCGCACGGCGTTCCCGAGGACCAGCTCGCCAGCATCGGCGAAGGGATCAAGAAGGATCGCTACGGCTTCTTCCAGACTTTCCTCAAGCAGTTCCTCGGCATGGGCTTCATCTCGTCGCCGGTGAGCAGCGAGACCGTCGACTGGGCGTGGAGCCAGACAAATCTCGCCGGGCTCAAGCCGATCCTCGCCTGCGCGCAGTCGTTCGGCCACACCGACTTCCGTGGCGATCTGCCAGCGTTCCGCGTTCCGACGCTGATCGTCCACGGCACGAGCGACCAGACCGTTCCGATCGATGCGACCGGGCGTCAGGCGGCCAAGGGTATCTCCGGCTCACAGCTCGTCGAATATGACGGCGCGCCGCACGGCCTGACGATCACCGAGAGCGATCGCTTCACCAACGACCTACTGACGTTTCTGGGGAAATAAGCGGCTGCGGTGAAAGAAAGCCCCTCCCCTGAAGGGGAGGGGCTTTAGGGCAGCGCTACTTGTCGAGCGGGACGATCACTTCGTCCTGATGCGCCACGCCGAGATCCTTGCGCGCAAGCTCATCAACCAGATCGGGATCGGCATGCCGCGGATCGAGCAGCTCGACGCGGTTCTTCAATTCGGTACGGTTGCGGTCGAGCATCGCGAGTTCGCGCTGCTTGACCGCCAACTGCCGCTCGATATCGCCATAGGCCAGCGCGCCGTTCGGCCCGAAGATCGCATACCCCCCGAAGAAGATACCGACGATCAGCAAAGCCGCCGGCGCAATCGCGCGGCGCAGCATCGGGCGGAGGGTTGAACGTTTCTTGACCACGGTCGCGACTCTGACTCATCGCGACTCGTGGATCAAGCCCGTATTTACCTCATGTTAAGCACGCAGGATGGAGCGACCGGCATACACGCCAGCCCCCTCGAGCTCCTCCTCGATGCGGATCAGCTGGTTGTACTTTGCAAGCCGGTCGGAGCGCGCGAGGCTGCCCGTCTTGATCTGCCCGCAATTGGTCGCGACAGCCAAATCGGCGATTGTCGAGTCTTCGGTCTCGCCCGAGCGGTGCGACATGACGGCGGTATAGCCCGCTCGTTGCGCCATCGATACGGCTTCGAGCGTTTCGGTGAGCGTACCGATCTGGTTCACCTTGACCAGCAGCGAGTTCGCCGTGCGGGTCTCGATGCCCTGCTTCAAGCGCTTCGGATTGGTCACGAAAAGGTCGTCGCCGACGAGCTGGACCTTGTCGCCGACCATGTCGGTAAGTGCTTTCCAGCCCTCCCAATCGTCTTCGCCCATACCGTCCTCGATCGAAAAAATCGGGTAGCGGCGCGTCAGGTCGGCAAGATATTCGGCCATTTCGTGACTGGAGAGGCTCTTGCCCTCGCCCGAAATCTCATACTTGCCGTTCTTGTAGAACTCGGTCGCGGCGCAATCGAGTGCCAGCATCACGTCGTCGCCCGGCGTGTAGCCCGCGGTTTCGATCGAGCGCAGGATGAATTCGATCGCTTCGTTGGTCGAGGCGATGTTGGGCGCAAAGCCGCCTTCGTCGCCGACCGACGTCGCCAGACCCTTGTCGTGCAGCGCCTTCTTGAGCGTATGGAAGATTTCCGACCCGCAGCGCACCGCCTCGATCATCGAGGTCGCGCCGACCGGCACGATCATGAATTCCTGGAAGTCGATCGGGTTGTCGGCATGCTCGCCGCCGTTGATGATGTTCATCATCGGCACCGGCAGGACATGCGCCGAAACACCGCCGACATAGCGATAGAGCGGCAACGTGCGCGCGTCCGCCGCGGCCTTGGCGACCGCGAGGCTGACGCCGAGGATTGCGTTGGCGCCCAGGCGGCTCTTGTTCTCGGTGCCGTCGAGCTCGATCATCACTTGGTCGATTTCGCGCTGATCCTCGGCCTCGAGGCCCATCACGGCGTCGGCGATCTCGCCATTCACGCCGTCGATCGCGTCCTCGACGCCCTTGCCGCCCCAACGGCTCTTGTCGCCGTCGCGCTTCTCGACCGCTTCGTGTGCGCCGGTCGAGGCGCCCGACGGCACCGCGGCGCGGCCGAAGCTGCCATCTTCGAGCATCACATCGACTTCGACGGTCGGATTGCCGCGACTGTCGAGGATCGTGCGGGCATGAATGTCGATGATTGCGGTCACGGAACGATCCTTCTAACGATATGGACGAGCGGTTCGCGCGTGCCTCTACCGGCTATCACGCGCCGCGGCAATTCGCGTGGATCTGATGGAACCGGCGGATACGCTGACCGGTTATCTTGTTTCGATATTCCAACGAAGGGCGCTTGTCATGGCTACCACCTCCGATTCCACCACTGCACACGACCATCTCGACGCAGCCAAGGACGCCGCGAAGACCGCGACCGACGAGGCCGTCAAGGCGACCTCGACTGCGTCGCAGCTGTTGAAGGACAGCGCGAGCAAGATCGGCAAGGAAGCCGTCGATCGCGCGAAGAGCTATGCCGAGGACGGCAAGGCCCGCGCTGGCGGTGCGCTCGATGAAGTCGTCAAGATGATCAACGATGCCGCGGGCACGGTCGACGAAAAGCTCGGCGAGCAGTACGGCGCCTATGCCCGTACCGCCGCGACCAAGGTCTCGGACTTCTCCGAAGGCCTCAAGGCCAAGCAGCTCGACGATCTGATCGAGGACGCGCGTGACTTCGTCCAGAAGAGCCCGGCGGTCGCGATCGGCACCGCAGCGGCGGTCGGTTTCGTGCTCGTCCGCCTGTTGCAGGCCGGGCTCGCCGCCGATCGTGACGACAAAGCTTGAGCGCAAGCGTTTCGGGGGCACCGATGAAGGACATAGCTAGCTCGGGCGTGGTGGCGGACGAAGGGATCGCCACCCTGCTCTCCCGCGTCGTCGGCGACGCACAGGACGTCGTGCGTAGCGAGATCGACTTGCAGAAGGCCAAGGTCGGCGCAAAGGTCGGCCAGGCCAAGAGCGGCGTCGTGCTGATCGTGGTCGCGCTGCTGCTCGCGAGCCTTGGCTCGACCGCGCTGGTCGTCGGCTTGCTGATGATCCTGACGCCGCTCATCGGGCCGGTCGCGGCAACCGCGATCGTGGCTGGCATTCCGCTCGTGCTCGCCGGCCTGCTCGGGTTCCTCGCGACCCGCCACTTCAAGCGGATCTTCGGATCTGCGGAGACGATCGCATGACCGGCCTCGATCCCAAAGTCGCGCTGGCCCAGGCCCGCGCGGATGCGGCACGCGCCCGACTGTCGACGACGGTCAGCGCGTTGCAGCACAAGGCCAGCCCGCAAGTGATGGCGCAGGATGTCGCCGACACGATCAAGGAACGCGGCATGGAAGCGATGGCGGTCGCGGTCGATACCGCCAAGCGCCAGCCGGTGCCGGTCGGCGTCGGGCTCGGGCTGCTCGGCCTGTTCCTCGCGCGCGGACAGATCGCAAAGCTGATCCGTCGCACAACCGCTTCAAAGCGCGAGAGTTAATCGCTCGCCACCCCATGACACAGAGGATCCCAGCGATGAAAGATGCCCACCCCCACGCCACATCCTCGAGCAAGCCGACGAGCGTCGAGTCGGTACGCGCGAGTGCGAGCCATGCGCTCGATACGACGACCGCTTCGGTCCGCGATCTGACCGGCAAGGCCGCAAGCGGGATCGAAGCAAATCCGATGTCGGCGCTCGTCGGCGGGATCGCGCTCGGCGCGGTCGTCGCGGCGTTCGTCCCGCGCACCGCGCAGGAGGCGCGCTTGCTCTCAACGGTCGGCCAGCGGCTGAGCAACACCGCATACGGCGCTGTCGATGCGGCGAAGGATACCGCGAAGTCCGAGCTCGGCGTGCTCGGCCTGTCGCGTGATTCGGCGCGCGATCAAGCCTCGCGTATCCTCGAGGGCGTGATCAAGGCGATCTCGACCGCAGCGCTCGCCGCGCTGACCGCCGCCAACGACACGTCGGCGGCCAAAAAGGCGCCAACGGGCGAATAATCCCGCCTCTACGGTTCCCGAAGGCGTGGTTCGCGACTAGGACGTCGCGAACCACGCCTTTTTATTTCGGGAAACCGCACATGAGCAAGCTCCACCTCGTCTTCGGCGGCCGCGTCGCTGATCCGCGCACGCTCGATTTCGACGATCTGTCGTCGATCGATATCGTCGGGGTGTTTCCGGATTATGCCAGCGCCGAAAAGGCCTGGCGCGCGGCCGCGCAGCGGACCGTCGACGACGCCGAGATGAAGTATGTCGTGGTGCATCTGCACCGCCTGCTGCAGCCGGATCTGCTCGCGCCGGGGGCGTGACTAAACTCCCTCTCCCGCTTGCGGGAGAGGGTGCCCGAGCGCAGCGAGGTCGGGTGAGGGCTGTATGCGAACAGCACTGCCCTCACCCTGCGCCGCCTTCGGCGTCTACCCCTCTCCCGCAAGCGGGAGAGGGAGATAATCAGATAAATTCGATCTTCGAGACGACGTAGTAGCGGTCGCCCGACGGCACCGTCACTTCGACCTCGTCCTCGAGCTTGCGGCCGATCAGCGCGCGGCCCAGCGGCGAATTGTACGAGATCCGACCGCCCTTGGCGTCGGCCTCGGTCTGGCCGACGATCTGATATTTGACCGGCTTGTCGTCCTCGTCGAGCAACGTCACGGTCGCGCCGAAGACCACCTTGTCGCCCGACAGATCCTTGGGATCGATGACCTGCGCGCGCGCGAGCTTGTCCTCGATGTCGCTGATCGAAGCTTCGATCTGGCCCTGGCGCTCCTTGGCGGCGTGATATTCGGCGTTCTCCGAGAGATCGCCGTGCGCACGCGCTTCCTCGATCGCGTCGACGATGGTCGGACGCTCCGCCTTAAGCCGTTTCAGATCCGCATTGAGCCGGTCATGACCCTCTTGCAGCATCGGCATCTTTTCGACGGTAGCCATCCCTCTTCGTCCTTCGTCTTCAAAATTCCCCGGTTGGCCGACCCGCCCTGGGCCCGCCCGCACGATGTTATGATGTGGGGAATTACTTGTGCGAGTGCGAATAATAGGATTGCAGCGGCCGTACTTCAAGGCTGCGTGTCGAAAGCGCGACGATTGCCTGTGCCGCCTCGACGCTTGCCGGCGCCGTGGTGAAGTACGGAATCTTCTGCGCGAGCGCCGAGCCGCGGATCGGCGAGCTGTCCTTGAGGCTCTGCCACCCCTCGGTGGTGTTGAAGATCAGGTCGATTCCGCCATCCTTGATCCGGTCGACGATGTGCGGCCGCCCCTGCGCCACCTTGTTGACGCGCTCGACGGTGACGCCGTGGTCGGTGAGGTAATCCGCGGTCCCGCCGGTCGCGACGATCGTGAAGCCATGCGCCGAGAGCGCGCGCACGCCCGGCAGGATGACCGGCTTGTCGCCGTCCTTGACGCTGACGAACAACGCGCCGCTCTTGGGCAGGACGGTCCCTGCCCCCAATTGCGACTTGGCGAAAGCAAGCGTGAAATCGGGATCGATTCCCATCACTTCGCCCGTGCTTTTCATTTCGGGTGACAGGACAGGATCGACACCGGGGAAACGGTTGAACGGGAAGACGGCTTCCTTGACCGCGTAATAGTCGATGTGGCGGTCGATCTTGGGCAAGTCGGCGAGCTTCTCGCCCGCCATCACGCGCGCGGCGATCTTGGCGATCGGTGCGCCGATCGCTTTCGCGACGAACGGCACGGTGCGCGAGGCTCGCGGGTTGACCTCGATGAGATAGACGAGGCCGTCCTTGACCGCGAACTGGATGTTCATCAGCCCGACCACCGACAACGCCTTGGCGAGCGCGACGGTCTGCCGCTCGATCTCGGCGATGATCTCAGGCGAGAGCGAGTAGGGCGGGATCGAGCAGGCGCTGTCACCCGAATGGACGCCGGCTTCCTCGATATGCTGGAGCACGCCCGCGACGGTCACGTCGGTGCCGTCGGAGATCGCATCGACATCGACCTCGATCGCATCGCGCAGATACTGATCGATGAGAACGGGTGATTCGCCCGACACCTGCACCGCGGTCTGGATATATTCCTCGAGCTGCGGACGACCGTCGACGATCTCCATCGCGCGGCCGCCCAGCACATAGCTCGGGCGCATCAGCACGGGATAGCCGATCCGCTCGGCAGCGACGATCGCCTCCTCGCGGCTGCGCGCGAGGCCGTTGGCGGGCTGGCGCAGGCCGAGCTTGTTGATGAGGGCTGCGAACCGCTCGCGGTCCTCGGCGAGATCGATCGCGTCGGGGCTGGTGCCGAGGATCGGGATCCCGGCATCCTGCAGCGCCTGTGCGAGGTTGAGCGGGGTCTGCCCGCCGAACTGCACGATCACGCCGTGGAGCGTGCCGTTCGACATCTCGACGTGCAGGATCTCGAGCACGTCCTCGGCGGTCAGCGGCTCGAAGTACAAGCGGTCGGAGGTATCATAGTCGGTCGACACCGTTTCCGGGTTGCAGTTGACCATGATCGTCTCATAGCCCGCGTCACCTAGCGCGAAGCAGGCATGGCAGCAGCAATAGTCGAACTCGATCCCCTGCCCGATCCGGTTCGGACCGCCGCCGAGGATGACGACCTTTTTCCGGTCGGTCGGCTGGCTCTCGCATTCGGGTTCGCCGAAGCTCGGCGCTTCGTAGGTCGAATACATATACGGCGTCTTGGCGTCGAATTCGGCCGCGCAAGTGTCGATCCGCTTGAACACCGGGCGCACGCCGAGCTTGTGGCGCGCCGCGCGCACCTCGGCCTCGGTCGTGCCGCCAGTCATCATCTGGACGACGTCGTGGATCAGCCCACCGCGCGCGGTGCCGCGCTCGCGCAGGTTCGCCGATTGCAGCGCGAGGAAGGCCAGGCGCTTGTCGCTGAAGCCCATCGCCTTGAGGCGCCGCATCCCCGCCGCATCGCGCGGCAAGCCATCGGTGCAGACCTCGTTCTCGGCCGCGACGATCTCGGCGATGCGTTCGAGGAACCACGGGTCGTACTTCGCGAGCGCATGCACCTCGGCGACGGTGAAGCCCTCGCGCAGCGCTTGTGCCGCGACGAGCAGCCGGTCGGGCGTGGCGATCGACAGCGCCGCCTCGATCTCCTCGCGCGGCGCACCGGCGAGGCGATCGACGATGTTGAAGCCCGAGAGCCCCGTCTCGAGCCCGCGGAGTGCCTTCTGCATCGATTCATGGATGTTGCGGCCGATCGCCATCACTTCGCCGACCGACTTCATCGCGGTCGACAGCACGGCTTCGGCGCCCTTGAACTTCTCGAACGCAAAGCGCGGGATCTTGGTGACGACATAATCGATCGTCGGCTCGAACGACGCCGGCGTCGCGCCGGTAATGTCGTTGGTGATCTCGTCGAGCGTATAGCCGACCGCCAGCTTGGCGGCGACCTTGGCGATCGGGAAGCCCGTCGCCTTCGATGCGAGCGCAGAGGAACGCGACACGCGCGGGTTCATCTCGATCACGATCAAGCGCCCGTCCTTCGGGTTGACCGCGAACTGCACGTTCGAGCCCCCGGTCTCGACGCCGATCTCGCGCAGGCACGCGATGCTCGCGTTGCGCATGATCTGATATTCCTTGTCGGTCAGCGTCAGCGCGGGCGCGACGGTGATCGAGTCGCCCGTATGGACGCCCATCGGATCGACATTCTCAATGGAACAAATGATGATGCAATTGTCGGCGCGGTCGCGCACGACTTCCATCTCATATTCCTTCCAGCCGATCAGCGATTCCTCGATCAGCACTTCGGTGGTCGGCGAAAGGTCGAGCCCGCTGCGCACGATGTTGAGGAATTCCTCGCGATTATAGGCGATGCCGCCGCCCGATCCGCCCATCGTGAAGCTCGGCCGGATGATCGCCGGCAGCCCGGTCCGCTCCAACCCGGCGAGCGCTTCCTCGACGGTGTGCGCGATCGCCGAGCGCGCGGATTCGAGACCGATCTTGGTCATCGCATCCTTGAACTTCAGCCGGTCCTCGGCCTTGTCGATCGCCTCGGCATCGGCGCCGATCATCTCGACATTGTACTTCGCGAGTGTGCCGTCGTTGAACAGCGCCAGCGCGGTGTTGAGCGCGGTCTGCCCGCCCATCGTCGGCAGCAGCGCCATCACGTCGTTCGGGCGCGCGGCGACTTCCTTGGCGATGATCTTCGCCACGATCTCGGGCGTGATCGGCTCGATATAGGTCGCGCCCTCGGCCTCGCTCCAGCCGACCAGCTCGGGGTCGGTCATGATCGTCGCCGGGTTCGAATTCACGAGGACGATGCGATAGCCCTCCTCGCGCAGCGCCTTGATCGCCTGCGTGCCCGAATAATCGAACTCGCACGCCTGGCCGATGACGATCGGCCCCGCGCCGATGACGAGGATGGTGGTGATGTCGGTGCGTTTTGGCATGTCAGCTCATCAGTCCGGTTTCGGCGGTGCAACCCCAGCCGTCATATTCCACGTCGTAGATCAGTTCGATCTGCAGGCAGCGCTTGGTCAGCGCACGGATCGCGGCTTCGTCCGAAGTCTGCTCGCAGCCGAGGAAGAGGCTGATCTCGCCCTCCTCATCCTCTTCGCGCTCGATCACTTCGAAGCCGAGTTCCTCGGCATCCTCCTCGAGCCGGTCGAGCGCGGGCTCGGACCCGCGGAAGCTCACGTCCACGGCGCGGACGATGTCCGAGCGGTCGCCATTCTCGGCGAGGCTGGCGAGCACCTCCTTGTCGGCGCTCCATTCTTCTTCGAGCCGGGCGGGATCGACGTCTGGGAGGGTCATCATTTGGCTCCGTCACTTTTATCGTATTGCTCGGTTCCAATAAAACCGAGTGTCACGCCGTGAAGTTTCTGTATTTCCGCCGCGACGCACCGAACTTTGGGGCTGTTCGCTCCCGGAAAATTCGGTCCGTCGGCGAAGTCGATCGTTGCGAGCCTCGATGAAACCGCGCGAAGCTTCATTGATTCGCCGAGAGTGCAGGTAACGTCGATGCGGTTCAGCTCTCGTTGAAGAGAAGCTCGGTCCGAATCCGAAGTTCCACCCGCTAGGAGAGCCAAAGCCGACGCAACGGAAAGAAGCTCTAAGGTCAACCCAACATCCCCACGAACTTCTCGAACAGATACAGGCTGTCCTGCGGGCCGGGGCTCGCTTCGGGGTGATATTGCACGCTGAACGCGGGCCGGTCGGTCAGCTCCAGGCCGGCGTTCGAGCCGTCGAACAGCGAGACGTGCGTCTCGCGCACGCTCGCCGGCAGGCTCGCGCGCTCGACCGCGAAGCCGTGGTTCATCGAGGTGATCTCGACCGCGCCATCGGACAAACGCTGCACCGGATGGTTGGCGCCGCGATGGCCCTGGAACATCTTGGTGGTGGTCGCGCCGACCGCGAGGCCGAGCAGCTGATGGCCGAGGCAAATGCCGAACAGCGGCTTGCCGGTCTCGAGCAGCTGCCGGATCACGGGGACGGCATAGATGCCGGTCGCGGCGGGGTCGCCGGGGCCGTTCGACAGGAAGATGCCGTCGGGGGCGAGCGCCATCACTTCGTCGAAGGTCGCGCCCGCGGGGACGACCGAGACGTCGGCGCCGGCCGCCACGAGGTTGCGGAAGATGTTGCGCTTCGAGCCGTAATCGATCGCGACGACGTGGGGGCGCTTGGGTGCAGGTTTCTCGACTTCGCTCGAAACGAACGGCTGGAGAGACGTGCTCGCGTCCGCGTTGAGCGGCGCACTCTCTTCTCCGTTCGTGTCGAGCGAAGTCGAGACACCGCTCTCCCCGTACCCCGCGCCCAGATTCCACACGCCGCCGGCCCAGCCGTAATCCATCGCGGTCGTCACTTCGATCGCGAGGTCCATGCCCTCCAACCCAGGCCACGCCTGCGCCTGCGCAAGCAACGCGGGCACGTCGAACACACCATCCGCCGCATGCGCGATCACCGCGTTCGGCGCGCCACCGCTACGGATCCGCCGCGTGAGAGCCCGCGTATCGACGCCCGACAGCCCGATCCGCCCGTGCTTGGCCATCCACGCATCGAGCCGCTCGACCGAACGGAAATTGCTCGGGCCGGTCACGTCCTCGCGCACGATCATGCCGAGCGCGTGGGGATTGTCGGCCTCGATATCGTCGGCATTGGCGCCGACATTGCCGATATGCGGAAACGTGAAGGTGACCATCTGCCCGGCAAAGCTCGGGTCGGTCATGATCTCCTGATAGCCCGTCATCGCGGTGTGGAAGCACACCTCGCCGACGGCCGCCCCTTCCGCGCCGAAGCCACGGCCCCACACGACCTCGCCGCTGGAGAGCACCAGCACGCCGGTGGCGCCTTCAGGAGCCTTGGACGCGGTCGTAGGATAGGCGTCGGCCATTGCGGCGGGCACTCCGTGTTAATTGTCGATGTCGCTAAGGGGCGGGAACTAGAAGTGCTCGGCCCCGAGGTCAATCTGATAAACGGGGCGTCGATCGGATAAACCCGCTAGGGTCTCCGCCACACGAAAAGGACCCGTAATGATTCGCGACGACATCAAGGCTGCCCTCATCACCGCGATGAAGGGCGGCGACAAGGCGACCACCGCAACCCTCCGCCTCGTCCAGAGCGCGATCAAGAATCGCGACATCGAGGCACGTACCGGCAAGGCGCCCGACGATGACGACGCGCTGGTGGTCGAAGTGCTGCAGAAGATGGTCAAGCAACGCCGCGAGTCGATCGAGATGTTCGTCAAGGGCGGGCGCCAGGAGCTCGCCGACGGCGAAGCGGCCGAGGTCGCGGTGATCGAGCGCTTCCTGCCGACGCAGATGGACGAAGCGGCGACCGCGGCGGCGATCGAGGCGATCAAGGCGGAGTTGGGGGCGAGCGGCATGAAGGACATGGGCCGCGTTATGGCGGAGCTGAAGGCGCGGCATGCGACGACGCTGGATATGAGCAAGGCGAGTGCGGCGGTGAAGGCGGCGCTTTCGTAATCGTCGACGGGAGGACGCGCTCCTCCACCGTTCGTTTCGAGCGAAGTCGAGAAACCGGCGACGGCGCTCGACACGAACGGCACGATGCGCGCATTATGGGCGCATGGCGTTTTGGGCATACATACTCCGCTGCTCCGACGGCAAATTCTACACGGGTCACACCGACAATCTCGATCGCCGAATTCGCGAGCACCAGACCGGCGGGCATTGTGAGTTCACTTCGCGGCGCATGCCGGTGGCATTGGTGTGGAGCGAATATTTCTCAAGCCGGATCGAAGCGCTCGAGGCCGAGCGGATGGTCGGCGGCTGGTCGCGCGCGAAGAAGGAGGCGTTGATCGCGGGAAATTGGTCCTTGGTGTCGCATTTCGCCCGCCCGCCGAAAGAGCGAACCGCCGCCCCAACAGACACCATTTGCTCCCCGTTTGTTTCGAGCGAAGTCGAGAAACCCGGCAGCAGCTCCGGTTTCTCGACTTCGCTCGAAACGAACGGATGGGCGGATGCTCCCTCAGTCGCAGAACCTCGCGCATGACCCTCTCCCCGCAATTCCTCGACGAACTCCGCGCGCGCACCCTGCTGTCGAGCTTGGTCGGCCAGACCACCAAGCTCCAGAAGGCCGGCCGTGAATGGCGCGCGTGCTGCCCGTTCCACAACGAGAAGACCCCGTCGTTCTACGTCAACGACGACAAGGGCTTCTACCATTGCTTCGGCTGCTCGGCGCATGGCGACGCGATCCGCTGGATGACCGACCAGCGCGGCCTGCCCTTCATGGATGCCGTCAAGGAACTCGCGCAAAACGCCGGGATGGAACTCCCGGCGATGGACCCGCGCGCCGCCGAGAAGGCCGAGGCCGCCAAGGGCCTGCACGAGGCGTGCGCCGACGCCGCCAGCTGGTTCACCGACCAGCTCAACGGCCTGGCGGGCGCCACCGCGCGCGACATTCTCGCCAAGCGCGGGATCAAGCCCGAGACCGCGCGCGAGTTCGGGCTCGGCTTCGCCCCCGATTCGCGCGGGAGCCTCAAGGGCGCGCTGAAAGACTATGGCGACCCGCTGCTGGTCGAAGCGGGCCTGCTCATCAAGGTCGAGGAAAAGACCCCATACGATCGCTTCCGCGGCCGCCTGATGATCCCGATCCGCGACCCGCGCGGCCGCACGATCGCGTTCGGCGGGCGGATCATCGGCGATGGCGAGCCGAAATATCTCAACTCCCCCGAGACCCCGCTCTTCGACAAGGGCCGCACGCTCTACAATCTCGACAAGGCGGCACCCGCCACCCGGAAAACCGGCCGAGTGCTGGTGGTCGAGGGCTATATGGACGTCATCGCGCTCGCCCAGGCGGGGTTCCGCGAGGCGGTCGCCCCGCTCGGCACCGCGCTGACCGAAGCGCAGCTCGAGCGGCTGTGGCGGCTCGCCGAGGTCCCGATCCTGTGCTTCGACGGCGACAGCGCGGGGCAGAAGGCCGCGATCCGCGCCGCGCACCGTGCCACTCCCCTGCTCCAGCCCGGCCGCAGCCTCGCCTTCGTCACGCTCCCGCCGGGCGTCGATCCCGACGATCTCGTCCGCACCAAGGGCCCCGGCGCGCTCGAAGCGCTGCTCGCCAAGCCCGAGCCGCTGGTCGACCGGCTGTGGGCGAGCGAATTCGCCGCCGAACCGCTCACCACCCCCGAACAGCGCGCCGGCCTTAAGCAACGCCTCACCGAGATCGCCAACACCATCGCCGATGCCAATGTGAAATCGGAATATATCGCCGAATTCCGCCGCCGCACCGACGCGCTCAACGCCCGCCCGCCCCGCGCGCCGTTCGTGCCCCGCCCGCAAGGCGGTGGCGGGCGCAAAGGCAACCAGCCGTGGAAGCCCGCCCCCGGCCCGGTCGGCGACGGCGCCAAGGGCATCCACGCGCGCGGCATGGACGGCGTGCTGACCAAACCGGTGCTGATCGGCCTGCTCCGCCATCCGACCGAAATCGGGCGCCATATCGGTGAGCTGAGCCGCCTCACCATCACCGATCACCGCCTCTCGCACCTGCTCGATGCGATGATTGATGCAGCGCTCGAAGAACAGACGCTTGATAGTGAGCGCCTTCTTACCATATTGGCCACATCTGGATTTGATATAATCGCGCACGATCTGTTGCGGGCCGACCAACTCATGTGTTCGTTCACCCAAAGAGATGCCGAGCCCGCCAGGGCACGCGAGGAGCTCGATGAGGCGATCGCGATCCTGGTGGCGCGGCCTGAAGTGGACGCGGCTCTGGCCGAAGCGACGGCGATGATGCAGACCGATTATTCGGATGAGGCGTTCGAGCGGCAAGTGTCGCTCGTGAAGGAACAACAGGCTCTGGACGCGCGACTCGCCAATCTGGTGCAGTCGAACGAGGACGCCAGGGCTTTTGCTGAGGGCAGTTGATGGCGAAGACGGATATGGCGGATGTCGGTGAAACCACCGAGGGTAGCGATGCGCCGCTGATCGATTTGAACGATGCGTCGATCAAGAAGGTGATCGCCCGCGCCAAGAAGCGTGGCTACATCACCTACGAGCAGCTCAACGAAGCGCTCCCGCAGGGCGAGATGTCGTCCGACCAGATCGAGGACATCAGCGCCGCGCTGAGCGAAATGGGCATCAACATCGTCGAGAATGACGAGCAGGGCGAAGAAGGCGACGAGCAGCCCAAGCAGGACGACGAGGACGATGCCGAGACGGCCGAGCCGGGCGAAGACGCCGGACCCGCGCTCGACGTCAAGAAGAAGGAAGTCATCGATCGCACCGACGATCCGGTGCGGATGTACCTGCGCGAGATGGGCGCGGTCGAATTGCTCAGCCGCGAGGGCGAAATTGCGATCGCCAAGCGGATCGAGGCCGGCCGCGACACGATGATCCTGGGTCTGTGCGAATCGCCGATCACCTTCAACGCGATCATCGATTGGTCGACCGCGCTCAACGAGGGCACGATGCAGCTGCGCGAGATCATGGATCTCGACGCGATGCTGTCGAAGGATCCGGCGCCTGAGGCGATGGCCGAAGCCGAAGAGGGCGACGGCGAGATTTCCGAAAAGAACGCCGGCCCGTCGTTCAAGGAAGAGGCCGAGCCCGAAGAGCCGTCGGTCGACGAGGACGAGGATGGCGAGCGCCGCACCCCGCGCGCGTCGGACGACGAGGAAGAGGACAACACCCTCAGCCTCGCGCAGATGGAAGAGCAGCTGAAACCCATCGCGCTCGAACGCTTCGCCAACATCACCGCGCTCTACAAGAAGTTCTCCAAGATCCAGCAATCGCGCCTCGACGCGATGGCGGGCGGCGGCGAACTGTCGAGCGGCGACGAGAAGAAGTATCACAAGCTGCGCGAGGAGCTGACGGCCGAGGTCGAGAGCGTCCAGTTTCACAACGCCAAGATCGAATATCTGGTCGACCAGCTCTATGCCTTCAACCGGCGCCTGACCGCGCTGGGCGGCCAGATGCTGCGCCTTGCCGAGCGCCACAAGGTGCCGCGCAAGGACTTCCTCGATCGTTACATCGGCCACGAGCTCGACGAGCAGTTCCTCCCGTCGGTCGCCAAGATCGACAAGAAGTGGACCGCCTTCGTCACCAACGAGAGCGACGCCGCCGACCGTATCCGCACCGAGATTTCGGAGATCAGCCAGGCCACCGGCATGGCGCTCACCGAGTTCCGTCGCATCGTCAACATGGTCCAGAAGGGCGAGCGCGAGGCGCGTATCGCCAAGAAGGAAATGGTCGAGGCGAACCTGCGGCTCGTGATCTCGATCGCCAAGAAGTACACGAATCGCGGCCTGCAGTTCCTGGATCTGATCCAGGAGGGCAATATCGGCCTGATGAAGGCGGTCGATAAGTTCGAGTATCGCCGCGGCTACAAGTTCAGCACCTATGCGACGTGGTGGATCCGTCAGGCGATCACCCGCTCGATCGCCGATCAGGCGCGCACCATTCGTATCCCGGTGCACATGATCGAGACGATCAACAAGCTGGTGCGCACCAGCCGCCAGTTCCTCCACGAGCAGGGCCGCGAGCCCACGCCCGAGGAAATGGCCGAGCGGCTGTCGATGCCGCTCGAGAAGGTCCGCAAGGTGATGAAGATCGCCAAGGAGCCGATCAGCCTCGAGACGCCGATCGGCGACGAGGAGGATTCGCACCTCGGCGATTTCATCGAGGACAAGAACGCGATCATCCCGGTCGATGCCGCGATCCAGGCGAACCTCAAGGAAACCGTCACGCGCGTGCTGGCGTCGCTCACCCCGCGCGAGGAGCGCGTGCTGCGGATGCGCTTCGGGATCGGCATGAACACCGACCACACGCTCGAAGAAGTCGGCCAGCAATTCTCGGTCACGCGCGAGCGTATTCGCCAGATCGAGGCGAAGGCGCTGCGCAAGCTCAAGCATCCGAGCCGCAGTCGCAAGATGCGGTCGTTCCTCGATCAATAAGCCAGACGGCAGCGGTGGCCCGGCGCCAGCGCTGCCGCTTTGCCGGGCGCGGCCGGGCAACCGCTCCGTCGCAATACCGTCAGATACGCGATTTGCGTACCGCCGACCTTCGCAAATCCGCCGCAAGATGGGTCCATTTCGGCGTGACCGTGTGACGGCAGCGGCGACTTTTGCGTACGCCTTGCGCGATGTCGTCGCACCCCGCCCTCGCCGCTGACCAGCTCGTCACCGCCTCGGACCTCGTGCGCCATTTCGGCGCGTGGCAGGAGCGCGCCGCGCGTGCCCCGCTCTATATCCTCCATCACGGTCGCCCGCGCTTCGTGCTGACCTCGATCGAGACGATGGATGCGCTGTGCGCGGCGCAACCATCGCTGCCTGCTCCAACGCCCATCGATGCGATCGCGGTGCTCGATGCGATCGGCGACTCGGTGCTCGTCGCCGATTGGTCGGGCGCGATCCTCGGTTCGAGCCGGGCGGCGCGCGCGTATTTCGGCGTCCTGGCGCGGCCGGGCGCGCCCGTCGATGCGATCGTGCCGCCGGGCGTCCGCGCGACGCTTGCCGCGGCGATCCGCCAAGTGATCGACCGCGGCATCGGCGAGCGGCTCGAAATCGCCTCGGCGGCGCGCGCGGGGCGGATGCTGTTGCTCGCAATCGAGCCGGCCGGTGGCGGCGTCGCGATCATCGCTCAAGACGCGACACGCGATCGCGACTCGCGCGCAGCGCACGCTACCAGCGCGGCGCTCGCCGTCGCCGGAATCGCGACCGTAACACTCGATCCCGACGGCATGCTCGGCGAGCCGATCAGCGGGGCGTTCGGTGCGATGCTCGACCTCGCTTCTGCGGTGCCGTTCCAGCAGCGCTTCGCCGCTTTCTTCGCAACGGACGAACGCCCCGCGTTCGAGGCGGCGCTCGCCGACGCGCTCGGCGGCAAGGCGACCGCCCCGCTCGACAGCGCTCTGCTCCGCGCCGCCCATCCGGCGCTTCGCGTCCGGATTGCGCTCGCGCCGATCCGCCGCGATGGCGCGATCGTCGGCGCGGTCGCGGTGATCGTTGCCGCGTGTCAGATCAGCGATCTGGTTTAGGTACCCTTAACTGCCTCTAAACCAGCTCTTTACGCGGTTCGGTATATCCCTTTGTTGCACTCCCCGCAGCGAACAACGCCCGCGCCACTTCCGGCTCGGGGCAAGAGGGACAATACGGAGCTCATGGCGATCGCATCCAATCATTCCACGACAGCGGCAGACGCAGGCTGCATCGCGGCCTTGGCGATCGACGACGGCGTTGCCGGGCACACGCTGTTCCGGCGGCTGTCGGCGCCTGGCGCTGCCGGGCGCGACCTCGCCGATGCCGTGCACGCCTTGTGCTCGGTCCACGGCCGGCTCAACGATCTGTTCGACGAAGCCGCGCGGCGCAGCGTGGCCGAACTCGACAATCGCTGGATCGCCGCGGCCGCCGCGGGCTTCCAGCTCGAACGCGGCTACCTCGCGCATCTGACGGCCGCGGTCGGGCCACTGCCATCGACACCGGGCCAGGCCGAGAGCGACGCCGCCTTCGCCGCGATGCGCCATACCTTCGACATGCTCGCGCGGTCGGATCGCGCGGGCTGCTCGACTGGCGCGGCGCTCGCGCTGGTGATCGACTGGCACGCCTTCCGCGCAATCCTCGATGCGGCGGCGCGCCGTGCCGGCTCGACGATCGCCGCGACGCAGCTCCCCGACATCGCCGAAACCGAGACGATCGCCGAAGGCCAAGGCGCCAGCGCTGCGGTCCGCCGCGCGATGGTGTTCGGTGCGCAACAAACCTTCGCGCAGCATCGTGGCCTGTGCGACTTGATCGAGGCGCGCGCGATCGCGCGCGATCGGCTCTAGCCGCAGCTTGCACTGCGCCCCCGTTTCCCTCTATCGCCGTACCCGGTATTCAAATGAAACGGGATTGCAGCGATGAAGCGTTTCGAGGGCACACAGGGCTATGTCGCGACAGACGACCTCAAGGTCGCCGTCAACGCCGCCGTCACGCTGCGCCGGCCGCTGCTCGTCAAGGGCGAGCCCGGCACCGGCAAGACGGTGCTTGCCTACGAAATCGCCAAGGCGCTGGGTGCCGAGCTGATCGAGTGGAACATCAAGTCGACCACCAAGGCACAACAGGGTCTGTACGAATATGACGCTGTCGCGCGGCTACGCGACGGTCAGCTCGGCGACGAACGGGTCCACGACATCGCCAATTACATCCGCCGCGGCAAATTGTGGGAAGCCTTCACGCGCGACACGCCCCCCGTCCTGCTGATCGACGAGATCGACAAGGCCGACATCGAATTCCCCAACGATCTGTTGCAGGAACTCGATCGCATGGAATTCCATGTCTACGAGACCAAGGAGACGGTCCGCGCGGTCGAGCGCCCGATCGTCATCATCACCAGCAACAACGAGAAGGAACTGCCCGACGCGTTCCTGCGCCGCTGCTTCTTCCACTACATCAAATTTCCCGACCGTGCGACGATGCAGGCGATCGTCGACGTCCACTTCCCCGGCATCCAGAAGATCCTCGTCAACCGCGCGATGGATATCTTCTACGACGTGCGCGACGTCCCCGGCCTCAAGAAGAAGCCGAGCACGAGCGAATTGCTCGACTGGCTCAAGCTGCTGCTCCATGAGGACATGCCGCTCGACGTGTTGCAGAATCGCGACCCGACCAAGGCGATCCCGCCGCTGCACGGTGCGCTGCTCAAGAACGAGCAGGACGTGATGCTGTTCGAACGCCTCGCCTTCATGGCAAAGCGGCAGCAGAACAAGGGCTGAGCGGTTGACCGCGCGCGGTCCGGTCGAACGATGGTAACCTCAGCTTAAACCCTTTCCCGTTACGCGGTCTTTGGGGGGCACCCGGTATCGGATGCCTGTATGCGTAACCTTTTTCCCTTGCTGTTCGCGGCCGCGCTGCTGCCGCTCGGTATGCCCGCAGGCGCGAAGACCTCGCTGCTCGACTATGTCGGCCAGTGCGTACCGTTCGCGCGCGCGGCCTCGGGCATCGCGATCTATGGCGACGCCTGGACCTGGTGGACGCAAGCCGCGGGACGGTATCAGCGCGGCGATATCCCCCGCCCTGGCGCGGTGATCGTGTTCGAACGCACGTCGCGGCTGCCGCTCGGCCATGTCGCGGTGATCAGTCGGGTGGTCGACAGCCATGTCGTGATGGTGACGCACGCCAATTGGTCGCGCCAGAACGGCGAACGCGGCCATGCCGAGCAGGACGTCACGCTCACCGACGTTTCGCCACGCGGCGACTGGAGCGCGGTCAAGGTGTGGTACCGCGACATGGATGGCCTGGGGAGCACGATCTACCCGACCTACGGCTTCGTTTATGGCAGCACGCTCGATCATGGCAGCCGCGCCCAGCCCGCCCCCGAACTCACCGGACGCGATCCCGATTATGTCGGCGCGCTGATCGACTCGTACGTTCGGTAAAGCGTTAACCATCGCGCAACATCGCGTCGCTAGACCCGCCGTATCGGGGGGCGTATCGGGTGCAGCGGCAATTTTCCTTCTTCCTCGCGGCGATCATGCTGCTTGGCCTCGGCCTGCGAACCGCCGCGGCGACGGGCGGGCTGTGGCTCGATGAAGCGTGGTCCGCCGAGCTCGCGCACATGGCGGGGACGCCGCTCGGGGTTTTCCTCAAGATCAATCACGACAACAATCACCATCTCAATTCGCTATGGTTGCAGTTCGTCGGCTTCGACGCGCCCCCATTGCTGCAGCGCGCGCTGTCTATCGTCGCTGGCACACTGGCGATCCCCGTCGCCGCGGAGATCTTTCGCCGACGCAGCCACGGCATCGCGCTGATCGCAGCGCTGCTGTTCGCCGTCTCGCCGATGGTCGTGACGATGGGATCGGAAGCGCGCGGCTATGCGGGCATGTCGCTCGCCTTGCTCCTCGCGATCCTGCTCATCGATCGCTGGCTGGTCGACGAACGCGGCGAGCGTACGCGGATGCGGCTGGCCTTGTGCTTTGCGCTCGGCGCGCTGTCGCAACTGACGATGCTGTTCGGCTGCGTTGCCCTGATCGGCTGGGTGTTCTTGACGCTGCACGCGCGACACGGCGTGGTCGTGGCCGCGAGGCGGGCGCTCGTCCTGTTCTTTCCAGCGGTGATCACGCTCGGCATCGTGCTCGGCGTCCTCGCCGGGGCGGCCTTGGCCAGCCCGCTGGGATTTCAATTCGGCGATTACAAACCGTTCGAGCTTCTGCTCTTCCTCCACGCGATCGTCGAAATGCTCGGCTACACGATTGGCTGGCCGATCGTTTCGCTCTGGCTGATGCCCGCCGCGCTGATCCTGGTGGTTCTGGCGCGGCGTCTCGGCACCGACCGCGCGATCTTCTATACGCTTGCGATAGCGGCGTTTCCGGTGACCCTCGCCATCCTCCACGCCGGCAATCCCGGGCACCCGCGCTATTACCTGGTGGCAGCGCTTGCCTTGCTGTTGCTGATCGCCGAGGCCAGCGGAACGATGATCGCGCGGGGCGGGTGGCACCGCGGACTCGCTTTGCTCGCGCTGGCAGGAATAACCGCCGGCAGCCTGTGGCAGGATGTCGACCTCATCCGCAACCAGCGCGGAGACCCCACCCAAGCGATCATCGCGATGCGCGCGCGCGCGCCGCGCGGTGGCGTGGTCGTCATCGACCGCTGGATGGGACAAGCGATGCTCGAGGTTGCCGCAGCGCATCTGCACTACCCGATCACGGTCCTGGCCCCCGGTTGCAAGCCCGTCCGCTTCCTGTTCGTCGATCGGTTCAAGGGCGAGACCTTCCCGGTCGATCCGGTGCGATGCGGGGTACGCTATCGCGCCTTTGCGTCCGCGCGCGCGCATGGCCTGTCGGGATCTCACTGGACACTGTACGAGCGCCGGCCCTAGCATGGCGCCATGTTCCTAAATTTCCTCGACGAGCTCCGCGCAGCCGGCATCCCCGCCAGCCTCAAGGAGCATCTGCTCCTGCTCGAGGCGCTCGACGCCGAAGTGATCGACCGCACGCCCGAGGATTTCTATTATCTGTCGCGCGCCGTCTACGTGAAGGACGAGGGGCTGCTCGACAAGTTCGACCAGGTCTTCGCCAAGGTGTTCAAGGGCATCGCCACCACCTTCGGCCAGACCAGCGCCGATATCCCCGCCGACTGGTTGAAGGCCGTCGCCGAGAAATATCTCAGCCCTGAGGAAATGGCGAAGATCGAATCGCTCGGGTCGTGGGACGAGATCATGGAGACGCTCAAGAAGCGGCTCGACGAGCAGCACGAGCGCCACCAGGGCGGCAGCAAGTGGATCGGCACCGGCGGCACCAGCCCGTACGGCAATAGCGGCTACAATCCCGAGGGCGTCCGCATCGGCGGCGAATCGACGCACAAGCGCGCGCTGAAAGTGTGGGACCAGCGCGACTTCAAGAATCTCGACAACACGAAGGAGCTCGGCACCCGCAACATCAAGATCGCGCTGCGCCGCCTGCGCAAGTTCGCGCGCGAGGGCGCGGCGGACGAGCTCGATATCGACGCGACGATCAGCGGCACCGCGCGGCAGGGCTGGCTCGACGTCGTGATGCGCGCCGAGCGGCGCAATGCGGTCAAGCTGCTGCTGTTCCTCGACGTCGGCGGATCGATGGACCCGTGGGTCAAGCTCTGCGAGGAGCTGTTCTCGGCGGCGACGACCGAGTTCAAGAACCTCGAATTCTTCTATTTCCACAATTGCCCGTACGAAGGCGTGTGGAAGGACAATACGCGCCGCTTTTCCGAGCGTACGCCGATGTGGGACGTGCTCCACAAGTTCGGCCACGACTATAAGCTCGTGTTCGTCGGCGACGCTTCGATGAGCCCGTACGAGATCACGCATCCCGGCGGCTCGGTCGAGCATTTCAACGAGGAATCGGGTGCGGTGTGGATGCACCGGCTGACCAACACCTACCCAGCGGCTGTGTGGCTCAACCCGATCCCCGAACAGCAATGGGGCTATTCGCAGAGCCTGCGCATCATCCGCGAGCTGATGACCGACCGGATGTACCCGCTGACGCTCGCCGGACTCGACGACGCGATGCGCGAGTTGACGCGCAAGCGGTGAGCCGGGTCAGGCAGGCATCGCCTGGAGTTTCTGCAGATAGGTCTCGGCGAGGACGAGGCGGCGCTGGCGGCCCTCCTCGGTAACCGCGCGAGCGGCGGCAAGGCGTTCTGCGACGACACGGCGCATGTAGAAGTGACGATCGGATTCCACGACGTTTCTCCGGCACACGATACGACCCCCCCGGGCCGGCAATCGATAGAATTGTCATGGAATACCGAGGGATGAAGCGCCACCTTCGAATCCCGTCACACGTCCGAGTCGTTGCGCAAGCGCGACGAAACGAGTGTCGTATCCGTCCTATCGCTCAATAGAGCAGGAAACGCGCCCGCGACTCGGCCCAATCGGCCTCGTCGGGCTGTGTCATCGCGTCCAAGTCACGCGGCGTCGCTGCCGAGTCGTCGGTCCATTCGCGCAAGCCCGGGCCGCCATTGATCACGTCGATCGGCAATTTCCCAAAGGCATATTCGTACGGAAAATCGCGCCACAGATCGTAATCGGGATACAGCCCACGGATCGCCTTGAACGCCAGCGCCTGGACGCGCCACGGACGGAACGCGGCGTGATGATAGCCCGGACCCTCCGCATGGATGTGAACGCCGTTGCACAAGGTCTTCACATGCTTGTGGAAAGTCGGCTCGAACCAGATGTCGCGCAGCTGGCAGCCATCGAGCCATTCGGGCGCCAGCCGACGCATTTCGGCCACGACCGCGCGGGCGTCGATATCGGGGGCGCCGAACAGTTCGAGCGGACGCGTCGTGCCGCGGCCTTCGGACAGCGTCGTGCCCTCGAGCATCACCGTGCCGGGGTAAGCGCGCGCCATCATCACGTTGGGGGCGTTGGGGCTGGGGTTGATCCACACGCGGTCGCTCGGCCAGCCGAAACCCGGCGCGACGTCGGGCTGCCAGCCCTCCATTTCGATGACGCGATAGTCGACGTCGAGCTTGAGCAGGTCGATGAACCAATGGCCGAGCTCGCCCATCGTCAGCCCGTGGCGCATCGGCATCGGCCCGGCGCCAACGAAGCTCTCCCAGCCGGGGCGCAGCGTCAGCCCCTCGATCGGCCGGCCGATCGGGTTGGGGCGGTCGAGCACCCACACCGTCTTGCCGTGCTCGGCGGCGGCCTCGAGCACGTAGCGCAGCGTGGTGATGAAGGTGTAGATCCGCGTGCCGAGATCCTGCAGATCGACCAGCATCACGTCGAACGTGCTCATCGACTGCCCGGTGGGTTTGCGCACTTCGCCGTACAGGCTGAACACCGGCATGCCGTAAGTCGGATCGGTGAAGTCGGGCGATTCGACCATATTGTCCTGCAGATCGCCGCGCACACCGTGCTGCGGGCCGAACATCGCGGTGACGTTCAGACCCTCGGCGATCAGCGCATCGACCGAATGCGTCAGGTCGGCGGTGACCGAAGCGGGATGCGCGAGCAAAGCAACGCGCTTGCCTTCGAGCGGGGCGCGCAAGGCGGGGTCGGCGAGGAGGCGATCGATACCGAATTTCATGGGTCAAAGGTCTCGCTGGTTCGTCCGTTCCCCGGCGAAGGCCGGGGCCCAGTCGCGGAACAGCGGTTTGCCGACGCAGCGCTCGCCAACGATCGCGGTCGCGACTGGGCCCCGGCCTTCGCCGGGGAACGAATTGGGGTCAAGGGTGGTCGGCGGCCGGGAGGGACGCGATAAAGCAATCCCGGTTGTGGAAATCGGGCGGCCCGTCGGTGTGGGCGAGCGCCCAGAAGGATTTGGTGCCGTCGGTTTCCTCGATCACCGCGGTCAACGCCATCTCGAACGGCCCGCTGGGGAGATCGGCGAGCGATTGCTCGACCTCGACGAGATACGCCGAATTGTCGTCGCCACGGTCGACGCGCGGATCGACCGCGAGCGGCAGATCGTGCCCGCCCGCGCGATGCGCCGCGAAGCGATATGCCGCCCAGCGAGTCGAGGGCGAATAGTTGAACTCGACATAGCCGGCATCGCCCGCCACGCCGAGGAACAGCTCGCAACACGTGGTCTTCCAGAGATCGTCGGTGCGCGCCGCCGCGACCCAATCGGGCAAGGCGACATGGTCGTTGCCCTCGACCATGAAGGTCAGCAGCAGCGTGTCGCCATCCCGGATGACATCGACATCGACCGCCTCGACCGCGCTGGGCGGCAGATCGGGATGCGGGACCAGTCGGTAGCGCGTTGCCTGCGGTCGCGAGGCCTCGGGGATAAAATCGCTCAACAGCGTCGCTCCTTCGTGTTCCATGCGGGGATCAGCCGCAACCGCCGCTTGCCCCAATAGCTCAGGTCCATCGAGACGCGGACCGGCGCGCCCTTGCGCGTGTAGACGATCTGGTCGCCGCGCTCGCCATCGCCCGTGCTGCAATTCTGCCAGCCCTGTTTCTCGAGCGCGTCGGTGATCTTGTAGACGGCATATTGGTCGTCCGCATGCCACAGCGTCAGCGCGTCGAACCCGCCGCCGCCATCGTGGCCGACCAGATCGACCGCCGCTTCAAACGGCCCCGCGCCTTCGAACATCACGGCGTGACGGCGGCAGCGCAAGCGCCCCCAATCGGGCTGGACGCAGTCGGTGAAGCCCGCGCGGCGCGCATCGCCGACGCTGCCGCTCACGGGCAGGCCGGCATAAAGCACCGTCGCCGGGGGCGGTCGGTCGGGACTGCACCCCGCAAGGAGGAGCAGCACGGCCAGCCAGGATGCGCGATGGGTCATGCGGCCGAGGGAATAAATGCGATCGCGCCACCGCGATAGCCAAGAATCGGCCCGCCAGAGCACGCGCGCGCAGCGCCGCGACGGCTAGCGCTGGAAAATTCGCGCGAACACGCCTATGTGCCGCCGTTCCCATGGCAACAACACTCCCCTCCCCGCCGAAAATCGGCATGGTCTCGCTCGGCTGTCCCAAGAATCTGGTCGATAGCGAGCGGATCCTAACCAAGCTGCGCAGCGATGGCTATGCGATGTCGCCCGATTATGCCGGCGCCGACGTCGTGCTCGTCAACACCTGCGGCTTCCTCGATTCGGCGAAGGAAGAATCGCTCGAAGCGATTGGCGAGGCGATCGCCGAGAATGGCCGCGTCATCGTCACGGGCTGCATGGGCAAGGAAGCGGAGATGATCCGCGCCAAATTCCCCGGCATCCTCGCCGTCACCGGCGCGCATCAATATGAGGAAGTCGTCGGCGCAGTCCACGAAGCGGCCCCGATGCCGCCGAGCGCGTTCCTCAACCTCGTTCCCGACAGCGGGTTGAAGCTGACGCCGCGCCACTACAGCTATCTGAAGATCAGCGAAGGCTGCAACCACCGCTGCAGCTTCTGCATCATCCCGTCCTTGCGCGGCGACCTCGTCAGCCGCCGCCCCGACGCGATCCTGCGCGAAGCCGAGAAGCTGATCGAAGCCGGGACCAAGGAATTGCTCGTCATCAGCCAGGACACCTCGGCCTACGGCGTCGACATCCGCCACCAGCCGCGGATGTGGCACGGCGAGGAAGTCCGCGCGCACATGACCGATCTGTCGCGCGAACTCGGCAAGCTCGGCGCTTGGGTGCGCCTGCACTACGTCTACCCCTACCCGCATGTCGACCAGGTCATCCCGCTGATGGCCGAGGGGCTGATCCTCCCCTATCTCGATATCCCGTTCCAACATGCCAGCCGCAACGTGCTCAAGCTGATGAAGCGCCCGGCGAACGAGACCAAGGTGCTCGAGCGCATCAAGACTTGGCGCACGATCGCCCCCGACATCGCGATCCGCTCGACCTTCGTCGTCGGTTTCCCCGGCGAGACCGAGGACGATTTCGCCTATCTGATGGAGTGGCTCGAGGAAGCGCAACTCGACCGCGTTGGCGCCTTCCGCTTCGAGCCGGTCGAAGGTGCTGCCGCGAACGACCTCCCCAACCACGTCCCCGAAGAGATCAAGGAAGAGCGCTATGCCCGCCTGATGGAACTCACCGCGCGCATCTCGGCCGACAAGCTCCAGGCCAAGATCGGCCGCACGCTCGACGTCATCATCGATGCGGTCGATGCGGACGGCGGCGCGACGGGCCGCTCGAAGGCCGACGCGCCCGAGATCGACGGCGAGGTCTTCCTGCGCGACGCCGGCCACCTCGAGCAGGGCGACATCGTGGCGGTCAGCATCGAGGATGCCGACGAGCACGATCTGTACGGCGTGCCCGTCGCCTGAAACACGCGCGGGTTGCGCCTCGGCGCTGCGCTTCCGATAAAGGGGTATGACCTTCGACCCCGCAGCATTGCTGCAACCCGATCGCGGCCAGCCCGCGCGCCTCATCCACGTCGTTCGCCCCGAGGCGTGGGAGGCGTGGCTCGGCGCTCAGCCGCCGCGGATCCGCACCGTGGTCGCCGCGCACCGGCTGACCGGCAAGCCCGGCAATCGCGCGGTGCTGCCGGGCGACAAGCCCGACGATTGGGCGATGCTGCTCGTCTGCAACGAAAGCCTCGATTCGCCGTGGCGGATCGCCTCGCTCGGCGAACAACTGCCCGAGGGCACCTATCGCCTCGCCGAGGGCGAGCCCGGCGCGGCGATGCTCGGCTGGTGCCTCGCGCAGCATAAGTTCGATCGCTATCGCAGCGACGAAATCCCGGTCGGCGCACGCGTACTGCTCACCGGCGAGCCCGCGCGGATCGAGGAAACCGTTCGCCTCGCGCGCGCCACCGCCAAGGTGCGCGACCTCGTCAACACCGCCGCCGCCGATCTCGGCCCGGCCGAGCTCGAAGCCGAGGCGCAGCAACTCGCCCAGGCCCACGGCGCGACCGTGGCCGTGACGAAGGGCGACGCACTCGAAAAAGGCTATCCGATGGTCCACGCGGTCGGCCAGGCCGCCGCACGCGGGCGCGAGCCGCGGCTGATCGAGCTCGAATGGGGCAACCCAGCGCATCCCCGCATCGCGATCGTCGGCAAGGGCGTGTGCTTCGATTCGGGCGGGCTCGACATCAAGCCGTCGTCGGGGATGCGGCTGATGAAGAAGGACATGGGCGGCGCGGCGCACGCGCTCGCACTTGCCGGGCTGGTGATGGCGGCGCGGCTCCCCGTGCGGCTGCACTTGCTGATCCCCGCGGTCGAGAACAGCATTGCGGGCAACGCCTTCCGCCCGGGTGACGTGCTCCGCACGCGCAAGGGGCTGACGGTCGAGAACACCAACACCGATGCCGAAGGGCGGCTCGTGCTCGGCGACGCGCTGACGCGCGCGGTCGAGGAAAACCCAACGCTGGTCCTCGATTTCGCGACGCTCACCGGCGCGGCGCGCGTCGCGCTCGGGCCCGATCTGCCCGCGACCTTTGCCAATGACGAAACGCTGGCGGCGGCGTTGCTAGCCGCAGGGAGCGCGGTCGGCGATCCGCTGTGGCGGCTGCCGCTGTGGGACGGGTACGACGACATGCTGTCGTCGGACATCGCGGACCTGGTCAACGCCCCCGACGGCGGTTTCGCCGGATCGGTGACCGCCGCGCTGTTCCTGCGCCGCTTCGTCCCCGAGGGCACGCCCTGGGCGCATTTCGACACCTTCGCGTGGCGCCCGAGTTCGAAGCCCGGTCGCCCCAAGGGCGGCGAGGCGCTCGGCCTGCGCGCGGCCTGGGCGATGCTCAAGGGGCGCTTCCCGGCATGATCTACATCCTGATCAACCTCGTGCCGATCCTCGTCGCGACGCTGATCGGGCTCATGCTGGGGGCCGCCTATCACGTGGCGTTCGGGCGCGGGCGCGTAGCGGTCAGCGCGATCGTTGTGGCCGCACTCGGCCTGTTCTGGTTCGCGTCGATCCTGGCCGGCGCGCTGATACTCGCGCCGCCCAAGGCGGCACCATGGATCATGGCGGTGGGCAGCGCGGTAGTGATCTGGGTCGGGTTCGTGCTGCCGGTGGTGGCGGTGACGCAGCGCTATCATGGCGTGGCGCCGCGGCGGATCGTTGGCGACAGCGTGTTCTGGCTGGTAACGATGGTGGCGCAGGCGGTGGCGATGAAGGTGATTGGACTGGTCCCGCCGCCGGTTTGATGTCGGCGAGCGGTTGAACGTCGATTATTGGTGGCTAGCTGCCGTTCCCTAAACGTGCGAGAACAGCCCGATTATACAATCGCGCATAGCTTTCCGCGAGCGGACGAAGGTCCAAACAAGCCCGCGTTTCCGAGTCCGTTGTTCCGGACAGTTGGCGGAAGTGCCAGTGAGTCCTTTGCGACTGTCTGCTCCGGGTGCGACTGACGAGAAACCGCCCAACGACAGTAGACGACGATCTCCCGCTTTCAGCGCCACTTGTGCATCGTCAGAAGGGATGCGGGCACTCAGACCTACGAGTTTAGGACATCGCGCCGTGGGCGACGGATGACGACCGCATGCCGTTGCTGCGACGAACAAGACGATTAATAGGTCTCTGATGCGCATCACGCCCTTTGCAACGAGTTCTGGATTACCGCAATTGGTCGATTTCCGCCGACCCCTTTTGCGTCAGAACGCGGACGTCGCGCGTCGGGAACGGGGGTCGCGCTCGCGGAGCGCGGACTCCACGGATCGCGGCGGACAGCCTATCCCTGCTGGTGACGGTAATCGCGCAGGCACTGGCGAGGAAACTGATCGAACGGGTCCCGCCGGCGGCGGGATCGTCGCTACGGTGGGTACACGGGTATCGCTGGCGCGCCCCGTCGAAATGGGCGAAGCTCGCGATCGAAAGGACCCTCGGAAAATGACTCGCAGTCGGGATCACGGCCCATGCTGATGGCGGCATCGCTCCTGCTGCAATTCTCGGTCGCGACGATGGGGTTGATCGCGCATCCATATACGACGCTCTCGGTCTATCCGTCGTCGCGACCGCGATCTGGACCGGAAACCGAGCAGGCGCATTGGGCGGTGCAGCCGACGGCGAAACAGATCGCAGCGATGCCAGCAGCGCATATCACCGGCGGCGCGCGCGCCATGGTGTATTGCAAGGTCGCTGCGCGGGGGACGCTCAACGGCTGCACGATCGAAGCGGTCGAACCCCATCGTCAGGAGGTCCGGTCGTCCGCCCTTGGCGCGACCGCCCTCTACCGCCTGACCGCAGAGGACAGGCTCAAGGTGCGGGAGTCGAAGAAGCCCCAGTACGTTGCCTTGGTCCTGGTGTTTCCCGACAAGCGCGGGCGGCTGCCTACGGACTGCAACCCCGCCTTCGGGTGTGCGCCGTATATCATCGGCCCGCCGCGCGCAAAACCGCGCTCCTGACGTCGGTATCGTGTCGCCATCACCCATGACGCTGTCCTACATGTCGGCGGTTGTGATATAGACCTGTTTGCTCTTTGACATCGTCGGACCGGCAGGACTGCATCGACACGAAAACGGAAACGATCGCGATTGTAAACATCGCGTCTTGGGGTCAATCGAGTCAACCGCCCGGCGCCGCGCCCCAAAGGATCAGCCAGCGCTCCGCCCCTTCCGCCAGCGCGCCATCGCCGTGTCGTAACGGTCGCGCTCGGCAGCGAGCGCTGCGCTCAGCGTCTTGCTCTCCCGGTCGTGCTGCGCGTCGAGATCGCGCCGCTCGCGGTCGAGCGCGCGTTGGCGGGCGACGAGCTTGGCGTCGGCCGCGCGGTAGCTGCCTTCGAGATCGGCCAGCGCCTGCTCGGCCGCGGCAAGCGCTTCGCTCGAGGGCTTGGGCGGTGGTTCGGGTTTGGGGTCGGCCTTGCGCGGAGCCGACGCCACCCGCTTGGCTCCGCCCCGACGAACCTTGGCGCGCTTGGCCGGCACATCCTCCCCCGCCTTCGCCGCCCGCGCCGGTAGCGCCGGCAACGCCGCGATCTGCTCGGCGGTGGTCCCGCGCGAGCGCTTGATCACCTCGCCCGGATGCGCCAGCGGCTCGGCCATCAATGCGGGATCGCTCACTTCCTGCGCGATCCCGCGCGCGAACAAGTCGTGCTCGCTTCCCCACGCCGCAAGCGCGGCCTTGCGGCTCGGCGCTGCGACATAGGCGTCATGGAACCCGGCCGGCACGACGAAGACCTTGAGCTTCCGCGCCATACCGAGGGTCCCGCTACGCCGCTTCGATGATCGGCACGAACTTCGCCGCGGTCAGGCTCGCGCCGCCGACCAGCGCGCCGTCGACATCCTCGGTTTCGAGGATCGCCGTCGCATTCGCGCCCGTCACCGATCCGCCATAGAGGATGCGGATTCCGTCGGCGGCATCGCCGACCAGCGTGCGCAGCTTGGCGCGTGCGATCGCATGGACTTCGCCGATCTCGTCGAGCGTCGGGGTGCGCCCCGTGCCGATCGCCCAGCGCGGTTCGTATGCCAGCGTCAGCCAGTCGCCCGTCGCGAGATCGGGCACCGACTTCTCGATCTGCGCCTGGACGACGCGCGCGGCGCGGCCGGCGTCACGCTCGGCATCGGTTTCGCCGACGCACAGGATCACGCCGAGCCCGTGGCGGTGCGCCGCGCTCGCCTTGGCCCAGGCGTCCTGGCTCGTCTCGCCCTGGTCGGCGCGGCGTTCGCTATGCCCGACGATCGTGAAGCTGGCCCCCGCCTCGGCGAGCATCGACGCGGACAGGCAGCCGGTATGCGCGCCGCTTTCGGCGGCATGGACATCCTCGCCACCGAACGCGAAGCCCGGCACCAGCGCCACCGCGGGCGCGATCAGCGTCGCGGGCAGCGCGATCGACACGTCGACCCCGGGCGCCGCGCGCGCCGCCTCGGCGATCAGGACCAGTTCGGCCAAGGCGGCACGGTTGCCGTTCATCTTCCAATTGCCTGCCACCAGCTTGCGTCGCGCCATCCTGCGTCTCTCCCGTTTTGATCGTTGCGCGACAGCGATACCGAAGCGTGCGCGCGGCACAAGTCCAACCGCCTGGGTTGATGCGACCTCGCCTGCCCCCTAAAGCAGCGGCACCACGCTCCAGACAGATTGGCCGTTTCCGACCATGCTCAGCTTTTTCCGCCGAATGATTACCCACCGGTTCGGAGGCGCGATCGCGCTCGGCTTCGTCGCGTTGCTCGGCCTGGCATTCGTGCTGGGGGACCGCGCCGGCCTGTCGGGCAGCGCCAATCCCGTCGCAAAGGGCGATATCGTCGCCACCGTCGGCAAGAAGACGATCTCGGTCAGCGAGCTGCAGACTGCCGTTCAGCGCGACATGGACGGCTACCGCCAGCAGAACCCGACGCTCGACATGGCGCAGTTCGTCGCGGGCGGCGGGTTCGACGCGACGCTCGAGCGGCTGATCGATTCGACCGCCTATCGCCAGTACGCGCAGGCGCAGGGCATGGTCGTCGGCAAGCCCGCAGTCGATGCGGTGATCGCCGCGCAGCCTGGGCTTTCGGGGCTCGACGGCAAGTTCAGCCAGGAGAAGTATGAAGGCGTGCTGCGCCAGATCGGCATGACCGACGCCGACGTCCGGCTGCAGACCACCGACCAGATCCTCGTCAAGCAATTGTGGCAGTCGCCGCTCAAGGCCAACCAAGTCCCGCTCCAGCTCGCGCTTCCCTATGCGAGCTTGCTGCTCGAGAAGCGCGCCGGCACGATCGGCTTCATCCCGTCGCAGGCGGTGCCCGCCGGCGCCGTCCCGACCGATGCCGAGCTGAACACCTATTACACGCGCAACGCCTCGCGCTACCGCGTCCCCGAGCGCCGCGTCGTGCGCTATGCACTCGTCAACGCCGCCGCCGTTGCTGCCGCTGCGACGCCGACCGCAGCCGAGATCGCCGCTGCCTACCAGGCACAGTCGGGCAAATATGCCGCCGCCGATCTGCGCACGATCGTCCAAGTCGTCGTCGCCGACCAGACCGCCGCGAACGCGCTCGCCGCCAAGGTCCGCGCCGGTACCCCGATCGCACAGGCGGCAAAGGCCGCCGGGCTCGAGCCGGTGACGCTCACCGATACGACCAAGGCGGATTATGCCGCGCAGACCTCGCCGGCCATCGCGAACGCGGCGTTCGGTAGCAAGGCGGGCGACGTCGCAGGGCCGCTGCGCGCGCCGCTCGGCTTCATCGTGCTCAAGGTCGAGAGCCAGCGCGTTCGTGCCGCGACGACGCTCGCCGCCGCGACGCCAGAGCTGACCAAGACGCTCGCAACCCAGAAGACCGCCAAGCTGCTCACCGACAAGCGCAACGCGTTCGAGGACACGCTGTCGAAGACGAGCTTCGACGGGATCGTCGCGCAGCAGAAGCTGGCCGTGCAGACGACGCCGGCGCTGCTCGCGAGCGGCCAGGATATCGCCAACCCGACCGCCAAGCCCGATCCTGCGATCGCGCCGATCCTCACCGCGGCGTTCGCCGCGCATGCCGGCGATTCGCCGCAGACGGTGCCGCTCGGCCAGGACGGCAGCTTCGCGCTGGTCACGCTCGACAAGATCGTGCCGGCCGCCCCGCGCCCGCTCGCGCAGATCCGCGATCTCGTGATCCGCGACTTCGAGCTGGCGCGCGCGCAGAAGGCGGTCCGCCAGATCGCCGCGGGCGTCGTCGCCGCAGCCAATAAGGGCATGCCGCTGGCACAAGCCTTCGCCGCGACCAAGCTCAAGCTGCCGCCGCTCCGCCCGATCGCAGGTCCGCGTGCGCAGTTGCTCGCCGATCCGCGCGCGGTCTCGGCGCCGCTGCAGATGCTCTTCGCGATGCCCGCGAAGACGACCAAATTGCTCGAGGCGCCCAACAATGCGGGCTATCTGATCGTGCATCTCGATACGATCACGCCGGGCGACGCGAGCGCCAATCCCAAGGTCATCGCGGGAACGCAGAATGATATCGGCAGCGTCATCGGCCGCGAATATGTCGCGCAGTTCGGCAAGGCGGTGCAGAACGCCGTCGGCACCAAGCGCAATGCCTTGGCGATCGCCAAGCTCAAGGCGCAATTGATGGGCGGCGTGAGCGCAGATGACCAGCAGCCCTGATCGCGCCGACCGGGTCGCAGCCCGCGCCGCGTTGGCGGCGGGCAAGCCCGCACTGCTGTGGCAGCGGCAGGTCGCCGACACCGAGACGCCTGTCGCCGCCGCCCTCAAGCTGATCGAGCCCGGGCGCGGCGACTTCCTGCTCGAATCGGTCGAGGGTGGCGAGACGCGCGGGCGGCACAGCCTGATCGGGCTCGCCCCCGATCTGGTGTTCCGCGCGCACGGCGCCGAGGCCGCGATCAACCCGCATTGGCTGAGCGACCGCGACGCCTTCGCGCCGTGCGACGCGCCGACGCTCGATGCTTTGCGCGCGCTCGTCGCGTCGTGCCGGATGGACGTGCCGGCCGAGTTGCCGCGCGCGCTCGCCTGCCTCGTCGGCTATTTCGGCTATGAGACGATCGGGCTGGTCGAGCGTTTGCCGCGCCCCGCCAACGACGCGCTCGGCCTGCCCGACATGATGTTCGTGCGTCCGACGGTGATCCTGATCTTCGATCGGCTCGCCGATGCGCTGTTCCTCGTCGCGCCGGTCTGGCCCGATGCCAAGCGCACGCCCGAGGCGATCGTCGCCGAGGGCAGCGAGCGGATCGAGGCGACCGCCGCGCGGCTCGCCACCGCCCAGCTTCCCGCCCCCGTGCGCGCGCCTGCCGCGCAGGAGATCGCGCTGACGCCGACGCTCGCGCCGGGGCGCTATGCCGAGATGGTCGCAGCGGCGAAAAACTATATCGTCGCGGGCGACATCTTCCAGGTGGTGCTCGCGCAGCGCTTCACCGCGCCGTTCACGCTGCCGCCGTTCGAGCTCTATCGCGCGCTGCGACGGATCAACCCCTCGCCGTTCCTCTATCACCTCGACCTGCCAGGCTTCGCGCTGACCGGCTCGAGCCCAGAGATCCTCGTCCGCGTCCGCGACGGCGAAGTCACGATCCGCCCGATCGCGGGCACGCGCCCCCGCGGCAAGACCGCCGCCGAGGACGAAGCCAATCGAGTCGGCCTGCTCGCCGACCCGAAGGAGCGTGCCGAGCATCTGATGCTGCTCGATCTCGGTCGCAACGATGTCGGCCGCGTCGCCGAGTCGGGCAGCGTGACGGTCACCGCGAGCTACACCACCGAATTCTACAGCCATGTCATGCACATCGTGTCGAACGTCGTCGGCCGACTGTCGCCAGACCATGACGCGATCGATGCGCTGCTCGCCGGCTTCCCCGCAGGCACCGTTAGCGGCGCGCCGAAGGTGCGCGCGTGCGAGATCATCGCCGAGCTCGAGGATGCGGTGCGTGGGGCGTATGCTGGAGGCGTCGGCTATTTCTCGCCAGACGGATCGATGGATTCGTGCATCGTGCTGCGCACCGCAGTGATCAAGGACGGCACGATGCACGTCCAGGCCGGCGCCGGAATCGTCGCCGACAGCGTCGCCGAATACGAGCAACGCGAGTGCGAAGCCAAGGCCGGTGCCTTGCTCGCCGCCGCGCGCGAGGCGATCGCGCGCGCGGCGGAGGTCAGCTTCGGGCAGTAATCAGCCGGCGGCGATCACGGGATCGCTGCCGCCTGACGCTTGGCTTCGGCCTTTTCAGCGGCATATTGCTGCGCGCGCATCATCGCACAGCCGGTCTGGCCGCCCGACCCCGTCGGCGAGCATGTGTCCGGCAGCCCAGCTGCACGACGGCCGACCTCATCGGCGACAGCCGCGCGATTGGCCCAGCTCTGGTTCTGCGCCGGGATCGGCTTGTCATTGCGCAGTTCCTTCGGGATACGATACGGCTCGCCCTGGCGCGCGCACACCACGATCTCGGCATCGGGATTGGCCGACTTGGGGCACGCCTGGTTCCCCGTCAGCGTGATCGAACGGATGCGCAGCGGGGGCTTGCCAGACTCGGCCTGCTTGGCGGCGGCGTCGTTCTGGTCCGCGGTCTGCGCGAAACTCGACATGGGTAGGACGGCCAGCGTCAAGGCGATGGCAAAGGGGCGCAGCATGGTGAAAAATCTCCTCGAGGATCAACAACGTCTGCCAGGCCAGCTTGATCCAAGCTGAACGCACACATTCGATCATTGTCGCTACACCACAAAAGCGGTAGCGGCGCGCTATGATCCGTGCACAGATCCTCGTCATCGACAATTATGACAGCTTCACCTGGAACCTCGTCCATTATCTGATGGAGCTTGGCGCCGAGGTGAAGGTCGTGCGCAACGACGCGATCACTGCGGCGGATGCGCTCGCGAGCAACGCCACCGGATTTCTCATTTCCCCCGGCCCAAAGACGCCGACCGAGGCGGGCGTGTCGCTCGATCTGGTTGCAGCGTGCGCCGACGCGGGACGGCCGCTGCTCGGCGTGTGCCTCGGGCATCAGGCGATCGGCCAGCATTTCGGCGGCAGCGTGGTGCGCGGCGGGCTGATGCACGGCAAGACGTCTCCCGTGACGCATGACGGGTCGGGCGTGTTCGCCGGCCTCCCCTCGCCCTTCACCGCGACGCGCTATCATTCGTTGATCGTCGAGGATCTGCCCGACGCGCTGGTGGTCAATGCGCGCGCGGACGACGGCTCGGTGATGGGCGTACGCCACGTCACGCTGCCGATCCACGGCGTGCAGTTCCATCCCGAGAGCATCGCGACCGAGCATGGTCACGCATTGCTGGGGAACTTCCTGGCGGATGCGGGTATGATCCTCCCCTCCCGCTTGCGGGAGGGGCCGGGGGAGGGCCTGTTCGAGATGCACGGGACGGACTCCCCTCCCCTAACCCCTCCCGCAAGCGGGAGGGGAATTTGACGACCCTTGCCCTCCTCCCCGACCCGTCCTCCCCGCTGAGCCGGGAGTCCGCAGCGCAAGCGTTCGCCGACCTGCTCGACGGCCATGTCCCCGACGACGCCATCGCGAGCTTCCTGATCGGCCTGACCGAACGCGGCGAGACCAGCATCGAAATCGCCGCGGCCGCGCGCGCGCTGCGCGACCGGATGCTGCCGATCGCGGCCCCCGCCGGCGCGCTCGACGTCTGCGGCACCGGCGGAGACGGCCACCACACGCTCAACGTCTCGACCGCGGTGTCGATCGTCGTCGCGAGCACCGGCGTGCCCGTCGCCAAGCACGGCAACCGTGCGGCCTCCTCCAAGTCCGGCGCCGCCGATACGCTCGAGGCTTTGGGGCTCGACATGCACCGCGCCGGTCTCAACGCCGAGGCGAGCTTGAACGATATCGGCATCGCCTTCCTGTTCGCCGCCAACCACCACCCGGCGATGAAGCGCATCACCCCGATCCGCCAGGCGCTCGGCCGTCGGACAATCTTCAACCTGATGGGCCCGCTCGCCAATCCGGCGGGCGTCACACGCCAGCTGATCGGCATCGCGCGTCCCGATTATGCCGCGACCTACGCCGCCGCGCTCGAGCAACTCGGCACCGAGGCGGCGCTCGTCGTGTCGGGCGAGGAAGGCCTCGACGAACTGTCGAGCGCTGGCCCGAGCATCGCGGTCGCGGTCGGTACGATCGACCTCCCGCGCACGATCACGCCCGAGGATGCCGGCCTGCCGCGCCACCCGATCAGCGCGATCCGGGGCGGCGATGCCGTCCACAATGCCGCCGCCTTGCGCCGCCTGCTCACTGGCGAGACCGGTGCGTATCGCGATGCCGTCCTGCTCAACGCCGCCGCGGCGCTGATTGTCGCTGGCACCACGCACACCCTTCCCGAAGGCGTCGCCATCGCTGCCGAAGCGCTCGAGAGCGGTTCGGCGAACGCCTTGCTCGATCGTTGGATCGCTTACTCATGACCGATATTCTCAACCGTATCCTCGAAACCAAGCGCGCCGACGTCGCCGCGCGCAAGGCGACCACCGCGCTGAGCGAACTCGACGCGCGGATCGCGGCCCAGTCACCACCGCGCGGCTTCCGCGCCGCGCTCGATGCGCGCGCAGCCGAGGGCGGCTACGCGCTGGTCGCCGAGATCAAGAAAGCGAGCCCGTCAAAGGGCCTGATCCGCGAGGATTTCGATCCGCCGGCGCATGCGCTCGCCTATCAGGCCGGCGGTGCGACATGCCTGTCGGTGCTGACCGACGAAGCGTGGTTCCAGGGATCGGACGGCTTCCTGACCGCGGCGCGCGGCGTGTGCGACCTGCCGGTGCTGCGCAAGGATTTCATGGTCGATCCGTGGCAGGTGCCCGAATCGCGTGGGCTCGGTGCCGACGCGATCCTGCTGATCATGTCGGCGCTCGATGACGTGACGCTCGCCGAGATCGAGGCGAGCGCGATCGAATGCGGGATGGACGTCCTCGTCGAAGTCCATTCGCAGGCCGAGATGGAGCGCGCGCTCAAGCTCAAGTCGCGGCTGATCGGCGTCAACAACCGAAACCTGCGCGACTTCACCGTCGATTTCGCGCGGACCTACGAGCTGGTGTCAAAAGCGCCGAAGGACTGCACCTTCGTCGCCGAAAGCGGGCTGACGACGCGCAACGATCTCGACGCGATGGCCGAGCACGGCATTCGCTGCTTCCTGATCGGCGAGGCGCTGATGCGGCAGCAGGACGTCGAGGCAGCGACGCGCACGCTGGTCGGCTGAGCGGTCGGGCGACACCGCTTCGCCGGGCGGCCCCGGCTTAGACGTCTGACCAAACCTTCGTCATCCCCGCGAAAGCGGGGATCGCGCAGCCTTGGCCGGATACCAGCAGAAGAAGCGGGATCCTCGCTTTCGCGAGGATGACGGGGATGAGTCCGGATCGTAAGGGCGGGCCGCTACAGCGCCCCGCCCTCACCGCATCAGAACTTGCCGCTAAGCGTCACGCCGATGATCCGCGGGTCGTTGAACACCGCGGCATTATAGTTGTCGAGCACGCCCTTGAGGTTCTTCTCATTGGTCAAGTTGCGCACGAACACCGCCAGCTCATACTTGCTGTCGGGACCGGTATAGCCCGCCTTGAGCCCAGCCTCGAACGTGCCCTCCGACGTATATTCAACCGTCTTGTACGGCACGAAGCTGGTGTAGCCCTGCAACGTTACGTCGCCGCCGACGAACAGCTTGCCGCCATTGCCGAGCGGGAAGTCGTAGCGTGCGTTCGCGTCGAGCTGATACTTCGGCGCGTTGGGGAGCGCGTTGCCGTTGATCTGCGCGAGCGTGGCGGTCGTAACCCCTGCGGCGTTGCGGATCGCGATCGTCGGGTTGAGCACGGTGCAGGTCAGCGCCCCGTTGAGGAAGCACGCCGGGGTGTAGACGCGCGTGTCGTTGATCTCGGTGTGCAGCACGCTGCCGCCGAGACCCAGCGTGAAGTCACGCACCGGGCGCCACGTCAGCTCGGCCTCGCCGCCCCACGCCTGCGCCTGGTTGGCGTTGAACAGCAGGCCGTTGTTGTTGGCGTCGTTGCCGTTGAGCTGGATGTTGTGGACCTTGTAGTAGAAGCCCGTCGCGTTGAAGCGCAGCGTGTTGCCGAACAGGTTCGACTTGAAGCCTGCCTCGTACGACGTGATCGTCTCCGACCCAGCGGTCACGAACGCCGAGCTGAACACCGCGTTGCGGCCCTGGATCGTCGGCCCGCGGAAGCCGTGCGAGACGCGCGCGAACACGTTGACGTCGGGATCGACCGCATAATTGAGGCTCGCTTCCCAGCTCGGCTGCGTGTCGGCGAGGCGGACGTTGGTCGCCGCCGTCGCCGGGAAGGTCGACACGCCCGCTGCGGTGCGCGGCGGGGTGACGAGGCGCGTCTTCTTCTCGTCATAGGTCACGCGCACGCCGCCGGTCAGCGTCAGCTTGGGGAGGATCTGATAGCTCGCCTGGCCGAAGCCCGCATAGGACGTGTTGGTGTTGCGCAGCACGACGAAGTTGTTCGGGTTGGGGTTGGTGCCGAACGAATTGTTGAGCAGGAAGAAGCCGCGCTGGTCGAACTCGGTCGTGTCGCGCGATTCGAAATAGATCCCGCCGATCTGCCACTTGAAGCGGCCCGTGCCGTTGCTCGCGAGGCGAACTTCCTCGCTCAGCTGGTCGAGATCGCGCACGCGGCCCTGGCTCTCGCCGTAGAACTTACCGCCCGCAAAGTTGCTCGCGGCACCACCGTCGGTGTCGCCGCGGCTATAGCCCTTGGTCGTCTCGTATGCGGTGATCGAGGTCAGCGTGACCGCGCCGAAATCGTTCTTCGCGTTGAACGAGCCGCCATAGGTCTTGTACGCCTGACGGTTACCGCCGCCCTCATCGAGCGCGACGCTGGCGCGCGGTGCCGCGCTGACGTCGTTGCTGCCGCGCAGGATCGCGCCGCGGTGGAAGATCGTCGAGGTGCCCGAATAATCACGCGCATGCGCCGAAACCAGGCCGGTGAAGCCGGTCTCGGGCGGGGTCAGCATCAGCTGGACGCGGATGTCCTTCTCTTCGAACCCGCCGAGCTTGTCCTTGCCGCCGACAGTGCCGTCGTCGCTCGGGCCGGTATAGGTGTTGTCGATCCAGTTGTCGCGGCGCTGGTACAGGCCCGACACGCGGAAGCTCAGCACGTCCTTGACGATTGGCCCGCCGACGCCGGCATCGACGCTGACGGTGTTGTAGCTGCCATACGACGCAGTCGCGCGGCCGGTGAACTCGTTGGTCGGGCGGTTGGTGTCGAACTTGATGATGCCGGCGGTGGTGTTGCGGCCGAACAGCGTGCCCTGCGGCCCGCGCAGCACTTCGATCTGGTTGACGTCATAGACCGGGTTCGACTTGAGCACGACATGCTCGAGCACGACCTCGTCCTGGATGATCGACACCGGCTGCGATGCGCCGAGGTAGAAATCGATGTTGCCGAGACCGCGGATGTAGAAGCGCGGGAAGATCTTGCCGGTCGTCGTCTCGGCGTAGAGGCCGGGCACGCGGTTGGCGAGTTCGAGCAGCGTGTCGCTGCCGCCCGAAGTGTAGGTCCGCAGATCGGCACCCGACAGCACGCCGACCGACACGGGCACCTTCTGCAGATTTTCGCTGCGACGCTGCGCGGTGACGACGATGTCGCCGAGGCTGTCGCTCTCTGGCGCGGCCTCGACAGCGGCGACGGGCGCAGCGGCGTCCTGGGCGCTGGCCGAACCGATGCTGGCAATCGCGCCGAACGCGGTGCCGAGCAGAAGGAGCGCCTTGGCGGCGTGTGACTTGGACATGATGTTCCCCCAATAGATGAAATAGGCTGCCCACACCGTTCGCCGCAGCGGACTTGTTGTCCTGCGCGGCGACGCGTCCGCGCTCCTGCGTGGTGCGGTGTGACCCCGACCGCGCGGCTAGGTCGGGATTGTGACGCGATTATGACAGGTGTGCCGCCACGTCTGCTTTGTCGGCTGGCTGTGGCTTTCGAGTTGCACCGGGGCCTGCACGACGCCGACCACGGGACGATCGTCAGCGACAGTGCGCACCTGATTCAGGATACGATACCGATACATGATCCACCGCAACGACAGGCTGCCGACACCCCCCTAGCCCCGGCCCTCACGAGAAGGACACAAGGGCATGCGGCGAATCCTTTATGTCAGCGGGAACACCGTTTCGAGCGTCACGGCCGACCTCGCCGGCATCCTCGAACAATCACGGCATAATACCGCGCTCGACAGGATCACCGGGCTGCGATGGTCGGACGGTCGCAGCTTGCTGCAAGTGCTCGAGCGTTCGCGCGTGAGCGTCATGGCGACGTTCGCCCGCATCCTCGCCGACCCGCGTCATCATGCGCCGATCGTCCTCCAGCACCGCCATATTCGCCCCCACGAATCCGGCGGCTGGACCATGGCGCACCCCACGCCGGCGCCGCGGCCGACGCGGATGACGCCCAGATCGGGCGGCTGCTCGTGAACGCAACCGAAGCGGTGCGCACGCACTTCCACACGCTGATTTCGGCAGGCCATAGCGCCGCGCTCGCGCTCCCGGTCAGCGCGATCGGCACCCCGCCGCCCGCCCCGACGCCCGATTACGGCACCCCGCCGCCGCGGCGCGTCGATCGCCGGATCGGCGCACCCTTCCACAATGTCGGGCTCGCGCTGGCCAGCGCGTTTCGCGGGGGGCTGCAGGGCACCAACATTGACCATGACGCATGTATCGAAAAGCTCCGCGGCATCGCGGGAAGTGCGACCAGCGACTCGCAGGATATCTGCGCCGGACGGTGACAGCATCGCTTGACGGACGATTTTTCGTTCCGTATAGGTTCGTCGTCTGTTCCGACGAAAGGGCCGCGCGATGCTTACCCGCAAGCAGCATGAGTTGATCTGCTTCATCAACGACCGGCTCGACGAGACCGGGGTATCGCCGTCCTTCGAGGAAATGAAGGAAGCGCTCGACCTCAAGTCGAAGTCGGGCGTCCATCGCTTGATCAGCGCGCTCGAGGAACGCCAGTTCATCCGCCGCCTGCCCAACCGCGCGCGGGCGCTCGAAGTGCTCAAGATGCCCGAGCGCGGGATCAAGACCCCGACCAAGGCGGCCCCCGCCGCCGCTTCGCGTGCAGCACCACAGCCTGCCAACGACGTGATCGAAATTCCACTGCACGGCCGGATTGCGGCAGGCGTCCCGATCGAGGCGTTCGAGGGCGCGTCGATGCTCTCGGTTCCCGCGGCGTTGCTCGGCAATGGCGAGCATTATGCGCTCGAGGTGTCGGGCGATTCGATGGTCGAGGCGGGCATTCTCGATGGCGACTATGCGCTGATCAAGCGCCAGGATGTCGCGCGCGACGGCGAGATCGTCGTGGCTTTGATCGAAGAGAGCGAGGCGACGCTCAAATTCTTCCGCCGCGAAGGTGCGATGGTGCGGCTCGATCCGGCCAACCGTGCCTACGATCCGCAGCGTTATGCCCCAGCCCAAGTGCGCGTGCAGGGCAAGCTCGCCGGGCTGTTGCGCCGGTACGACTGAGCCACGGTCGGCGTGATCGACCGTCGCGCTTGATGGTCGCGCGGCGAGCGATCGAGCGGCTCAGTCTTTGTGCTCGGCAAGGGTGTGAGCGACGATCGCGTTGGCATGGCCGTGGCCCATGCCATGCTCGGTTTTCAGCATGGTGACGAGCGCCATGTGTTTTTCCGGCAAACGCTCGCGCACCAGCGCCTGCCACTCTGCGATCGGACGGCCATAGGTCTTCTCGATCGATGGAAAGTACGATGCGGGCCCTTTGATCGGTTGGTCAGCCACGGCGTGCAGGCTCCGAGATGCGGGAACGTCCCGAGGATCTTCCGGTATTTGGGGGAAAGCCGCAAGGCCACCCCGCCCTATCGTTTCCCGTCCGTTACTGCTGCCCCAGCCCTCCCCGACAATCGAGCGCGCCAACGCATCCGGCCAACCCACCGCCGCCGACCAGCGTCGCCCTCCGGCGCCGCGATCCACGGATGCCGGTCGCCCGGATGGCGAACGGTCCGCACCGAATGCGATGCCAAAGCGATCGCAACGCCGCCGGTTTGCGCCAGCGTCTCGCGGTCGAGCCGCAGCCACTGCGGAACGCAATGGCGCGGCAAGCGCCGCTCGCTGATCACGATGTCGGCGCCGGCACACGCCGCGACGAGGTCGAGCGTCGGGACATGATACGCGCTGCGCGTCGCCAGGATGCGCCACTGTCGTCCCGCCACGGTCCGCGTCATCAGGCAGAGGTCGCGGCTGCAGCGCGCCTCGTGCTGCTCGGACATCAATACCGGGAGCGCAGCGATCCCGCCATTCTCGGCAAGCATGTCGGCGGTGTAGTCCCCGGTCCGGTCGCGCAGCAAAGCGACGTCGCCCGCCGAGGTCCGGATCGCGACATGCCGACCGTCTCCGGTAACGATCAGATCGGGCGCCGGGGTCAGCAGCGCCCATGCCAAGCCGATCCCAAGCGGCAGCGCCCCCAGCCGCCGCCAGCGCGTGCGCCACAGGCCGATCCACAATCCGCCTACCACCATCAGCGCGTAAGCGGCGCCCGGCATCGCCGGCAGCGGCGCGACCGAGCCCGGCACCGCCGCAGTTACGTGCGCAATCCACAACAGCAGATCGAGCGAGCGCGCCGTCAGCCACCAGAACGGCAGCCCCGCCCCCACCGTATCGAACAGCAACGCCAGCGCCTCGCACGGCATCGTCACGAACGTCGTCAGCGGGATCGCGACGATATTGGCGACCGCGCCGTAAATCCCGGCTTTGTGGAAGTGGAACAGCGCGATCGGCAGCAAAGCGAGCTCGACGACGATCCCGGTCAGCAGCAGCGACGCCAGTTCCCGCGCGATCCGCGCCAGTCGCGTCTGCTCGCGCGGCCCGAACCACACGCGCAACTGCGGATGCTCGTTGAGCGAGACGATCGCCGCGACCGCCGCGAACGACAGCTGAAAACTTGGTCCGGCGAGCGCCTCGGGATATAGCAACAGCACCACGATCGCCCCCGCCGCGACCAGCCGCAGCGTCAGCGCCTGCCGGCCCAGCGCCAAAGCGACCAGCACGAGCAACGCCGCGACGCACGAGCGGATCGTCGGCACCTCGGCCCCGGTCAGCAGCGTGTAGCCGATCGCCGCGAGCGCCCCCGCGCCCGCCGCGATCAACGGAACGCGCGTCTTCAGCGCGATCCACGGGCTGAGCGCGAGCAAGCGCGCGACCAGCAGCATCACCGCGCCGACCGCCGCGGTGATATGCAGACCGCTCACCGAGAGCAAATGCGCGAGCCCGGATCGGCGCATCGCCTCATTGTCGGCGAGCGGGATCCCGCCTTGATCCCCCGTCGCGAGCGATGCGGCGATGCCCCCCACCCCGCCCCCGCCAGCGCTCGCTTGGATGTGCTGCGACAGCCGCTGCCGCAGGCCGACGCCGCCTGTCCCACCGCCAGCGAGGATCGTGATCGGCGCAAAGCCACGCCCGGTCGCGCCGATCGCGTCGAACCAGGCGGTCCGCGCATAGTCATAGGCGCCGGGCACGCCGGGCGGCGGCGGCGGCATCAGCCGCGCCGAGAGCCGCAGCGTCGCCCCCGGCACCAGTCCCACGGGAACGTCGGCATCGACGAGATTGACGCGAATATGCGCTGGCAACGTCGGCAACGGCCGAACCGGCCCGCGCGTCGCGGGCACCGCCAGCACGTGCAGCGGGGCCAGCCGCAACCGCACCACGTCGCGCGCCGCAAGCGGCTCGATCCGCTCGACTCGTGCAGTGAAGGTTGCGATCGTCGGTTCTGCGAGCACCACGTGCGCCACGCGCTCGGCGCGCCACCAGATCAGACCGAGCCCAATCGCAACCGCAAACCCGCCAACCGCGACGACCCGCGCCGCACGCCCATGCCGCGTCAGCGCGACCCCGGCGAGCGCCACCGCGATCGCGACCAGACCAGCCGCTTCCCATGCCGCCGGATCGGGCAGCACGAACCACAGCGCGATCCCCGCGCCGAGCGCCACCGGCAACCACAGCGGCAATTGATCGCGCTCGGCCTCGAGCCAGCTCTCGAGTCGATCGCCGACGCCAAACCACCCCCGCGGCACGCCGATTTGAAGCGCAGGAAGGTGCGTGCTAGAGGCGCTCAAGGCTGATCCGGCCATCCAATCTCTAGTCTGGGAGCATGCGCGATTGAGCGCAATATCTGACCCCGCCGCGGCCCCCGCCGCCGGCGCATCCGACATCAAGGTCGTCACGCGGTTCGCGCCGTCGCCGACCGGTTTCCTGCACATTGGCGGGGCGCGCACCGCCTTGTTCAACTGGCTGTACGCGCGGCATCACGGCGGCGAGTTCCTGTTGCGGATCGAGGATACCGATCGCGCGCGCTCGACCCAGCCGGCGATCGACGCGATCCTCACCTCGCTGCGCTGGCTCGAGCTCGATTGGGACGGCACCGAAGTCTATCAATCGCAGCGCGCCGACCGCCACGCGCAGGTTGCGCACACGATGGTCGAGCATGGCCATGCCTATCGCTGCTATCTGACGCAGGACGAACTCGCCGCGATGCGCGCCGAGGCCGATGCCGCGAAGAAGCCGCTGCGCGTGCGCAGCCCGTATCGCGACGCCGACACCAGCGCCGAGACCCGCCCGTTCGTCGTCCGGCTCAAGGCCCCGCTCGATGGCGCGACGACGATCGAGGACAAGGTCCAGGGATCGGTCACCGTGCAGAATGCCGAGCTCGACGATCTCGTCCTGCTCCGCTCGGACGGCACGCCGACCTATATGCTCGCGGTGGTGGTCGACGATCACGACATGGGCGTGACGCACGTGATTCGCGGCGACGATCATCTCAACAACGCCTTCCGCCAATTGCCCATCATCCGCGCGATGCAGGCGATCGAGGGTGGCTGGCCCGACCCGGTCTATGCGCACATCCCGCTGATCCACGGCTCGGACGGCGCCAAGCTGTCGAAGCGCCACGGCGCGGTCGGCGTCGAATATTATCGCGATGAATTGGGCGTGCTGCCCGAGGCGCTCGATAACTATCTGCTGCGTCTCGGTTGGGGGCATGGCGATGACGAACTCATCAGCCGCGACCAGGCAATCGAATGGTTCGATCTCGACGGCGTCGGCAAATCACCATCGCGGTTCGATCTCAAGAAGCTCGAGAACCTAAACGGTCAATATATCCGCCAGGCGGATGATGCGCGCCTTGCCGCGCTCATCACGCCGCAGCTCGGCTTCGAACCGACGGACGCTCAGGCAGACATACTTCGTCGCAGTATGGCATCGCTCAAGCCGCGCGCCGCCAACCTCAACGAGCTGGCCGCGGGAACAGCGTTCCTTTTCCACGTCCGACCGGTGGAAATGCACGCCGAAGCGACCGCGCTGTTAAGCCCAGATGCACGCGCTTTACTCGCCCGACTGCACGTCGCGCTTGACGCGACCGAAAGCTGGGATACGGAGACGCTCGAAGCTGCGGTCCGGCAGGTCGCCGAGGATGCAGGGGTCAAGTTGGGTCAAGTCGCGCAGCCGCTGCGCGCCGCACTGACCGGACGCAAGACCTCGCCCGGAATCTTCGACGTGCTCGATCTGCTCGGGCGCGACGAGAGCCTGGGGCGTATCGCCGACCAGATGGCCGCTTAAGATTTCGAAAGGACCACGATGACTGACTCCGTCAAGCTGAACGCCGCAGGCAAGGACCTCGATCTCAAGGTCCTGTCGGGCAGCGTCGGTCCCGATGTGATCGATATCCGCAAGCTCTATGCGCAAACGGGCATGTTCACCTACGACCCGGGCTTCACGTCGACCGCATCGTGCGACTCGGCGATCACTTACATCGATGGCGACGAGGGCGTGCTGCTCCACCGCGGCTATCCGATCGGCCAGCTCGCCGAGAAGTCGAACTTCATGGAGGTCTGCCATCTCCTCCTGAACGGCGAGCTGCCGACTAAGGACGAGCTCGACAAATTCAGCTACACGATCAGCCGCCACACGATGCTCCACGAGCAGCTCGCGACCTTCTATCGCGGCTTCCGTCGCGACGCGCATCCGATGGCGATCATGTGCGGCGTCGTCGGCGCGCTCTCGGCCTTCTACCAGGATTCGGCCGACATCACCGATCCGCAGCAGCGCATGATCGCGAGCCATCGCCTCATCGCCAAGATGCCGACGATCGCCGCGATGGCGTACAAATATTCGATCGGCCAGCCGTTCATGTCGCCGAAGAACAATCTCAGCTACACCGGCAACTTCCTGCAGATGACCTTCGGCGTTCCGGCCGAAGAGTATGTCGTGAACCCCGTCGTCGAAAAGGCGATGGACCGCATCTTCATCCTCCATGCCGATCACGAGCAGAACGCGTCGACCTCGACCGTCCGGCTTGCCGGCTCGTCGGGCGCCAATCCGTTCGCGTGCATCGCGGCCGGCATCGCTTGCCTGTGGGGCCCGGCGCATGGCGGCGCCAATGAAGCCGCGCTCAACATGCTGCGCGAGATCGGCACCGTCGACCGCATCCCCGAGTATATCGCGCGCGCCAAGGACAAGAACGATCCGTTCCGCCTGATGGGCTTCGGTCACCGCGTCTATAAGAACTACGATCCGCGCGCGACCGTGATGCAGCAGACCGTTCGCGAAGTGCTCGGCGAGCTCGGCGTGACCGATCCGGTGTTCGACGTCGCGATCGCGCTCGAGGAAATGGCGCTGAGCGATCCATACTTCATCGAGAAGAAGCTGTTCCCGAACGTCGATTTCTACTCGGGCGTGATCCTCTCGGCGATCGGCTTCCCGACGACGATGTTCACGGCCTTGTTCGCGCTCGCCCGCACCGTCGGCTGGGTCGCGCAGTGGAACGAGATGATCTCGGATCCCGAGCAGAAGATCGGCCGTCCGCGCCAGCTCTACACGGGTCCAACGCAGCGCGACTTCGTGCCGCTGGCTGACCGCACGTGAGCGCAGTCAAGGCGCTCGCCCTGGTGGCGGGCGTCTTGATCCTTGCGTTCGGCCTGCTGTTCGCAGGCCAGGGGGCCGGGCTGATCATGTGGCCGGCCTCGAGCTTCATGCTCAAACAGGGCAGCTGGGTGCTGTATGGCGCGATTGTCGCGCTCGCGGGCGCTGGTTTGATCTGGTGGGCGCGCCGCTGAGGCGCCTCCCCTATCGTCACCCCGGCCTCGTGCCGAGGCCCACTCGGATACGCGTACTGCCCGCGGAGAACGCGCGGCACGGTAGACCCCGGCACAAGGCCGGAGTGGCGTTTCCGCGCTACGCCGCCGGCAGCGTAAACACGAAGCGCGCACCCTGCCCCGGCGCCGAATCGACCGTGACATCGCCCCCCATCGCCCGCGCCAGCCGCCGCGCGATATAGAGGCCGAGCCCGCTGCCCCCGGCTTCGCGCGGATCGACGCGCTCGAACTTCTCGAAAATGCGCGCCTGGTCGTCGAGCGCGATACCCTTGCCCTGGTCGGCAACGATCACCGCGGCGATGCCACCCTCACGCTCGGCGCGGACCCACACCATCCCGTCGGTCGGCGAATAGCGCACCGCATTGCCGATCAGATTGACGAGAATTTGGAGCGCACGGCGGAATTCACCCGTCGCCGCAAGCGTCTCGCCAAACCCGGGCCGATCGATTCGCACACGTGCCTCGCTCGCGCGGACTTGCAGCAAGCCAGCGGCCCGACGCGCAACGTCGGCCAGATCGACAAACTCGTGCAGCACCGCGAAATCGGGTCGCTCGATCGCCTGGAGATCGACCAGATCGTCGACGAGCCCGCGCAGATGCCGCCCCGCACTCGCGATGTCGGCCGCGTAATCGGCATAATCCTGGCGCAGCGGCCCTTCGGACTGGTCGTGAATGCTGTCGGCATTGGCAATGATCCGGTCGAGCGGCAGCCGCAGCGCTTGATCAAGCCGCTCGGCAAACGCGCTGATCGTCGCGTCGGTGCTAGGCGCAGGTTCTGCCACCGGCGCATCGTCGAGCATCTCGACCGCGCCGACGAACCCGGCAAATGCTCCGCTCGCGTCGGTCCGCGGCGTCGCCGACAAGCGCACCGCGCGTGCCGAATCGCGGATTCGCGCGGGTTGATCGTCGAAGCGCTGCTGCAAGGCGAGCCCGCCAAGGATCGGGAACGCACCGCCATCGCTCTCGCCGAGAATGAACAGCCGCGTCAGCGGCTGGCCAAGCATCGCGGCCGCATCGAAGCCGTAGCGGGGCCCAGCGGTGATCGACAGGAAGGTCAGCCGCAGCGCGCTGTCGGTTTCCCACAACCAGTCGGCTTCGCTGCGCAGGAAGTCGCTGGCGCGGTCATTGGCGATGTCGCCGGGGTACCACGGCGCGCGCACACGCCAGCCGGTGATCGTCAGCCGCACGCCGTCGGGCGCCTTGCTCGGCCCGGTCTCGGGCTGTGCGCGCACCCAGAGTTCGAGGTCTTCGTCGCCGTCCGCCGCGACAACCCCGCGCGAGACGAGGATGCCGAGCCGCTGCGCCAGATGCACGAGCGTCGCGATCTGCGGCACTGCGAGCGGAAGCCCGATCGCCCCGCCCGCGCGTGCGTTCAGATCGTACAGCCGCTGGTCGGCCTCGACCAGCCGCCCATCGCGGTCGATCAGCCCGCGCACCGGCGGCAGCATCGGTTCGTTCACGTTCATCGTCCGCGCCCTAGCGCAACCAGCGCAGCGCGGTAATCGCGGTGGAGCAACAGCGGCGCGAGCGCCTGCCGCGCGAGCACCGGATCGATCGCGGCGATGGCATCGAGTCCATCGGCGAAGCGATCGATATCGCGCGCCGGATCGGCCTCGCTCAACGCCAGCCCGATTCGCGCAATCGATTGGCGGTCGAGCTCGAGCGCGCGCAGCAACAGCCACAAGCGGTCGGCGCCCGGATCGAGCACGATCTCGCGCGCGTCGTCGTAATCGATCCCCATCGCATGCGCGAGCAAGGCGATGAACAAGGCGAGCCGGCGGTCGGCGAGCGCTTCGACCAGCAGCCCGGCGAATTCGTCCGCCTGCGGATCGAGCGCCGCGGCAAGCCGCAGCGCGACCGCTTCGAGCCGCTCGCCCTCGTCATGCGCGGCGATGCTGCGCAACGCAGCCTCGGACAGCGCACGATCGAGCTGCGCCAGGGCATCGGGCGCGCCATCTCCAAAGCGTTCGCGCAGTACCGCCGCGACCCACCAGACCAAGCGGTGATGCAATTCCGCAGGCAATTCGGTCGACAAGGGCTGGCCGGGCGGCAGCGGGATGCGCCGCCGGCTTTCCGCCGAGAGCAACGCCATCGCGCCCGCCGCGACGACGCCATCGGCCGCGCCGACGAGTCGCGGCAACAAGCTTGCACGATCGGGATCCTCGGGCGCTTCGCTCGGCAAAGCGTCGGCGAGCAGATCCTGCCGCACACGCCCGAACAGTTCGCGCATCAGATCGGGATCGCGCATCAGCCCCGAGCCGATCAAGCGATCGCGTGTCGCAGGCGATTGGCGACCGAGCGCATCGGCCAGGTGCGGCACCGCGCGCGCCGCGAGCAATCGCGCGGCATGGCCCCGCAGCGCGGCTTCCACGCCGAGCGCAAGATCATCGAGCACGCGCCCCATCGCCAGGCGAGTCCGGTCGTCGAGCCGGGCATGATCGGAAAGATAGAAATCGTCGATCGCGCCGCGCAGCCGCGAATCGGCACGGCCATCCGCCGCCGCTGCCCGGGCAAGCAGCGTCATGGCACCCGCTTGGGCGCCGTCATCGATGTCGCGACGTTCGATCGACATGCGTCAAGCATCTAGGGGGTTGTCGTTAAAGCCAAGCTAAGGCTTTTGACGAAACCCCTCAATGGCAGCGGCAAGCGTCCCGGCCGCATAAAGCCCCGCCGCGGCCAGCGCGAGCAGCGGTTGGCCAAGCAGCAACACGACGAACAGCACCGCGGGATAGGCCGCAGGGCTCGCCCACCAGCGCCGCTGCAACGCCGGATCGGCAGCCCGCTCGAGCAACGCCGCCGCAATCACCAACGCGACCGCGAGAATCGGTCCGGCCGGTCGCGCGGCGCCATAGCCGACCAGCAGCGCCGCAAGTGCAGCCATGCCCGGCTTGGCATGGTCGGCGAAGTGCGCGAGCCCGCTCTCGTCGCGCACCCACGCGATCGCCGAAGCTACCGTCGCGATCACGATCGCGAGGCAGGTGATGCCCATGCCGATCGCCGGATGCCCCGAAAGGATCGTGAAGAACCCGCCAATCGCCGCAGCGCCGCTCGCGGCGATCAGCCCGAGCGTCGGCACGGTGCGCGCCATCAGCGGCGGGAGCGCGAATCGGACGAGCGGCGCGAGCAGATAGCGGTCGGCCCAGCGCAACGGCTTGGCGACGAGCGCGGCGACCATCCCGTTGCCGCGCCGCGCCAGCGCCTGTGCGCTCCGCTCGATGCTGTGGTTGACCGCCATATGCGAATCGAGATGGACATGATCGGCACCGCCCTGCGCCGCGACGCGCAACAGCGTCGACTGGAAATCATAGTCGCGTGGCAGGGCGGCCACCTCGGCGACGCGCTTGCCGTCGAGCAACGCCAGCCCCGCCCAAGCGGTGTCCGCGCCGACGCGTTCGTAATGCGGATCGCCTTCGTCGGTGACGAGCAGGGTATCGTGCGGCATCAGCGCGATCGCCTGGACGACGTCGCCCGTCGTCACCACGCCGTCCGCAACGACCAAAACGCGCGCGAGCGGATGGAGCTTCTCGACCGCCTCGGCCGCGGTGCGCACCGCATCGACCGAGACGCCGCGGCGCCCGATCCGGCTGATCGCACCAAGCAATTCGGGAGTCATGCGCGCAACGATCAGGATGATCTGCGTGGCGCCAGCCGCCGCGAGCAAGCGCGCCTGGAACTCGATCAGCGTCAATCCGCCGAACGGCAGCGTCGCGGCGAGCACACCCATCCGGTCATCGGCATCTTCGGTCGCAAAAATCAGTCCTGCCAGCATCGCAGGGCTGTTAAGGCCTTAGCGCGATTAAGGCAAAGCCCGAGAAATGCTTAGAGGCGCTCGACCGCGCGCCGCAGCCGGCGCAGCAGCGCCGCATCGTGCGCTTCCGCCTCGGCCGCCTCGGTCGCTATCGCCATCAGCCGCACCGCACCGAAACTTGCTGCAAGGCCGCGCAGCCGGAACGCAGCCTCGCGCCACGCCACGTCGCCGCGCGCGGCTTCGAGCACGTCGAGTCCGTGCTGAACGCTGTCGAGAAAGGCTGCGCGCAACTCGGCGATCAGCGCGGGCTCGTCGCCCACGGCTGCCGCCAACGTCGCATCGATTGCACCGGGATCATAGGCCATGCGCCCCGCATACCGAACGACCGGTTAAGCCAAGGTTTCGCTATTCGCTTTGCGCGCGGCATAATCGTGGTAAACGTCGGGGATGAACGGGGGTTCGCGGATCATCGACTTGCGGCCAAACGGCGCCGCGCTCTCGGCCGAAGCGCGCGACGGCGTCGCTGCGGCCGAACCCCTGGCACGCCCCTATGAGGAACCGATCGAGCTGACCCACGTAATTGATGACGTGATCGAAGACACGATCGTAGACGAGTCCGGGCGCCGTCCGTTTCCTTGGCCCGCTTTGCTCGGCACCGCTGCGTCGGTCGGCTGGGTCGGCGGCATGGTCGCCTTGTCGTGGACGAGCTTGCCCACGCTGACGCCCCCGGCGCTTGCCAGCTTCGTCGCCAGCCTGTGCGTGCCGCCCGCCTTGATCGGGATCGTCTTCCAGCTCGCGATGCGCTCGAGCCGCGCCGAGGCAAAGCGCTTCGGCATGACCGCACGCGCGATGCACGCCGAGGCCGCAAGCCTCGAGCGGACTGTCGCGGTGCTCGGCCGCAGCATCGACACCCACCGCGCCAACCTCGCCGAGCAAATTACCGCGCTGTTGGCGCTCGGCGATGGTGCCGCCGCGCGGCTCGCGAGCGTCGGCTCGGGGCTCGCCGCGCAAGTCGCGCACGCCGATGCGCATGCCGCAACGCTCGCGACCGCCGCCGACCAGGCGCATACGCGGCTCGAAGTGCTGCTCGCGCTCCTGCCGCGCGCGCATGGCGAGACCGATGCGCTCGCGCATTTGCTCAAGACTACCGGCGTCACCGCGAGCGAACATGCAGCGGCGCTCGACGCGCAGCTCACCGCGCTCGCCGAGCGCGGGCGCGAGGCCGATGCCGTCGCGAACGGCGCCGCGCAAAAGCTCGCGGCGCATATCACCCGGATGGAGGCCACAAGCGAGACCGCGGGCGCGCGGCTCGAACAGGTCACCGGCGACATGTCGCATGCGGTCGACGCGCTGCTTGGCCGCACCGCCGACGCGGTCGACGAAGCGCGCAAGGGCATTGCCGCCCAAGGCGACGCGATGCTCGCGATGCTCGGTACGAATCAGGCGGCGCTCGATCGCGCGGCGCATGACAGCGCCGAGGGTCTTGCCGCGCGCATTATCGACATCGAGCATTTGATCGAACAAGTCGTCGCGCGGCTCGGCGAGCAGCGCGAGCTCAGCCACGGGATCGTGCGCGATATCGATCAGGGCATTGCGCATGTCAGCACGCAGTTCGACCAGCTCAACACGCAAGGCGTCGTCCGCGCGCAAGCGCTGGCAGCCTCGATCAGCGCGCTCGGCGGATCGGCCGATGCGATGACCGAAGCGCTCCGGAGCGGCGACACGATGGCGACCAACGCCATTGCGACGACCGAGCGCTTGCTGCTCGCGCTCGATGCCGCCGCGCGCGAGATCGACGAGACGCTACCCGACGCGCTGACCCGGCTCGACGCGCGCACTGCCGAGAGCCGGCGGATCGTCGCGTTGGCCAAGCCCGAACTGCTGGCGCTCGTCACCGCTGCCGAAAGCACGCACGACGCGATCGAGGCGATCGCCCACGTCATCGCCACGCAGCGCGACACCGTCGAGAAGCTGGCGGGGACGCTGCTCGACACGCTCAGCGACGGCAAGCTTCGCGCCGATGCGCTCGGCCAGATGGTCGACGACACGATCGATCGCACGCACCGCTTCGCCGAAGAGGCCGCGCCGCGACTGGTCGAGGCGCTGTTGCGCGTGCGCGATTCCGCCAGCGCCGCTGCCGACCGCGCGCGCGATACGCTCGCTAATGTCATCCCCGCAGCAGCGGCTGCGCTCGAGGAACAAAGCACCGCGGCGATGGAACGCGCGACCGCCAGCGCGCTCGATCGCAAGATCGCCAGCATCGGCGACGCGGCCAACGTCGCAGCCGACGCCGCCGAACGCGTCGCCGAGCGCCTGACGCACCAGATGGCGGCGATCGCCGCATCGACCGCCATCGTCGAGACGCGGTTGGTCGAGGCGCGGCAGGAGCGCGACAAGGCCGATCAGGATACGCTGACGCGCCGCGTCTCGTTGCTGATCGAATCGCTCAACTCGGCCTCGATCGACATCGCCAAGGCGTTCTCGACCGACGTCTCGGACAGCGCCTGGTCAGCCTATCTCAAGGGCGATCGCGGCGTCTTCACGCGTCGCGCGGTGCGGCTGATCGATGCCGGCGAAGCGCGCGAGATCGCACGCCTGCACGACGAGGACCCGGCCTTCCGCGATCAGGTCAATCGCTACATCCACGATTTCGAAGCGATGCTGCGCGCAATCCTGTCGCAGCGCGACGGCTCGCCGCTCGGCGTGACCCTGCTGTCGTCGGACATGGGCAAATTGTATGTGGCGCTGGCGCAGGCAATCGAACGCCTGCGCTGAGCCGCGCCGTCAGACCGCGCGACGCCCAAAGGCTGGGCGCCGTGCCACCAGCGGGTTCGACTCGCGCTCGAGCATCGCCAGCGTCGCATCGAACAGCGGGCGCAGCGCAACGATGTCGCTGAGCGCTTCCTCGGGCGTATCGCGGCTCTCGACGCAATCGCGCGCGATCGTCTCGATCCGCTCTGCCACAGCACCCAGTGGCCCTGCGCCGAACTGCAGCGCCTCGCCTTTAAGCGTATGCGCCGGGATCACCATCCCGGCGGCGCTGCCAGCGCGCATCGCGGCTTCGATCGCGGCAACCGACTTGACGCCGTCTTCGCGAAAATAGCCGAGGATCCGTACGAACCCGGCGCCCAGTTCGGCACGCGCACGCGCGAATGCGGTCCAGTCGACCAAATCCTTCTCTTCGACCGCCACTGCAACCTCCCACGGACCTACCGCTCCACTACCGTAATATTAGGCAGTTGAAGTAAACGAGTGGTTGATATCGAGCAGGAAACACCAAAATTGAGCGCAGAATAATGGTTCAATCAATAGTGTGGATAAAGACTTGCCCGTTCGATTAGCGATCGAATGGGTTCTTCGGCGCCCGCAAGGTTAGCCGGACCGGAACGGCCCCAAAGCCCAGGTCGCGCCGGATACCGTTGATCAGATACCGCTGATAGCTCATCGGCAATTGATCGACTCGCGTGCCGAACAGCACGAAGCCTGGCGGCCGCGTCTTGGCCTGCGTCATATAGCGCAGCTTGATCCGCTTGCCGCCGGGTGCGGGCGGCGGGTTGGCCTCGACCGCCTTCTCGAACCAGCGGTTGAGCTCGCCCGTCCCGACGCGGTGCGACCAAGTGTCGCGCGTCTCGAACGCGACCTTGAGCAACGTGTCGATGCCCTTGCCGGTCGCGCCGGATACGGTGAGCACGGGCATGCCCTTGATCTGGCTGAGCCCTTCCTCGAGCGCGCCGCGAATGCCGTTGAACAGGCTCGAGCCGTTCTCGGCGATATCCCATTTGTTGATCGCGACGATCAGCGCGCGGCCTTCCTGCAGCGCGGCGTCGGCGATCCGCAGATCCTGCGATTCGAGCCCGCGCGTCGCGTCGAGCAGCAGCACGACGACTTCGGCGAAGTCGATCGCGTGGAGCGCGTCGGCAACCGACAGCTTCTCGAGCTTGTCTTGAACGTTGGCGCGCTTGCGCATGCCCGCGGTATCGATCAGCCTGACCTTGCGCGCATCCTCGCCATGTTCGCGCTCGGGGTCGTGCCAGATCCAGTCGACCGCGATCGAATCGCGCGTAATGCCCGCCTCGGGGCCAGTGATGAGGCGCTGCTCGCCGAGGATCTGGTTGATCAGCGTCGACTTGCCCGCGTTAGGCCGGCCGATGATCGCCAGCTTGAGCGGCGCGTCGGGGGCATATTCCTCATCTTCGTCGAGGCCGTGCGGGATGTCTTCGCCAGCGGCGTTCTTCTCGGGCTCGATATAGGGAAGCAATGCGTCGAACAGTTCGACCAGCCCCTCGCCATGCTCGGCCGACAGTTCGACCGGATCGCCAAAGCCAAGCGACAGCGATTCGAGGATCCCGTCGGCACCCGCCTTGCCCTCGGCCTTGTTGGCGACGAGGATCACCGGGGTTTTCGAGCCGCGCAGCCAGCGCGCAATCTCTTCGTCGAGCGGCACCAGCCCGACGCGCGAATCGAACATGAACAACGCGACGTCGGCCTGCGCCACCGCCGCCTCGGTCTGCTGGCGCATCCGGCCGGGCAAGGACGCGGCGTCCTCGTCCTCGTAGCCGGCGGTGTCGATGATACGGAAATTCAAGCCGACAAGCGTCGCATCGCCCTCACGGCGATCGCGCGTCACGCCGGGGCGATCGTCGACCAGAGCGAGCTTCTTGCCGACAAGGCGATTGAATAGCGTCGATTTGCCGACGTTCGGCCGGCCGATAATCGCGACCACGGGGGTTTTGGACATGCGCGCTCCTTACGGCACGCGCAACGTTTCGTCACCCCCGCCCGGTACTACCGGGTAACAGGTCAGCGATAGGCTGCGACGCGGCCTTTTTGATCGAGCACATAGAGCGTCGAATTCGACACGATCGGCGGCAGCGTGAACGGCGTCTTGTTCTCGATCACCGTACCGACCTTGCCGCTGTCGACCGAGGCCGAGACGATCTGCCCCGCCGAATTGGTCAACACCAGACGCCCACCCGCCAGCACCGGGCCGAACCACGTCACCGGGTTGGCCTTCTTGCCTTCCTTGAGCGTGCCGTCCTTCTTGGTCTTCTCGCTCATGTAATGGCGCAGCTGGCTGATCCACCGCACCTTGCCCGTCGCACGCGCGAGGCAAACCAGCCGCGCGTCGTCGGTGACGATGAACACCCACTCACCCGCGACCCACGGGGTCGAGATGCCTGCGAAATTCTGCTCCCACAGCCGCTGGCCCGAATCGATCTCGATCGCGACCATGCGACCGCCCTGCCCGACCGCATAGACGATCCCGCGGTCGATCACCGGATCGGCATCGACATCGGCGAGCGACGAGACCGAGGTCGAGATCGTCGAGCGCGACAGCGCGTCCTGCCACAGCGTGCGGCCGTTTTCGTAGCGATAGGCATTGAGTTCGCCCGAGGAGAAGCCGGCGACGACCGTCCCCTGGCTGACCGCAGGCGCGGCGACGCCGAACACGCCCTGCGTCTCGACCGAACCCGACTGGTTCCACACCACCGTGCCATCGGCCTGCGACAGCGCGAACAGCTGATTGTCCTGGCTCAGCACATAGACTTGGCCATTGGCGACGGTCGGAGCCCCGCGCAGCGGCGAGCCCGGCTTGACGCGCCACAGCACCTTGCCCGTCGCCGCCTCGAGCGCGACGACGTCGCCGAGGCCGTCGGTTGCGAACACCTTGCCCTCATCGAAGCTCACGCCGCCACCGAAGCGCGCGCCGCGTGCCTTCTTGTCGGCCTTGGCCTTCTCGGTCTTGGCGATGTCGGTCGCCCAGACCTTCGCGCCCGTGGTCGCGGAGAAAGCGTGGATCGTCGCATCGACGTCGATCGTATAAAGCCGCCCACCGGCGACGACGGGCGCCGCACCGAGCCGCTGGCGGTTGCTGCCGCCGTCGATCGCGGCGGTCCAGACGCGCGAAAGATTGGTGCCGAGGGCAACCTGGCCAAGCGCCTTGGACGGATTGCCGCCCGGCTGCGCCCAGGATTCGTTCGCCGTGGCGGGCGGCACGAGCACTTCGACGCCCGCGATCGTCTTGTCGGCAACGACGTCGTTCTCGCTGGCGAGGATTGCGATCCGCTGACCGAGCACCGGGGTCTTCTTCTTGCCCTTGAACGCGGCGCAGCTGCTCAGCGCAACGGCGGAGACGGCGATCAGGAGATAGCGGTTGGTCATCTTCATTGCGATTTTTGTTCCTTAGCCCCGGCCACAGCGTCGACGCCCAATATACCCGCCATCTGAACCGCACGTTGCCGGATCGTTTCGGGCATATCGGGGTTTTGCGCAATCTGTCCGTAGAGCGTCCCCGCCAGATCGCGCCGGCCCATCCGCAGATACGAGATCGCGACGAGCTCGCCCGCGCTGCCGAACCACGGATTGCCCTTGACCGCGATGCCGCGCAGCCGCGCGACGACGACGTCGGGCTTCACCGTATCGAACTCGGCGGTGGTCTGACGGACGAGCGCGAGGTCGCGGAACGGCTGGCCGATCGACGTGTCGCTGGCGACCGCGCCGAACTTGGCGGCGGCACCGCGCAAATCCTTCTTCTGCAGCAGCGCGTCGCCCTGGCTCATCAGCGCGAGCGCGCGATAGCCCTCGCCGCGCGACTGGGCGAGCGCGGTCAGTTCGCCCTGCGCCGCATCGGGCTTGGCGGCGTTGAGATCGTCATACGCCTTGGAGAGCGCCGCGCCTTCATCGGCAGCGACACTTTGTTCGTGCGACTGCCACAGCAGCCAGCCGGCAAAACCGACGAGCGCGAGCACGATCACCGCGATCGCCGCGACGCCGTAACGCCGCGCCGCCTTCGCCATCTGATCGCGGCGCAGTTCCTCGTCGACTTCGCGCAGGAATGCGGCATCGGTATTCGGCGGCACGGCCAAGGGGGAACTCCATCGGATCAGGGCAGGAAGGCGCGGACCTTAGCCGCGCCGCCCGCCAAACAAAAGCGTTCAAAAAACGGGTGCGGACGCTAGTCCTTCGGGGCGTAGATCTGCTCCACGCCGGGGAAGGCCCGCGATCGCACGTCGGTGGCGTACTGGTCTACCGCGGCGGAAATACGACCCGACAGATCGTCGAACTTCTTCACGAAGCGCGCGGTGCGTTCGAACATGCCGAGCATGTCCTCGGTGACGAGCACTTGCCCGTCGCACTGGGCCGAAGCACCGATGCCGATCGTCGGGCAGGCAATGCTGCGCGTGATCTGGATCGCAATCGGCTCGACCACGCCTTCGATCACCACCGCAAAGGCGCCGGCTTCCGCCACCGCTTTGGCATCGGCGACGATCTTGGCGGCCTCGGCAGCACTACGGCCGCGCGCGCCATAGCCGCCGAGCGCGTTGACCGCCTGCGGCGTGAGCCCGACATGCCCCATCACCGGGATGCCGCGCTCGGACAGGAAGGCGACGGTCGGCGCCATCGCCGTGCCGCCTTCGAGCTTCACCGCGGCGGCGCCGGTCTGCTTGAGCAACCACGCCGCGCTCTCGAACGCCTTTTCGGGGCTCGCCTCATAGCTGCCGAACGGCATGTCGATGACGACGACGCTGTGATAGCTCCCACGCACCACTGCGGCGCCATGCGCGGCCATCATCTCGAGCGTGACGGGAATGGTTGAGGGGAGGCCGTAGATCACTTGGCCGAGGCTGTCGCCGACGAGCAGCATATCGCAATGCGGATCGAGCAACTGCGCGGTGCGGACCGTATAGGCGGTGAGCATCACCAGCGGCTCGCCGCCGCCCTGCCCGTCCGCCTTGCGGGCGCGGATCGCGGGCACGGTGAGCCGCTTCATCGGCGCCGGGGTTGGATTGGCGCGACTGGTCGCGGTGTCGATCGTGAAGGTCGTGGACATGGCCAAGGCGAATAGCGCCTCGCGCGATGCGACGCCAGCGCCCCGCATCGGGCGCCGGCGCGGCGTCGTCTTACTTTACCTCAACGCCCTTCCAGAAGGCGAAGCGGTCCTTGATTTCGGCCGCCTTGGGCTTGGGGTCGGGGTAGTACCAGGCGGCATCGGCGTTGCGCTTGCCGTCGACGACGATCGTCTTGTAGCTCGCTTCGCCCTTCCACGGGCAATGCGAATGCGTCGCGCTGTCCTCGAAATATTCGGCGACGATGCTATCGGCGGGGAAATAGTGATTGCCTTCGACCACCACGGTATCGTCGGACTGGGCAATGACGGTGTCGTTCCAGCGTGCAGTCGGCATGGCGGTCTCTCCTAGGCGGTTACAGCCGATAGATAGGTATCGGGCTTGAAGCCTGCCAGCAGCGTCTCGCCCTGCACGAGCACCGGGCGTTTGATCGTCGAGGGGTTGGCAAGCATCAGCGCGATCGCCTTTTCAGCGTCGAGATCGGTCTTGTCGGCGTCGGGCAGCTTGCGAAAGGTCGTCCCCGCCCGGTTGAGCAGCGTCTCCCAGCCGAGCCGATCGACCCAGCCGCGCAAATCGGCCTCGGGCACGCCCGCCTTCTTATAGTCATGGAAATCGTAGGCGACGCCCTGCTCGGCGAGCCAAATGCGCGCCTTCTTTACCGTGTCGCAATTAGGGATGCCGTACACCGTCGTCATGAAGCGTGCCTTCGTTGAAATTCAGGCACGCCAGAGTGCCGCGGGAGACGCCCGCGCGCAACGGCGATATGCCAGCGGCTGCGTGCGGGGATATCCGCGGTGTGTCGCGCCGTGTAGGGCGGAGGCGCTTGGCGGGATAAGGGGATCGGGATGACGGTAGTGGTGACCGGCGCGGCCGGCTTTATCGGCGCGCATGTCGCACGGCGGCTGTTGCAGGACAGCCGCGACGTGATCGGGATCGACAATTTCGAGCCCTATTACAGCGTCGATCTCAAGCACGATCGTCTCGCCTGGGTGCGCGAGGCCGAGGGCGACGCGCGCTTCGCGTTTCACGACGTCGACATCGCCGATGAAGACGCGCTCGAAGCGGCGCTCGCCGGGCATGAAATTACCGGGATTGTCCACCTCGCGGCGCAGGCCGGGGTGCGCTATTCGCTGACGCACCCGCGCAAATACATCCGCGCCAACGTCGCCGGGCATCTCAACATGCTTGAGATCGCGCGCGCGCGGCCGGGCGTGCACATGGTCTACGCCTCCTCCTCCTCGGTGTACGGCGCCAACACATCGGTCCCCTTCCGCCTCGAGGACCGCGTCGATCACCCCGTCTCGCTCTACGCCGCCACCAAGCGCGCCGACGAGTTGATGAGCGAGACCTACGCTCATCTCTACCGCATGCCGCAGACGGGCCTGCGCTTCTTCACCGTCTATGGGCCGTGGGGGCGCCCCGACATGGCGGCGTGGCTGTTCACCGACGCGATCCTCAAGCACGAGCCGATCAAGGTGTTTAACGGCGGCGACATGATGCGCGACTTCACCTTCATCGACGATATCGTCCAGGGTGTGGTCGGCACGCTCGATCGCCCGCCCGCCGATGACGGCCTCGAAAAGCCAGGGGGCAGCTTCGTACCGCATGCGCGCTACAATATCGGCAACAGCCAGGCCGAGCGGCTCGAGGATCTGATCACGACGATCGAGCAAGCCTGCGGCATCGCGGCGATTCGCGACTATCAGCCGATGCAGCCCGGCGACGTGCCCGCGACCTTCGCCGATATCAGCGCGATCGAACGCGACGTGGGGTTTCGCCCGGCGACCTCGATCAAGGACGGCATCCCGCGCTTCGTCGACTGGTTCCGCGCTTATAACGGCGTATGAGGCAAAGCGGGCGAGCCCGTAGCGCTGCTGCAGCACTACGACCGGGCAGCTGCTACACCTGCGCGCAGGTCCAGCGACTGACGGCCGACAACGGCATGACCCGCTCGATGAGGCGATCCGGCAAGGTCTGGGACAATGCTGCAATGCCTGACGAGGATCGCCCCTCGCCACATCCTTCGCAGCTCATCCGAGCCGTCGCTCCCGAACAGACGTTTGCGAGTCCGCGCTCGAGCGAGCCATTACACAGAGCTCGAGAGCAAGCGATCGCGAGAGGGCCGATCTCGAATGATCACAAAACGCCGGACTTCAGAGATTTGATAACGATTTCGGTCCGGTTTCGGGCATCGAGCTTAAGCGCGAGCGAACGCAGATGCAGTTTGACTGTTGTCTCCTGTATCCCGAGCGCTCTGGCGATCTCCTTATTCGCTTCACCCTCGTGCAGCCGCCGCAACACGTCCATCTCGCGATCGGTCAAATTCGTTTCCGCATGCGTCGAAGCGGGCATGTCGGCAGGCGCGAAGCGTTGGCCGGAGAGCATCAACTGGACGGCGGCTATCATCGATTCGGCCGGCATCGCCTTGGGAATGATGCCTGACGCACCATCATTCATCAATTGCACGGCCTCACGCTGGCCGACGAAACCCGACAAGATCGCGTAGCGGCTTGGGTTTCCGTGCATCAACTTCCCAATATCGACGAGGCCATTCACCCCGGGCATGTGCAGATCGAGCAACACCAGGTCGAATGGGCTCTCGCTGACAAGCCTCGTCTTCACGTCGGGCGCGTTCGTCGCGCTTACGACCTGCGCTTCGGGCCAATGCGCCTGCAGCATCGATGCAACGGCATCGAGCACCAGTTCATGATCGTCAGCGATCAGAAATCGCATCGCGCCCTCCCCTACTACCGGGTGAGGTTAAGCCTCACCAATATCGCTTGTAAACGTCCGTCACTTGGCGGCTTGGCGAGCGTTGCGTCAATGTCAGCCGAAATAGCCGATCCCAACGCGTTGGAACAGAGCACGATCGGCAGATCCGGGCGGACTGCCTTGACCCGTTGAGCAAGTTGGTCGCCGCTCATGGTTGGCATGGATCGGTCGGTAACGAGCAGCTGCACAAAATTCGGTACTCTTACTAGAAAGTCCAACGCCTCGCCCGGGCTGGAAAAGCTGACGACTCCCCACCCCCGGGCTTGAAACAAGACCTCTAGGCGGCCGAGTGCGATCGGATCGTCATCGACCAGCAGAACATTGCCAACCGTGTCCTCAGCGAGGCGTGTCGCCTCCTCACCATCCGCCCGACCATGTTCGACACCGTGCGCCGGCAGATCCAGGACAAAGACGCTACCGACACCCGCCGCGCTGAAGATCGCCACGCGGCCGCCAGTCGTCTCGACCAGGTCTTTGACCGACGTCAGCCCGATCCCGCGCCGTCGCCCGCCACATTTGGTCGACACGAACCGTTCGAGTGCGTGATCGAGCACGGTTTGTGGCATACCTTCGCCCTCGTCATGAACGATGATGCGAGCCATCGTTTCGTCGATATCGCTGCCATAGATAAGTCGGGCAGCGGGATCGAACGGGAGCGTCGGGGGCACATATCCAGACAAGCTCTGCACCTCGATTCGCAAGACCGATCCGCTCACGGTCATCGCCTCGATTGCATTCTTGAAAATGTTGGTCATCGAACGCGCGAAGAGGGTTGGGTCGGCGGCAACGAACAGCGGCGCCTCGGGAACCTTGCAATACGATGTCTGCGCGATATCCAGCAACGGCGTCATGACTTCGCATAGCCGCGGCACCAGATCGGTCACGTCGCAAACCTTTTCGGCGGGCGCGGCATAATTGGGTAGCAGCTGATTGAGCACCGATCGCGCCTGACGCAAGGCATCGAAGACTGACATCAACAAGCGGTGCGGCTCGGGCTGGTTGCATTGCTTCTCGAGCAGCGTCGCCGCCGCATCGATCGCGCCCAAGAAATTGGAAAAGTCGTGGGTGACCGTCTCGACCAATTGATCCAAGGCTGCAGCGCGGTCGGCTTCGATGACCCTGCGGCGGAGATCGGCGGTTTCCTTCTCCCGGATCCTGCGTTGGCCGATGTCCCGGGTAGAACAGAGGATGCCGCCATCCTCCAATTGCGTGAGGATGAGATCCTGAAAGACGAGCGTTCCATCGACGCTTCGACCGGTCACCTCGCCGTTCCATCGACCATCGCGCGCGAATTGCGGCATCACTTCCTGGTCGAAGTGAGCCAGGGCATCATTATCATACAAGCACGCCCATGACTGTCCGATCAAATCCTGAGGACGGTCGAATCCGAACATCTGCGCGTGCGCCGTGTTCATATAGGTATAAACGCCGTTGCGATCGGTCATCGCTATGCCTTCGCCGGCAGTATCGATCGCTACCGATAGGCGGCTGACTTGAGCGATCTGGGCAAGCAGTTCGTGGTTCGACGCTTCGAGTTCGGTCGATTTTTGTTCGAGCAAATGTTCTGCGATTTTACGCGCGGCAATTTCTCGCTTCAATTGAAGCTTCAGTAAATCAGCACTGTCGGACATGACGGCGGACCTATGTTACGAGATCGACGACAAACTCCGCGAACCGTTCCGTGCGGGGTTCGGCATCAATACGCTCGATTCGGTAAATATCGCCACATCCGAACGTGTCCATCGTAGCTTCCAGCATCCCTCCGCAAAATGCTGCCATCGGGCGCTGCGACTCATAGCGCAGCACGAGCCGTTGCTCGCCTTGGCGTTCGACCACCTGCACGCTCGGAGGATTGGAATCTTTGTAGAGCTTGCGGACGTCCTGGTGAATCACGCCATGGACTTTTTCGAGGAAATCGAACGGATGCATATCCGGCGGGATGGCGTGACCGGCGACGAGCAAGGGTAATGTTCGACACCCGAACCGGCGGCTGAAATCGTCCCCCGTAATCTGCATCGCCTCCGCAAACGCGCGATGCAGCCGCTCGAACTCGGAAAACGGATACATTCCGACCGACGTGTAGGCAGCACCCGATTCCAGGTTGAGCCGGAGCATCTCTCGCTCGACTGTGGTTTCGCCCAGTTCGCGCTGCGCGAATTCGACCATATGGACGAACAACGCGCCCTTCATCATGTATATATCCATCGGGACAGCATCCCCCACCCGTCGGGTCGATTCAATCTGGCCATCTGGTCAGGTAGGCGAAGCGCTCGACCGTGATGTATACAGTTTCAGCGCGCCACCGTTCCCCCCTCACGGCGCGCAAAAGAGAGGCCTCGGAAAGGAGCCAGCAGTGTTTGCTGGCTCCTTTTTTCATAGTCGAAGCACAACCACTCCATATGGTCAGTATCGCTGACCAAAACGTCACCCAGGTACTGATCTTTTGCGTCATCGGTCATGACCGACTGGCCAATAGTCCATGGTCCGGCCTTTGCGCATCATGCCCCCAGCAGATCGAAACGATGCGAGGGTGGGATGATTAGTCTGTTGATTTTGCAAGTGGCCGCAGCGGGCGTGGTCAGCGACCGCATGCCCAATACGCCGATGGAGTTCCAACGCGACGCCAATTTCAACCGCGTCGTCATCACGGGCTCGGCGTCCGATCGCGGTCAAGCGTTCAACCTGGCCGCGCGAAACGCCGGCCCGGCCGCAGACCGCGCGACTGCCATCGCCAATATGATCAACGTCACGGTTTACGGCAGCAACAACACCGTCGTCGTCCAGGCGCGACAGCAAAATAGCGGGACACAGCAGGCAATCGTCGGCATCAGCCCGTCTACGCTGGGGCAATGATGTCATGAACATCGCTGTCAAACGGCTTCAGGCCCTCGCCCTTCTTGCAACCGCCTCCGCGCTTGGCGCGTGCACGACGATGGCGCCCCCCGCCCCCGCGGTATGTCACCCCGCTCAGCGGCGCGCAGGTCATCGATGATGACACCGCCTATTCGCCGCTGCTGCGTTGCCTGGCCGCGACCTCGGCCAATTCGGTCCGTCCGCGGATCGCCGTGGGCGAGGTGGCGGATTATACCGGGCGGCTCGACGGGCTGAACGGCACCGTCGCCCCGCAGGGTGCCGCGCTGATGGTCATGTCGGCCATTTCCAAGGCCGGATTCCCGCTCGCCGAGCGCCTCGACCTGCGGATCGCGCGGCAGGAGCTCGATTACGCCAACAGCAAGTTGCTCGGGCCCGATGGCAAGCCGACCGACGCCTATCGCCGGATCTATTCCGGGTCGATCGCCGAAGCGGACATGATCGTTCTCGGCGGGATCACCGAGCTCGATTTCAACATCCAGAGCGATGTGGCCGAAATTTCGATCGGACCGGTCGGTGGCGGCGCACGCTCCTACGTCATGTCGGTCGGCGTCGATCTTCGCTTGATCGATGCGCGCAGCTTGCGGGTGATCAAGGTCATCAGCCTGCAAAAGCAGATCCGCGGCCGCGAACTGCGCGCCGGCATTTTTGAATTCATCGGCAACACAACCCTGGATCTCGGCGTCGGACGGCGCCGCCAGGAGCCGGTGCACGGAGCAATCCGGGCGATCATCGAAAAAGCGGTGATCGACCTGATCGCGGGGCAGCGCGGGGCCAATGCGCCCGAGTGCCCCTCTAACGTCCCGACGGTGTCGTACATCGCCGGGTCTCGCCCACAACAAGGTGCTTCAACAGGAGAGAAGAAATGACGAAGTTCAATTTGCTTGCATCGGCTTGCCTTGCCTTTCTCGCGGCGACGCCGGCAATGGCGCAGGTCACCCTGCCGACCCCAACCCCCACGCCGAGCCTGCCGGTCGCCACGCCGGGCCTGCTCAACGTCAACGTCGACCTGTCGACCGGCCAGGCGCTCGGCAGCCAGCAGGTGCTGACGGCGATCGCCAATGTCGGCGGTCCGTCGCTGGTCGACGTCTATCTCGGCCTGCTCAACGGCGCGACGTCGGGTGGCAATACGCAGTTGCTCAATCCGTCCATCATCGCGGCATTGAACACCGTCGGTGGTTCCAGCCTGGTAAACTCGTACCAATCGCTGATCGCCTCGACCGCCCGCAATGTCGATTATGTCACCGGGCAAATCAACAGTGCGAACCAGTCAGCCACGACTAACGTCCGCGCGACGACGGGAACCGCGCTGACCGCCACGGCCGCTGCAATCGGCAACAGCTATTCGATGAATGCGGCGGCCCGCGCCGTTGCCGATCTGACCCAGGGCAATACGGGCACCGGCACCAGCACGCTGAACAGTGTGCTGACCAGCGTTACGACCGCCACCGAGACCGCTGCCTCCATCGGCAACTCGGCCTCGTTCACGTCGCCTCTTTCCGTGCTGGATCTGTCGACCAACCAGAACAACAGCGGCACTCAGACCGCGACGCTGGTCGGCCTTGGAACGACGGTTACCAACGCGACGTCGACTGCCGCCGCGCTCGGCAACTCGCTGTCGGTCGACATGCCAGGCGGCAGCCAGATTGCTGCTGCACAGCGCAACTCCGGCACGATCACCGCGGACCTGACTGGCACACTCACCACCGCGGTCAGCTACACCGGAACCGCGGCGGCGATCGGCAACTCCTCCTCGCTCACCAGCCTAAACAGCGGGCTTGCGGGGAATGTCGGCAGCTCGGTCAACCAGTGGAACACCGCGGGCCAGATCGCAAAGATCGCTGCAACGCTTGGCTCCACGACCAACGCCGCAGTCACCGCAGCCGCAATCGGCAACAGCGTGAGCATCAACGTCAAATTATGCGGTTCCCCACACCGCGCCAAACCGCGGTGTGGGGAATGCTTTTCAGGGGGATTTGCCATGAGCCTGATTCATATTTCAGAAAATGACCCGCTGTTGAGCGCTGTGCTGTGCCAACGCCTCAGTGCACACGGGCATACCATCGTCATGACCCCAGACGGTCATTCGTGCCTGCGCGCGCTGCAATGGATGCGACCCGATCTGGTCATCGCGGACGCCCGGCTCGCCGACATGACCTCGATGGAGTGGCTGGACGCGCTCAACACACGCGGCTTCGGGCAATTGCCCAAGATCATGCTATTTCAGCGGGGCGCAATCCGCGATCGAGTCAGGATCGCCCGGGCAGGTCTGGCTGCCTGCCTTTCCAAGCCGGTGAACTTGGAGAACCTGCTCAGGCAAGTGTTCGTCAGCCTGGACACGCGTCATGCGGCGGCAGCCTGATCATGGCCTTTTGTTTGCGGCTGTGTTGATAGCCGCGAGCGCCCCCCCCGCAGCCGCGCGAGAGCCCACGTCTTGGCGGGCCGATCTCGACGCTGGCGTATCGATCCTCCCCGGGCGCGACACTCAGTGGTCCGACGTCGCGATCTCGCTCGGGCGGGTCGGCCCCGAAAGCGTCACTACGGCGCAGATCCAGCGCGCGCGCCGCTTCGGCCGGAGCGAATATCTGATCGGCGCGCGCCATGAGCACCGGTTCGACGATGCGCTCGACCTGTCCGGTGGCGTTGCGATCGGCACCGGTAACCGGTTCTTGCCAGACTGGCGGGTCGATGCCGGGCTCTCACAACGCGTCAGTCGTACCGCTGCGCACACCGACCTGCTACGGTTCGGCGCGGGGATCGCGCGCTACGGGCAGGGAACGGTCATCACGCTGATGCCCGGCGCGATGCGGTATTTTGCATCGCGCAATGCCTTTATCGGGATCGACGCGATCGCCGTGGACGCGCCCGACGCGCGATGGCGTTTCGGTGCCCGCGGCCAGGCCGGGTTCGACCTCAACCGCCGCCTGGCTGCCCGCGCGTGGCTCGGCATCGCACCGGAAACCGAACGCGGTCGAACGGAAATCGTACGAAGCGCAGCGCTCGGCCTGATCGTCTCCGGAGCCCGACGCCGCAGGTACCGACTGACACTCGCCGGTGAGAATCGCGCAATCGGCCCGGACCGAGTGACGGTCTCGATCGGCATCACACAAGCATTTTGATAGGGAGAGATACCATGATCGTGAGCTCGGTACTCTGGAACTGGGCAGGTTTCCTGATTCTGCTCGGCCTCGTGCTTGTTGCGGTCTCGATCATCGGCCGCCGCATTGGCGACGCCCGACGTCAAAACGCCGCCGATGTCGCCGCCGTCCGGATAGCCTTGTTGATGGGGGGGCTCACCGACGCGGACACCCTTCCACCGCGGCCGTCGCAGAAGGAGCGTCCGGGATGGATCAACGCCGCGCGCGACCTGAGTGACGTCATCGACGGACCTGATCGCAAACGTCTCGAACAAATTTTCACGCGCTGGATGGACGACGCGCAGCGGAACGCCCCGGATCGTCAAGGAGCGCCATCATGACCGAGCCAAGCCTGATCTTTTGGGCGGAGTGCGTCGCCTGGGCCGTATTGATCAGCGTCATGGTTCACGCCGCGCTGTACGTCTTCCTGCTGGTCGTGGCAGCGACCGGCTTTTTCGAGCGGACCAGCGAGCGCGATTCGACTCGGCTCGCGCGCAAGCAGGATGCCGATCTGCCCACCGTGGCGATCATCGCGCCGGCTTTCAACGAGGTGCAGACCGTGGTTGACTCGGTCCGGGCGCTGCTGCGCCAGCACTATCGCGATTATGACGTGATCGTCGTCAATGACGGCTCGACCGACGCCACGCTGGAAGTGTTGCTCGACGCGTTCGATCTTCATCGCCGTGTCGACCAAGTGCCGACGCACCCCCGCATCCGGGCTGTCTTCGTCTCCGACGTCTATGGTCTTACCGTCATCGACAAAGCAAATGGCGGCAAAGGGGATGCGCTCAATGCTGGCATCTCTATTGCCACCGGCAAATTATTTTGTGCGATCGATGTCGATTCCGTGCTGGAGCCTGACGCTCTGCTGCGCGCGGTCCGGCCGTTTCTGGACGACAGCCGGACCGTAGCCGTGGCGGGAACCGTCCGCGTCGGCAACGGCTGTCCGATGCGCAAGGGACACGTGCTCCATGCCGAATTGCCGAGGCAGCTTCTTCCGCTGATCCAGACGGTCGAATATCTGCGCGCCTTCCTGATCGCGCGCTATGCCTGGAGCAGGCTTGGCGCTCTGATGATCGTTTCGGGAGCGTTCGGGGTGTTCGACCGCGAACGCGTGCTGGCAGCCGGTGGCTACCGCACCGACACCGTCGGCGAGGATGCCGAACTGATCGTCCGGCTTCACCGGATTGGACGTGACGAAAAACGGCCGGCGCTCATTCGCTTCGTGCCGGAGCCGGTATGCTGGACGCAAGCGCCGACACGGCTTCGGGATCTGAGTACGCAACGGCGTCGGTGGCAACGCGGCGCACTGGAAACGATCAGCCTGCACCGTGAGATGATCGTGAACCCGCGCTACGGAAATGCTGGGTGGCTCGGCCTGGGTTCGATGGCATTGATCGACGTGCTCGGCCCCGCATTGGAGGTCGCCGGTTATCTCGCAGCCTTTGTTCTCGCTGTACTGGGAGGGATTTCCTGGAGCATCTTCTTCGCGCTGGTCGCTGTCGTATCCGCCTTTGGTTTCCTGCTGAGCGCGGCGGCAATTGCGCTCGAGGAGGTCGAAATTCGTCGCTTCAGCGACCGCTCCGCCTCGCTCCAATTGCTTGGCGCGGCATTCATCGAGAATTTCGGGTATCGCCAAATCAATAACCTGTGGCGCCTTCACGGCTGCTGGGATCACCTCCGCCGGCACCGCGGATGGGGCCAGATGACACGGGCGCCGTTTGCGACATGACTGGGCGAATGCGATTCAGTCTCGGCGCGAGTAGGAGCGTGGATCCGCGTGGTGTCATCGGGTCGTCGCCAGGTCGATGCACTGGCCTGTGAGAGTCCTACGAAGCCGCGCCACGATCGGTTCGTACGATCGGCGGCGAAAGACAGCGGGCGTCAACGTCGCCGACTGCCGTGCTGCGGAACAGAAGCGGTTATCTGGGCGTCAGGGGCGCGACCCTGGCGTCCGAGGCCACCAAGGGTCGGCACCGCGACGCTAGGCGTTGGTTGGCAACGGCATAGGGGCTCTGCAACGGTTCCCGGATACCGAGTCTTGATACAGTGGTGGCCCCGCCGCGCGCTTTGCTGACTGGAACCACGGTTTTCTGCCGTTCCCCGTATCTGCAACAGGTACTTGGCTGGGGCGGCAGGGTTCGAACCTGCGAATGGCGGCATCAAAAGCCGCTGCCTTACCACTTGGCGACGCCCCAATCCGGGAGGGCGGTGCTTTAGGCGGTGAATCCGAGCTTGGAAAGCCCGGATTCGCACGTCACAGCACGCGCTCGAGCCAATTGTGCGGATCGGGCGCGGTGCCGCGCTGCAGATCGATCAGCGCCTGACGCAGACGCACCGTGGTTTGGCCCGGGCCACCGCTGCCGATCTGGAAATCGCCGTCGCGCATTTTCATCGTGCCGATCGGCGTAACGACCGCCGCGGTACCGCAGGCAAACGCCTCGACCAGCCGTCCACTCTCGGCATCCGCGCGGCACTGCTCGATCGCATACGGCGCCTCGCGCACGTCCAGCCCCATATCGCGCGCAAGGATCATCAGCGAATCGCGCGTGATGCCGGGCAGGATCGTACCGGTCAGCGGCGGCGTCGCGATGCTGCCGTCGTCGAACACGAAGAAGATGTTCATCCCCCCCAGTTCCTCGATCCAGCGCCGCTCGATCGCGTCGAGGAACAGCACTTGGTCGCAGCCGTGCCGCGTCGCCTCGGCCTGCGCGATCAGGCTGGAGGCATAATTGCCGCCGCACTTCGCCGCGCCAGTTCCGCCGGGTGCAGCGCGCGTATAGTCCTGCGTCACCCACAGCGTGACTGCCGGCGCGCCGCCCTTGAAATAGGCACCGACCGACGAGGCGATCACGGCGTAGAGATATTCGGTCGATGGCTTCACGCCGAGGAACACCTCGCTCGCGATCATGAACGGCCGCAGGTACAGCGCGCCGCCGTCGATCTCGGGGATCCAGCCAGCTTCCTGGCGGACCAGCGCGCGGACCGATTCGACGAACAGCGCCTCGGGCAACGGGATCATCGCCATCCGCTCGGCCGAGCGGCGAAAGCGCGCGGCGTTCTCGAACGGGCGGAACAGCGCTGCGCCACCGTCAGGCAGGCGATACGCCTTCATCCCCTCAAAAATCTCCTGCGCATAGTGCAGCACCGCCGACGCGCTATCCATCTGGAACGGCGCGCGCGCGACGATCTTGGCATCGTGCCAGCCGTCGCGCTCATTGTAGCGGATAGTGACCATGTGATCGGTAAAGACACGGCCGAAGCCGGGATCGACCAACATCGCACTGCGCTCGTCGAGCGGGATCGGCGTTGCATGCGGTTCGATCGCGAAGACGGGGGCCGAGGTTGCGTCCGAAGGAAGGCTGTGCGCGTCGAGACGATTTTGCTGCATGGAATGCGACATTCTGTTACAATTTGGGGATTGAAGGCGTGTACGGGGTGCGCCAAAGGCGGTCAACAATGGCCACCGCAATCGCCTCCGCCTCACCGCTATTCCTGCGCGAACCCGAAATCCGGCGCGGGATCGAGCTGATGTATTTCGCACAGAGCACGCTTGCGCGCACGACCGAAACCCGCCTTGCGGCGATCGGCCTCGGGCGGGCGCATCATCGCGCGATCTATTTCATCGCACGGCATCCCGATCTCACCGTCAGTGCGTTGCTTGGGCTGCTCGGGATCACCAAGCAATCGCTCGGCCGCGTGCTCAACGAATTGGTCGACCGCGCGATGGTCGAGACGCGCGTCGGCGAACGTGACCGCCGCCAGCGGCTGTTGCGGCTCACCCCCGAAGGCGCCGCGCTCGAGACCGAGCTGTTCGAGACGGTACGCCAACATTGGGCCTCGGCCTATGCGCGCGCCGGGCAGCAATCGGTGTCGGGGTTCTGGTCGGTGCTCGAGGGCATGATCGGCGAGGACGACCTGTCGCGCCTCTCCGGACTGCGCGGCTAAGCACCCCCCACGCGCCGTCGCTTATCCGCGCGCCGCGGCCGCCATTTCGGCGTTACGTCGTGTCGATGCCGCGATCGTTTCCGTAAGCAATGCCTTCAGCGCGTCGCGATCATCGAGCACGTCGAGCCCGCGACGCGTCGAACCGCCCGGACTTGCGACGTGCTCTGCAAGCGCTCCCGGCGCGATCTCGGCCGCTGCGGCGAGCAGCGCCGACCCCTCGACGGTCGCGAGCGCGAGGCGCTCGGCCTGCGCCGCAGGCAAACCATTGGCGACGCCAGCCGCCGCAAGCGCATCGATGAAGCGGTAGAGAAACGCCGGCCCGCTGCCGGCAAGCGCCGTCACCGCGTCGAACTGCGCCGGATCGACCCATTCGACCAGCCCGAGCGGCGCCATCAGCGCGACCACGTCCGCTCGCACAGCGTCGTCGCGGCTCGACGACTCGAGCGCGACCACGCCCTTGCCGATCGCGACGGGCAGATTGGGCATCGCGCGGACGATCGTCTGCGCATCGAACCGCGCCGCCAGCGCGGAGTCCTCGACCCCCGCGAGGATCGAGACGAGTATCGGAACACCCGCAAGCCGCGCGGCAAACCGGCTCGCCACGTCATCGATCTGCTGCGGCTTCATCGCGAGGATGACGGCATCGGGCAAATCGCCACCAGGAAGATCGCGCGACTGCCGCACGCCATCGGGCAAAGCGCGGTCAGCGCGGTTGACGACATCGAACTGGTCGCCGGCGAGCACGCCGCTCGCAATCCAGCGGCGCAGCATCGCGCCGCCCATATTGCCGCACCCGATCATCCAGACGCGACCGAGCGTCACGCTTCGCCTTGCGTCTCGGTCATTGCCGCGGCGAGCGCTTCCTTGGGGGTCTTGCCGCCCCACAGGACGAACTGGAACACCGGATAGAAGCGTTCGCACTCGTCGATCGCGCTTTCGACGAGCAACTCGGCGGCGCCGAGCGACATCGTGCCGCCCTCGCCCTCGATCATTGCAGCGTGGCGATAGAGCAGGATCCCGCTCGACGACCACAATTCGAAATGCCCGACCCAGAGCTGTTCGTTGATCAGCCCGATCGCCTCGTAGATCGCACTCCGCCGGTCATCCGCGACGCGGATGTCGGGGAAAGCGAGGAACTGGATGACGCTGTCTTCCTCGCGCCACAGCGCGCGAAGCTCGTACTGCGTCCAGCTGCCCTTGACCTTGGCGATGACTTCGTCGTCCTGCCGCTCATGCTCCCAGCCGTGCGCTGCGAAATAGCTTTCGAGCATGTCGATCGGTGCGGCATCGTCGCGGTCGAAATCGGCTTCATCGAGCATCACAACACGTCTCCCGCACCCGCATTACAGGATGTAGGGGCCCCGCAACAGGCAACGCACTGGCCCGAGGGCCCAAGCGCCGAGAAATCTGTGGAAAAGATCAGATCAGCCTTCCGCCTTTGGCGCCGTAGCGAGCTTGGCCTCGAGTGCATCGAGCCGGGCGCGCAAGGCATCGGCATCGTCGCGGGCCGCCGCCGCCATCGCCTTGACGGCGTCGAACTCGTCGCGCGAGACGAAATCGAGCCCGCCGATCCACTCCTTGGCGCGCGCGCGTGCGCCGGCTTCGGCTTCACGCCCCACGCCTGCCAGCGTCCCGGCTGCGCCGTTGAGGAGCTTGGCGAAGTCGTCGAAAATCTTGTTGTCGGATTGCATGAGACGAAAATCCAGTCGCGTTAGATCTTGATGATTTGGGTGGTGGACGACGACGGCGCAAGGGTTTCCGCGCCAGGGTTCAAGTCCATGATCCCGTAATTGAGGTAGAAGGCAACAACCAGCCACGCAAGATAGGGCACCAGCAGGACCGCCGCGAGCGGGCGGATTCGCGCGAAGACGAACGCCATTGCGAGCGTCAATGCGAACATCGCGACGACGATGCCGAGCGCGACGGTCACTTGATGCATCCCGAAGAAGATCGGCGACCAAGTGAGGTTGACCGCCAGTTGCACCACGAACAGCAGGATGGCGAGCGTACGCAGCCGCGCGCCGCGCGCATACAGGATCATCGCCAGCGCGAGCCCGAGCAGGATGTAGATCAGCGTCCAGGCGACCGGAAAGGCCCAGTCGGGCGGAGTCAGCCGCGGCTTCACCAACGCACCATACCAGGCGTTCTGCGATCCGCCCGGCGCCAGTCGCGCGGCGGTGAAGCCGAGCAGCAGGACGAGCGGCACCGTCACCACTGCCCAGAGCAGGAACGCCAGCCGCAATTGTTGCTTCGATGCGATCTCTCTCAAGCCCTACGCCCTTCCCGCCTCGATTGCGCCGCGCCGATCCCCGACGTGACGGCCAATCCGGCCATATACGAGATTCTGCCGCATGTAGCTGCTAATTTCAGGGCATTGCGGGCGGAATGTCCCGCGTTGCAGCAATCAGGAATTCGACATTCCCCTCGGGGCCGGTGATCGGGCTCTCGACGATCGTTGCGACCGACCACCCCTGCGCGACGACCCAAGTCGAGACCTCGTCGCAGACGCGCGCATGGATCGCGGGGTCGCGGACCACCCCGCCCTTCCCGACCTCGCCACGCCCGGCCTCGAATTGCGGTTTGATCAGCGCGAGGAGCTTTGCCGCGGGCTTGGCGAAACGCAACGGCGTCTCGAGCACCTTGGCGAGGCCAATAAAGCTCGCGTCGCAGACGATCAGGTCGACCGCCTCGGGGATGTGCACCTCGGTCAAAATCCGCGCGCTGGTCTGTTCGTGCACCACGACGCGTGGGTCCTGCCGCAATTTCCAGGCGAGCTGGTTGGTGCCGCTGTCGACCGCGTAGACCCGCATCGCACCGCGTTGCAGCAAGACGTCGGTAAAGCCACCCGTCGACGAGCCGACATCGATCGCCACCGCGCCCGTGACGTCCCAACCGACGGTATCGAGGCCATGCGCGAGCTTGATCCCGCCGCGCGAGACCCAGGGATGATCGCGCCCGCGCACGTCGAGCAGCACATCGTCGGCGATCGCCTGCCCCGGCTTGTCGATCTTGCGCTCGCCGGCGAAGACCAGGCCGGCCATGATCAGCGCCTGCGCGCGGGTCTTGCTCTCGGCGAGGCCGCGATCGACGAGGAGTTGGTCTGCACGAAGCTTGGGCATTCCCGCTTCCAACGCGAAGTCGCCGCCGACCGCAAGGGGCATCCGAGTCGGAGCGCGCCGGAGACGCGTGATCGCCGCCGCCCGATGCGCCCGATCCGGTCCATCGCAGGACGCCGTCGTTTCGGCGCAAGCCCATTGCCGATCGGATCAGTAGAGATAGCTTTTGCAACAGGGCGTGGCCGCGCGGCGTCCCCCTAGAGCACGGGCGGCCACGTCTCCGATCCTGATCGCTACCGTGCCGCTGCGACGCCCGATTTAATCGAAGAACAGATACGCGGGATCGAACTTCGCGAAGTCCCGCAACGCGTCCCAGTCGAGGATCTCGACCTCGCCCTGTCGGAACGCGACCATCCCGCGTTCGCGCAACTGCCGCAGCATCCGGTTGGCATGGACTGCGGTCAGACCGGTCGCATCGGCCAGATCGACTTGCGTCAGCGGGAGCGGGAACGTCGTCGTCTCGGCCTGCCCGATCCGCTTGAGCCGCGTATACATCTCGCAGAACAGGTGCGCGAGCCGGATCGCCGCGCTGCGCGCGCCGATCGAGACGATCCATTCGCGGTTGATCGCCGCGTCGATCAGCGTCGATCGCCACAGCAATTCGGTGAGCGATGCCGATTCCTTGGTCAGCGCGCGGACGTCGGCATGCGGGAACAGCGCGACGCGCACATCGGTGAGGGCTGCGACCGAATGCTCGAGCCGCTTGAGCGGGTACGAATGCAAGTCGACGAAATCGCCCGGAATGTGGATCGCCAGGATCTGTCGCCGCCCCTCGGGCGTGTCCTTGTAGCGTTCGACAAAGCCTTCGAGCAGCAGCGTGCATTGCGTCAGCGGGGTCTGCTGGCGCACGATGATCTGCTTGGGGCTATAGGTCGCGGTCCGCACGACCGCCTGCTCGAGCGCGGCGCGCTCTTCGGCGGTAATCGTTGGAACACGATGGGTTTTCAGAAACAGATCGGTATACATGGCCCCCTCCGCGGCGCGGGAACATGCGCTGGATGTTTGCGTTTTGTCCAGTCATGGAGACGCGATGTGGCCCGATTACCGTATGACGATCCGATCGAGGCCGCCGCCGAGCATGGCGAAGTGATCCTCGATGGCCCCGACGGGCTCGCAGCGTCGCTAACCCCCACCGCCGCGCGCCGATCGGCCAGAAAGCTCGCCAAGGCGGCCGAGACCGCCGAACGCGACCCCGCCGCCGAAACGCCATAGCCGCGCGCCGGGGTTTTGCGGCGCGTTAACCCGACTGGCGTACACGTTCGGCGATGCCGTTCCGCAAAATCTTCCTGAGTCGATGGAGCGCCTTGTTGTGGGCGGCGGGTATCCTGTGGACAGCGATCGATACGGTCGGGTTCGGTCCTCCGGCAAACCGGGCGGCGACGATGGCGAACGCGTCGGACGATACCGATGCGGCGGGCGTAGCGGTGAACGCGGACGATCTGGCCACACTGGCCAACGCCATGAAGTCCTGAGCGCGCCCAGACCTTGCCGCCGTTAGCGCTTCGGCGCCGGCTTCAAATCGATCGACTGGATGCGCCACGTGCGCTGCGCCGTGGTTGCGCCATCGATATCGCCGCTGCGATGCAACGTGGCCGAGCCGATCTCGTACACCGGGGTTCCACCGCGCTTCAGCCGCGCATAGATCTGGACCGGCACCGTGACATAGCGTTGACCGGCCCCCGCATCGATCGCGCCGGGCGCACCGACATTGGCGTGATATTCACTGTAGCCGTTAAAACCTTCCGCAAAAGCGGCCGCGTCTCCCTTCGGCTCGCGCAGCGCGAGCGCCTGCGCGTACTTCCGTTCGCCGAGGAACGCGTAATAGGTCTGCACGACGTTGGCCGCACCTTGCGCGCTGTCCGGAGTGAAGGGGGCTTCGGAAACCGGCGTCCGGTCGTCGGGCAGTCCGCCCGGCGTTCCCGGCGCCGGCGGATCGAGCGGCGTGCGTTCGGCGCTGTTGCTCCCGGTGGCGGCTGTCACATCGTTTTCGGTCACCGCGTCGGGTTCGGCGATCTCGACCGGCGCGTCCGCGTTATAGGCATCGACGCTTTGCTGCGCGCGGACCGCCGCCGCGTTGATGTCGATGCTATTGGTCTGGCTGGGGGATGTCCCGGAACACGCCGCGACGAACACGAGCGGCAGAGATACGGTCAGCAAACGCTTCATGACTGGTACTCGTCAAACACAAGAGGGTCGGGCCCGATAAACGGCGCGCTCGCGTGCCCGTTCCTCCCGCCCCGTCGCAAAACGGCGAAGCGTGCCAGACACCGGGCATCAGACCCACCCGGGATACAGCCTAAAGAGACCGCGGACGGGAACGCCGATCGGCCCGTCCGCGGCACCCCGTCACGGCCGCAAGGCGGCGTCGTCTCGATCGCTCAACTCGTCGTCATCGTCGGCCGTGTTGCCGTCGAGCTCGTCCTGGACGTCGTCTTCGTCCTCATCGTCGTCGCTCTCATCGGCATCGGGGTCTTCCTCGCCGACTTCATCGTCTTCCATTTCGAGATCGTCGTCATCGTCGTCGCGCGTCCCGATATCGGGGGCGATATCGGTCAACAGCGTGCCGTCGCTCGGCCCGTCGCGGGTTACTTCCAGAATTTCCGCGCGCTGGCTCTCGTCATAGCCTTCTTCGTCGAAACCGTCGTCGCCCGTGCCCTCGCCGGGTACCTGATGTCCACCGATGCTCATCTTCGCTCTCCCGACGCTCCCGCAGGATGCGGGATCGTTTCATCAGCGAACCGTGCAAGCGGGGAACGGTTCCGGCTTTGCCGATTAAACTGCGTCAACTGGGGCGAAATAACCGCCCGCGCTCGACGATCGCTGCGATCACGATACCCGATACGCCCGCCACCAGAAACCCCAGATGGAGCGGCACCGTCGTCCCGTCGAAGCTGCGGCCGATCGCCCAGCCGACGATCGCGCCCATCGTGATGCCGAAGAACCCCTGCACGCTCGACGCGACACCGGCGATCGACCCCATATTCTCCATCGCCATCGCCGACATGTTCGAGGTGGCGAGGCCAAAGCATGCCATCGTGATCGCTTGCAGCAGCACGAAGACGAGCAGCGGTTCGTCGCCGAACCAGCCGACCACCGCGCCAGTGCCCGACGACACGATCATCACTACCAATGCGGTTTGCGAAATGCGGCGCATGCCGAGCGTCATCACGATCCGCGAGTTGAGCAGATTGGCGACCGCCATCGTTCCCGCCGATGCCGCGAACACGCCGCCGAGCCATTCGGGACGGTGGAACACGCGCTCCATGATCGGCTGGATCGACCCGAGATAGCCGAAGATCGCGCCCTGCGCGATCAGTGCGGCGATCGTGTAGCCGACCGAATAGCGGTCCGACAGCGTCTGCCGCCAGCCCGCAAGCGTCGTCTTGATCGACAGCGGCGATCTGTTTTCGGGGCGCAGCGTCTCGGGCATGCGCAAGACGAACCAGATCAAGCACAGCAATGCGCCGCCTGCGATCACCTCGAAGATCAGCCGCCACGATCCGATCAGCAGGATCCCCTGCCCGATGCTCGGCGCGACGATCGGCATCGCCATGAACACCATGAAGGCAAGGCTCGTCACCTGCGCCATCGCACGGCCCGAGAAGCAATCGCGGATCAGCGCGATCGTCACGACGCGGCTCGCGGCAATCGCGAGCCCGCTGAGGAAGCGCACGGTCAGCAGCAGCGGGAAGCTGTTCGCCAGCCCGGCGCAGAGATTACCGATGATGAAGAGGACCAGCCCGACGATCAATACGGGGCGCCGGCCATAGCGATCGGTCAGCGGCCCGTGGATCAGCTGACCGATCCCGAGCCCGATCACGAACACCGTGATGATCAGCGGCGCATCGACGATCGCATCGACGCCGAGCCGGCGGGCGATGTCGGGCTGGGCGGGCAGCATCGTGTCGATACCGAGCGACGCGAGCGCGATCAGCGACGCGATCAGGGGGACGAACTCGACCAGCCGCAGCGGGGGCGAGTCCATCATCGGGCGTTGCGGGGACACAGACATGCCGCGCGCAATGCCCGAGTCGGCCGCGCTGGTCACCCCGCAAAGCGTGCAGCTGGTCCGCACGTCGTTGCAACCGTCGCGGAACGGACATCGAAGCGAGGCATTCTCCAGTCTCCACCTGAGAGGAGCAAGGCAATGAGCATTTTCGGTATGATCAAGGACGCGATCTGGGGCCACAAGCCGGCACCGGTCGAAGCAGCCCCCACCCCGGCTGCAGCTGCGCCTGCCCCCGCCCCTGCGGCTGCCCCGGCTGCGGCTCCCGCGCCCGCAGCGCCTGCTGCAAAGATCGACGTCAACGCCGTCCTGACGCAGAAGGCCGCCGAGAAGGGCCAGCCGCTCAACTGGCAGACCTCGATCGTCGATCTGATGAAGGTGCTCGATCTCGACCCGAGCCACGAAAACCGCGTCTCGCTCGCGCATGAGCTCGGCTATACAGGCGACATCAACGACAGCGCGACGATGAACGTCTGGCTGCACAAGAAGGTGATGGAGAACCTCGCCTCATAAGACGCCTGATCTGACGAAATCATGGCGGATCGCGGTGTTTCCTTTGTGACACCCGCGATCCGCTGCGACCGACTTCCGGCGGTCAGCGACGTTTGCGTTGCGACTTTTTTGCAATGCGCTCCGACACGATTCCCGTGTCCATCGAAACCGCTCTTTCACTCTTCGTCGCCACAAAGCTCTGATGCGCTTACAAAAACCCGTTTGCACGCGATTCACATCGGCGAATACACCCGACCGGGATACGCAACGCGGCGGGGCACTCCCGATGTTGGGCGTTGCGGCCGCGCTTGGCGGAATTGTCGGCGCGGGCTCGCTCGCCTTCAGCGACGATGGGCGCGCCAGAATCGTCGGAGCGGTGAAACCCGTTGCGGTACAGGCCGGCCTCATGCGTGCCCGCGCGCCGCAGCCGGGCGACGCGTGGGGCGGTTGCAACGATGCGCGCGCTGCCGGCACCGCGCCGATCTATGAGGGCGAGCCGGGCTACCGTCCGGAGATGGACGGCGACTCCGATGGCATCGCCTGCGAGCCGATTCGCTAAAGCCGATCCGCGTTTCACGGCACGCAGGAGCGGCCCGCTGATCCCCGCGGGGCTGACGCGGCGGCAAATCGGCGCTATCTTCGCGCTTTGCCAGTATCACGGACGCGTCTCATGCTCGACACCCCCACCGCCGAAGTCCCGCCGCTGTCGCTCGCCGACGAAGCCGCCGATCCTGCTGCCTTTGCCGCGGCGCTGGGCGATTCGTTCGAGCGGTTCGGCTTTGCGGTCGTGTCGGACCACGGCGTCCCCGCCGAGCTGATCGCGCGCGCCTGGGCGATGACCGAGGCGTTCTTCGCGCTGCCCGAGGACACCAAGCGCAGCTATTTCAGCGCGGGCGGCGGCGGCGCGCGCGGTTATACGCCGTTCAAGACCGAGATCGCCAAGGGCGCGACGCATGTCGACCTCAAGGAATTCTGGCATGTCGGCCGCGAACTGGCGAAAGGCCACCGCTTCGAGGCGCAGATGGCGCCCAACGTCTGGCCCGACCAGCCCGAGGGCTTCCGCGAGACCTTCATCGAGCTGTTCGCCGCGCTCGACGTCGCGGGCGACCGGCTGCTGTCGGCGATCGCGCGGCATCTCGGGCTCGCGCCCGATTGGTTCGATCACGCCGTCAAGGACGGCAATTCGGTGCTTCGCCTGTTGCATTATCCGCCCGTCCCCGCCGATGCGGCTGAAGTCCGTGCTGGCGCGCATGAGGACATCAATTTGATCACGCTGCTGCTCGGCGCCGAGGAAGCCGGGCTGCAATTGCTGACCAAGGAAGGCGAATGGCTGCCGATCAAGCCGCCCGAAGGCGCGATGGTGGTCAATGTCGGCGACATGCTCCAGCGCCTCACCAACCACGTCCTGCCCTCGACCACGCACCGTGTCGTCAACCCGGCGCCCGAGCGGCGCGGGCATTCGCGCTATTCGATGCCGTTCTTCCTCCACCCCGCCCCCGATTTCCTGATCGAGACGCTGCCGTCGACGATCACGGCGGAGCGGCCAAACCGCTATCCGACGCCGATCTCCGCGCATGACTATCTGCACGAGCGGCTGGTCGAGATCGGCCTGGTCAAGAAATAGTACGTCACCCCGGACTTGTTCCGGGGCCCACTCCTCCGCTAGCGCAATCGGCGATCGGCGCGCGCTGATCGGGGGATCCCGGAACGAGTCCGGGGAGACGAAGGTGTGATTGCTATGACCAAACCGCTCCGCATCGCGCTCGCCGGGCTCGGCACCGTCGGCGGCGGCGTGATCCGCTTGCTCGACACCAACGGCGCGTTGATCGCGCGCCGCGCCGGGCGGCCGATCGAGATCGTCGCGGTTTCGGCACGCGATCGCAGCAAGGATCGTGGCGTCGATATGAGCCGCTTCGCATGGATCGACGACACGACGGCGCTCGCGCAGGCCGACGTCGACGTCGTGGTCGAGCTCGTCGGCGGGTCGGACGGCCCCGCGCTCACGCTCGCGCGCACCACGCTTGGCGCGGGCAAGAGCTTCGTCACCGCGAACAAGGCGATGCTCGCGCATCACGGGCTCGAGCTCGCGCGCGCTGCCGAAACGGCGGGCGTGGCGCTCAAGTTCGAGGCGGCGGTCGCGGGTGGCGTTCCGGTGATCAAGGGCTTGCGCGAAGGTGCCGCGGCCAACGAGATCGAGCGCGTCTACGGCATCCTCAACGGGACGTGCAATTTCATCCTGTCGAAGATGGAGGCCGAGGGCCGCGACTTCGCCGACGTGCTCGCCGAGGCGCAGGCGCTCGGCTTTGCCGAATCCGATCCGAGCTTCGACATCGACGGCGTCGACGCCGCGCACAAACTCTCGCTGCTCGCCAGCCTCGCCTTCGGAACGCAGCCGGCGTTCGGCGACGTCGCGGCGACCGGCATCCGCCACGTCCTCGCCGCCGACATCGCCGAGGCGGCGGCGCTCGGCTATCGCGTGCGCTTGCTCGGGCTCGCCGAGGCGGGGCCGGCCGGGCTCTTCCAGCGCGTCCATCCGCATCTCGTGCCGGTCAGCCATCCGCTCGCGCACGTCACCGGGGCGACCAATGCCGTCGTCGCCGAGGGCAATTTCGTCGGGCGATTGCTGTTCCAGGGCGCGGGCGCGGGCGATGGGCCGACCGCAAGCGCCGTCGTCGCCGACCTGATCGACATCGCACGGGGCGAATTCGGCCCCGCCTTCGCGATGCCCGCCGATGCCTTGACCGCGCAGGGCCCGGCCGATGCCGGCGAGCGGCGCGGGCGCGCCTATGTCCGCTTCACCGTCGCCGATCGCGTCGGCGTGCTCGCCGAGATCGCCGCGGCGATGCGCGACGCGGGCGTTTCGATCGAGAGCTTGATGCAGCGCGGCGCGCATGCCGATGGTTCGGTGCTGGTCGCGATCGTCACGCACGAGGGGCCAGAGCGCAGCGTGGCGCAAGCGCTCGAGCGGCTGCGCGGGTCGCAGAGCCTGGTCGGGCAGCCGTTGTGGATGCATATCCTGGGGTAAATCCCTCCAGTCCCTGCGCAAGAGACCGTCACCCCGGGCTTGTCCCGGGGTCCACCGTGACGCCAATGCTGTTCTCGTCGTCCGTGCGGCCCGGTGGACTTCGGGACAAGCCCGGGGTGACGACGGTGGTGGGGGCCACTGCCCTCAGGGCAGGATCACCGACTTATGCGGCGTGTCATCGAGCGCGATCGCGACGCGGCCCGATTTGTCGGGCTTCTTCTTGAACACCCGGCCGACCCCGTGCGCAGCGTCGCCGACGAGCATCATGAAATCCTTCGCCTCGCCCGGCCGCTCGCAACAGCTGCCGGGTGCGACGACCTTCTGGATCAGCCGCACGATTTGCGTCCCGCCCTGGAAGAACTGCACGCCGCCGGCACAGCCGCGCTGCATCGTCGCGCACGGCGAACTGTCCTCGACCGCCATCGCGCCGATCCCGGTCATGTCGGGATTCGACGGCTTGGGCCGGTTGAGCACGACTTCTTTGGGATAGGGCAACGTCTGCGACGGCAGCGGCTTGCCGCACACGACGATGTCGTTGGGATCGACCGCCTTGCCGCGCCGCGTGCACGGCTCGCTCGCAACGGGCTGCAGAATCGAGAACGCCGTCGGCGCCGCCGGGGCGGGCACGGCGGGGGTCGCGGCTTGCGCGGCGAGGAGCAGCAGCATCATGAACCCGATACTCCGCTGCAATCATGGCGAATTTCAGGCGATCTTGGCGACCCCCAAGCGCGGCAGCTCGATCGCGGGGCAGCGGTCCATCACGACCTTGAGCCCTGCCGCCTCGGCCCGCGCCGCGGCGGCTTCGTTGACCACGCCCAATTGCATCCACACCGCCTTGGCCCCCGCCGCGATCGCTTCGTCGACCGCGTCGCCCGCGGCGGCGGAATTGCGGAAGATGTCGACCAGATCGATCGGATCGCCGATCTGCGACAGGTCGCGAAACACGAACTCGCCGTGGAGATGCTCGCCGGTGATCTGCGGGTTGACCGGGATCACGCGATAGCCGTGCTCCTGGAGCGTGCGCATCACGCGGTAGGACGGGCGATCGGGCCGGTCCGACGCGCCGACCAGCGCGATCGTGCGGGTTTCTTCGAGCAGGGTGCGAAGCTCGCTATCGCTGGTGATCGGCATCAAGCATGTCCCCCTTGGGCGTTGGCAATCCAGCCGGCGACGTGGCCGGCAATCTGCTTGAACGCCACCGCCTCGGGGCCGTTCCCGGTGACCGGCGGCTGGCCGGCGTCGGAGGCGACGCGCACGCGGATGTCGAGCGGGATGCGCCCCAGGAAGGGCAGCCCCAATTCCTTCGCCGCCGCTTCCGCGCCGCCAGTGCCGAACGGATCGGAGACTTCGCCGCACGACGGGCAGACATAGCCCGCCATATTCTCGATCAGGCCGATGATCGGCACGCCCGCCTTGACGAACAAATCGATCGCCCGCCGCGCGTCGATCAGCGCGAGGTCCTGCGGGGTGGAGACGATCACCGCACCGGTCGGCCGGTATTTCTGGATCATCGTCAGCTGAACGTCGCCGGTGCCGGGCGGCAGATCCATCACCAGCGTGTCGGCCGCGCCCCAATTGGCGTCCATCATCTGCGTCAGCGCGCCCGCCGCCATCGGCCCGCGCCACGCGATCGCCTGATCGGCGGTGACGAGCATCCCCATCGACAGCATCGGCACGCCGAACGGCGTCTGGACGGGGTTGAGCACCTTGTTGTGCGCGGTCGGCTTGAGATCGGCGACGCCCATCAACCGTGGCTGCGATGGCCCGTAGATATCGGCATCGACCAGCCCGACGCGCCGCCCGGCCTGCTGCAAGGCAATCGCGAGGTTGGCCGAGACGGTCGACTTCCCGACCCCGCCCTTGCCGCTGCCGACCGCGATCGTCACGCGCTGCTGCCGCTGGCTGGTCAGCGCGACGCGGACCGTTTCGACCCCCACCACCAAGCCCGCCGCGCGGCGCACCGCGTCTTCGAGCGGGCCGTGATCGGCGGCATCGAGTCCGCTCACATCGACGATCACGCTCGCACGGGCGTCCTCGATTCGGCCCGTCGCGCGGGTGCCCGCGACGAGCGAAAGGGCGGCGTTGAGTGCGGCATCGGGCGAAATCGGATCGGTCATGCGCGCCAGATAGGCGTCATGGACACGCTTGCCACTGTTTTTCGTCGCGAGCCGCCCCTATAAAGGTTGCATGACGATCCTATCGCGCTGGTTTTCACGCCCCTCCCTCCAATCCGCCGATGGCAAGGGCCCGTGGGGCAGCGGCGGCGCTGGTGGCGGCGATGACGACAAGAGCGGCGGTCCGCGCAATCCCTGGGCGCAGCCCCCCGGCGGCAAACCGCGCGGCACCACGGCTGCGCCAAGCGCGCTCGACGAATTCCTCAAGCGTGCGCGCGGCGGCGGCAACGGACCCGGCGGCTTCGGCGGTGGCGGGCGTCCGCGCATCCCCGGCGCGCCGAGCGCGACCAATCTGTGGCTGATCGCAGTCGGCGTGATCGTCGTCGCTTGGATCATCCTCACAAGCTTCCATTCGATCGGGCCGCAACAGCGCGGCGTGGTGACCTTCCTCGGCCGCTATTCCGAGACGCTCGACCCCGGCATCCGCATGACGCTCCCCGCGCCGTTCGTCGATGTCGCCAAGGTCGATGTCGCGGCGATCAACACCGAGACCTTCCCCGATGAAGGCGATGGCGGCTCCGAAAGCGACAAATTGATGCTGACGAGCGACCAGAACATCGTCGATCTCGATTATTCGGTGCGATGGCAGATTTCGAACCCGCAGGACTTCGCCTTCCAGATCGCCGATCCGCGCGGCACGCTGCGCGCGACCGCGATGAGTGCGATGCGGGCGGCGGTCGCCACCGCGACGCTCGACGACGCGATCGGCAGCGGGCGCAACGCGATCGAGGTCAAGGTCCAGCAATCGATGCAGGAGATCCTCGACGGCTATAATGCGGGCATCCGCATCCAGGGCGTCGCGATCCGCGGCGCGCAGGCGCCGGCGCAGGTGTCGGACGCGTTCAAGGAAGTCTCCGCCGCCCAGCAGCAGGCGCAGAGCGACATCAGCAAGGCGCGTGGCTATGCCCAGCAGGTGCTCGCCAAGGCGCAGGGCGAGGCCGCGGCGTTCGACGTGATCTACGCCCAGTACAAGCTCGCCCCCGACGTGACGCGCAAGCGCATGTATTACGACACGATGGAGCAGGTTCTGTCCAAATCCGATAAGACGATCATCCAGGCTCCCGGCGTCGTGCCGTATCTGCCGCTGCCCGGGATTGCCAAGCGCCTGCCCGACGCCGTGCCCGCCGCGCCAGCCCAGGGAGCAGCCCAGTGAGCCGCACTTTGCTCCGCAATCCGATCACGCTTGGCATCGTTGCGCTGCTGCTGCTGATCGTCGCTGCCAGCTCGGTCGCGATCGTTCCCGAGACGCGCCAGGCGGTGATCCTGCGCTTCCAGCAGCCGGTCGCGACGATCAACGAATACCGCCCGAATGAGGTGTTCGGTCGCACCGGCGCGGGGATCAACTTCCGCGTGCCGTTCATCGACCGGCTCGTCTGGGTCGACAAGCGCGTGCTCGACGTCGAGCTCGACAATCAGCCCGTGCTGTCGACCGACCAGACCCGGCTCGAGGTCGACGCCTATGCGCGCTTCCGCATCGTCGATCCGCTCAAGGCGGTGATCTCGACCGGCAGCACTTCGGTCACCGAGCAGCGCATCAAGGATCAGCTCCAGCCGCTGTTCAGCTCGTCGCTGCGCAACGAACTCGGCCGCCGGCCCTTCGCCGCGCTGCTCAGCCCCGAGCGCACGCAGGTGATGGGCAACATCCGCGCCGGGCTGCAGCGACTCGCCTCGCAATATGGCGTGCAGATCGTCGACGTCCGCATCAAGCATGCCGATCTGCCGACCGGAACGCCGTTCGACAGCGCGCTCAACCGGATGCGCACCGCGCGCCACCAGCAGGCGCTGACGATCCAGGCACAGGGCGCCCAGACCGCACAGATCATCTCGGCGCAGGCCGATGCGCAGGCGGCGCAGATCTATGCGGCGGCGTTCAACAAGGATGCCGAGTTCTACGACTTCTACCGTGCGATGCAGTCGTATCGCTACACCTTCGCGCAGGACGGCAAGGGCTCGACGAGCTTGGTCCTGTCGCCCGACAATGCCTATTTGAAGGAATTCCAGGGTCGCCGGTGATTCGACGGTCCCGTAACGGCCCGCCAGCCGTTGATATTCAATCGCCGTTCAGCAACCATGGCTAACAGCTATCGCGTTGCTGCCAATTGGTAGACGAGAGGAAACGACCCTAGTGCGCTACGCCTACGCCATCACCGCCGCCCTGCTGCTCAGCGGGACCGCCACTGCCATCGCGTTGCCATCCGCCGGGGGCGCGCAGACCGCCCAGAACGAACCCGCCGTGATGGCCGCCGCCGCGCCCCGCCCCGGCGCGCCGATGAGCTTTGCCGATCTTGTCGCCAAGCTCCAGCCCGCGGTCGTCAACATCTCGACGAGCCAGCACATCACCCAGGCGCAGCCCGCCAATCCGTTCGCCGGCACCCCGTTCGAGGGTCTGTTCGGCCAGCAGCAGGGCCAGGGCGGCGCTGCTCCCACGACCCGCGAGGCGACTTCGCTCGGTTCGGGCTTCATCATCTCGCCCGACGGCTATGTCGTCACCAACAACCACGTCGTCGCCGCGGGCGCGAAGGGCGCGACGGTCGACTCGATCACCGTCACGATGACCGACCGCAAGGAATATGTCGCCAAGCTGATCGGCCGCGATCCGACTTCGGATCTGGCGCTGCTCAAGATCGACGCGAAGAACCTCCCGTTCGTCAAGTTCGGCGATTCGGATGCGGCGCGCGTCGGCGACTGGATCGTCGCGATCGGCAATCCGTTTGGCCTCGGCGGCACGGTGACCGCGGGGATCGTCTCGTCGCTCCACCGCGTGACCGGCGCGGGTGCCTATGACCGCTTCATCCAGACCGATGCGGCGATCAACCAAGGCAATTCGGGCGGCCCGATGTTCGATCTCAACGGCAACGTGATCGGCATCAACTCGCAGATCCTCGGCAGCACCGGCGGCGGCAATATCGGCATCGGCTTCGCGATCCCCGCGACCGACGCCAAGCCCGTCATCGAAAAACTGATGAAGGGCACCAAGATCGCGCGCGGCTATCTCGGCGTCGGTCCGCAGCCGATCGACGACGATCTCGCGTCGTCGTTCGGCCTTGCCAAGAACAAGGGCGAACTGCTGCGCAGCATCGAGCCGGGCCAGCCGGCCGACAAGGCGGGCCTCAAGGTCGGCGACATCGTGCTGCGCGTCGGCGGCAAGGACGTTAACCCCGACCAGTCGCTCAGCTATCTCGTCGCCAACGTGACGCCGGGCACGCGCGTCCCGCTCGACATCGTGCGTCAGGGTCGCCCGCAGACGATCATCGCGACGATCGGTACGCGTCCGTCCGAGGATGCGCTGCTCGCCAAGGCGAATGCCGATGCCGATAGCGACATGTCGGACGACAGCGACACCCCGACCGCTGGCCAGGCGGCGTCGAACCCGCTCGGCGTGACGGTGGCGACGCTGACCCCGCAGATCGCGCGGACGTTCGGCATCGATTCGTCGGTGTCGGGCGTGGTGATCGGCATGGTCGATCCGGCGAGCGATGCCGGCGCCAAGGGCCTCAAGCGCGGCGACGTGATCGTCTCGGCCAACGGCGTGCCCGTCGCGACTCCGGCGGCGCTGGGGTCGATCGTAATGCAGGCCAAGGCCGCAGGCCGCTCGCAGGTCGCGCTGTATGTGGTGCGCGGGCGTCAGCCGGCGTTCTTCATCGGCGTGAAGCTCAAGAAGTAAGGTAGCGGGACGCGCCCCTCCCCTGATGGGGAGGGGCTAAAGGCGCTTCCGTTGGCCCGCTTTTCGCGCGATAGTTCGCGCAGAATTTCCGCGAGGCTGCATGACCGACACCACCAGCATTTTCATCGGCGCCGGTCCCGGCGGCGCGAACCCGCAGCAGCTCGAACTCAAGCGCGCCAACCGCCACGGCCTGATCGCGGGCGCGACCGGTACCGGCAAGACCGTCACCGTCCAGGGCATCATCGAAGGCTTTTCGCGCGCCGGTGTCCCGTGCTTCGTCGCCGACGTGAAGGGCGACCTGTCGGGCCTCGCGATGGCCGGCTCCCCCACTGCCAAGAACCACGACATTTTCGCCGCGCGCGCCAAGGAGATCGGCGACGACGCCTGGGCCTATGCCGACACGCCAGTGCAGTTCTGGGACCTGTACGGCGAACAGGGCCACCCGATCCGCACCACCATCTCCGAGATGGGCCCGCTGCTGCTGTCGCGCCTGATGGACCTCAACGAAGTCCAGGAAGGCGTGCTGACGATCGCCTTCCACGTCGCCGACAAGGACGGACTGCTGCTGATCGACTTGGACGATCTCCAGGCGATGCTGGTCGATTGCGCCGGGCGCGCCGACGAGCTCACCACCACCTACGGCAACGTGTCGAAGCAATCGATCGGCACGATCCAGCGCGCCTTGCTCCAGCTGCGCAGCCAGGGCGGCGAGCATTTCTTCGGCGAGCCCGCGCTCGATCTCGACGATTTCATCGGGGTCGACGAGAAGGGCCGCGGCATCGTCAACGTGCTGGCCGCCGACAAATTGATGGCGAGCCCGAAGCTCTATTCGACCTTCCTGCTGTGGCTGATGAGCGAATTGTTCGAGCATCTCCCCGAGGTCGGCGATCCCGACAAGCCCAAGCTCTGCTTCTTCTTCGACGAAGCGCACCTCCTGTTCGACGCTGCCCCCAAGGCGCTGCTCGAGAAGATCGAGCAAGTCGTTCGGCTGATCCGGTCGAAGGGCGTCGGCATCTATTTCATCACGCAGAACCCGATCGACATTCCCGATACCGTCGCGGGGCAGCTCGGCAACCGCGTCCAGCACGCGCTGCGCGCCTTCACCCCACGGGACCAGGCGGCGGTGCGTTCGGCGGCGACGACCTTTCGCGCCAACCCCGGCGTCGATGTCGAGACTGCGATCACCGAATTGAAGGTCGGCGAGGCGCTCGTCTCGCTGCTGCTCCCTGATGGATCCCCCTCCCCCGTCCAGCGCACGCTGATCGCCCCGCCCGCGTCGCGCGTCGGGCCGGTCACCGCGGTCGAGCGCGGCGTGATGGTCTCGACCGATCCGGTCGGCAACAAATACGACACGCTGGTCGATCGGCAATCGGCCGAGGAAATGCTCGGCGCCAAGACGCAGGAGGCTGCCGCGGCGGCCGCCGAAGCCAAGGCGAAGACCGAAGCCGACAAGGCGGCTGCAGCACAGGCCAAGGCCGACGCGGTCGCCGCGAAGGAGGCTGAGCGTCAGCGCGTCGCCGATCAGCGCGAGGCGGATCGTCAGGCCAAATTGGCCACGCAACAGGCCGCCGCCGAGGCGAAAGCCGCCGCCAACTCACCCTGGAACCGCGCGATCACCTCGGCGACGCGCTCGGCGAGCTCGGCGGTTGGGCGTCAGGTCGCCAACGAAGTGTCGAAGGCGGTGTTCGGCTCCTCGCGCGGTGCCGCGGGCGGAATCGTTGGCAGCTTGGTGCGCGGCGTGCTCGGCGGGTTGTTCAAGGGCCGCTAAGCGCTGACCGACACCCCTCGTTCCCACCACCCCGGCGAAGGCCGGGGCCCAAGAGCGAGGCGCTGATACCGAAGTGCTGCGCGCGACACTTCCGACCTGCCCTTCTGGGCCCCGGCCTTCGCCGGGGAACAGCGTCGGTTATGCGATAACGCCCGCTGCCGCCAACGCGTCAAGCGCGTCCTCGGACAGCCCCAAAGCCCCCGCCAGCGCTTCGCGCGTATCCGCCCCGGCGCGCGGCGGCGCACGGTCGTAGCTGGCGGGCGTCTCCGACAGCTTTGCCGGGAAGCCGACGACTTGCAGCCGGGTGCCATCGGCACGCGCCATCGCCTGGACGCTCTCGCGATGCGCGACCTGGGGATCGGCGAAAATCTCGGGCAACCCCGCGACCTTGCCCGCAGGGAGCTTGGCCGCCTCCATCGCCGCGACAAGATCGTCCGAGCCCCACTGCGCCACCGCAGGGGCGAGATGCGCGTGGAGCGCCACACGATGCTCGCTGCGCAACGCCACGCTGGCGAACCGCGGATCGTCGCCCAGATCGCTCAGGCCCAGCACGCGCAGGAAATCGCGGAACTGCCGGTCATTCCCCAGCGCGACCACGATCGCGCCATCGGCGGTCTCGTAATCGCGATACGGCACGATATTGGGATGATCGTTGCCGCGCCGCACCGGCACCGTCCCGCCGTTGAGCCAGTTCGACGCCTGGTTCGACAGCATCGCCAGCTGCGTGTCGAGCAACGCACAATCGACATGCTGCCCCTGCCCAGTCGCATCGCGGTGGCGCAGCGCGGCAAGGATCGCGACGGTTGCATAGGTGCCGGTGAACAGATCGACGATCGGCACGCCGACCTTCATCGGCGGACCATCGGCCTCGCCGGTGACGCTCATCAGCCCGCCCATCGCCTGGATCAGGAAGTCGTAGCCGCCTTTGTCCTTGTACGGCCCGTCCTGCCCGAAGCCGGTGATCGAGCAATAGACCAGCCGCGGATTGATCGCGGCGAGGCTCGCATAATCGAGCCCGTATTTGGCGAGCCCGCCGACGCGGAAATTCTCGACCAGCACGTCGCTCTGCGCGGCGAGCCGGCGGATCAGCTCGGCGCCCGCGGGCTGCGCGAGATCGATCGCGAGCGAGCGCTTGTTGCGATTGGCGCAGAGAAAATAGGCCGAATCGCCCGAATCATCGGCGAGCGCGGGCGGCCCCCAGCGGCGCGTATCGTCGCCTTGCCCGGGCTGCTCGATCTTGAGCACCTCGGCGCCGAGATCGCCCAGCATCTGCGTCGCCCACGGCCCGGCGAGCACGCGCGACAGATCGAGCACCTTGACCCCGGCGAGCGCGCCTTGTGTCTCAGGCATCGGCACGCGTCAGCCGCGCGAGCACGACGCCTTCCTGCGTCTGTCCGCCGACCTCGACGTTGAGTTCGGCGACGGTGCCGTCGAACGGCGCGGTCAGGCTGTGCTCCATCTTCATCGCCTCGAGCGTGACGAGCTTCTGGCCCTTGGTGACGCTGTCGCCCGCCGCGACATCGACCGCGATGATGCGGCCGGGCATCGGCGAGAGGATCGCACCATCGGCTGCGGCGCCGGTCGCCGTGCCCCGCGGCTGGTCGAGGCGATAGCTGCGGCCCTCGCCGAGGTAGAAGCTGACGACCTCCTCCTGCGGCGGACCGTCATCGATCATCAGGTCGGCGACGACATGGACGCCCCCGGCATCATCGACGATCCGCGTCTCGGAGCGCGACGGCGCGTTGAGCCGCAGCCCGATCGCGTCGTCCCACACGCCGTGCGCGGGACGCGCGGCAAGCGCCGCCGCCGCATCGCGCAGATGTGCCGGCTGCGGCGCGGGCGGGATCGTCAGCGAGTCGCCGCGCCGCTCGATCAGCCCGGTGTCGATCGTGCCATCGCGGAAGTCCGCGTCCTGGCAGATGCGCGCAAGGAAACCCGCGTTGGTGCGGACCGGCCACACCTCGACATCGCTCGTCGCGTCCCACAAGGCGGCGATCGCTTCCGACCGATCTTCGGCATGGACGACGATCTTGGCAATCATCGGATCGTAGAAGGGCGACACCTCGCCCGCTTCCTCGACCCCTGTTTCAATCCGAGCAAAGCGCGGCAGCCGCAAATGCTCGAGCGTGCCAGTCGACGGCAGAAACCCGGTCGCCGGGTTCTCCGCATACAACCGCGCTTCCATCGCCCAGCCATTGATCGAAAGCTCGTCCTGCCGCTTCGGCAACGCCTCCCCGCTCGCCACGCGCAGCTGCCATTCGACCAGATCGACCCCGGTGATCTCCTCGGTCACCGGATGCTCGACCTGCAAACGCGTGTTCATTTCCATGAACCAGATACGGTCGGCGCGCAGGCCCTCGCTCGCATCGGCGATGAACTCGATGGTCCCCGCCCCGACATAATCGACCGCCTTGGCCGCCTTGACCGCCGCGGCGCAGATCGCCTCGCGCGTGACCGCGTCCATCCCCGGCGCGGGGGCTTCCTCGATCACCTTCTGGTGGCGGCGCTGAAGCGAGCAGTCGCGCTCGAACAGATGGACAACATTGCCGTGGGTGTCGCCGAACACCTGCACCTCGATGTGGCGCGGCGAGAGTATGTATTTCTCGATCAGCACGTCGGTGTTGCCGAACGACGACGCCGCCTCACGCTGGCACGAGACGAGTGCATCGGCGAAATCGGCGGGATCGTCGACGCGCCGCATCCCCTTGCCGCCACCGCCCGCGACCGCCTTGATCAGCACGGGATAGCCGACCGCCGCCGCTTCCGCCGCCAGCCGATCGGGCGACTGGTCGGCGCCGAGATAGCCCGGCGTCACCGGCACGCCCGCCGCGATCATCCGCTCCTTGGCGGCATCCTTGAGCCCCATCGCGCGGATACTGTCGGGGTTGGGTCCGACCCACACGATCCCGGCATCGATCACGGCTTGCGCGAAATCGGCATTTTCCGAGAGGAAGCCGTAGCCCGGATGGATCGCCTCCGCCCCGCTCGCCTTCGCGGCGGCGATGATCTTCTCGCCCACCAGATAGCTTTCGCGCGCCGGCGACGGGCCGATATGCACCGCCTCATCGGCCTGCCGGACGTGGAGCGCAGTGGCGTCGGCATCCGAATAGACCGCAATCGTCCGCACCCCCATCGCGCGCGCGGTGCGGATGATGCGGCAGGCGATCTCGCCGCGGTTGGCGATGAGCAGAGACTGGATCATGCGTGTCTATCCGTCGCCCCGGCGCAGGCCGGGGCCGTTACGATGAGAGGACCGCCGCGCGCCCACGCACAGCGGCTCCGGCCTGCGCCGGGGCGACGGGGGTAGGTCATCCCTCGCAGCCCGTCGTGCGCGACGACCAGGTCAAATTCTGGACCTTCCAGCTGCCGTCCTCGCGCACCAGGTCGAAATGGTCGTAGCCGCAATGGTGGAGCTTGCCGTCGATGCGGAAGGTGTAGGGGCTCCACACCATCGCGATGTCGCCGTCGATCTCGACCGCGGGCGTGCCGAGCCGCTCGTCATAGCGCTCGGGCCCGGGGGCGAAGCGCGCGAGCAACTGCTCGCGAGTTGAGTGCGTAATCTTGCGCGTGCCGTCGGCCTGCTCGGCGATCGCGGTGGCGGTGGCGTCGGTGCGCAGCGCCTGGCCGATCGCCGCCGCATCGCGCGCGGCGATGCCGGCGAGCAGCGCGTTGACCGGCGCCATCACCTGCGCCTCCTCGGTGCCGGGGGGCGGCAGGCCGGTGCCCTTGACGATCGGCTGAACTGGGGTCGTCTGCGACCCCATCTGGGCGGCGAGCAGGAGAGCGAAGATCAGGGACATAAAGGTTCCTTAAGGTCTCGCGAAATGGGGAAGGATGAGGGTCGGATCGGCCATCACATCCGGAACACGCCGAACGCCGGGCGCTCGGGGATCGGCGCGTTGAGCGTCGCGGCGAAGGCGAGGCCGAGCACGTCACGCGTCTGCGCCGGGTCGATGATGCCGTCGTCCCACAGCCGTGCCGTCGCGTACCAGGGATTGCCCTCGTCTTCGTATTTCTGGCGGATCGGGGCCTTGAACGCCTCGGCCTGCTCGTCGCTCCAGCCATCGGCATCGCGGTGGACGGTCGCCAGCACCGACGCCGCCTGCTCGCCGCCCATCACCGAGATGCGGCTGTTGGGCCAGCTGAACAGGAAGCGCGGCGAATAGGCGCGCCCGCACATGCCGTAATTGCCAGCGCCGAAGCTGCCGCCGATCAGCACGGTGATCTTCGGCACGCTCGCCGTCGCCACCGCGGTGACGAGCTTGGCACCATGCTTGGCGATCCCCTCGGCCTCGTATTTGCCGCCGACCATGAAGCCAGAGATGTTCTGCAGGAACAGCAACGGGATCCGCCGCTGGCACGCGAGCTCGATGAAATGCGCGCCCTTTTGCGCGCTTTCCGAAAACAGCACGCCGTTATTGGCGAGGATCGCGACCGGCATCCCCCAGATATGCGCGAAACCGCAGACCAGCGACGTGCCGTAAAGCGCCTTGAACTCATGAAACTCCGACCCGTCGACCAACCGCGCGATGATCTCGTGCACGTCGTACGGCGCGCGCACGTCGCTCGGCACGATGCCGTACAGCTCCTCGGCATCGAACTTCGGCGGCCGCGGCTCCTTCACGTTCGCGGCAGCGCCCGTTTGCGGCTGCAAAGTCGAGACGATATCGCGCACGATCGTCAGCGCATGCTCGTCATTCTCGGCGACGTGATCAACTACGCCAGAGCGCCGCCCATGCGTATCCGCGCCGCCCAGTTCCTCAGCCGAGATCACCTCGCCCGTCGCCGCCTTCACCAGCGGCGGCCCGGCGAGGAAGATCGTCCCCTGCCCGCGCACGATGATCGTCTCGTCCGACATCGCCGGCACATAGGCGCCGCCTGCGGTGCACGAGCCCATCACGCACGCGATCTGAGGGATACCCTTGGCGCTCATGTTCGCCTGGTTGAAGAAGATCCGCCCGAAATGGTCGCGGTCGGGGAAGACGTCGGCCTGGTGCGGCAAGTTCGCGCCGCCCGAATCGACGAGGTAGATGCACGGCAGCATGTTCGCCTCCGCGATCTCCTGCGCGCGGAGGTGCTTCTTGACGGTCAGCGGGTAATAGGTCCCGCCCTTCACCGTCGCATCGTTGCAGACGATCATGCACTGCCGCCCCGAGACGCGCCCGATCCCGGCGATCACGCCCGCGCCCGGCACCTCGTCTTCATACAGCCCGTTGGCCACCAACTGGCCGATCTCGAGGAAGGGCGAGCCCGGATCAAGCAGCCGCTCGACGCGCTCGCGCGGGAGCAGCTTGCCGCGTGCGGTATGGCGCTCGCGGCTCTTCTCGGTTCCCCCGAGCGCGGCTCGGGCGACGTCGCCGCGCAAGCGCTCGACCAGGGCGTGATTGTGCGCCGCATTGGCGCGGAAGGTCTCGCCATCGGCGCTGAGCTTGGTGTCGAGGACGGGGGCGCTCAAAGCGGGCTTCCTGCTTGCGGTATCCGTTGCATATGAAACTGCCTAGCGATCCGCGCCGACGAAGGAAAGCCGATTGGCAGACGCGACGGAGCGCGTATACCGCGACGCAAAGCCGATAGTTGCAGAGGAAACATCCTGATGAAACGCTTCTCCGTCCTTTCGATCGCATTGCTCGCCAGCTCGGCGATCGCCACCGGCGTCGCGGCGCAGATGATCGGCACGCAATCGGGCGTCGACCCAGCGCTGATCGACAAGAGCGTCAAGCCGGGCGACAATTTCGACGATTACGCCAATGGCACGTGGCGCAAGACCGCCGAGATCGAGCCAGCCCGCTCGTCGACCGGCGGCGGCGTCGAGGTCTCCAAGGTCGCCGAGGCGCGCAACGCGACGATCATCCAGGACGCCGCCAAGGCGAACGCCGCACCCGGCAGCAGCCAGCGCCTGATCGCCGACTATTACGCCGCCTATAACGACACCGCCGCGATCGAGGCGCGGGGGATCGCACCGCTCAAGGCGCTCATCGCGCCGTATTATGCACTGCGCGACAAGGCCGCGCTGGCCAAGGTGATGGGCGCGCAGATGCGTGCCGATACCGACCCGTTCAACAACAACAATTACGCCAGCACGACCAATCTGTTCGGCCTGTTCGTCTCGCAGGATCTCAACCAGCCCAAGCGCAACACGCCGTATCTGATGCAGGGCGGCCTCGGCCTCGCCGACCGCGACTATTATCTGTCGCAGACCCCGCAAATGGCCGAGCTGCGCGAGGGCTACCAAGCCTATCTGACGCAGATCTTCGGCCTCGCGGGCCTGAGCGATCCGGCGGCCCGCGCCGCGCGCGTCTTCGCGCTCGAAATGAAGATCGCCGCTGCGCAGACCGACATCGAGGCAAGCCAGGACGCGAGCAAGGGCGACAATCCGTGGGCCCGCGCCGACTTCGCGCGGAAAGCCCCGGGGCTCGACTGGACGGCGTACTGGGCAGCGGCGGGTATTCCCGCGGGCCAGCAGGACTTCATCGCCTGGCAGCCCGATGCGATCACCAAGCTTTCGGGCCTCGTCGCAAGCGAGCCGCTCGCGGACTGGCAGGACTGGCTGACCGCGCACCGCATCACCGCGACAGCCTCGGTGCTCCCCAAGGCGTTCGACGATGCGCGCTTCGCCTTCTACGGCAAGCAGCTCAACGGCACCCCCGCGCAACAGACGCGCGACAAGCGCAGCATCGCGGCGGTCAATGCGGCACTCGGTGACGAGGTCGGTCGGCTCTACGCCGCGCGCTATTTCTCGGCGCAGTCGAAGGCCGAGATCCAGACGATGGTCAAGAACATCGTCGGCGCGTTCGACCAGCGCATCCAGAAGCTCGACTGGATGACCCCGGGGACCAAGGCCGAGGCGCGGCGCAAGCTGTCGGTGCTCTATGTCGGCGTCGGCTATCCCGACCATTGGCGCGCCTTCCCCAAGTTCGCGGTCGACGCGAAGGACCCGATCGGCAATCTGGAGCGCGCCGATCTCGCGATCTATCGCTACCAGATCGGCAAGCTCGGCAAGGCGCCCGACCGCACCGAATGGTGGATGACCCCGCAGACGGTGAACGCGGTCAATCTGCCGCTGCAGAACGCGCTCAACTTCCCCGCCGCGATCCTGCAGGCGCCGTATTTCGACGCGAAATACGATGCCGCGGCCAATTACGGCGCGATCGGCGCGGTGATCGGGCACGAGATCAGCCACAGCTTCGACAATCTCGGCGCCGATTTCGATTCGACCGGCAAGTATCGCAACTGGTGGACCCCGGCCGATCTCGCGCGCTTCGAACAGGCCGGCTCGGCGCTCGCGGCGCAATACGATGCCTATGAGGCGCTGCCCGGGCTCAAGCTCAAGGGCAAGCAGGAGCTCGGCGAGAACATCGCCGACACCGCCGGCCTCACCGCAGCGTACGAAGCGTATCGCGCGTCGTACGGCGGCAAGGAGCCGCCGGTGATCGACGGGATGACCGGCGACCAGCGCTTCTTCCTGGCGTTCGCGCAGAGCTGGCGGACCAAGATGCGCGACAAGGCGCTGCGTGCGCGGATCGCGACCGACGTCCATGCGCCGGCGATGTTCCGCGTGCTGACGGTGCGCAATCTCGATGCCTGGTATCCGGCGTACAAGGTACAGCCGAGCGACAAGCTGTACCTCGCGCCGGGTGCGCGGGTTCACGTCTGGTAAAAGGGGGGGGCTTCTCCCCCCCCAACCCCGTCATGCCGGGCTCGTCCCGGCATCCACCGTGCTACATAGCTGGCGATTGTAACGCCAACGCCACGGTGGATCCCGACACAAGGCCGGGATGACGGATATAGGTTACTGCGCGGCGGGCGCGTCGTTGCCGATCAGCTCGCGGCCGATCAGCATCCGGCGGATCTCGTTGGTCCCCGCGCCGATATCGAGCAGCTTGGCGTCGCGATAGTAGCGCTCGACCGGCCAGTCCTTGGTATAGCCCGCCCCGCCCAGCGCCTGCACCGCCTCGTTGGCGACCTTCACGGCATTCTCGCTCGCGAGCAGGATCGCGCCCGCCGCATCGAAGCGCGTCGTCCGCCCGTCATCGCAGCTGCGCGCCACCGCATAGACATAGGCTCGCGCCGAATTGAGCGCGACGTACATGTCGGCGACCTTCGCCTGCATCAGCTGGAAACTGCCGATCGCCTTGCCGAACTGCCGCCGCTCGCGGACGTACGGCACGACCACGTCGAGGCACGCCTGCATGATCCCGAGCTGGATTCCCGCAAGCACGGTGCGCTCGTAATCGAGCCCAGACATCAGCACGCCGACGCCGCCATTCTCCGGGCCCATGATATTTTCTTCCGGAACCTCGCAATCGGTGAAGACGAGCTCAGCGGTCGGCGAACCGCGCATCCCCATCTTGTCGATCTTCTGCCCGATCGCGAAACCCGGCATGTCCTTCTCGATCAGGAACGTCGTGATCCCGCGCGAGCCCTCGCCCGTCTTGGCATAGACGACGAGCGTGTCGGCATAAGCCGCGTTGGTGATCCAGAATTTGGTGCCGTTGAGCACATAGCCGCCCTGCACCTTGTCGGCCTTGAGCTTCATCCCGACGACGTCCGATCCCGCGCCCGCCTCCGACATGGCAAGGCTGCCGACATGCTCGCCCGAGATCAGCTTGGGGAGATATTTTGCTTTCTGCTCAGGGTTCGCCCAGCGCGCGATCTGGTTGACGCACAGGTTCGAATGCGCGCCATAGCTCAGGCCGACCGACGCCGACGCGCGCGACACTTCCTCGCACGCGATGACATGCTCGAGATAGCCAAGCCCGAGCCCGCCATCCTCTTCGGCAACCGTCACGCCGTGCAACCCGAGCGCACCCATTTCGGGCCACAAGCTCCGCGGAAACCAGTCCTCGGCATCGACCTTTGCCGCGATCGGCGCGATCCGGTCGGTCGCGAAGCGCTGTGTCGTGTCGCGGATCATGTCCGCCGTCTCGCCCAGCGCGAAATCCATCTGGTTCATGATCGACCTCTCTTAGTTTCTCGTGTTACCACCGCGCATAGCGTGGCTCGTTGCAAAGCGGTAGCTGCGCGATTGTCCAATCGATGCCGATCGACCCCTACCAAGCGGAACCAGCAAAACCCGCCACGGGTTAGACCCGCGCCGATCCTGGATCGTTGCTCTACTGTCACGAGGACTCCCGAATGCCCGTAAAATCGATTTTCGCTGCCGCGCTCGCCTTGCTCGGCGCCAGCTCCGCCATTGCCGGCCCAGTCCCGATCGGCCCCGCGGCCACCGCCTTCAAGGTCGGCAGCATTCGAGTCGTCGCGCTGCGCGACATGATCAACGCCGTGCCCAACGATGCGAGCGTGTTCGGCCCGCAAGTCGGCGTCCCCGCCGTCTCGGCGGTGCTGCGCCAGGCGGGCGCCCCCACCGATACGCTGCCGCTCGGTGTCGACGCGCTGCTCGTCGAGCTGCCGGGGCACACCGTGCTGATCGACACCGGGCTCGGCCCCAAGGTCGGTGGCGCGCTGCCCAGGAGCTTTGCCGCGGCGGGCGTCGATCCCGCCAAGGTCACCGACGTGCTGATCACGCATTCGCACGGCGACCATGTCGGCGGCATCCTCACCGCAGACGGCGCACTCGCCTTCCCCAATGCGACGATCCGCATGGCTGCGGCCGAATGGGCGTTCCTCAAGAGCAAGCCCGACAATGCCGCGCTGGCCGCCGCGATCACGCCCAAGGTGCAGACCTTCACCCCCGGCGCGTCGGTCGTGCCCGGCATCCGCGCGATCGCGCTGCCCGGTCACACCCCCGGCCATTCGGGCTATGAGATCAGCTCGGGCAAGGAGCGCCTGCTCGACATCGGCGACAGCGCGCACAGCGCGATCGTCTCGCTTGCCAAGCCCGAATGGGTGATCGCGTACGACACCGACGCCAAGCAGGGCGTGATCCGCCGCGAAGCGACGCTCGCGCAGCTTGCCGCAAGCCATGAGCGCGTGTTCTCCCCGCACTTCCCCTTCCCCGGCGTCGGGCAGATCGTGAAGCGCGGCACCGGCTATGTCTGGCAGCCCGCGCGCCGCTGACCCCTGCCCGGCTGGCGCAGACCGACCAAGTCCAAGACGACGCTCGCAGATCTTTTCGCCAAAACGCTCGAACTCGCCGGCGTCGAGGGATCTACGGCGTCGTCGGGGATAGCCTGCACGGACTCACCACGCCCTGCGCGGTAGCGGCAAGTTCGCGGCCTGCGCCGGAGCGTGCGGCTCAGGCTACAGGCTCCCCATCAGCGGCCCGTACGATGACGGACCTCACGCTCGACATGGCGAGAGCGGGGATTCGATGATCGACCTCTTCAAGACCAATGGCGGGCTGCTGAAGCGGCTGTCCTGGCTTCAGCGCGCCAAATGGCGCGCGTGCCAGGCGACATGTTCGGCAAGGAAGGTCGAGATAAAGTAGTAACTGTGGTCATACCCCGGCTGCATCCGCAGTTCGAGCGGGATCCCGGCGGCAGCGCAGGCGGCCTCGAGCAATTCGGGCCGCAACTGGGTTTCGAGAAACGCATCGGCATCGCCCTGATCGACGAGCAGCGCCGCCACGCGCGCGCCATCCTCGATCAACGCCACCGCGTCATGCTTGCGCCACACCTCACGATCCTCACCGAGATACCCAGCCAGCGCCTTCTGCCCCCACGGCACCTGGCTCGGCGCGCCGATCGGCGCGAACGCCGAGACCGAGCGATACTGCCCCGGCCGCGCCAGCGCGAGCGTCAGCGCGCCATGCCCGCCCATCGAATGCCCGGTGATCGACTGCCGGTCGAGGTCGACCGGGAAATTGGCGGCGACAAGCGCTGGCAACTCGTCGGTAACATAGCTCGCCATGCGGTAATGCTGCGCGAACGGCGCCTGCGTCGCGTCGACATAGAAGCCCGCGCCGAGCCCGAAATCGTACGCCCCCTCGGCATCATCGGGAACGCCCTCCCCGCGCGGCGAGGTATCGGGCGCGACGAAGATGATCCCCGCCTCGCGACAGGCCGCACGATACTCACCCTTTTCGGTGACGTTCGCCTGGGTGCAGGTCAGCCCCGAGAGATACCACAAGACCGCAAGCCGATCGCCCGGTGCGTGATCGGGGACGAACACGCTGAACGTCATCGGCGTCCCGGTCTGCGTCGAATCGTGGCGATAGACGCCCTGCGTCCCACCATGCGCGCGTGTTTCGGATACCGTCTCGAGGGGCATTTCGACCATCCCGTATGTGCTGCAACACGGTCGTACCGACCGCGCGAGGGGACATAGCCGCGATCGACCCACGATGGAAAGCCGAGCCGGTACCGCGCATGATTGTCAGGAAAACCGTGGAGCGGGTGAAGGGAATCGAACCCTCGTCGTAAGCTTGGGAAGCTTCTGCTCTACCATTGAGCTACACCCGCAATGCAACACCGTTGCCGACGAACCCGACGTGCCGTTGCACGTGGTCCTGAAGCAAGTCCGTTGATGGACGCGTCCCTGCCACATTACGAACCCGCTCGTCAACGGAACGATCCTCGCCGCCAGCGCTGGCGTCCGACGAAGTGATGCGGCGACGCGATCGGGGCGGGCCGCGAGTCCGGAAACCTTGGTCACACGTCGGCAATGCCACCGTTTTTGGAAGGAATCCTGGCCGCCGTGTCGCCGCTGCCCGGCTCTACCCGCAGCGCTGTCACCCGCTCACGCAAGCGACGCGCGATTGCCGTCGAGCACGATGCGGAACGGAGCTGCGGGCGTTCCGCCGAAGGCGCGGCGCGCTTCCGCCACATCGACCGGGTCGCCCGTCAGCCCCGGCCGATCGACGAAGCTGATCACGCTGAGGTCGCCCAGCACGAGCCAGCTATACGCCTGGATCGGCGCATCGGGCGGATTGCCGCAGACCAGCCCCGTTCCGTTGAGTGGCGTCCACGGCCCGGCAAGGTGCTCGGCGACCATGCCGTACAGCCCGGTCGGACCCGATGGGCCGCCATCCGCGAACACCTTACGCTGCGTCGACCAGAAGCAATAATAGCGCTGGTCGGAGTGGACGAGGTGCGGCCGTTCGAGCTCGTTATTCACTCCGTCGGCGGTGATCAGCGGGGGCTCGAGCGTCCACTGTCCGCCCCCGCCCCGCGCCACCCCGATCGCGCCGTTCCATGGGGAGGAAGACTGCGCGAGCGAGGCGGCGAAGACGAGATATTCGGCACCATCGGCCGGATCGCAGAACCACGCCGGATCACGGAACGCCTTGATCGTGCCGATCGCGCCGCCGCCGGTCATGTCGCGCGAATAGATCTGCCCGTCGGCCACGACCGATTCGACCGGAACCGACCAATCCGCCAGCCGTGGCACGCCGTCTGCAATCGACAGCGTCGCGCTGGTCTCGAACAAGCGCTGGTCGAAGCTCGGCTCGGCCTCGCCGCGATGCCCGGCGGCGGTGAAATAGAGCGTCACGCGGTCATGCTGCGGCGTGACGATCGCCGAGCCCGACCATTCGCGGCTGCCCGGCGCAAACCCGTCGGGCAGCAGATCGCCGAGATCGCGCCAGCCGTGCGGCGTCTCGTGCATCAACCGGATGCGCGCGAGCCCGTGACGCGATTCGGGATCGGGCAGGACGGGCGCGGACAGCAGCATCTGGAGCGCCCCGCCGGCAATCGCGGCCGTCCGCCCGTCGCGCTCCTGCACCGGCCAGTAATCCCACAGGTCATGGCCCGGGAGCACCGGTGCCATGCTCTGCGCCGCGATGTGCGGGACTTCGGGAATCGGGCGGTGCGCGATCGCCGCCACGGCATCGCGAGACCAGATCGTTGTCATACAGGGCTACCCATCAGGTCCGTCAGAAAAACGCCCCGGGGCGCACGTCGCGCGCCCGGGGCGGTCGGTTCAGAAGTCGAGCTTGACCGCCGCCGAGATCGTACGGCCGTTGATCGAACGCGCCCGGACGATCCCGTTCGCGGGGATCGCGGCTTCTTCGGCCTCGGTGAAGCCCTTGGTGTTGAACACATTGTTGGCGTTGATCGAGACCTGCACGCGCGCGACCGGACGCACGCTGAGGAACGCGTTGACTTGCGTGAAGCCCGGCAGCTTCAGCTGATTGGTGTCCTGCGCATAGCTCGACGTCGTCCCGATCGCGCTCGCGCCGAGCGTGAACAGCTCGGTCGTGTATTGCGGGGTGATCTTGTAGACGAACTCGGCCTGGCGGCGCGGACGGTTGCCGATGACCGCGGGCGTGACGTTGTCGCTAGTGATCTTCGCCTTGGTGAAGGTCCCGTTCGCCGCGAGGCTGAACCCGCCGACGCGATAATTGCCCTCGAGCTCGAGGCCGTACGCGCGGTAGGTACGGTCGAAGAACTTCTGGCTGGTCGCTTCGAAATTCTGCTCGGCGGTCTTGGCCCAGAACGCCGTGCCGTACAGGTTCAACCCGCCATTGCTGTACTTCACGCCGGCCTCGGCCTGGCGGACGAAGTCGACCGGCCGTGCGCCTGGCTGGAGCAGACCCGAGGTCGGGCTGACGTTGTTCGAATTGAACAAGAAGCGATCCGCATTGGCGCGACCCCCGCGGCTGTAGCGCGCGAAGATCGAGAGATCGCTCGCCAGCCGGTAGTTCGCGCCGAACGAATAGGACGCATAGTGGAAGTTGTAGTTGACCGGCTGCGGACGGTTGACGGGGATCACCGTGGTCTGCGTCTCGGGGTAGGAAATCGTCCCGTTGCCATCGACGTCGAAGCTCGTCGTCGGACCATCGCCGACGACGAAGCCGCGTGCGCTGCCGCTGTCGTAGCGAATGCTCGCATCGACGTTCAAGCCGCCACCGGTATAGCCGATCGAGGCGAACGGCGCGTTGGTGTCGTAATCGACATTGTAGCTGCGGCGGCAGCAATTGCCGAAGTACGATGCGCCATAAGCGACGAGGCCATTGTCGGTGCGCGATGCGCCCGCCGCCGTGCGGACGTTGAGCAGCGCGGCGTTATCGCCCTTCGCGTCGAGCAGGTACGACGACCAGGTCCAGTCGACATTGATCGTCTGGCGCGACTTGTAGAAGCCGGCCGAGAAATCGATCGTCCCATCACCCGTGTTGAAGCGACGATTGACGCGCAGATCGTTGGTAATGTTGTTGAGGCTGTTGAGCTTGGTGTTGAACAGCACCACGCCGATCGCGTTCGACGTTGTCGGGTTGGCATAGAGCTGGCCGGCATTCGGGCCATTGGCATAGCTCACAATCGCCCCTGGGCCACCGATCGCGTTGGCGAGGTTCTGCGCCGTGTCGACGGTTGCCGGGAACGGCGAGATGAAGCGCCCAGAAATGTCCGAATAGCGGAACTTGTCGCTGACCTTCCAGCCGTCGGCGACTTCGAACTCGGTCTCGAACCCGATCGCCTTGACCACCGGATGCATGCCGTCGCGAATGTCGTCGACCTCGCGATTGTTGGCACCGTCGAGCGTCACTGCGCGCGTGAAGTAGATGCTGTGGATCGTGTCGTTGTTGGCGCTGAGACCGGGCAGCGAGCTATATTTCGGGTCGCTGTTGGTGCCGCTCACGCGGACCGGGCTCGGCAGATAGGCGATCGCGCGGTCGTCGAGATATTTGACGTTGAGGCGGAAGAAGCCGCGATCGAACGTCCTGGTGATGTTGCCGCGGATCTGCCCGCCCTTGTTGCCGTCATAGCCGGCGCGACGCGGGCCTTCACCGACGCGGTAGAAGCCGCCGACGTTGAAGCGCAGCGTGTCGCTCAGCTTGCCGCCATAATCGGCATCGAGGCGATATTCGCCGTAATCGAGCCCGACGGTGCCCTGGATCGAGCCGCCTTCCTGCTCGCCGGTCTTGGAAATGAGGTTGATGACGCCGCCGGGCGAGTTCGACGCGAAGGTCGAGGCCGAACCGCCGCGAACCGCCTCGACGCGCGCGACGTTGAAGTCGGTGCGCAGGAAGATGTCGGTGTTGGCAAAGGCGATGTCGCCATATTCGAGGATCGGCAAGCCGTCTTCCTGCAGCTGCAGGAACTTGGCGCCGCCCGATGCGACCGGCAGGCCGCGCACGGCGATGTTGGCATTGCCCTCGCCGCCCGACGATTCCGAACGGATGCCCGGCAGGCTGCGGAACAGTTCGGCGGCGGAGCGCGGCGCGGCGTTGGCGATCGCGTCGGCATTGAGCGAGCTGACCGAGACCGAGCTGTTGAGGCGGTTCTGCCCGCGCGCCACGGCGGTGACGATGATGTCGTCCTTGTTCGACGCTTCGGCGTCGCTCTGGACGGGGGCCGGTGCATCAGCCGCTGGCGCCGCCTGCTGCGCGAATGCCGGGGTGCCGATCATTATTGCGGTGGTGGCGAGAAAAAGGGTGCGCCCTTTCAACATATCACTCTCCTGAAACGGTAAGGCCGTTTATTCGGCTCGCACCGGCCCTAAACTTTTCGCGCAAACGATTGCAAGCGGAAATTGCAAACGATTGCGCAAACAGCTACAGCGCGTTGCAGGGCGGCAACAGTCCGCCCACGGGGAGAGAGAATGTGACGAGAGGATCGGTCGGCAAGGTGCATTTGTCGTTCGCGCGCATCCTGCAGATGAACCTCGGGTTCCTCGGGCTGCAATTCAGTTTCGGGCTGCAACAAAGCAATATGGGCCCGATCTACAGCTATCTCGGCGCCGACGAGGGCAGCATGCCGCTGCTGTGGCTGGCGGGCCCGATGACCGGGCTCATCATCCAGCCGCTGATCGGATCGATGAGCGACCGCACGCGCACCCGGCTCGGGCGCCGCACCCCGTATTTCCTGATCGGCGCGATCCTGTGCAGCCTGTCGCTGTTCGCGATGCCGTACAGCCGCACGCTGTGGATGGCGGCGAGCCTGCTATGGGTGCTCGACGCGGCCAACAACGTGACGATGGAGCCCTACCGCGCCTATGTCAGCGACCGGCTCGCCGAGCAGCAGCGCCCGCTCGGCTTCCTGACGCAGAGCGCGTTTACCGGGCTCGCGCAGACGCTGTCGTATCTCGCGCCCTCGTTGCTGGTGTGGTGGGGCATCAACAAGGATGCGCTCGACAGCAACGGCATTCCCGAAATCACGCGAATCAGCTTCCTGATCGGGGCGATCCTGTCGATCACGACGATCCTGTGGTCGGTATGGCGCGTCCCCGAATTGCCGCTGACGCCGGAGGAAGACGCCGCGATCACCGCCGATCCGCTGTCGGTGCGCTCGACGATCACCGGGCTGGTCGACGCGATCCGCGACATGCCGCCGACGATGCGGCAGCTTGCGGTGGCGATGCTTTTCCAGTGGTTCGGGATGTTCTGCTACTGGCAATATGTCGTGCTCGCGCTTGCCCGCGGGGTGTTCCACACCAGCGACCCGGCGAGCGTCGGCTTCCGCGATGCGGGGCTGCTCAACGGGCAGCTCGGCGCGTTCTACAATTTCGTCGCGTGCGTCTCGGCCTTTGCGATGGTGCCGTTCGCACGGCGCTTCGGCGCCAAGCCGATCCATGCGGTCGCGATGGTGGCATCGGGCGCGGCCATGCTGACGATCGCGTCGACCGGGTCGATCCCGCTGCTGATCGTCGCGATGGTCGGCATCGGCATCGGCTGGGGCAGCTTGATGGGCAACCCCTATCTGATGCTCGCCAACGCGATCCCGCCCGAGCGGACCGGGGTCTATATGGGCATCTTCAACATGTTCATCGTCATCCCGATGATGGTCGAGATCCTGTTCGTGTGGCTCGCCTACCGCCCGCTGCTCGGCGGCGATCCGCGCCATGTCCTCATGCTGGGCGGCGCGATGATGCTTGCAGCCGCCGTGGCGACGTGGCGGATCCGCACGCCGGCCCGCCCCGCGGGCGCCTGATCAGGCCGAGCCGCGCAGGATCAGTTCGGGCGCCATCGTCACCGACTCGACGTCGGCGCCCTCGATCCGGCGGAACAGCAGATCGACGAGCACCCCCGCCCCGCGCGCGACATCCTGCCGCACCGTGGTGAGCGGCGGCGTGGTGTGCATCGCGATCACGACGTCGTCATAGCCGACCACGCTGACGTCCTGCGGCACGCGCTTGCCGTGCGCCGCGAGTGCGCGCAGCGCGCTCATCGCGATGACGTCCGACGCGGCGACGATGCCGTCGGGCGACGAATGCCCGGCGAGATAGGCTTCGATCGCGGCGTACGACGCCTCGCTCGTCAAATGCATCGGCAGCAGCGTCGCCTGCCCGCTCCCCGACGCGGCGAGCGCTTGCTGGAACCCGACATAGCGCGCGGCGAATTCGGGCACTTCGATATTGCCGAAGAACGCGAGCCGTCGCCGCCCCTGCGCGAGCAGATGCTCGGCGGCGAGTCGCCCGCCCGCGACATTGTCGGTCCCGACGGTGGTCTGCGTCTTGTCGGGCACGTCCGCGCCCCACACGACGATCGGGCGGTAGCGCGCGGCGACGCGCTCGATCGCGTCGATCTGGTTCGACTGGCCGACGACGACGACGCCGTCGACGCGCCCGGCATCGACGATCGCGTCGAGCCAGCGATCGTTCGCCGGGATCACGCGCGACAGCAGCAAATCGTGCCCGCGGTCGGCGATCGCGTCTGCCAGCGGCCCGAGCAAGCTCATGAAGAACGGATCTGACAGATGCTGCTCGGCTTCGTGGCCGAGCGGCAGCACCACGCCGATCGCCCCCGTTCGCCCGAGGCGGAGGTTGCGCGCGGCCTGGTTGACCTTGAAGCCATGCTCGCTCGCCAAGCCGACGATCCGATCGCGCGTCGCCTTGGCGATCACGGGGTTCCCCGCGAGCGATCGCGAAACCGTGGCGACGGAAACGCCCGCCAGTTCGGCAAGTTCGGCCAGGGTCGTCACGGTCGTGGTCACAGGCATCCCCGACCTTTGCCGTGTCCGGCGCGAATCGCCAACCGCTAACGCGAACCCCCGACGCGTTACGCACGGCTGCACGCCGAACGCGATCGAATTTTCACGGAATATCCGCCGCTATGCGGTATCTTGCGCCTGCGCGCGCACCGCGATTTGCGGTCGCGTGGGCGCGTGCGGGGGAACATACCGGCGTCTCCCGACGCTGTACGTCTCGAGCCTGCGGGCATTCCTAGCAAAAAGGCGAACGATCATGGTTGAAGCTACCTGGGGCAAAGACACCAAGACGCCCCCCATCGAATGGCGGATGAGCGCGTCGCTCGAAGACGTGCCGCGCGGCGCGGAGGACGTGGCCGAAGTCACCAGCCTCGAAGGCGCGGTGCGCGCGTGGCGCGCGCTCGACCCCGCGCACCAATCCGCAGCGACGTTGACGCTCGAGCGCGCGATCCAGCTCGACGGCGTGTCGCTGACCACCTTTACCGGGAACAGCATCGCCGCCCTGGTCGAGAAGCTACCCGACTGACCCGCCCGCGCGATCGCGATAAAGTTACACGTTGAATTATGCCGCCCGACCGGAGTAACGGGTGCGCGATTATGTCGATCGCCCGGGCGCCGCGCTGTATGCGGCCCCATGTCGCGCTGGTCGGGCCCGCAACGGCACCGACTCGCGCGGTCAGGCGTTCATTCTGCAGGAAGAGGTGCGATGGGCAGCCGCGCCAAGATCGGGAGCATACCCGGTGGCATGGCGTGGCGGCGAACTTGCATTGAAGGACGATCTATCGATGAGTGATGTGGTGACGAGCATGCCCAGTAGCGAACCGACCTCGCTCGAACCGACTTCGGCGCTGAGCGTCGAGACCGTGCTCAGCGTGCGGATGTGGAACGAGCATCTGTTCAGCTTCATGATCACGCGCCCCGCGAGCTTCCGCTTCCGCTCGGGCGAATTCGTGATGCTCGGCTTGGCCGGCGAGCAGCGCCCGTTGCTGCGCGCTTACTCGATCGCGAGCCCGGCCTACGCCGAGGAACTCGAATTCCTCTCGATCCGCGTGCCCGACGGCCCGCTCACCTCGCGCCTGTCGCAGATCCAGCCGGGCGACCAGGTCTATCTCGGTCGCAAGCCGACCGGCACGCTCGTCGCCGACGCGCTGCTGCCGGGCAAGCGGCTGTTCATGCTGTCGACCGGCACCGGCCTCGCGCCGTTCCTCAGCGTCGCGCGCGATCCTGAGATCTACGATCGCTTCGACCAGATCCAGATCGTCCACAGCGTGCGTCGCGTGACCGACCTTGCCTACCGCGAGCCGCTCGAGGCGAAGCTGGCGGACGATCCGCTCGTCGACGAGCAGGCGGCGACGCAATTCTCCTACGTGCCCACCGTGACGCGCGAGCCGTTCCACACCAGCGGGCGGATCGACAAACTGATCGACGACGGCACGCTGTTCGCCGACATGCCCGGCGAGAAGCGGCTCGACCCCGCGACCGACCGGATCATGCTGTGCGGCAGCATGGAGATGATCAAGGACCTCGCGGCGAAGCTCGAGGCGATGGGCTTCGTCGAGGGTTCGAACTCGCATCCCGGCCAATATGTGATCGAGCGCGCGTTCGTCGGCTGACGGGCGGCTGATTCCCGACATTGCGTAGCCCCCGTCACCTTCGCGAAAGCGAGGGTGACGCTTCTGCATCGGGCCGCGGGCCAGGCAGCGGGGTCCCCGCTTTTGCGGGGATGACGGAGCTGGGCGGGTCCCCGCCGTGTGGCCTCGTCCACGCGCAGTTTCGTCCATCGCAAGACGCTTCGTCTCATGGAAGACTCGAATTCGCGCCCCGCAGCTCAAAAGCCCCTCCCCTTCAGGGGAGGGGTTGGGGTGGGGAAGTCACAACGCTAGCTCTCTGCGATGCATCCCCCACCCCCATCCCCTCCCCTGAAGGGGAGGGGCGGAGCCAGGTCATCCCTTCCCGTCAGGCGTCGTCTAAACCCTGAAGTCTGGTCACGCCGTCCGAAGTTCGCGGAGCGGCCCACACCGATAACCGTCGCCCCGGCGAAGGCCGGGGCCCCCCCTTTTGTGTCCGGCCCCACGCCAAGCCATCCCGAGGCCCCGGCCTCCGCCGGGGCGACGCCAGTGGCTATGTCCGACTTTGGTGGTGGGTTCAACGGGTGGTCGCAACGCATCATTCTCATGATGAGAAGGAGTGGTGCGATGAAGCAGCGTCGTCGGATATATTACTCGGC
>NZ_JBEPNG010000007.1:0-243744 GCF_040546165.1 Sphingomonas sp. UYEF23 | reverse complement strand
CGCTGGGATGAACTGCTGCCATGGAATTGGCAGTCGCCGAACGATCAAATGCTCGCGAAAGCCGCTTGAGGCGCGGCCTCTACGCCACGCTTACTTCCCTACCGTGCTGCAAACCCGAACGCCGCCCTCCGATTGTTTTGCAAAACCATAGACCTGCGCCATGCCAAGACCCGACCCTTTACCAACGTCTTTGGTGGTAAAGAACGGTTCGAAAACCTTAGCCTGAACCTCGGGCGGCATACCCACGCCAGTGTCAGCGACCGGAAGGCAGACATAGTCGCCAGTCAATTCACTCCCGACCACGTTCGTGTTTGCGGCGGTGACCGTAATTGTGCCACCATCTGGCATCGCATCGCGCGCATTCACGCGGAGGTTGAGAAGGACCAACTCGAGTTCGGCCGGGTCGATGCGAACCGGCCATAGGCCGTCTTCGAAGCGCGTCTCGACATGCACGTCCCCGCGCAAGGTCCGATCCAGCAGTTCGCTCATGCCGTCAATCTGGCGGGGCAGCTCTACCGTCTCCGGGGTCAGAGGCTTGCGTCGCGAAAAGGCAAGCAGCTGACGTCTGAGCGCTGCGCCCCGTTCGACAGCGTTACGCATACCCTCCATCAGCCGCTCGCGCTTCTCAAGATCAGCACGCTCGAACAGATTCAAGCCGCCTGATATAACCATCAGAAGGTTGTTGAAGTCGTGCGCCACTCCACCGGTGAGCTGACCGATCGCCTCGATCTTTTGCGCCTGTCGCAAATGCTCTTCTGTCTCGGCAAGCCGCTGCTCATCGCGCAGCCGATCGGAGATGTCGTGGGCGAACATATAGGCTCCGATGCGTTGCCCATTAGCATCGCGTAGCACGTTGAATTTCATCTCATAGTAGCGACGCTCAAGGGCGGGATCTCCTAATGGCTCGGCAACCGTGAACTCCTCGCCGGCGAGCGCACGCTCCCACACTGCTAAAATCTTGTCATGATGCTCAGACCGGCTGTCGAACAGTTCCCTGTGGCGCGACAATCTAGATGGGAAGCGCGTCAATCAGGATGAGGATCGTGAGGGGCTGCGGCGGCGCAGGGCGTAGCCCGGAGCCGACGTAGCCCCTCACGATCCTCATCCTGGTTGTCGCGCGTTCTCATCCAGATCGCCGCGCCGCAGTTCCCTGATGCTGTCGCCCACCTGAGGCCGGATATCGTATATTCGCTCCAGTTCGTCGGCGCTGGCGCGGTTGATCGCAAGAAACCGGCAGTTAGTATCGAGAACCTGAATGAAGGCGTCGGTAGTCTCCACGACACTGGCAAACACCCTGCGTTCCGCCAACGCGTTCGCCACGCGCTGTTCGAGTTGCTCGTTCAACTCGCGCATCCTTGCTTCGCTTTCGCGTAAAGCCTGTTCTGCAACCCGTTGCTCCGTTACGTCGGTATGAACGCTTACCCATTCAACGATCGATTGTGTGGCATCCAACCGAGGGACCGAGCGGATCGAATAATCTCGCCACTGACCATCAAATCGTCGAAGACGATGTTCGAAAACGAAGGTCCGCTTATGCAATACGGCGTCACGCCACGCCGCAATAGTCGGTTCGATGTCATCGGGATGGACAGCCTTGGTCCAGCCAAAGCCGCGATATTCAATGGGCGATTGGCCAGTAAGAGCCGTCCATCCGGGCTGCTCGCCATCCATTTCACCGTTGGCATCATTCGTCCACAAAATACCCTGTACCGCATCGATCGCCACGCGGAAGCGATTTTCGGTAGTGTCTCAGTTTGAATTTTGACGGATCGACTGTCGCATCCGGCGCTCGTCTGCGATATGCTTAGCGCAAAGCATGGAGGCAAAGATGGAAGTGTTTCGTAATCAACAGTGGCTCGTCACCGATGAGGGAATCGATCGGGCGGACGGGCAATCATCCTACTGGATCGGGATTGGCCGTGTCTTTGAGAGCGACGATTATCCTGGACCGCCAAAGCTGTACAACTGGCCACCGCACATGGCCAAAAAGATTTGGGTCAATGTCGGCATGTTCAACGAGGCGTTTGAACAAGCTATCAGGTTCCAAGCCGATCGGGGCAGCATCGCTGTTGATGAATCTATGCTCGCAGCGTCCTATGCAGAAGCGGATCGTCTCAGGGGCGCTCGTAATGCCTAAAGGCCCCAACGGAGAGAAGCGCCCCGCCGACGCGATCGGCCTTGCGGTGATGATCGGTAAGATCGCCACGGGGGAGATTGAGGACACGCGCGAGGGGTCTAGCGCCGCCGCACAACTCGGCTCGCTGGGAGGAAAGAAGCGCGCGGCCAATATGACTCCGGAGCGGAGGGCGGAGATCGCCAAGGCAGCAGCCGAAAAGCGTTGGGGAAATCCGCCGAAGCAAGCATAGCTCGCACTCTAATTCTTTTTGCTTGCTAATCGAGGCCAGCAAGCAGAGTTTTCCTCTATGTAGCAAGCATGGAGCGATTCGTAATGTCCGACACCCCTCAGAGTAAAGGCGGCAAGGCCCGCTCAGAGTTGCTCGCGCCCTCAGAGCGTCAGCGGATTGCGCGGGCCGCGGCGAAGGCTCGATGGGATGAGCCTTGTCCAAAAGCCATCTTCGGCGAGCAGGACAAACCGATTCGGATCGCTGACATCGAGGTGCCATGTTACGTCCTTGATGATGGGCGCCGCGTGATAACGATGAACGGAATGATGGATACATTCAGCATGGCAAGAGGAGGGGCCATGGTGAAGGGTATGAATCGTTTGGAGCTTTTTGTGTCCCGTGGGCGGATAAAACCGTTTGTTTCCAAGGATTTGCACGAGCGAATCGCTAAACCAATTCGTTTTCGCATTGGCAGAACAACGGCGTACGGTTTTGACTCTGATACTTTAATCGATTTGGCAGAAGCGGTTATACAGGCCGACAATGCTGGGACGTTACAAAAGCAGCAGGCCGGAATTGCGCATCAATGTCGGGTCATTACTTCGAGTTTGACACGCATTGGTCTTATCGCCTTAATTGATGAGGCTACAGGCTATCAGACCAACCGGGACAAAGACGAGCTCCAGCAAATTCTCACGGCGTACCTTCTTCCGGAGCATCGGCCCTGGATGGAGACAATTCCTGTTGAATTCACCAACGAGATATATCGAGTTTACGGCTGGACGCGCACGGCAAACAATCGTGGACCTCGATATGCCGGGAAGCTGATCCGAAACCTGATTTATGAAAAGCTTCCAAAGCCGGTTCTTCCGGCGTTGGATGAAATGAACCCCACTAACGCCAAGTACCAGCGGAAGCACCGGCACCACCAATTCTTGACAGAGAAGCAGGGCCTAGATCACTTTCGCACTCAAGTTATCACGGTGATGACACTGCTCCGGATTTCTAAAAATAAGGGCGATTTTAACCGCCATCTTGTGTCGTATTTCGGGTCGCAAATGTCGTTTGATTTCGATGATGCTGCTTGACCCTAAGCACAAAAGTTCATATAGAAAATGTATGAACAAGCTCTCTCTCGCCAAGCGCACTCAAATCCTCGCCATGCTCTGCGAGGGTTCGTCCATGCGTTCGATCAGCCGCGTTGTAGACGTATCAATCAACACGGTCACGAAGCTGCTGGAACAGGCTGGGGAAGCCTGCCTCGCCCTCCACGACGAGACGGTCCACAACGTGAAGGCGAGCCGCATTCAGTGCGACGAAATCTGGTCGTTCTGCCACGCCAAGCAGAAGAACGTAGCGACTGCCAAAGCTGCACCGGAAGGCGCTGGCGACATGTGGACGTGGACCGCGATTGATGCGGACACGAAGCTGATCGTCTCCTACCATGTCGGTAGCCGCTCCGGCGAAGATGCCATGGTCCTTATGGACGATCTTCGCGCTCGTCTCGCTAACCGCGTCCAAATCACGACGGACGGTCACCGCGCCTATGTCGAGGCCGTCGAGGGGGCGTTTGGCGGCGACGTGGACTATGCGCAGCTTGTGAAGCTATACGGCCCGACCGCAAGCGCACCGGGCCGCTACAGCCCAGCCGAATGCACCGGGATCAAGAAAATCCGCCGCGAGGGCAACCCGGATATCGACCACGTATCGACTAGCTATGTCGAGCGCCAGAACCTCACGATGCGCATGTCCATGCGCCGCTTCACGCGCCTCACCAACGCCTTCTCAAAGAAGTTCGACAATCACGTCCATGCGCTGTCGCTCTACTTTGTGTTCTACAATTTCTGCCGCATCCATAAGACGCTTCGCATGTCGCCAGCTATGGCGGCGGGCGTCACTGATCGGCTCTGGTCGCTAGACGATGTGCTGGCGCGGATTGACGCAGACGCCCCCACCCCTAAAGCTCGTGGACCATACAAAAAGCGTGAGAAGTGATCCGGCGTTAACCGGCCCTTCATCACGAGAATCTAAAGGGGGAACCGAAAGGTGTTGACAGATGTTCACGACCTACTAGTTTCAGGAGGCGGCGCTGGCTAGGCCCCGCCACCCTAGTAAGGCCATTGAAGCGGTCGTTCAGCACGCGGAGGAACTGGGATGGCGTTGGAACAAGCTAACGGGTCATGGATGGGGCGAACTGCTTTGTCCGCTGGCCGACCGCGACGGATGCCGCGTATTCATATATACCACGCCTCGTAACCCCGAGCTATCGGCGCGCAGTTACATGCGAGCCGTAACCCGGTGCGAGTGCGCTCAAAAGGAGAACTGTGATGAAGGTGCATGAATTCACCATCATTGCGTCCGGCTTGAATCCGGACACGCATGATCTTGCCAATGTCTTTTTTGAGGCAGGCTGCGATGACGCAGCGCTGTCGTTTCAGAAAGGGATGATCATTCTAGAATTTGACCGAGAGGCGGCAAGCTTTTCGGCGGCAGTCGTTTCGGCTTTTGACAATGTCGTCAAAGCCGGTGCGAAGGTGGAACGATTCGAGCCCGACCATCTGGTCAGCCTTAGCGACATCGCAAAGCGCGCGGGCCTAAGCCGGTCTGCGCTCACCAACTATCACAAGGGTGAGCGGGCAGATAATTTCCCAAAGCCGGTCGCTAGAGTCACATCTGAGAGCCCTCTTTGGGATTGGTGCGAGGTAGCGACTTGGCTTCACAGCCGCGACCAGTTGAGCCGGGACGACATGATCCAGGCACGGATTGTGAAAGAAGCGAATCTGGTGATCGACACCCATGAAATTCGGCCAGATCATTTTATCGATCGGATGACCGAACGAGTTCGGCAGCTCGAAGACGCGTGATACTTAGCCCCGCTACGGCGGGGCTTTTCATTTCTGCACTAGATTTCAAACTGAGACACTACCCGATTTTTTCCGAAGCCGCAAGGGCGGCTGATGCCAAGCGGCGGTCGGTCACATCGACGCACGCACCCGTCATCATGGATGGTCGGCCATCTGGGCCGAGCGAGGTCTTGCCGCGATCGTATAGCCAGCGCACCTCGCCATTTGGACGCACTACGCGGAATTCTCCGCTGAAATCGACACCGGTTGCAGCACATGCTTCACATGCGGCGATCACTAAAGCGCGGTCATTAGTGTGGACCATCGCAATAAAGTTTTCGAGACTTCGAGCGGTCTCGCCTGGGGGCAACCCGAACAATCGATCCAACGCATCATCCCAGATCAACACGTTTGTGCGGATGTTCCAGTGAAACGTGCCTGACTCACTAGCATCGATCGCCGCACGAAGCCGCGCCTCGCTTTCGCGGAGCGCAGTCAAGACGTCCGTCTCGCCTTCCTGCTGTATAAAGGTCGGCTTGCCTGGTTCCGTCACGTCCCAAACTCCTCCTAGCCACTGCCATCGCGCCAAATAAGAACATTCTAAGCCATTTTCATAAGATTGAAAATTGATATGCTACCGCCGATGACCTGCAGGAGTGGCGTCACACCGCGCGGCTTGTGCTACTACTAAATCAGAAGGCTTGGCCGGGGGGTTACGCCATGAGCGGAGCGCCATGATTCAAACTCGCAGCTCTCGTATTCTCGACCGCATCATCATCTGGTCGCTCGATTACCCGCTCTCGCCGACCGCGCGGTATCTGGCTGCCACGCTTGTCGTATTGGTCGTTGGCGTTGCGCGGGCGACCTTCATCACGTCGCTCCTCCCGTGGCTGCTGTTCATCCCTGCCGTTCTACTTATCGTGCTGATCCTCGGGGAAGGGCCGGGCATGTGGGCCGGCCTCGTTGCAACGGTGCTCGCTGCGGTGACAATCGGCTCTCGTGGTGAGCGAGCATGGCTTACGGGGGCGCAATGGGGTGCATCCGCACTGTTTCTCCTGGTCGCACTAGGCGTCGCGCGGATCACCGGGGAAGTGCGAGCCGCGTTCCATCGAACCCAGATGCTCATGAATCAGCTTGCTGAGCGAGAGTCCTTCCTGTCGGGCGTACTCGCGAGTTCGACGGACTGCATAAAGGTGCTCGATCTCGACGGTCGCCTCACCTTTATGAGCGAGGGCGGCATGAAGATCATGGAGATCAACGACTTTACAACGGTCGAGGGTTGTCCGTGGCCGGGATTTTGGCAGGATGCTGGCAACGGCGATGCCATCGCTGCGATTGTTGCCGCACGGAACGGGCAGACCAGCCATTTCGTCGGCAAAGCCGACACTCTGGAAGGCAACTCTCGCTGGTGGGATGTATCGGTGTCGCCCATACCAGGTCGCGACGGCCGACCTGAACGCATCCTCTCCGTCTCGCGTGATGCGACGGCCTTGCTCAACGCTCAGGAGCAGCAGCGGCTGCTCAATGGCGAGCTAGGGCATCGTCTCAAGAACGTGCTGGCGCTTGTTCAGTCAATCGCCAATCAGACGTTCCGGCAGGCAGACAGCATGACGGACGCAAGCGCGGCGTTTGCAGCCCGGCTGGCGGCGCTGGGGAAGGCTACTGATGTCCTGACCGTCACGTCATGGCAGACAGCAACGCTGCGCGCTGTAGCCAGCGCTGGCCTTACGTCGGTTGACGGCTTGGCAGAACGCGTTTTCGTCGATGGCCCCGAGGTCATTTTAAGCTCGCAAGTTGCCTTGGCACTCACGCTCACCCTTCATGAGTTGACCACTAACGCGTGCAAATATGGGGCACTGTCAAACGACACGGGGTCAGTGCAACTGACGTGGGAAAATGAAGCGGGAGAAAATCACGGCCCCGATTGTTTCACCCTTCTATGGCAAGAGGTTGGTGGCCCGCCGGTTGTGAAGCCGGTACGTCAGGGTTTCGGCTCGAAAATGATCGAACGTTCGTTGCGGTCGTATTTTCGTGGCGAAACCTCGCTCATCTTTGATCCCACGGGTGTGATTTTCAGGATCGGAGCACCGCCTTCCGAAACTAGCACTAATCAAGATAAGTAGACCTGCAGGATATGAATGCCGACCCGCGACAAGCAATTCTCATCGTCGACGATGAAGGCTTAATCCGCTTCGATCTGGTTGATTTCTTCCAGGACGCGGGGTTTTGCGTGTTCGATGCTGCGACCGCCGGCGATGCGATCACGATAATGGAAACGCATCCATTGATTCGCATCGTCTTGACCGACATAGATATGCCAGGGTCGATGGATGGAATGAAACTCGCGCATTATGTGCGTGATCGCTACCCCCCAACGCTACTGGTGATCGCCTCGGGGGCAGTTACGCGACCCTTGCCGAACTTCCCAAGGGCGCGATCTTTATCCCAAAACCGTTTGATCCCCGCTTCGTGCTAAGTGCCATCCGACGAGCGATCTAAGTCACACAGGGTTAAGCGAACTGGCAGGGTCACCTTATGACCGAACACACTGACGCAGTGCTGCTCTCAGAACACACTTCCTTTCACCACGGCTTTGAGACGGTTGACGGGCTACGTTTGCATTATGTCACGACCGGCCGGCAGGATGCCGAACCACTAGTGCTGCTCGCTGGCTACCCCGAAAGTTGGTTCGCTTGGCGCAAAGTGATGCCGCCTGGCAGGACGCTTCTGCTGGTGGCCGTTGACCTTCCGGGGCAGGGCGATTCTGAACCGCCCCGGGTTTGTCGGAGGCTCCAACTCCTGAGAAGGTGGAGCCATGACGAGCAAGACGACCAATAAGTTTGCGCCCGAAGTCCGCGAGCGAGCGGTGCGGATGGTTTTCGATCACGAGCGGGATCACCCGTCCAGGTGGGCGACCGTGGTATCGATAGAGGTGGTTCGAGGGATCTGCACAGCGGGGATGCGTGGATTGCCGATCTTACAGCGACCATGCTGGCCGCGAGCAGGAGGCAAGATGAGCAAGCGACCGCGCCGGAACCACAGCCCAGCGTTCAAGGCCAAGGTGGCATTAGCTGCCGTGAAGGGCGAGAAGACGCTGGCGGAGTTGGCGCAGCAGTATGACGTGCACCCGAACCTTATCAATCAATGGCGGTCACGGCTGCTGGACGGTGCGGCGGACGTATTGCGGGCGGACCCGGCACCCGTTGAGCCGGCAGTCGATATAACGGTGCTGCACGCGAAGATCGGCGAGCTAACGCTGGCGAACGATTTTTTGGCCGGTGCGCTCGGGAAGGCAGGACTGTTGCCGAGCGCAAAGCGATGATCGACCGTGGTCATGCGCTGCCGCTGGCCGCCCAGGCGCGACAGCTCGGCATCAGCCGCGGCAGCATCTACTATCTGCCGCGGGCGGTATCCTCGTCCGACCTGACGATCATGCGGCGGATCGACGATATCGCTGTAGCGCGTCAACTAGGATGAGCGCCAGCGGGTGCGATGATGGTCGTCTAATCGCCGCTGCGCGTCAACCGGGGTCGGTAATTGTCGCGCGCGTATCGGGCGTGGTTGCGGTCCTGGCCTCGGCGGTTTTGCGCCGATAGCTGGCGGTATTCATTTCGAGGATGATGGCATGGTGAACGAGCCGGTCGATTGCGGCGACCGTCATGGCGGGATCGGGGAAGATGGCGTCCCAGGCGCCGAACGGCTGGTTTGCGGTGATCATGATCGAGCGGCGTTCGTAGCGCGCGCTGATGAGCTCAAAGAGAACCGAGGTCTAGGCCTGGCTTTTCTGGACGTAGGATAGGTCGTCGAGGATCAGCAGCCGGTATTTGTCGAGCTTCTCGATGGCAGCAGCCAGGCGCAGTTCCTGCCGCGCGGTCTGGAGCTGCTGGACAAGATCGGTGGTGCGCGTGAACAGGACGCGGTGCCCGGCCTCGACTAGGGCGTTGCCCAGGGCTGCGCTCAGATGCGTCTTGCCGACCCCCGGTGGGCCGAACGCGAGGATATTGGTACCGGTATCGAGCCAGCTATCTCCTTGGGCGAGCGCCGTGATCCTGGCACGGCTGATCATCGGGACCGCTGCGAAGTCGAACGTATCGAGCGTCTTGCCGACCGGCAGACGCGCCTCGGCGAGATGCCGAGCGGTTCGGCGGTTGGCGCGTTCGGCAACCTCGTGCTCGAGCAGCGTGGCGAGCGTGCGCGCAGCAGGCCAGCCCTCGGTGTCGGCGGTCGCACCGATGTCGGGCCAGAGTCTGGCGACGGTCGGCAGGCGAAGGGTTGTGAGTAGCAGCGGGAGCCGCGCGGTATCGGTGGTGATGGTCATGCCACCAACTCCCCGCACAGACCGCCGAGCAACGGATCGTAAATACTGGCGTTCGGCATCTCGATGTGGATGGCGGGCACCGAAGAAGTGGCAGGTGTGAAGCGTGCGCGGAGATTTTTGAGGTCGGGCAGTTCGCCAGCGTCGAGCAGCACATCGAGCGCGGCTGCGAGATCGGCTTCGACGCCCTGGTCATGGGCCAGCGCCAGCAGGCCGACCATGGTCCGCGCCGCCTCGCGGGTCGACTGGACCAAGATCAGCGCGTCCCAGGCGCGGCGATAGGCGGTGTGCGGCCAGAGCGCGTCGCGATACGTCAGGTCTGCCAGCGCGCCGGACTTGGCGCGCAGCGAGCCGATGACGGGCCGATAGTCGACGATGTGCGTGGTCGTGCGTCCAGCCTTCTTCGATGGAGCCCGGCCGCGCGGCAGCGTCAGCAGATGCGCGGCACCGAGATAGGCGTCGATCCGGTCGTCATGGACGCGCAAGTGAAGCCGGTGTCCGATCAGCCGGGATGGCACGGTGTAGAAGGTGTGGCGGAACGAGAAACCCGACGAGTTGGTGACGCGCACGCTCGCTTCCTCCCAGGTCGATGGTGCCGATGGCGGTAGCGCGCGCAGATGTGCGCGTTCGATCTCGATGGCGTCGGCATGACGCCGGTTGTGCTCGGCAATGACCCCCGCGACGAAGGCGCGATACGCGTCCAGCGTCGCAAAGTCGTATGAGCCGCGCAGCATCAGCGCCTGATCGATCCGATCCTTCACATGGCCATGCCGGCTCTCGATCGACCCGTTCTCGTGCGCTACACCGCGGTTGTTGCGGGTCGGTACCATGCCGTAATGCGCAACCAGCGCGGCGAAGCGCCGGGTGATGTCGTCGGCATCGTTGGTGCACAGGTTGCGGAACGCCGCCGACAGGCTGTCGGAGCGGTGCTCGGCAGGTGCGCCGCCCAGCACGGCAAATGCGGCGGACAAGCCCGTGGCAAGCGCAGTGTAGCTCTCGCCACCAAGCACGATCTCGCCGTGCTCGAAGCCGGAATAGACCAGCGCAAAGTGATAGAGCCGGTGATCGAGCGGCTGCCCGGCGATCCGCACGCCAAGCCCGCCAAGATCGGTGAAGTCTGACAAACCCATCCGGCCCGGCGCGTGGGTCTGTGGGAACATCGTCTCCCGATCGGGTCCATGCATGGCGCGCCAGGTCCGGATCCGTCGCTCCAGCGTGCGCCGGATACCGTGATCGATCCGCTCGGGGTGGCGTCTGGCCAACTCGTGCAGGATCGTGATCGGACGAAGCGCGGGCGCTGCCTCCAGCATGGGGACGACATCTTCCTCCCAGATGCCCTCCAGCGGATCGGTCCGCGTCCGATACTCTCGCATCGCCTTGCGGGAAGATGGCGGTCGGGGGTCGCGTTCGATCCGGCGACCGGTTGCAACCGATCCACCGGCCATCGCCGCGGCGGTTGACTGCGGACGGGTAATGCGTGCTGTCATGTAGAGCCTCACTTGCTGGTCGTTGACGTGTCTGCCCGGCATCGTCCGCCTCCCTACGAAGGACAGACGTCGCCGAGCGCGACCCACAGGTGAAGCCAAAGCGATTGGTGGTCCGCTCCCGCTCGGGCTACGCCCTCCCGGAAGCGGACCACCAATCGCTCATCCTAATCGACGCTCTTGCGCTCATCGTAGTTGTCGCGCGGCAGATATCGCCGAGGTTCAGACCGCCGAAGGCAAGCTCTACCTGTTCGTCGGCATCGACCGCACGAGTAAATTCGCGGTCACCCAGCTTGTCGACAAGGCTGACAGGCGAACGGCTTGGGAGTTCCTTGAGCACCTGCTGAAAGCGGTGCCGTACCGGATCCACACGATCCTGACCGATAATGGCATCCAGTTTGCCGAGCAGCCACGCAACCGTAACACCGCCTGGTCGCGGCAGATGCGCTTCGACATGATCTGCGAGGCGAACAACGTCGAGCATCGGCTCACCAAACCGAACCACCCCTGGACCAACGGTCAGGTCGAGCGGATGAACCGCACGATCAAAGAGGCGACCGTCAAACGCTTCCATTACGAAAGCCACGAGCAGTTACGGGTGCACCTCGCCGATTTTATGGCGGCCTACAATTTCGCCCGTCGGCTCAAGACGCTCAGTGGCCTCACGCCTTACGAATTCATCGCCAAGATCTGGAAGTCAGAGCCGGACAGGTTCATCGTCAATCCGATCCACCAGATGCCGGGACTAAACACCTAGGGCGTTGGTATGTGTAACCAGCCATTGGTTCAGGTATGCTGCTCGACAGCCATGCGCGCATAGCAAATCCTGACCCTCACCTCGGGTCCGACGGTTTTGCTCGATAGATCTTGCTTTATATACAAAGGGGCCTTGGTTTGAACCTGTCGGCTCCTGATCAAGCAAGTCTTGTTTCAGCCAAAGTACCTTGGCGGCCAAGGCATCGGACTGTAACAGCAATTTGCGTTGTCGGCTCGTGTCGTCGTTCACGCGTCGTTCGACTGCTTTAAGAACGTCGGGATCCTGTTGACGAATATTGCAGTCGGATCGGGGCTGAAACTTGACTATCCGTACGCTGTCGAGCCAGAAATTCCATGTCGCGCAGCCGAGATATAGCATCGTTGTGTCCGTTTCCGAGGTCATCCACCTGATGATTAAGAGATGACCCCCATATTCGGCCGAGCGTAATCTCATCCTCGGTTATTCTACATGTCGGTCTGGCGCATGATCCGTATACAATATCTAATTTATGCGATATATGTGCATACATAACATGTCATTTTCCAGCTTTTCGCACGTTGGAATATCGACGGAAATCGCTTAGCTTCGGGTCGAATTTGATCCACGTGGCGACGACATCGGTGGAAAGGGGAAGCTCGATGCGATTGTTCAATGGTTTGCTCGAAGCCCTGTTCGCTCGGTCTCGTTGGCCTGGACGGGACCTGCTTGAGCAAACGTCCTCGGATCGCCCGGGCAAAGTTTTGGACTTGCTCGATCTGGCGGGTGAACTGCTGGCGGAGCGGAGCCAGTCATCGGGTGTTCAGCAGGGGCGGCAACTCATCCTTGCCTATCGCCACCTCGCCGACTCAAAAAAGACCGCGTTTCTGCTTGCACTGGCCCGCGGCTTCGCGCCGGATGCGGCAACGATCCGCCGAGCGCTGGATGCATATGACGCCGCACCTTCAGCGCGTGCGCTAAGCCGCGTCAGCAATGCGGCCGAGGCGCCCCGTCAGGAATTGCTGCGGCGGCTCAATCAGGCGCCGATGGCAACGGCTGCGCTGGTCGAGATGCGCGCCGACCTGCTGGCGCGGCTGTCGGCCAATCCGGATCTGCGCACTTTGGACGACGATTTCGTCCATTTGCTGCGCTCATGGTTCAACCGGGGTTTTCTCGTGATGCGCCGAATCGACTGGTCCAGCCCGGCAGACCTGCTCGAACGGGTCATCCGGTACGAGGCGGTCCATTCGATCGCGACCTGGGACGAATTGCGGGACCGGCTGCTGCCGCCGGATCGCCGCTGCTACGGCTTCTTTCATCCTGCATTGGGCGAGGAACCGCTCATCTTCGTCGAGGTCGCGCTGACCGCCACGGTGCCGGAATCGATCGGCGCGTTGTTGGAGCCGGAGCGGGGGATTTTGGAAGCTAAGTATGCGCAGGCGGCGGTCTTCTATTCGATCTCCAATTGTCAGCCCGGCCTGGCGGGGATTTCGTTCGGGCAGTTCCTTATCAAACAAGTCGTCGACGACCTTGCCGGTGAACTGCCGTGGTTGAAAACGTTCGTTACGCTGTCGCCCATCCCGGGTTTTCTGAAATGGCTTGGGCAATCGGCGCAAGCCGGCGATGGCGATGCGCGGCTGTCGCTGGCAGACGGTGTGCCCGACCTAAGCTGGTCGCGCGATGATCCGCGGACCCGATCCCGCCTGGCGCTGGCCGCGCGCTATTTTCTGACCGAACGCGACTCGCGCGGCGGGCTGATCGACCCGGTCGCGCGCTTCCATGTCGGTAACGGCGCGCGCGTCGATCGGTTATGCTGGGTGGGCGACACCAGTTCGCGGGGGATGGCACAATCGGGCGGATTGATGGTCAATTACGTGTACGATCTGCCGACGTTGCAAGCGAACCGCGACGGCTATGCGCGCAATCGCACAGTCGCGGCCGGCCCCGCCGTGACGGCGATGCTCGATCCCAAGGATGCGGTGATGCGCGCGACGGGGTAGGTCAGGCCGCCCAGAGCAGCCTTTCCACCTGATCGGGATCGCGCGCCATCACTGGCGGGTGGGCCATTATCATCGTCCGACGGCCCTTCGCATCGTACCGGTCCCAAACCGGCAGGCCTGTCGCCGTCGGCCGCCCGTTGCGCACGAACTGGACCATTGCCTGATGCACGGCATCCGCCATCGGCCGGTCGGCCGCGGACAGACCGAAGAACGCGGTGAAGCCCGGATTGGCAACATGGTCGAAGGTGAAGGGTACATCGACGACATGGGGACTGTGGCCGGCAAAAGGCCCGCCTGGTGCCGGATACGTCCATCGATAGCGGTAGACCGGCGCGCCGCGTGCCGCATGGGCTTCGGCAATGCGCTGGCATGGCATGCTATATTCCTCCGCCGTCAGCAGACGCCAATGCCGTTCGGCACCCGAAAGATCCGGGAAGGCGCGGGCATAGGCGGCATCGAGCGCGGTCACCCGCGCCATCGTTTCGTTGGACAGGCTGCGTTCCTGAAGCGAACCGGCTGCTAAGGCAGGCGGCAAGAACAGTCGGCTTTCGTCGGCGTTACTACCGATCATCATCGGTACACGCGGCCCTCCGCCAGCGCGGATTCGCGCGAGCGGAACGCTGGGAAGCGTGCGACCATCGACCATCGGCCGGAACGGGAAATTCCGTGGCCAGGCGCCGCGTGCCGCCGCCTGTGCGGCAAGGATCGCCTCGACCGGCGCCGTGGCCAGCCGCTCCGCGCCGCCCAATTTTTCGGCGAACACGCGCGCAAACGCTTGCGCCTCATCCGGCGTGTGGACCGTCTGCGCTCCCCCGCTGAACAGAGCGGCGCCGTGATACAGTCCGTCGGCCATCGGCATGCCGAGCAGCGTTCCGACGTTCTTGCCACCGGCCGATTCGCCCGCGATGGTCACACGCGCGGGATCGCCACCGAACGCCGCGATGTTCGCCCTGACCCAGCGCAGCGCGAGCACAAGATCGAGCATGCCGTTGTTCGCGCTGCCGGCGTAGGCCCGCCCAAGCAGGCCTCCGGTTTCGAGAAAGCCGAGCGCCCCGACGCGGTAATTGACCGTGACGCAAATCGTGCCGTGGGCCGCGAACCGGTCGCCGGCGGTTCCGGGATCGCCGCTCCAGCCGGTTTCGTTTCCGCCGCCATGGACATAGACCAGCACCGGATGCGGACCGGCATCGGCGGGCGCCCAGACGTTGAGTTGCAGACAATCCTCGGACATCACGCCGTCATATTTCGCCATGCCGGGAAGCTGCGGCGCGACAGCGGCGGGCCGGGTCGCATCGTAAATGTCCGGCCAGGGGGCGGCCGGTTGCGGGGCGGTGAAGCGTGCCGCGCGACCGTAAGGAATGCCGGTGAAGACTCGGATACCGCCGACGCTGCGACCGCGTATCCGGCCCTGGCGCGTCGTTATCGTCAACGCTGATGGGGTGTCCGCCACTGCCAGACCGGCGCCGCCCGCCAGCGCCGCTATCGTCGTCATCGCCAGAAACGCGCGGCGTCCGATCATCGTCATCGCGCTATCTCCTTCGCAGCGAAAAGCCCGGAATACTCTTCGCGCAATTGTTTCTTCTGGACCTTGCCCATGGTGTTGCGCGGCAGTTCCGACACGAAGACGACGCGGCGGGGTTGTTTGAAGCGGGCGATCTGCCCGGCAAGCGCGGCCAGCACGCCCGCCTCGTCCAAACCGGACGCGTCACGTTGCACGACCGCGACGACGCCTTCCCCCATGTCCGGGTGCGGCACGCCGATGACCGCGCTTTCGACCACGCCGGGGACGGCATCGAGCAGCGTTTCGACTTCCGCTGGATATACGTTGAATCCGCCGCAGATGATGAGATCCTTGGCGCGGCCGACGATGGAGACATAGCCGCGTTCGTCGATTACGCCCAGATCGCCGGTGATGAAGAAGCCATCGGATCGCAGATCCTCAGCGGTCTTCTCGGGCAGGCGCCAATAGCCCTTGAAGATGTTCGGCCCGCGCACTTCGATCATGCCCGCCTCGCCATCTGGCAGCGGGCTGCCGGTCGCGGGATCGGTGATGCGCAGCTCCACGCCCGGCAAGGGCAGGCCGACGCTGCCGGGGACACGGTCGCCGTCATAGGGGTTGGAGGAGTTCATGTTGGTTTCGGTCATGCCGTATCGTTCGAGGATCGCGTGGCCGGTCCGCACCGAGAACGCACGGTGCGTTTCGGCCGAGAGCGGCGCCGAACCCGACACGAACAGCCGGATGTTCGCGATCCGCTCTCGGGTGAAGTCCGGGCTTGCCAGCAACCGGGTGTAAAAGGTCGGTACGCCCATCAAGGTTGTCGCTTGCGGCATCAGCCGGATCAGCTCGGCCGCGTCGAAGCGCGGTAACAGGATGATCGCGCTGCCCGCCATGATCGTCACATTCGTGGCAACGAACAGGCCGTGTGTATGAAAGATCGGGAGCGCGTGCAGCAACCGGTCGTCCGATGTGAAGCGCCAACATTCCGCCAGCGTCGTGGCGTTGGAGACAAGGTTGTCGTGGGTCAACATCGCGCCCTTCGACCGCCCGGTCGTTCCCGATGTATACAGAATGGCGGCGAGATCGGTTTCCGCGACCGCGCAATCCTCGCACTGCGCCGCGTGTGCCGCCAAGCCGACCACAAGCGTCCCCGCGCCATCGGCCCCGAGCGTCAGTCGCTGCGGAACGCCGATATCGGCACATAAATCTGCCATCGCCATGTCATCCTCGGGCCGATGGATGAACAGCGTCGGTTCCGCATCGGTGAGGAAAAAGCGCACTTCGGCCGGTGTATATCCCGTGTTGAGCGGCAGATAGACGGCGCCGATCCGCATTGCGGCAAGATAGGATAGCAAAGCATTCGCCGTTTTTTCGACCTGGATGGCGATGCGATCTCCCGCTTTCACGCCCAGATTGCGGAACAGGTTTGCCATTCGGCCGCTGCGCGCCGCAGCGTCGGCATAGCTGATTGACGATCCGTCGGGCAGCACCAGAAAGGGTGATGTCGGCGCGGCCTCGGCGCGGCGCCGAAAGACCGAAAAGACGTCCTGCTCCATATATCCTGTCCCGTATTTGCGCCGGTCACCCGCGAACGAACCGCGCCCCGGCATCACGCACATCGTTGAAACAGCGGTTAGTGTATGCACGATAGCTTGCCAAGGGCTCCCTCGCATGCGAGACACACTTATGGCATCAAATGTCGAAATTCCCAATCTGCTGCTGTCCGAACGCATCCGGATCGCGCTCGCCGATGAGATCACCGCTGGCACGCTGCCGTCTGGCGTAGCGATGGACGAACAGCAGATCGGAGACCGCTTTGGCGCTTCGCGGACGCCGGTGCGCGAAGCGATCCGACAGTTGGCGGCGGTCGGTCTGGTCGAAATGCGCCCGCGCCGGGGTGCGATCGTCGCTGGCTTCACGCCCGAGCGACTGATCGAGATGTTCGAAATGGCAGCGGAAATTGAGGCGATGTGCGTGCGCCTCGCGGTCTATCGCATGACGCCGGTGGAACGGAGCCTACTGACCCAATTACACGAGGAATCGGAGGCGATGGTCGCGGCGGGGGATTTCGACGCGTACGATCGCATGAACTGGAACTTGCATCAGGTCATCTACGAAGGGACGCACAACACGTTCATCGCGGAGCAGGCGATGACCTTCCGCGATCGCATGGCCGCTTTCCGGCGGACACAGTTGCGCGAAACAGGTCGGCTGGATCGTTCGCGGGCAGAGCATGGCGAGTTGATCAGAGCCATAATGCGCGTCGATGGCGAAGAGGCAGCACGGTGCATGCGCGCGCACATGGGCAATGCCGCCATCGCGTTTGTGCGGTTCACGGCAAAATAACATCTCTTGTCGGCCGCGCCCGAGGCATGGCGCGTAGGCATTGGACGAAGACGGTCATCTTTCGAAGGCGGGCGCCGAACGAGCGGACGCGATCAGAAAAAGGCACAACGGGGGGAGAGTGAAATGGCGATCTATGGCACGGCGCTGCTTGCCCTTTGTACCTTGCTGGGCGCGTTTCTCGGCGAGGAATTCGGCATCGCGCTTCATGTGAAGGCCAATGTCGGCGGCGTCGGGCTGGCGATGCTGATGCTGCTTTTCGCCAAGGCGTGGCTAGTAAAGCGCGGCGGACCAACCCCATCAATGCGGCTCGGGATCGAATTCTGGGCGCTTCTATACATTCCGATCGTCGTCGCGATGGCGGCACAACAGAATGTCGTCGCGGCGGTCGAGGGCGGTCCGATGGTGCTGCTGACCGGGTTCGCGGTGATCGTCGTCTGTTTCGCGTTGGTCGGGCTGCTCGGCCGGGTGGCGAATCGCCAACATGATTGAGATCCTGCAGAAGCTGGCGGGCGAGCAGGGTCTGATCGTCGCGTTCGTCGCCGTCGGCGCGCTGATGCTGGTGAGTGCCTGGGTATCGCGCACCGTCACTTTCGGTCGGATCCACGCGAGCGCCCTCGCGATCGTTTGCGCGCTGTTCCTGGCGTGGCTGGGCGGGATTTATACCGGCGGCAAGAAGGGACTTGCCGACATTCCCGCGTTCGCCGGATTGACGCTGTTGGGCGGGGCGATGTTGCGGGATTTTGCGATTGTCGCGACCGCCTTCGAAGTCGATGTGGCGGAGGCACGCCGCGCCGGAATGATGGGGGTGACGGCGCTTGCGCTTGGAACCATCGTGCCGTTCGTGATGGGCGTGGCGATTGCCTGGACGTTCGGTTACCGCGATGCCGTCACGCTCACGACGCTTGGCGCCGGGGCCGTCACCTATATCGTCGGGCCCGTGACCGGCGCGGCGCTTGGCGCGTCCTCCCCGATCATCGCCCTGTCGATAGCGACCGGCGTGCTGAAGGCGGTTCTGGTCATGACCACGACCCCGTTCGTCGCCCCGCTGATCGGCCTGAACAACCCGCGTAGCGCCATGATTTTCGGTGGCCTGATGGGCACGGTGAGCGGCGTTACCGGAGGCCTTGCGGCGACCGACGCCCGCCTTGTCCCTTATGGAGCGCTGACGGCCACGTTTCACACGGGCATCGGGTGTTTGCTATGCCCCTCGCTGTTTTTCATCATCATCAGCCGCATGCTGTAACATAATCAGCCGTGTATATCGAAATGCGTATTAAAGGCATATGCGCATACACTACATGAAATATTGTTGACTGACGGCGTGAGATCACATACTCAGTGCATGACATGCCGATAAACGGTATGCACGACACGCATAGTACGACAATTTTTCGCGGTTCCGTTCATCGCCACAGAGCGAGCCTTCGTCGGGAGCATCAGCTGCCTGTGAATGCGCGGTAAACCGTCAAACCTTGGGAGGGGAACCATGATGAAGTGCGCGCTGCTGGGATCGATTTCACTAGGCGTTTTAATGGTGGCGTGCCCCGCTATGGCCAACGCCCAAGCCGTGACGAGCCTGCCCCAATCGACCTCTACCCCAACCCCGATTGCGACCGATGATGGCACGGGCGTTGCCGACATCGTCGTCACCGCGCAAAAACGTAGCGAGCGATTGCAAGACGTTCCGGTCGCGGTCAGCTCGATCAGCGGCGACAGCCTGAAGGCCGCGAACCTCACCAACATCACCGACATCCGCTTCCTGGCCCCCAGCGTCCAGTTCGCCGAATCGAACAACGTGCGTGGCGAAGGCTTCGCGGTACGCGGCGTCGGCACCTTCGCCTTTGCCGACGGGACCGAACAAAGCGTCAGCGTCGTGGTCGACGGGGTGGTGCTCGGCCGTCCGGGCATGGGCACCGGGGACCTTTCCGATATCGCGCAAGTCGATGTTCTGCGCGGGCCGCAGGGCATGCTGTTCGGCAAGGGCGGGTCGGCCGGCGTCGTCAGCATTACGACGCGCAATCCGACACAGAGCTTTTCCGCCGAAGGACGTCTGTCTTACGGCACCGATAACGAGACGAAGCTGAACGCCATTCTCAACGCGCCCATCACCGACAAACTGGCATTGCGGGTGAACGGCTATCTCAATCGCCGTGACGGGTTCATCAACAACGTCTTCACCAAGCAGACCCTGGCGGGCGTGTCGGAGGGCGGATTTCGCGGCAAGTTGCTGTACGAACCGAATGCCGACCTGTCCGTGCTGGTCGCAGGCGATTGGGCGCGGCATACATCGGCCTGTTGCCAGTCGGTCATCATCGGTACCGTGGGCGCCGCACCGAACAATTACGTCGTCTCCCGCCTCGCGGTGTACGGTATCGTCCCGAGTTATGACAACAACCAGACCGACGTGGGCGGTGCGGTGTATGAAAACATGACCCAGTGGGGTGGGTCGTTGGAGATCAACAAGTCCTTCGGCCGCTACACGCTGACCTCGATCAGCGCGTATCGCCGCTGGGTCTTGCACGATAATACGGACACCGGTTTCACCGACACGCCGGTCTTTCCCGTCAACGGCGCGGACGAGCGCCAACAGCAATTGACGCAGGAATTGCGGCTCGCCTCACCCAAGGGTGGGTTGATCGATTACGTGACGGGGCTGTACTATTTCAACCAGAACTTGAAAGCGGCCTATCCGCAACAGGGGCAGCTGGCTTTCCCGGCGGCGACCACGGTTTTCAGCCGCAAGGCGCAGCCGGATATCCAGACGCTCAATTACGCGGCGTTCGGGCAGGCCAACATCCATGTCACGCCGACCCTGACGCTCATCGCCGGGGGCCGCTACACCCATGACGATCTGACCCTCGTCAACTATAATCGCACCTTGGTCTCTAGCACGGACGCGCCATTCCCTGGGGCCGCCCCATTGTCCTTCAACAAGGACAATTATCCGAGCAACCGCAAAGCCAACAACTTCTCCTTCAAACTTGGTGCGCAATATAAGGTCACGCCCGACGTCATGGCGTATGCGACCTATGCGCGCGGCTATAAAGGGCCGGGCATCGGCCTGGTGAGCGGATATCAGCTCGGCCAACCGTTATTCTCGAACCCGGAAATTCCGTCCAATTACGAAGTCGGTCTCAAAACGTCGTGGTTGAACCGGAAATTGATCTTCAACGTCGATCTCTTCACGACCGACATCAAGGATTTCCAGACGCAAGTCGCCACCCCGTTCATCTTCAACGGCACGAACCTGGCGATCCTGCAGATCGCCAACGCCGGCAAGGTGCGCACGCGCGGCGTGGAAATGGATTTCTCCGCGCGCCCGACATCGCGTCTGACGATCACCGGCAACGCCGCCTATATCGAGGCGAAGTTCGCTGATTTCCCGAACGGCACCTGCAATTATCCGACCCAGCCGGGCTGTTTCCTGAGCACGACGATTCCGGGTACGACGACGGTCGTTCCGGCGACGCGGTTCTTCAACAATACCGGTCTCATCTTGCCGAATTCTCCCAAGTTCAGCTACGCGTTGACCGCCAGCTATGATCTGCCGTTGTCGACCACGACGACGGGCTTTTTGCGGACCAACTATAATTATCGCAGTTCGGTGAACTTCAGCGCAAACGGCGATCCGCTGTCGGCACAGCGCGGTTATGGCATTGCCGGTGGCCAGATCGGCGTGCGATCGTCGGATGGCCGTTGGAGTGCGGCGGTGTTCGCCCGCAATGTGTTCGACAAGCATTTCGTCGCATCGATCGGCAATGGTGGCAGCTATCAGAATGCGCAGCTGACATCGGCTGCGATCCGGACGATCGGCGTGATCCTGGACGTGAAACTCGGCGCCCACTGAAAAGGGCCGGATGACCGTCCGATGTCGGGCGAAGCTCCGGGCCGGAACGACAGTATGAGGAATGACGATGACGGTACGATCCCTTCTCCTGCAGACGGCGATCGTCGTCATTGCGACCACATCTGTTGCGCAGGCGCGGGAAGCCAAGCCCGCGCCTGCTGACGCGGCGACGCGGGCGGAGAAGACGCTCGCCCGGATGCAACCGGCCGAAAAGACGGTGCTGACGCATGGCATCATGCCACTGCCCCTGGGACCCAAGTCGCCGCCGCTGCCGTCAGGCGCCATTTTCGGTGCCGGTTACATCGCGGGGATTCCGCGATTGGGCGTGCCAGCGTTACGCGAAACGGATGCCAGCCTCGGCGTGTCCTACATCATGGGGCTGCGTCACGACGGGGCGACCGCGTTGCCGTCCGGCCTGGCCATGGCCTCGACCTGGAACAACGAACTGATCGAACAGGGCGGCCGGATGATCGGCGGCGAGGCAAAGGCCAAGGGTTTTAACGTCCTGTTGGCAGGCGGCGCCAATCTGATGCGCGATCCGCGCAACGGCCGCAATTTCGAATATCTGGGCGAAGACCCGTTGCTCGCCGGTCGTCTTGCCGGGCATGCAATTCGCGGCATTCAGTCGAACGGCATCATCTCGACGATCAAGCATTTCGCGCTGAACGGCCAGGAAACCGCCCGCAAGTTCGTCGACGTCAAAATCTCGGAAGCGGCGGCGCGGGAAAGCGATCTGCTCGCTTTTCGGATCGGCATGGAAATCGGAAATCCCGGCGCGGTCATGTGTGCGTACAACCGGGTGGCCGGCTCGCAAGCCTGCGCCAGCGATTGGCTGCTGAACCACGTGCTCAAACAGGATTGGGGCTATCATGGCTTCGTTATGTCGGACTGGGGGGCGGTGCCGGGTCTGGACGCAGCCATGAAGGGATTGGATCAGCAATCTGGTGCCGAGCTTGACCCAGCCGTCTTCTTCAGCGACACGCTGGCGAAGGAGGCTCGCGTCAATCCAGCCTACGCCAAGCGCGTCGACGACATGAACCGCCGCATCCTGCGGGCGATTTACGAACATGGCATGGATATTTCTCCGGCCAAACCGGGCGGGGCGATCGATTTTGCCGCCAATGCCGCGGTAGCGGAGGATGTCGCCAAACAGGGCATCGTCCTGCTGCGCAATGAACGCAACGTCCTGCCGCTTGCGGCCACGGCGAAACGGATTGCGGTGATCGGCGGCTATGCCGACACAGGGGTGTTGTCGGGGGCTGGGTCCAGTCAGGTGCAGGGCCAGGGCGGCCCAGCGCTGTCGATTTCGCTCGGCGGCACCGGGTCATTCGCTGCGTTTCTTACGCAATCCTATCATCGGTCGGTCCCGCTTGATGCAATGAAGGCGCTGGCCCCACAGGCGTCTTTCCGATTCCGCGACGGACGCTACATCACCGATGCCGTCACGGCGGCGCGACAGGCCGATGTTGTCGTCGTCTTTGCGACGCAATGGGCGAGCGAAGGGTTGGACCAGCCCGACCTGTCGTTACCGAACGGCCAGGATACCCTGATCGAAGCCGTCGCTGCGGCCAACCCGAACACGATCGTCGTGCTGGAAACCGGTGGCCCCGTGCTGATGCCATGGCTGAAGCGAACGGCAGCGGTCATCGAGGCCTGGTATCCCGGGGCGCGCGGCGGCAATGCCATCGCGTCCGTCCTGTTCGGCCGTACCAATCCTTCGGGACGGCTGCCGATCACCTTCCCGGCCAGCACCGACCAATTGCCGCGGAAATCGGTCGATGGTTTCGCTGAACTCGAACCCGACTTCGCCGGAAATCCGCCGCACGGGACTATGCCGCTGATCGCCGATTACGACATCGAAGGGTCCGATGTCGGCTATCGCTGGAATGCACGCCAAGGCGCAAAGGCCGCATTCCCGTTCGGCTATGGCCTGTCCTACACCAGCTTCACGACCTCCACGCCGCAAGTCACGGGCACCCAGGCACGCGTGACCGTGAAGAACACCGGCGACCGTTCCGGCGCGACGGTCGTGCAACTCTATCTCGTCTCCCGCGCTGGCAAAGGCATGCGGCGCCTCGTCGGCTATGGCCGCGTCGACCTTGCGGGGGGTGCGTCCGCCACCGCCACCATCGACATCGACCCGCGGCTACTTGCCGACTGGCGCGACAATGGCTGGACCATGCCGAGCGGACGCTACGCCTTTGCCGTCGGTAGCGATGCGGAGTTGGTCGGGCCGACGGCGTCGGTAACCATCAAGGAGCGCCGCTGGCACGATCCGTCGCTGTGAGGTAAAGATTGTCAGTTAAGTGGTGGTAGCGACAGCTTCTGCGGAGCTTTGTTGTCGCTGCCGCAATGTGTAACTCCGGCGCTGCGGCTGGGCTCTGCGCGCTCTTGTCGGACTTATGATGACCATGCATTGGGCATTGCTCCGAGAGGATGTCGAATGAAAGAGCAACCGAGCTCGGGGACTATCAATATGGCGCTGAATGTCTGCAAGTGCGTCTAAGGTGACGTGACCCCCGCCTTTCATCCAGCGGCAACCAGAGACCGGCCAGTGTTTGAGGGTCCCCCGGTTTCTCATCCAACCTGAGGGTGAGTTTCCGGCATTCATGAGGGTCCCCCGGTTTCTCATCCAGTTCGAAGGTGAGTTTCCGGCGTTCATTCGGCGGCGATCTTGGCCGTCGCGGCAGCATATTCGATCGGCGTCAGCCAGCCAAGCGATGTGTGAGGACGCCTCTCGTTATAGTCCCGCCGCCAAGCCTCGATCTTGGCGCGAGCGTCGGTGATGGACAGGAACCAATGCGCGTTCAGGCATTCGTCGCGAAGGCGACCGTTGAACGACTCTACGAAGGCATTGTCCGTCGGTTTGCCCGGTCGGCTGAAGTCCAACGTCACGCCCATTCTCATACGCCCAGCGGTCGAGCGCCTTCGAGATGAACTCCGGGCCATTGTCCACACGAATGGTCTTGGGCGCGCCGCGGACCGATGAGATCCGCCCCATCGCTTCGACCACCTGCTCGCCTTTGATCCCTTGGTCGACGTCGATCGCCAAGGCTTCCCGGGTGAAGGCGTCTACGACGGTCAGCGCCCGTAACCGTCGGCCATCGAACAGCGCATCCGATACAAAGTCCATCGACCACATCTCGTTCGCCGCCAGAGCCGCAGGTTGCCGTTCGCGGTTGGCGGCGCTGACGTTGCGCCTTGGTTTCTTGAGCCGAAGGCTCAGTCCATCATCCCGATATAGCCGGTAAACACGTTTATGGTTCGCGACCCATCCTTCCCTGCGCAGCAGGATATAGATCCGGAAATAGCCGCACCGCGTGCGCGTTGCCGCCAGATCACGGATGCGCATCACCAACGGCGTCGGATCCGGCTTGTGCGAGATGTAGCGCACCGACGACCGCTCGACGCCCAGCGCCGAGCAACTGCGTCGTTCGCTGACAATATGGGTCGCCTGGACGTACGCGACGAGGTCGCGTCGTCGTCCAGGCGTCAGAGCTTTTTTTCAGAACGTCCTGCAGGATATGCTTGTCCAGGCTTAGGTCAGCGACGAGCTGTTTAAGCTGTCGGTTTTCATCTTCGAGCTGCTTCAGACGCCACAATTCGCCGACGCCGAGACCGCCGTACACCTTCTTCCAAAGGTAAAACGTCTGCTCCGAAATCCCCTTTCGCCGGATCACTTCGGCCACCGGCGTGCCGGTTTCGGCCTGCTTCAACGCAAAGGCAATCTGCTCGTAGGTGTACCTAGATTTCTTCATGTCCAGCTCCTTGCCCGAAGGCGTCTCAAGGCCGGTAAACTCTCGCTCAAAATGGACTAAAAAACAGGGGGGGCGTCAAGAAGCGCAGCGCGATCCCTGTTTCCAAATCGAGGGTCCAACTTCCCATATTGGCCGCGTCGAGCGCGAAATTGAGCCCCTCTTCCGCGCGGATGCCATTGTGGCAGGACCATTTGTTCGCCGCGATGGTCCGCAATTCGGAGACATCGATGTCGTTCTTCGGCTTGCCGATCAACCGCGTGGTTGAACTCGGCAGCCATGCCGAGATCTAGCGCGATGCGAGCGCCCAGGCCCGACAGGTGCGCATCATGCCGTCAACGCTGATCCCCAGCCTGGCGGTTCACGGTGGTGGCGCTGACCTATATCAGCAATCGTCTGCTCGACCTGCCGCATTTCATGCGAACGGCCCACCGATTATCCATTCCTTTTTAGGCGCCGCTCTTGGACAAGCACGGCGAAGCTCCGCTATCTGCTGCTCGGTTAGCCCTTACAGATCGATCGTCCGCGGTCTCCTTCGCCCAGCTCGAACCAGATCGCGGCATGCAGATAAATGGGTTGTGACTACAGATAGGGTAGGGTGGCACAATCGGCAGGAATGATCTACCGATAGACAGGATCTATCGTGTCCATTCCCTAATAGCATTTCTCCTCTGAGACCATGGCATCTAATCCAACGCTTAAGCTTGACGACAGAGCATGAACTTGGAGGATGATGTGGGCCGATCTCTGGTGAAAACCCTGCTACTGGTGTCGAGTGCGCTCATGCCTGGCGTGCTCCATGCACAGGCGCAGACCAGCCCTCCGGCACCGGCATCTCTCCCAAGCCCGACTTCGCCGGGCACCGCGTCGGCGCAGGCTGCGACGCCCGAAACGAGTAACGGGCTTGCGGACATCATCGTCACCGCCCAGCGGCGATCGGAGAACCTGCAGACCGTTCCCATCGCGGTCGCGGCCGTGTCGTCGGAACAGCTGACGGCGGCGGGCATCACCAGCTTGCAGAACCTTCGGGTGTTGGTGCCGGGTCTGTCATTCAGCAACATCCAGAACAACGTGACGCCGCGCCTTCGCGGCATCGGCTCGTCCACGGCGGGCCCAGGTATCGAGCCCGGTGTCGCGGTCTATGTCGATGGCGTCTATTATGCCTCGGCCACCGGCGCCCTGTTCTCGTTCAACAACGTCGAGCAGGTGAGCGTGCTGAAGGGTCCGCAGGGAACGCTGTTCGGCCGCAACGCGGTCGCTGGGCTGGTCCAGGTCACTACGCGCGATCCGACCCAGGAATTTGCGCTCCAGGCAAGCGCCGGCTACGGCAATTATAACACCAGCACTGGGTCCTTGTACGTCGCGGGCGGTTTGGCGCCCGATGTCGCGCTCGACCTCGCGGCGCTCGTGAAGTTCCAAGGCGACGGTTATGGCCGGAACATCACGCTCAACCGCGATACCAAGCGGACCGATCACGATATCAATCTGCGATCGAAGCTGGTCTTCACGCCAGGCGCGGACACCAAGATCGTGCTGTCAGGCGACTATTCCAACACCAAGGGCACGCAAGGGACCAACCGGCTCGAACTCGGCACCACCCCCGCACCGGGCACGGGACCGGTGTATGGCGGCAGCGTCTGGGACGTGGCAGGCGACCTTGAGGGTTTTAACAACGTCGAGAGCGGTGGCGGCAGCCTGAAGATCGAGCAGGGCCTCGGTCATCTCAATCTGCTGAGCATCACTGCCTATCGCAAGCTCTACTACGCTAATGCGCTCGATCTGGATGCGACGTCCACGCCGTTCCAGGGCATTCAGGACGTCCAGCGCGATCAGCAGTTCAGCCAGGAGCTTCAGCTCCAGTCGGCTTCGGGTGGGAAATTCAAATGGACCGTGGGGGCGTTCTACTTTAAGGCCAATTCCAAATATGATCCGCTCGACGTGCGGCTGCTCGGCGCGCTGATCGATCCGATGTTCCCGTTGACGACGATCCGAACGTTCGGCGAACAGCGCACAGAATCAATCGCCGGATACGGCCAGGCCAGCTACGAGGTGCTGCCCGCGACCACGTTAACGGTAGGGCTGCGTTACACCGCGGAAACGCGCAAGGCGGACGTGACGCGAACGCTAGGCCTCACCAGCGGCGCGTTCATCCCGGTTCCGCAGGAGCAGCACGACAGTGCGACCTTCCGGAAGCCGACGTTTCGCGCATCGCTCGACCATCAGTTCACCGACGTGCTGGTCTATGCGTCGTTCAACCGCGGCTTCAAGAGCGGCGGTTTCAACGCCGGACAGCTCGGCGCCGCACCGTTCAGCCCCGAAGTCCTCGACGCCTATGAGACAGGCCTGAAGTCGACGCTGTTCGACCGTCACCTGACGGCCAACGCGTCGGTATTCTATTACGACTACAGTAACATCCAGATCCAGCGGATCGAGCAGGACGGATCGCTCGGTATCATCAATGGTGCGAAGGCCAGGGCTTATGGACTGGACGTCGATCTGGCGGCGAAGCTGGGCGGTGGTTTCCGGCTGACCGGCGGCATCGAGCTTCTTAGCACCAAGTTCGGCAGTTTCCCCGCCGCGCCGCTGTCGACGCTTCAGGGCGGGACGCCGGTCCGCGTCGCCCCGGCCACGGGCAACCGGCTGCCGATCGCGCCGACCTTCACGGGGACGCTCGGCAGCGACTATACCTATGCGCTGGCGAGCGGCGCGAAGCTGAACGCCAACGCCACCGTCTCGTACAATTCCGGGTGGTTCACCGAACCCGACAACCAGATCCGCCAGCCCCGGTTCGTCCAGGTCAACGGCAAGCTGCGCTGGACATCGGCGAACGATCACTATTCGCTATCGGTATGGACCGACAACCTGACCCAGGCGAAGGTCCGAGCCAATGCAACCACGGTCGCTTTCGGCAATCATGTCGCCTCGTTCGCGCCGCCGCGTACGTTCGGGTTTACCGCCGGGTACAAATACTGAGAGGCCACTATGACGATCGACCTGCAAAGTTTCACGCCCGACGATCTGTTCGACGATCCCTACCCGATCTATGCCGCGTTGCGCGAGCAGTCTCCAGTCCATTACTATGAACCGACCGGAGAGTGGCTTATAAGTCGCTGGCGGGATTGCCAGACGGTAGGCGGGCAGGACAAGGTCTTCGGGCCGTCCGACGCCTTTCAGCCGATGGTCAAGACCATGGGTATCCCCAACGTCCTGACGATGGACGGCGAGACCCACAAGTGCCTGCGCGCAGGCATTGACGCGCAGCTCGCGCCCGAGCCGGTCGATCGCTACGTCGATGGGCTCGCGCGGCCCATCGTGCGATCCTATCTCGACGCGATACGCGGACGCGGGGAGGGGGACCTTACCACCGAGCTCTTCGAGCCGATCAGCGTGCGCTGCATCGCCAACGTGCTGGGGCTCGAGGCGGTCGACAGTCCGACGCTGGCGCGGTGGTTCCATGCGATGAACGCAGGCGCGCAGAACGTCGCGGACGATCCTGCGATCTGGTCGGCATTGGACGCGATCAAGGCCGAGATCGCGGAGGCGATGCGTCCCGTGTACGAGCGAGTCGTGTCGGAACCCGATGAGAGCGTCACGTCGCACGTCGTCCGCGGCGGCATGCCCGAAGGCCAGATTCGCTCGCTGGAGGAGATCATGCCCACGATGCACGTCATCATCCTGGGTGCGCTGCAGGAGCCGGGTCACGGTGCCGCGAACGCCATGTTCGGATTGCTGCAGAACCCCGATCAATCCGCCATGGTCGCCGCCGATCCCGTCGGGCTCGCGTTGAAGGCCTTCGACGAGGGTCTGAGGTGGATCGCTCCGATCGGCGTCACGACCAGGCGGGCCGCTCGGGAGTTCGAGTTGAACGGCGTCGTCATCCCCGAACGCGCCGTCGTGGCGAACATCCTGTCGTCTGCGAACCGCGATGCGACCCGCTGGGACGATCCGGACTCCTACCGCATCGATCGCCAGCGCAAGGGCCATGCCTCGTTCGGTTACCGCCCCCATTTCTGCTCGGGCCACTATCTCTCGCGCAACATCGGCCGGATCGCGCTGGAGGAAACCTACCGTACGCTGCATAATGTAACACTGGATCAGGACCACTCCGTCCGTACGCAAGGATGGCGCTTCCGCGGCGTCGTCAACCTGCCTGCACGGTGGGAGGCGTGACGCGACCGCGCAACGACACGCTCACGATCGGACTGCTGGCGGGCGGTTTCGGACTGGTGGGGTTCGATCGGTTCATGATCCTGCCCATGTTTCCCGTTCTACAACGGGATCTACATCTCGACTACCGTGATCTCGGTCTCATAACCGGTGCACTTGCGATATCGTGGGGCCTCTGTTCGATCCTTGCCGGGCCGCTCGTGCGGCGGATCGGCATCCGCCGCGTCGTCGTCGGCTCGATCGTCCTGTTCTCCGCGCTGGCCGGTGTGTCGGGACTAGCAACCGGGTTGCTCAGCCTAGTCCTCCTTCGCGTCCTGATGGGGGTCTTCGAGGGGGGGTATACCCCCGCGGCCCTTGTGGCCACGGTCGAGGCTTCCGACCCGGCGAGCCAAGGTCGCAACATCGGCTTCCAGCAGGCCGCATTGCCGCTGTTCGGCATGGCGATCGCTCCGCTGGTCGTTACCCAGCTGCTCAACGTCGTCGATTGGCGGATCATCTTCGCGCTGGTCACGATTCCGGGGCTTGTGGTGGCCTGGGCGCTGGCGCGCCGTCTGCGTCCGGTTCCACTGGCAGAGCTGGCGCTTCACACGACGGTGCGCGATGTGGTGTCGCACAGCTGGCGCGACGTGTTCGCATACCCCAACATTCCGCTCAACATGATCGCCATGCTCTGCTGGCTCAATGCGCTGATCGTCATCACCGCGATGCTGCCGAGCTACATGATCGCCTATCTGAAGCTCGATCTGCCGAGCATGGGACTGGCGTTGTCGGGCATCGGCTTCGGCGCGACGGCAGGCGATCTGGTCATGTTGTGGCTGTCGGATCGTATCGGGCGCCGGACGGTGGGCCTGATCGACGTCATCGGATCGGTCGTGTTTCTCGCGCTGTTCGCCAAAGCGGGTCCGCACGTCCCGACGCTGTTCATGCTTCTGTTCGGTACGGCCTTTTTCCTGCACAACCTCATCCCGCTTACCGCAGGGCCGCTCAGCATCGAGGCTGTGCCGCCAGCGCTCATGACCTCGGCCACCGGCCTCGTGATCGGCGTCGGCGAGATCTTCGGTGGCGGGGTAGCACCGATCATCGCCGGCTTCGTCGCCCATAGCTACGGCATCCAGGCCATCTTACCGATGGCGATCGCCGGACTTCTGCTCGGATTGATCGTCCTGCTGTTCGTGCGCGAGACGCACTTCCCGACTTGGCGCGCAAAGCGCGCCATCCCTTAGGATGCCGCGTCGCTCACCAGACGCAGCACCCCGGTCACAGATCAGAACGTTTTCGTAAACTCCACGCCATATTGCCGTGGCTCGGCCTTGAAGACGAAGCCGCCTGGCGCGTATTCGGCATTGTAGAGCCGGTTCGTCAGGTTCTTAGCGAATGCGGTGACGGTCCAGGAATTGTTCCGTTGCAGGCCGAGTCGCGTATTGACGAGCCCGACTGGGCGGCGGACGGTGCTGTTCGCGACATCGAACCATGTCTTGCCCAATAGCTGATAGTCGACCCGCGCCACCGCCTCGATGCCGCTGCCGCCCAGCGCCCATTTATACTGGGTGCCGGCGTTGACGGTATATTCCGAAACCAGCGGGGCGTGGTTGCCGATCACCGTGGGATCGGGGAACTTGCGGATTGCGCTGTCCGTGTAGCCGAACCCAGCGTTGAGTTCCCAGCCGCGCATCGGCCGCGCGTTCACCTCGACCTCGAAGCCCTTGTACCTCGCCTCAGGCACGTTGCCGAGGTTCTGCGTTCCGTTGGTGGCGAGATAAAAGAAGAAATAGCCGTTCTGCGATTTGGTCGTGTACGCCGCGACGTTGATATCGAGCTGGTGGTCGAACCATTGCGTCTTGGCGCCGATCTCATAAGTCGTGGCGACCTCAGCGTCATAGACGTCGCGGATGCCGACCACCCCGCTCGACGCGGCGATCGCGGCCACCCCTGTCTGGTTAAAGCCGCCGCTGCGGAAACCCCGGCTGAAGCTGGCATAGACCAGGAGTGGATTGCCGACCTTGTAGCGCAGCGTGGCCTTGGGCTGAAGTTCCTTGAAGGTCTTGGCGCGCACGTCGCCGGTCAGTCCCTGCGGGAAGCCCGGCACGTTCGGCAGATACGCGGTCGGCGTCAGCGTCGTCTGCCGACGACGATCGGAGTCATAGCGTAGCGACCCGTCGAATTCCAGGCCGAGCGCGAGCTTCCAGTTGACGTTTGCGAACACCGCCCAGGCTAAATTGTTCTGCGAGTCCGCGAGGAAACTATACTGTGGGCTGCGCGGGTTGGTGCTGGGTGTGCGGTAGACCGGGAACACGCCCTCGCCGATATCCTTCAGATTGCTGGTCGAGATGTAGCGGTCAGTGTGCAGGCCGTAGGCACCGACGATGAAGCTGAAGGGCCGATAGACAGGCGATGCGAAGCGTACCTCCTGGCTGACCGCTTCGACCTGGAGGAACTGGCTTTGCGCCAGATCGAAGCCGAAATAGCCATAAAGCAGGGATTGTTCGCGCGGCTTGAAGTCTGTGCCGTCGCCGGTCACGATCTCGGTCAGGCGATCATAGGCAGTGATCGACGTGAACGTGCCGAAGCCGGCATCGTAGGAAACCTTGGCCGACACATCGTAGATGTCGCGGTTGTCAATGCCGGGGTTGTTGACCTGTACTGGCACGCTGGTGTCGTTCACGTCGGAGACGATGTTGAAGTAATAGCCGCGGGTACGCAGCCTATCGACTGAACCGCGCAGATCGAACGACAGCGTGCTGGACGGTTCCCACAGCAGCTGCGCGCTGCCCGACAGGTCGCGCACCGGGTCTGCGTTCTTGCCCGTATAGACGTTGGGAATGAAGCCGTTGGTGTCGTAGTACGACAGTCCGGCGCGGAACTTCAGGTCCCCGCCCTTCGTAATTGGGCCACTCAGTACCCCCTGCACGCGAAAGCCGGGACCATTGTCGAAACCGCCCTTGAAGCGCCCGGTCAGCGTGTCGGTGGGGGCCTTCGTCGTGATGACGATCGCGCCGCCGATCGCATTGCGCCCGTAGACGCCGCCCTGCGGACCTTTCAGAACCTCGATCTGATCGACGTCGAAGAGTTCGCGGTTGAACTGCGACGGGTTCACCTGCTGTACGCCGTCGACGACTACGGCGACCGAGGGTTCGCTGTTTCGCGCCTGGCCGATGCCGCGGATGACAACGAACGACGTGCCCGCATTCTGCGTCTGGACGAGCGTGACGTTGGGCGTCTGCGCGATGAAGTCGGCCGGCTTCGTGATGCCCGCCTCCTCGATGCGCGTCGCAGTGAAGGCGGTGATCGCGGCCGGCACGCTCTGCAGGGTTTCGGATCGGCGCAGCGCGTGGACGATGATGTCCGCCGTATTCGGATCCGCTTGTGGATCGGCAGGCGCCGGGTCGGCAGGCGACGTGGCCGGCGTCGAGACGCTCTGCGCCCGAGCGGGAGTGGCGCCGCTCGCGATTGCGATCGCCGCGCAGGTCGTCAGCAGACCGACTGGCTTAATCATGAACGATTGTGCGCGCACGAACCCAAATGCCGTAACGGCCATCAGTTATCCTCTTCCCGGGCGTCGCACCTCTTGCGGGTGTCGGTATCGTGAAGATTAGGCCCGGATCGGGATATCTGAATGTTTATTATTCTATCGGATCAATAGAAAACCTCTATCGCCTCATGCCGCTACCGATAGGAGGTTCTGGAAGTTCGTCCGGAGCATGATCGCGAAGGCTTCGGCGGCATTGCTGCGGAAACTGTGCCGTGACCACAGCAGCGCCGAGACGCGCACGGGCGCGGGGTCGGTGAGCTGCACGATCCTGATGTCCCGAGCCGGAATGATCGCGCCTTCGGGAATGATGGCGACCACGTCCGACGACGCGACGACTCCGAGCATGACGGCGATCGAGTTCGTCTCGCAGGCGATGACCGGGCTGGCGCCAGCCTGTGCGAGGAAATGATCGATCATCGAACGAGTCGAGAACGTCTCGGACAAGCTGGCCATGGCCACGCCGTCGAGCAGACGCATCGCCACCTGATCATGGACCGCAAGTGGGTGCGACGCGCGCATCACGAGCATCAGCCGCTCCTCCAGGAGTGGTTCCAGAACCGTCTCGTCGAGCACCGCGGGTGCAAAGGCGATGCCGAGATCGAGTTCGCTCTGCGACAGCGCAAGCTCGATCTGCCCTGCGGTCATCTCGGTGACGGTCAGCTGCACCGCCGGGTGGCGGCCAATGAACGCACCCAGGATCGGCGGCAGGAGCTTGCGGACGAAGGACTGGCTCACGCCGACCCTCAGCGTGCCGCGCTGCAGCCCACTCAGCTCTTCTAGCGCATGCCGTCCCGCCTCGAGTTCGGCCAGCGATCGCATCGCATAGGCCCGGAAGAGGATACCTGCTTCGGTCAGGCGCACGGCCTTGCCGTTACGGTTGAAGAGGACCGCGCCGATCTGGCTTTCGAGCTCCGCGATCTGGTGGGACATCGTCGGTTGCGTGACGAAGATCGAATCGGCGGCTTTCGAGAAGTTCAGGGTCCGAGCGACCGCCAGGAAATATTCGAGCTGACGCAGCTTTATGGAGGAGCGGGGTGGGATCATCGAGCGCTTCAATCGTCCTGATAGATAATCGGCATTATCACTATCGTAGCGCTGCCTTTAAACCAACACCGAAGGAGAGCGATCTTGACAGAGCAAAAAATGCTCGACGATGGGGGGCAGGGTGGTTGGGCGGTCCAGAGCGATAGGCAGGGGGCGCTCGGCCGACTGCGCGTCCTCGATTTGTCGCGTATCCTCGCCGGGCCATGGTCGGCCCAGTTGCTTGCCGATCTCGGCGCCGACGTCATCAAGGTGGAGCGGCCCAGGAGCGGAGACGACACGCGCGGCTGGGGACCGCCATACCTCGCCGATGCGGAGGGCATACCGACCCGTGAGTCCGCCTATTATCTCGCGGCCAACCGGAACAAGCGCTCGGTGACCGTCGATATCGCCAGCCCCGATGGGCAGGAGATCATCCGACGTCTGGCAGCTGGCGCCGATGTCGTGATCGAGAACTTCAAGGTCGGCGGGTTGGCAAGCTATCGTCTCGATTACGAGAGCCTGCGCTCGATCAATCCGCGCCTCATCTATTGTTCGATCACCGGGTTTGGGCAGACCGGGCCATATGCGACGCGCGCCGGATACGATGTCCTGATCCAGGCGATGGGCGGGCTGATGAGCATCACCGGCAGCAAAGCCGATGAGCCCGGCGGTGGACCGCAGAAGGTCGGTGTTGCGGTCGTCGACATCCTGACCGGGCTGTACGGCACCGTCGGCATCCTTGCCGCACTCGCCCACCGCGACGTGACCGGAGAGGGGCAGCATATCGACGTGGCGCTGCTTGACGTGGAGGTCGCTTGCCTGGCCAACCAGGCGATGAACTATCTGGTGTCTGGTGACAGCCCGAAACCGATGGGCAACGCGCATCCCAATATCGTGCCCTATCAGGATTTTCCGACGCTAAACGGCGCCATGATCGTGGCCGTCGGCAGCGATGCGCAGTTCGCGCGGCTCTGGGAGCTGCTGGGCTTCGCGCGGGACCCCCGCTTCGCCACGAACAGCGGCCGGGTCGCCGCGCGCGCAGAGGTGGTGTCGCGCATCGGCGGCGCCACCGTCTCCCGCACGACCAGCGAATGGGTGGCGGCGCTCGAGGCAATCGGCGTGCCGTGCGGCCCGATCAACACGCTTGCCGACGTCTTCGCCGATCCTCAGATCGTCTCCCGCGGCATGCGCGTGGATCTGCCCCATCCCGTCGCAGGATCGACCCCTCTCGTCGCAAATCCGCTCCGACTGTCCACAACGCCGATCGTCTACCGTTTATCGCCACCCACCTTGGGGCAGCATAATGACGCGATCCTCAGCGAAGGGCTTGGCCTTGGTCCTCGAATGGTCAAATTGGTACAGGAGGGCGTGATATGAATGGATTCGTCCGTGTCGAGATTGCGGATCACGTGGCGACGCTTACCCTTAACGCACCCGAAAGCCGGAATGCTCTGGCGAATGACGAGCAATATGCGTCCATCGAAGCGGCGTGTCACCGGCTCGAGGCGGACATGTCGGTACGGGCGGCGGTGCTGACGGGCGCAGGCAAGGCGTTCTGTGCAGGCGGGGACATAAAGGCGATGGTCGCGCGTGGGGCCGATCCGGCGCTGGAGCCCGTCGATGATCGCTATCATTACAAACACGGCATCCACCGCATTCCCAAGGCGCTGTTCCACATGGAGGTGCCGGTGATCGCAGCGATCAACGGCCCCGCGATCGGCGCCGGGCTCGACCTCGCCTGCATGTGCGACATCCGCATCGCGAGCCAGTCGGCGCGCTTTGCCGAGAGCTTCGTCAAACTCGGGATCATTCCGGGTGACGGTGGCGCATTCCTGCTTCAGAAGATCGTCGGCATATCGAAAGCGGCGGAACTAACGTTCACGGGTAGGACGATCGATACCGCCGAGGCGCTGGCCTGCGGACTGGTTTCCGAAGTGGTGCCCGACGACGAGCTGCTACCGCGCGCCCATGCATTAGCGGTCGAGATAGCGCAGAACCCGCCACAGGCATTGCGGATGGCCAAGCGGCTGCTCCGTGAGGCACAGACGGCGAGCCTGGAAAGCGTGCTCGAGCTGTCGGCGGCGTTCCAGGCTCTGGCTCATGGAACGCAAGACCACAAGGACAGGATAACGGCGGCCGTCAATCGGCTGGGAGGATCGAAATGAAGCAGGAAGCGGTCAGGATCGAATTACGCGACGGCGCGATGGGTGGCTGGCTTGCAGTCCCCGATGGCCCGCCGAAAGGCGCGGTTATCGCGATCATGGAGATCTGGGGAGTCAATGACACGATGCGCGCGCACGCAACCGAGTTCGCGGAGGCAGGCTATATCTGCCTGGTGCCCGATTTGTTCTGGCGGCAGGAGCCGGGTGTCGAACTCTCGGACCGGGTGCCGGGAGATGTCGAGAAGGCGTTCGATCTCTATTATGACTTCGACTATGATCTGGCCGTTCGCGACATGGAGGATTGTGCCGGCTGGCTGAACGAACAGTTTCATGTCCCGGTTGGGGCGGTCGGCTACTGCCTGGGTGGCAAGCTCTGTTACCTGATGTGCTGCCGCACCGACATCGCATGCGCGGTCGCTTATTATGGCACCTATATCGAACACGAAATTCGCGAAGTCGGTAACTTACACCGCCCGTTCATGCTGCACATGGCGATGAAGGACCGGTGGGTGCAGCGCGAGGTCAACGATTTGCTGATGCGCAAGCTGAGTCCCAGTCCACTCGTTACCATCCACCAGTACCCATATGCCGACCATGCTTTCGCGCGCCATGGTGGCCTGACCTACAGCCAGCCCGAAGCGGACGAGGCGCTGGCGCTGACGCTCGACTTCTTCGACCGCAATCTCTTGCAGGAGCCCGTCGCATGATCGAGACCCAGGTCAAGGTTCCCGAACTCGCGTTCATCCGCCTTCGCTCGCCCGATCTCGACGAGGCCGAAGCCTTTCTGACTGACTTCGGTCTGGCGAAGGTGGCCCGGACGCCGACCGCGCTGTACATGCGCGGTACCGACGGCAACCATCATCTCCACGTCACCGAGCTGGGCGAGCCCAAGGTCGTCGGCTTCGGCTATCTCGCGACCGATGCGTCGGACCTGGCGAAGCTCGCCGGACCGCAGGCGGTGGAGAGCCTCGACGAGCCGGGTGGTGGCAAGCGTGTGGTGCTGACCGACCCATTGGGGTTCCAGATCGAGATCCTCGCCGATGTGACCCGTTTGCCGGCGATGCCGGTCAAGCGTCAGCACCTGAACGTCGGCGCGCACGGGATCATGCGTCCTGGCGAGTTGATGCGCCCGACGCTCGGCGCGTCGCAGGTGAAGCGGATCGGCCATGCTGTCGTGCACGCCACCGATTTACCCGGCACCGTCGCATGGTATCGCGACAAGCTCGGCATGCTCGGCACCGACGACGTATGGGTCGGCGAGCCCGATCACGTGATCGCATCTTTCAATCGGCTTGATCGCGGCGACGAGATGGTCGACCATCACGTCCTCTTCGTCGTTCAGCAGAAACGCAACGGGCTCAACCACATATCGTTCGAGGTGCAGGACCTCGACGACGTGATGACGGGGCACGAGCATCTGAAGGCAGCGAAGAAATACCAACACAGCTGGGGCATCGGCCGCCATTTTCTCGGCAGCCAGATCTTCGATTACTGGCAGGACCCGTGGAACCGCATCCACGAGCATTGGACCGACAGCGACGTGCTTAACGCCAGCCATCCGCAAGGGTCGCATTCGGTCGATGTCGGCTTCGCATCGCAATGGGGTGACGATGCGCCGGCGAGTTTCGTCCAGCATTCGGTTCTGTGAAGGATATGCCAATGCGCCTTGACGTTTTCAGTCACTTCCTGCCCGAGGTGGTGTTCCGCCGGTTCCAAGGGCTGCTGCCCGGCAATTTCGGACTGCTCAGCTTCGAGAAGCTGCCGGAGCTGTGGAGCCTAGACCACCGCCTGCGGCTGATGGACGAATACCCCGATTATCAGCAGATCCTGTCGCTCTCCAACCCGCCGATCGAGTTGCTTGGCACGCCCGACGTCACGCCGGAGTATGCCCGTTTCGCCAATGACGCGCTGGCCGAAGTGCAGAAGGCCAATGCGGATCGCTTCCCGGGCTTCACCGCCGCATTGCCGATGAACAACCCGGACGCCGCGGTCGTGGAAGCCGAGCGGGCGGTGACCGAACTCGGCGCATGCGGTATCCAGATCTACAGCAACGTGCTCGGCAAGCCGCTAAGCGCGCCCGAGTTCCTGCCCCTGTTCGAGACGATGGCACGGCTGGACAAGCCGGTGTGGATCCACCCGATGCGCGGGCCGCACCATGCCGATTACCCGACCGAGCACGTCTCGGCCGACGAGATCTGGTTCACCTTCGGCTGGCCCTATGAGACCAGTGCGGCGGTCACGCGACTGATCTTCTCGGGCATCTACGACAAGCTCCCCGGCTTGAAGATCATCACCCATCATGGCGGCGGCATGGTCCCGTTCTTCGCGGAAAAGATCGCCATCGGCTTCACGCAGATTTTCGACGGTGCGGAGGGCCACAACCCGCTGGCGGAGAAGGCGGGCCTGAAGAAGCCGCTGCTGGACTATTACCGGATGCTGTACGCGGACACCGCGCTCAACGGATCTGCCGCCGCGGCGCAATGCGCGCACGCCTTCTTCGGAACGGACCATATTTTGTTCGCATCGGATGCGCCGTTCGATTTTGCAGGCGGGCGCAAGCTGATGACGGGGACGATCGCCGCCGTCGATGCCCTGCCAGTCGATGACGCGTCACGTCGCGCGATCGAGATCGACAACGCCCGCCGGGTGATTGGGCTGTGAGCTTCGGGCTGGGCCGTTTCTCGCGGGGGGACGCCACCTTTACGGGCGTTGCCGCGGACGAGCGGATCGTCCGGCTCGACGCGCTCGATCCGGCCTGGGTGGGTGCAACCATTCTCGATCTGCTGGACGATTGGGACGCGAGCGTCGCCGCGCTCGAGCGGCATGTCGGCGCCGGCACGTTTGCGGCTGCGGAAGCGCTGGAGCGGGAAACGCTGCGTTACCATGCTCCAATCGCACGCCCTGGTAAGATGCTTCATGCCGGGGCGAACTATGGCGAGCACGTGAAGGAAATGGCGGCCTACAACGTCGCTGCCGGCAACGCCGACCCGGCCAGGCGCTTCACCGGCGAGAAGGATGGGGCGCAGCCCTATCTCTTTCTCAAGGCGTCGAGCGCACTGACCGGCGCCTATGACGACATCGCGCTGCCGCCCGGCGAGCACCAGATGGACTGGGAGGCCGAACTCGCGGTCGTGATCGGCCGGCGCGGGCGGGGCATCGCGGTCGCCGATGCGGCCGATCACATCGCCGGCTATATGGTCACCAACGATCTGTGCTGCCGCGACCTGCTGTGGCGCGCCGACCGGCCGAACTTCAAGACGGACTGGCTGTCCTCGAAGTCGCACGACGGTTTCGCGCCGATGGGCCCGCTGTTCGTGCCGCGCGCGTTCGCCGGCGCGACGGATGCGCAGACGCTGCGGCTGGCCGTCAACGGTGAGGTCAAGCAGCAGGGCAGCACCGGCGACATGATCTTTTCGGCCGAGGAACAGATCGCCTTCGCATCCACGATGATGACGCTGGAGCCGGGCGATATCTTCGCGACCGGCACCGTTGGCGGTGTAGGCCAGGCGACCGGCACCTATCTACGCGCCGGGGACATCGTCGAGACGACCGTTGAAGGTTTGGGAACGCTGCGCAATCGGATCGTGGCAGCGGCATGACGTCGTATTCTTTTTATCTGGAGCAACACGCATGAAGACCCGCGCAGCGGTAGCGTTCGAGGCGAAGCAGCCGCTGGAGGTCGTCGAGCTCGATCTGGAAGGCCCTCGTGCTGGCGAGGTGCTCATCGAGATCATGGCTACGGGGATCTGCCATACCGATGCGTACACGCTAGATGGTCTCGATAGCGAGGGGCTGTTCCCGAGCGTGCTGGGGCATGAGGGGGCAGGGATCATCCGCGAGGTTGGCGCGGGGGTGACGAGCGTGGCACCGGGCGACCATGTCATTCCGCTCTACACGCCGGAGTGCCGGCAATGTAAGTCGTGCCTCAGCGGCAAGACCAACCTGTGCACCGCGATCCGCGCGACGCAAGGGAAGGGGCTGCTGCCCGACGGCACGACCCGGTTCTCGTACAAGGGGCAGCCGATCTTCCATTACATGGGCTGCTCGACATTCTCGAACTTCACCGTGGTGCCCGAGATCGCGGTGGCGAAGATCCGCGCGGACGCGCCGTTCCAGTCCTCCTGCTACATCGGCTGTGGCGTCACGACCGGGGTCGGCGCGGTGGTCAACACCGCCAAGGTCCAGGTCGGCGACACAGTGGTCGTTTTCGGTCTGGGCGGCATCGGGCTTAACGTGTTGCAGGGTGCGCGCATGGCGGGGGCGGGGATGATCGTCGGGGTCGACATCAACCCGGACCGCGAGGATTGGGGCAGGCGCTTCGGCATGACCCACTTCGTGAACCCGAAGACGGTGGACGGCGACATCGTGCAGCACCTCGTCGCACTTACCGACGGCGGCGCGGACTATACGTTCGATTGCACCGGCAACACGACGGTGATGCGCCAGGCGCTGGAGGCCTGCCACCGCGGCTGGGGCACGTCGATCATCATCGGCGTGGCGGAGGCGGGCAAGGAGATCGCTACGCGCCCGTTCCAGCTGGTGACGGGGCGCAACTGGCGCGGCACCGCGTTCGGCGGCGCCAAGGGGCGGACCGACGTGCCCAAAATCGTCGACTGGTACATGGCCGGCAAGATCGAGATCGATCCGATGATCACTCACGTCCTGTCGCTGGACGAGATCAACAAGGGCTTCGACCTGATGCACGCCGGCGAGAGCATCCGCAGCGTCGTGGTGTACTGATGGAGACGGTCTCGACCTCCTGCGCGCATGGCGGCGTGCAGGGCGTGTACAGACACGCATCGGCCGCGACCGGGACCGACATGACCTTCTCGGTCTATGTGCCGCCGCATGCCGACGACGCGAAACTGCCGGTCGTCTGGTATCTGTCCGGCCTCACCTGCACGCATGCCAACGTGACCGACAAGGGCGAGTACCGCGCTGCATGCGCCGAACTGGGGCTAATCTTCGTCGCGCCTGATACGTCGCCGCGCGGCGAGGGCGTGGCGGACGACCCCGCCGGCGCGTATGATTTCGGCCTGGGTGCCGGTTTCTACGTCGATGCCACCAAGCCGCCCTATGCGGCGAACTACAAGATGTGGCGCTACGTCACCGAGGAGCTGCCCGCGCTGGTCGCGGAACATTTCCCGGTGGACATGGCACGGCAGGGCATAATGGGCCATTCGATGGGCGGCCATGGCGCGCTGACCATCGGGCTGACGCGGGTCGACCGCTTCCGGTCCGTCTCGGCGTTTGCGCCCATCGTCGCGCCGAGCCAGGTGCCATGGGGCGAGAAGGCGCTGGGCGGCTATCTCGGCGACGACCGCGCAGGCTGGCGCCGGCACGATGCGGTGGCGCTGATCGAGGACGGCGCGCGTGTGCCAGCTCTGCTAATCGACCAGGGCGATGCCGATGCGTTCCTGAACGATCAGCTCCGACCTGGATTCCTCGTGGACGCATGCGACGCGGCGGGCATCGACCTGACGCTTCGGATGCAGCCGGGATACGACCACAGCTATTACTTCATCTCGACGTTCATGGCCGACCATCTGCGCTGGCACGGCGCGGCCCTCGGCACGGTGAGCGCACATCAGGGCGAGGACATGCGATGCCGAAACTGACCATTATCACCCGTGAGGGTTTGGCGACCGACGTCGAGGCACCCGCAGGCATATCGGTGATGGAAGCGATCCGCGACAATGGCTTCGACGAGCTGCTCGCCATGTGCGGCGGCTGTTGTTCGTGCGCGACGTGCCACGTCTATGTGGACGATGGAAGCAATCAGCTGCCTGCGATCACGCCGGACGAGGACGAGCTGCTCGACAGTTCAAATCACCGGCAGCCGAACTCGCGGCTATCTTGCCAGATCGCGCTGGTCGATGTGCTTGACGGGCTGCGGGTCACGATCGCGCCGGAGGATTGATGCCGGAGACCGACGTGAGCGAGGCGGACGTCTTGATCGTCGGCGCCGGGCATGGCGGCGCGCATGCGGCCATCGTGCTGCGCCAGCGCGGCTTTGCTGGCACCATCGCGTTGGTGGGCGAAGAGCCCGATCTGCCTTACGAGCGGCCGCCGCTTAGCAAGGACTATCTGGCGGGCGACAAGAGCTTCGAGCGCAGCCTGATCCGACCGCCGGTCTTCTATGCGGAACGGGAAATCACGATCATGACCAAGCGGCGCGTTGTCGCAGTCGAGCCGGCGGATCACCGGGGGACGTTTTCGGATGGCGGCACGTTCGGCTACGGCACGCTCTTCTGGGCGACCGGCGGTCACCCCCGTCGACTGAGCTGCGCTGGCCATGACCTGTCGGGCGTTCACAGCGTGCGCAGCCGGGCGGATGTCGATCGGACGGCCGGCGAGCTCGCCAACACCGTGCGCGTCGCGATCGTCGGCGGCGGCTATATCGGGCTGGCGGCGGCCGCTGTGCTTGCGAAGCTCGGCAAGCACGTCACAGCACTGGAGGCGCTGCCGCGCGTACTCGCCCGCGTTGCCGGCGAGCCGCTCTCGCGGTTTTATGAGGCCGAACACCGCGCCCACGGTGTCGATATCCGGCTGTCGACCGTAGTCGACTGCATCGAGGAGAGCGACGGCCGCGCCGCGGCGGTGCGGCTTGCGGGCGGCGAGCGGGTTGCGGTCGACATGGTGATCGTCGGGATCGGCATCGTGCCTGCAGTGCAACAGCTGGTCGAGGCAGGAGCTGCGGGCGACAACGGCGTGGATGTGGACGCGCAGTGCCGCACCTCGCTGCCCGACATCTACGCGATCGGCGACTGCGCGATGCACGCGAACAGCTTCGCCGACGGCCGCGCCATCCGCCTCGAATCGGTCCAGAACGCCAGCGACATGGCCACCATCGTCGCCAAGGCGATCACCGGAGCGCCAGAACCCTACCACGCCGTGCCTTGGTTATGGTCACAGCAATACGACCTGAAGCTGCAGACCGTCGGCCTATCGATCGACCATGACCAGGCGATCGTGCGCGGCGCCGTCGCCAGCCGTAGTTTCTCTGTCGTCTATCTGAAACGGGGAGCCGTCATCGCACTCGATTGCGTCAACGCGACCCGCGATTACGTCCAGGGCAAGGCGCTGGTCGAACAACGCCTCGTTCTGTCGGCGCCCCTGCTGGCGGACACGACCCGGACGCTGAAGGACATCGCTTCCTATGCCATGGGCACCCATGGCAAGAAAGCGCAAGCGGCTGCTAGGCATTCTTCTCGAGCCTCATAGATCCATGGATGGCCAACGCAGCCGCTCTGTCGGGGGAACGGGGATCACGCCAAACCGCTCGCCGAACATGGTCGTCATGCGGTGCCAGCACCCGCAGTAAGCTATCCCGTCAGTCTAATGCGAACCGCTCTTGCCGTTATGAATGTCGGGCTTGGGACGCGGTTGTCTACTCATCGCAGCTTGCTTCAAGTGGTTGATCAGCCAGCGCCCGGCTGGGCCAGGCGGCGCATCGGACGGGTAGGCTGCGGCCATCGGCCGGATTAGCCCCCCGGCCGGGATGTCCTCCGTCGAGATGAGCGTCAGGCGTCCGGCGTCGAGCCACTCTTTGTCGGGGGTTCGTTTACGGGGACCGTGAAGAAGCTGCTGCCCGATACCGCGCGCGCGCTTGCCGACGAATATCTCCGCTTGCTCTACCTGCCGCTTCGCGAACCGCGCGGGCCTCAAGGCGAACGGCTGCACTAGGCTCAGGACTCGTTGACCAGAGCCAGAAGATGACAGTGGCGGCGAGCGCTATGGCAGAGAAGAAGACCGTCGGGCATCGATCGTAGCGGGTGGCGACGCGGCGCCAGTCCTTCAGGCGGCCAAAAATGATCTCGATGCGGCTGCGGCTTCGGTAGCGGCGCTTGTCGTATTTGATGGGCACGTTCCGAGATTTTCGTCCCGGAGTGCAGGGTGTTATGCCCTTTGCTTGAAGGGCGTCCCTGTACCAGTCTGCGTCGTAGCCGCGGTCGCCCAGCATCCACTGCGCCTTGGGCAGATCGTCGAGCAGCGCTGCAGCGCCGGTGTAATCGCTGACCTGGCCAGCGGTCATGAAGAAGCTGAGCGGTCTACCTTCTGCATCGCTGACGGCGTGCAGCTTGGTGTTCATGCCCCCTTTGGTACGACCGATGAGGCGCCCGAGATCCCCTTTTTAACCCGCAGGCTCGATGCCGTGCGGTGTGCCTTGAGATAGGTCGCGTCGATCATGATCGTCTTGGGCGTGGCGCTCGCAGCAGCCAGTCCTTCCATCATGCGCAGGAAAACGCCCTCTCGCCCCATTGCTTCCACCGGTTGTAGAGGGTCTTGTGCGGTCCGTACTCCCTGGGCGCATCGCACCAACCCAGCCCGTTGCGGTTCACGAAAACAATGCCGCTCAACACCCGCCGATCATCGACCCGCGGCCTACCGTGGCTCTTGGGAAAATACGGTCCAGCCGCGCCATCTGGTCGTCCGTCAGCCAGTACAGGTTGCTCATCGCCAGTCTCCTCGCAGAGCCTGAATCAGATCGCGCCTCTCACATCAATGGGTCCTGACCCTAAGGATTTCTGCGCGATGACGCCGCCCGGACCTGCTGAGCCAGTCATAGTCCGCCAATTCGGGCACGCGAGCGCCGGTCTGTTCCGCCAGATACGCGATGACCGCACTAGGAAGCTCCCGATGGACTCTCACAAAACGGCCCGTCGCGCGACAGGTCAGCAATTGCACGGCAAATCCCAGGCGGGAGGACAAGGGCTTGGCTTCCAAAAGCGCCAGATCGTCAAATCCAATTCTCCAGTGCAGAAGTAGGTCCCCTCCGCAACGCCCGCATCGCCGACCGACATCATCTGCTCCCAACCACTGAAGACCCGATCTTTCGATGTCCAATCGCAACAGTCAATCGCACAGAAATGTTCCCCTCCCGTTCTTCAAGTTGGCCGTTTTGGAGCCTATGAGGTCACTGGACCTAGGAACGACGTCTTTGAGGAAGAGCCGATATTCGGGCAGGCTATCGTGGGCTTCGACCTTTTTCATTCGACCAGAGCCACGAATGACCACTAAGCGCCCGGGAGAAACAGGGTGACGTCGAGATTAACCGAAAAATCGCGTTTTAGGGTAACCGAGCGTTCAGCAGACCGCGCACGGCGTTCCCGATCTTGAAGCCTGACTTCAGGTCAGTCTCCATCAGGTCGGCTTCGACTGCAGCTCCCTGTTCGATAAGCCGCTGGCGCAAAACTCCCGACTGAAGACCATAACGCAACGAAGGCGTAAGTAAAATACCGTCTTCACGTGGCACGAATAAGTTAGTGAAGCTGCCCTCGGTCAGCAGGCCATCGTTCCGTACAAACAGCACCTCGAAATAGTTCGCGCGCGCACTATCATAGAAGCTGCGGTCACTGGTCTTGTACTGTAACCGAAAGTCATTTTCCGAAACGGGCAGAGGAACGATCGGCACAATGATAGGATAGATCGGCGTGTGCGGGAGCGCCTGCACATCGATTACTGCATTGCCTGATCGAGATAATTGCAAGCGCACCCGGCTATCGACCAACAGCAAGGAGGTTGCTGCTTGCAGCTGTTTGATCAGAAGTTGTGGCTCGAAGTAAAACGCGAAGGCCGCCGCGGCGCCCCGAAGTCTCACGAAATGTCGATCGAGATCCAAAATGCCCTTATCCACTTCGAAACGCATCGTTTCGACCAAATCGAAAGGCACCATCGCAGAGGAAATGAAGGCTCCTTTTAGGAGGCATTCCTGCCATTCCGCTTCGCATGTGGAGTCAGCTACTATTGCTGATCCGATGCCAAGCGTCGCTTCCGTTGTCGCAGATGGAAGATCCTTTAATACCATGGTTCGGATCGCTACGTTAAAGGCTGCGTCCCCCCCTTGATCGATGTGCCCGATTGTCCCGGTATAGATTCCGCGCGGACCTGCCTCCACTTCGGCGGCAATTTCGATCGCGCGCAGCTTAGGCGCTCCGGTTATTGATCCACACGGAAAACAAGCTTCTAATACCGAGATTGCATCTGCGCCGTCCGCCAGCGTTGCGACGATGGTTGATGTTAGCTGATGGACGGTTGGATAGGTTTCGACTGTGAAGAGTGCAGGAACCTTTACGCTCCCCGGAATCGCTACCCGCGATAGGTCGTTTCGCAACAGGTCGACGATCATCAGGTTCTCGGCACGTTGTTTTTCGTCCAGAGGTAACGCGGTCGCCGTCGCTGCGTCTGCGCGCCGATCTGCAAAGCGTTTAGCAGTTCCTTTCATCGGACGGGCTTCGAGTTGGTCGCGGTTAAGGCGAAAGAACAATTCCGGCGAGAAGGACAAGAATGTATGCCTCCCATCGAAAACAATGCCGCCCCAGCCGGCGGCCGCATGGCCGCGGATACGCGCGTAAAGAGCTAGGGGGTCGCCCAGTACGGCGCAGCTCGTCTGGAAAGTTAAGTTGGCCTGATAGATGTCGCCAGCGACAATATATTTCTTAACGCGTGTAAAGGCTTCCTCATAACCGGCTACATCAATTTGAGGTACCGGCGGCCCTGCCCAAGCGCCGGCTGGATCGGGCAGCAAGGTTGGAACGTTCTTCACGATCTGGTATTCGCTAAAAAGCCCAAACCACAGCAGCGGTCCGTAGGCCGAGGAAACACAGGACTCACCGGGCGGGCCCGCATCGTAGGAGATCCAGCCTGCAGCATGAAGACCGCGACCGGCGGCGCCGCGAAGTTCAGCAAGGCAGTCGGGTATCTGATTGCGTTCTTCAGTCTTAATGATTTCGACCGGATTGCGGTAAAGGCGAGTTAATCCAGCGTTTACAACGCGAGCGTCATCGAGCAATACGAAAGGGTATGCAAAGTCCAGCGGCTGATTAATCCCCAAATGCCCCAAATCCTCTAGCGGAGAATAGTTCGAATTAAAAAAATCTGCTCAATCAATGCATCGCTATTTCGGCAGCACAACTGTTTCGAGTGTATAGGGTACTTTATAATATCTCTTCATTGACCTTTGTACTTTTGACGGACTCATAGCGGTAATGTTGCGATAGGTATGCCGTCGCTATAATACCAACTCTGGCCGGATCGATAAGGCTGGCCGGCGCTACGTGCGACGCGTGCCAGCCTTCATCAAATAGGATTCGGATACGTAGTGGCGCTTTCGTTAGGCTGAGTGGTCTAGATAGGGACGATAGCCTTCGCGTATTTGCGAGACGACCGGACTCGGGCCGACGATCGCGCGGACCCTGGTCTGCTGGTGACGCTCGACAATCGGACGGGGCGATCCGCCCTCAGGCTCACCCCAGACGATCTCCACCACGTCGCCGTCGGCGACGCGCGCTGCATCGACCAACGCGAGCGAGATCCAGCGGCGCTGATTCGAGCTATAGACGACGTAGGTCGAGAAGCCGACCCGCTCGTCATTGACCAGAACGGTATCGAACGGAAAGGTTGCGAAATAAGCCGCCGGTGCCTCCATGAACTTGAAGCGCTCGTCGCCATCGTTGAACTGTGACCGCGCGATGCGCATGACATCTTCGATGTCCCAGGTCAGCGTGACCTTTTTTAGGTGTGGCTCATCCTTGTGTGCGAGCAATGCGTCCCGGCCAATAAAGTCATGCTCGAAGTCGATGAAGCGATACCCCGCGTCCAGCGGGCGAATGTAATAATCATCGATCCGGTCCGAAACGAAGCTGCCGCCGAGCGATCCGGTCGCCTCGAACCCTGCGGCCGGCAGCCAGGCGCGATAGTCGGCGAGCTTGGGATCGGTGTAGACCGCAGGTAGCACTGATGCGAACCAGCCCGATTCGGTGCTGGCGGTCGAATACGCACGCGCGCCGCCCTGAACGAGACCAAATTCGCGGCCCGTCTCGAGAATGGCATCGCGGATCAGCTCCGACTCGGCCGCCGGACCCCATAATTCAAGACCGGGCGCACCCGCCATGCCATGCTTCAGCGCCCGGACACGCCGCCCGGCGATGGTGATCTGCCCCATCGAGAAGAATTTGATCTCGTCGATGGGCCCGCCATTGAGCTTTTCCAGGATCGCCCAGGCCTTCGGCCCCTGTACCTCGAAGCGGTAGCTGCGGCGCCCGCGGCCGTTGCCGTTGACGATCGTGCGCTCGTCGCGTTCGACGACGACATCGTAGCCGCCGGTCAGCGCATGATACTGGACCCAGTTCGGCACGTGCGGCCGTCCGACGATATTGACGCGGTAATCGTCGAGCCCGAACAGCACCGCGTCACCGATGACATAGCCGTCATGGTTGCACGCGACGAACTGCTTGGCCTTGTTGCGGCCGAAGTTTTTGTAATTGTTGATCGACAGGTCGGCGAGCAGCCGGATCGTGTCGGGACCCTCGACATAGAGATCGGTCATGTGGTGCGACTGGTCGAGCAGCACCGCGGTGTTGGCCCATGCCTCCTGCTCGTCGCGCCAGTTGCTGAACTCGGGTGCGACCGGGAAAACATATTGTCCGATCTTCGAGCCGCGCAACATGGGCAGCGGCCCACCGGCCCCATCGATCCTATCCTGCAGACTCTTCATAGCAACCTCCGTCGTTTCTGCCCTCATAGGACGCACTAGCGCTTCTGGCAATACGGTATCCCACAAACCGCCATGAAGGGCGTTAATAAGAGATCTAATGCACCCTTGGTATCCATTTAAGTCTGTGTGCCAAAAACGCGCGGCCTTATTGTGCCTTGGTCACCGGGCCGCCTGCGGCTGTTTCGCCTGCGCGTCTACCGCTGCTGCGACGTCGGCATGCAGCCGAAGCAACGGCGCAATCTCGTGCGGCGCCCGGCGCCCCATCCCGCATTCGGTGCCGATGCCGAAAGCACCGCAGAACCGCTGCGCCGCCGCGGCACGCCGCGTCGCGCCCTCGACGCCATCCTGCTCATGGACGAGCCCGAGAAAGACTTCGGTGCGGCTGTCGATCGCAAGCTGTGCGAGCGCTTCGAAATAGGCCGCATCGTCGCGCGCGATCGGCACGGGTAGATGGATCCAGTCGAGCCGGCGGCCGGTATTGGCGGCGATGACGTTCGCCATCGTCACCAGAATCGCGGTATCGCGGGGTTCCATGAAATGCTTGCCATGCTCGCCCTCGGCGGGGGGCGGATCACCGTAGCACAGATGAAACCCCAGCTCGACCGCCTCCGGTACGGCGGCGGACAAGCACTGTGTCTGCTTGGCTATCGGCGTCGTATCGGTGCCGAACCACGTCGCGAAATATTCTTCCATGGCACCGATCTCGCCGGGCATGTCCCATTGGATCGCCAGTTCGTCATGCGGGATCGTGGCGCACATCGAGGTCACGTCACGCAGGAACGCATCCTCGAGCGCCGCCGCCATGCGCTGCTGATGTTCGGGCGGGCACACCGCACTGGCGATCGTGAGCGGCGTGGGAATGCTGACCTGAAACCGCGTGGCCTGGGGCACCGCGCCGCGGCGCTTCAGATCGCTGAAGACGGCGAAGGATTTCCGCGCTGCATCGGCAAAACCGAATTCGTCGAACCGGACGGCGTCGCTATTCAAGGCCAGCCGGGGCACAACATTCCCCAGCGCGCCGCCGGGCAACATTTCGACGTCCGGATGGCCGATCACCTGCGACATCATCCATTGCACGAACGGTCGATCGGTCTCGCCATCGGGAATGCGCGCGATGCATTGGCCCATTTCCGACGCAACCGATGAGAAGACCTCCGCCGCGTCCGACAGATTGATGCTGCCCACCAGATGTGCCGTCGTCATGTTACTTCGTTCTCTTATTTTACCGACGTCGCTGCCGGTCGTTACGTGGCGAAGCCCGTGTCCGCCTAATCAAAAGTTTGCGGACATCCGTACACCATAGCTGCGCGGCGAACTAAGGTTGGCCGAATAGACCGGAAAAAGCCCGCCGGTGATCGAGAACGTATAGGGCGTCGCATTGGTCACATTCCTGACGAAGCCCGTGACGGAATACCGATCACGTGGCGCGCGATAGGTGAGCGCCAAACCGAGCGTTGCATAGGCCTTGGCCCGTTCGATCGGAATGAAATCAACCGCGAGCCAGCGCGAAGCCGCATACGTCATGTCAGCATTTGCGACGACTTTTCCTGCGCCAAGGTCGAACGACTGCGCGACACTGGCACTGCCCGTCAGCTCAGGCGTCCGTGCCAGTTGAAATCCCGAACAATCGATCGGGGTCTGACCCCCGACCGAAGCCCCGACTTTGCAGCCACTCGACGCGGGATTGAAGAAGGCGGTTGGGACTTGATAGACGAAATTGACATATTTCGATTTGGTGTATTCGCCCGTGAACGAGATCGTAGCGCCCCGCCAGGGGCGGGCGATCACGTCCACGGCACCGCCATAAGAATAGGCTTTGCCGGCATTGAAATAGATCAGGTTCAACGCCCCGGCGGGGGTAAAGGTGATACGCGGCTCCTGATGATTGCTGTAATCCCAGTAGAAGCCTTCAACATTCACCTGAAGTTTGTTGTCCAGGAACCGGGTCTTGAGTCCAGCCTCATAGGAAATCAACGTCTCCGGCTCGAACGGCAGCGCCCCGCCGACCACTGTCCCGCTACCGGGCTTCGCCACCGTGCTCTGCGTGTTAAAGCCGCCCGCTTTGAACCCGCGCGATACGGTCGCATAGACCAGGCCCCCGCCGGCAATATCGGCTTCGACGCCGCCTTTCCAGGAGACGTCGGTGAACGTCTTGGTTCCAGCATAGCGGTCCGTCGCACATTGCGCTTGTCCAAGCACGGCCAGGGCTACGAAGCAGGCATCGGTCGGCAAGAGGATTTGTGGCGCGACGTAATAGCTCACGCCGTTTGAGATGGAACGCTTGTCGGAAGTGTAGCGTAATCCGCCAATCAGGCGAACACGGTCGACGATCTTGAGCGTCGCCTGACCGAAGGCGGAATAGCTTTTGGTTCCGAAGTTCGAACCAACGCCGTTATTCTGAAGCGCACCACCCCTAATTCCGTAAAGCTGGAATTGGTCCTCGTTGAAATAATAGCCGCCCGCTACATATTTTAACGCGCCGAGCGTTCCCGTCAGGCGAACTTCCAAGGACGTCTGCTTGGACGTCTCAGGGTCTGCGGGCAAATTGCCGACGCCATACCCGTTGGAAAATAAAGTACCGCCGATCAGCGTGTTGTGTCGAATGGAACTGTACCGATAGGCTGGCATGACAGTCAGCGTCGCAGAGGGCGAGATCGTCCAGTCGAATTGACCGGAGATGTTATAAAAGTTCATATCCTGCCTACCCTGTTCAGGGCCAGGGGCGACGACCGTGCCCGGACCGAACTGGCCAAGCGCGGGGTTAAACGCCCCGTTCACGGGCAATGCGTTGGCGATGTTGCGAACCTGGGGACTGCTGATATCAAGCCACGGGTACCAGCCTGGAACGTCGCGGTTCAACAGGACGTTTGCCGGACCTCGCCCCCCGATATGTCCGTAACTGGCATTAAGCAGAACCTTTATGTCCGCACCCGGATCCCATAGCATTTTGACGCGGCCGGATTGGTGCTTGTCGTCACCATATTTCTCGCTCGTGTACCCATCCTTGTCGACGATTTGGCCGGACAGTCGCACCGCGATGGTCTTGCCGATCGGCACGTTGATGGCAGCTTCGCCCGTCTGGTTACCATAATTCCCAAATTCCAGATCCACGTGACCACCAAATACGCCGAGCTGCGGCGATTTGGTGAGCACATTGATCGCGCCGCCCGACGCATTTCGACCGTACAGCGTGCCTTGCGGCCCCTTGAGAACCTCGACCCGGTCTACATCGTAAAATTCGCTGCTCAAGCCTTGCGAGCGAGCGATATACACACCGTCCGTATAGAAAGGGACGGCCGGGCTTTGGCCGGCCGTTGACGAATAGGAGCCGACGCCGCGCACATAGACCGATGGCGCAGGTCCGGCCGAACCGATTTGAACGCCCGGAACGACGGACGTCAGATCGAGGGAATTGGTGACGCCGGCCTTCGTCAGCGCACCGCTTTGTAGGACCTGAACCGACAGTGCAGTCTTCTGAAGCGATTCGGACCGCCGTTGCGCCGTCACGATGATGTCGCCGATCCCGGCGTCCGAACTCTGTGGAGACGCAGCCGGTGCTGCCGGCGTTTTGGAAGGCAAAGCCGCCTGCTGCGCCTGCGCCGATGTAGCAAGTGCCACGCCCAGCGCGACTGTGCAGCTACCCAGGATAATCGCTTTCATCATCTCTCCCCTATGGAACGGCTCGGATTTTCCCGATTCCCGGTAACTTTGGATATTCCTCGCTTAGATTGCAAAGTCCGCGGGGACAACAAGTTTTTGGGTTCGATAGAACGATAATCATTGCGCCAAAGCGGCCTGCCCCGGGCGAATGGGACACAATCAAGAGTTTAAGCTAGAAACTAGCCTATCTTGGTAAGTCAGTGCTCGGCCACAACCGGCGCTGACCCAAAATCCGAAGCCGGTCGGCTAGTTGGCAATTTCCAAGGTGACGCTTCGCGCATCCTTGCCGCTTTCAGAGCCACGCAGCACCGCGGCAACGTGTTCTGCGCTCAAGCGATAATGCCGGTCGAGCTCCGCCGTTGCTAGTCGCGCGTTTCTATCCATCGTCGCCTTGAAGATCGCATCGTGCTCGCCGACCCTGTCCCGCACTTGTGGTGCCGGCTGGCCCAGCGTCATTGCGTGCAGCCGATGGCGTTCGGCTTGTGCGAACAGGATGTCGAACAGCCGCAGCAGCCATTTGGAACCGCAAGCGGACAGCAGCGCGAAATGGAATTGCCAATGGAGCGGTGCCCATGTGTCGGACTCGGCGCCCGGACCGATTGGAAACGGTGTGCGCTTAAGGGCATGGCCTGCCGCTGCCAATTCGGCCTCCCACGCGACGCCGCCGCGCGCGATCGACAGACGCAATGCCTCCGTTTCCACTAGAATGCGTGTTTCCATCGTGTCGAGCACATCTTCCGCGCTTAACGGTGCCACGCGAAAACCACGCTGGCCGATCGATGTCACGAGCTGCTCGGCGGTCAGGCGTGTCAGGGCTTCCCGAAGCGGACTGATACCGGTGCCGTAAGCCGCCCTGATCTCATCCGATCGCAGCGGCGTGCCGGGCGCCAGCACTCCAACGACGATATCGTCGCGCAACTTTCGGTAGACGATGTCGGCCATCGTGCGACCCGACGTATCGTCGTCCGCCGCTTCCGCTTTCAATGAGCGCTTCATCGTCGGGTCCTTTCCAAAATACGTAATGCCCACGAACAAGCCGACTGCCTATTCCGGCAAGCATCCCGACGACAAGCGTCGCGTGCAAGATTTATCCTGCGCCGGCGCGCAACCCGAACATGCTCATCGCGCGGCTAAGACGGCGCTGGCCGTTAAAGATGGCAAGAAGCCCGTCATCCGCCGGCATATTGCTACCAGCCGATCAGCGAAATTTCCAAAGTGTTGACATAGCGCTATATGCATCTACGAACACGCACAAGCGAGCATCGCTGAATCGACGCTGCCAAAGGAGCGGATATGCAAAGTACGGATGTCGTCGTGCTCGGGTCGGGCGTAGCGGGACTCACGACGGCCTTGATCGCCGCGTCGCACGGGCTATCGGTGACGGTTCTGGAAAAGACCGACCTGGTCGGCGGGGCGACCGCCTATGCCGCCGGCGGTGCGTTTCTGCCTGGTGCCGCGCAGCTACCGCAGGAAGCCGACCCTGCGGCTGCTCGGGCATATCTTGCGCATAACATGCAGGGCCGGATGAACCCGGTGATGGTTGATGCCTATCTCGATAACGGACCAAAGGCCCTGGCCGCGCTCGAAGCATGCAGCGTCGTGCGCTTCGCCGCTGCCGGCGGGATGGATTACCGGATGAACATGCCCGGCGCCACCACTTCACCGCGCACCGTGATGCCAGTGCCGTTCGACGGCAGCGTGCTGGGGCGCGATTTGAAGCGGCTGCGTCAGCCCTTGCCGACGACGATGATCTTTGGCGGCATGCAGGTCGATCACCGCGACATCGCCCAACTCGTCAAAGCCACCCGCTCGCCCCGCGCGACATTATATGCCGCACGGCTCCTCGCGCGGCATTATGTAGGCAAGCTGCGGTACGGGCGCTCGCCACGGCTCGTGTTCGGCAATGCCCTGGTGGGCGCGCTGTTCAAATCGGCGCGCGATCATGGCATCGACATTCGCCTGAAAAGCGAGGCGACCAGCCTTGTGATCGAGGACGGTCGGGTGCGCGGCGTGCGGTATGTCGATGCGGCGGGTACCGAGACGACCATTGCCGCACGGCGCGGCGTGATGCTCGCCACCGGTGGCTTTCCCGGCAATGCCGCCATGCGGCGCGAATTCGCTGCCTTTGCGGAGGTGCATTTGTCGCTACCGCCGCCCACAAATACCGGCGACGGCTTGGCGCTGGGCACGTCGGCCGGCGCGCGCTTCGGAGAGGGCAATTTGTCGGATCATTGCCTGACCCCCGTTTCCCACTATACCCCGCGCGGCGGCAAAGAGCTGCGATTCCCGCATTTTGCGTTCGACCGCTGTCGACCGGGAGCGATCGCGGTTGGCCCCGATGGCCGCCGGTTCGTCAACGAAGGTCTGGCCTATTCCGATTTCGTGCTGGGCATGTACCGCGCGAACGCCGTACCGGCTTTTCTGGTGTGCGATCACCATTTTCTGCGCAAATACGGCCTCGGCATGGTGTTGCCGGCACCGTTCGGATACAGCAACTTAATTCGCGACGGCTATCTCGTCCGCGCATCCACGATCGCGGCGCTCGCGACGCAACTGGGTGCCGACCCAGCGGGGTTGGCGGAAACCGTCAAGCGTAACAATCTCTATGCGGAGACGGGGGACGATCCGGAATTCGGTAAGGGCGGGGATCCGTATAGTCGCGCGCAGGGGGATCCTGAGCACAAGCCCAACCCCAGCCTCGGCCCGATCGAGCGGGCACCATTCTACGCAATCCGGCTGTATCCAGGTGACACCGCCACGACGCGCGGCCTGGTGGTCGATGCGCAGGCGCGCGTGCTGGGCGCCGACAATGTCCCGATCGCAGGACTATACGCCGCGGGCCCTGATATGGCGAACCCGACCATGGGAACGAACCCCAGCGGCGGCTGCAATATCGGTCCCGCGATTACCTTTGGCTATCTGGCGGCCACCGATATGGCCGCCAGATAAACCCTTTCTAATCGCTTATTGATTGAGCCGGGGGATAGGCTCGCCCCATTGCGATTTCATCGCAACGTCGATCGGATGCATGGCCGGTTCGTATTCCTCGTTGAGGACGTCGGTATCGGTCCAATGCTCATAACCGCGTCCCCAGGGGTCGGACCATTGGTTGTAAACCTGGCTGCCGAGCCGGTGTCGCCCGATTCCCGTGCGATGCGTGAGGCCTGCTTCCTTCATGAAATAATGACCAAAAAAGATGTCATCATAATCTTGCACTTCGAAACCGAGGTGATTGAGCCCGGCTTCGGGCGACTGATGCGTCATGAAGACATGGTGATCGACATATTCCTGACCGCGCGGCAGCCGGTTAAAGGTCGCCACGATGTTTTCCTCGCTGCCGGCATAGATATCGTCGGTGCCGAGTAGGCCGAGCGTTTCGCGATACCAGGCGCGGATGCGCTTCACATCCGGCGTCGAGGTCACATAATGGCCGAGACGCTTGATCTGCGAAGGACCGGGCGGGCGACGGTAGAAATTCCCATCCGGGCGCTTGCGGGCGTGTGCGGAATTGACCGGGTGCAGGTCGACGACGATCTCCGGCAAAATCTCGACGCCGTGCATCAGGTCGACCGCGAAGCCATCGGGATCGTGCAATCGCACGCGGACACCGCCTCCAGGCTCATTGATCGGTTCGATCGCGGAGGCATCATCGCGCGTTGCGGCTGCGCGCAAAATATCCTCGGACTCGACCAGGAAGGCTGCGCCAACGAACGCCGGCTCTCCCAGCTCGTATATATGGCACCGCGGATTGGCGTCGGTACCGCGCGAGTAGACCGTGCCCGCTTCCGCCTCTGTCGTAACCAGACCAAAAGACTCAACGAAGCTACGCGCTTGACCGAGATCGGGCGCACGAAGCCTCACATGGGCTAAATCCGAAACAGCAATTGCAGGCATAATCACGTCTCCTAGCGTCTATCTATCATTCTTATGTAAGGCCCAGATTCCGGAATCAAAGAGAAAGTTTCCAAAAAACTCGTGACACGAGGCTCCGCGCTGCCTATTTTGAACGATACGATCGGTGATCGAGCCGATCTTCGGAGAGCGATAATGAGTGCGCAACCTTCCGCCAATTTTGAGTCTGATCCTGTTTCGCCCGCACTTCGCCAGGCTTACAGAACGAATGATCTTCGTCCCTTGTGGGAAAGCCAACCGGCGCCGATGCCCGGGCAAGGCGAGCAAGCGCATGTATGGCATTGGCGCGATACTCGACCCGTTTTGCTCGAAAGCGCAAAGATCACGATCCCAGCGATCTTGGAACGACGCGTCCTTAACCTCGCCAATCCGACCGCGACCCATGTATCGGCGGAGGCCACGAGCGGCACGATCAGCGGGTGCCTCCAGGCGCTGATGCCGGGGGAGCTTGCGCGACCGCACCGGCATTCCATGCACGCGCTCCGCTTCGTTCTCGAAGGCGAGGGAGCCGAGACGATCGTGGAAGGCAAGGTGTGCGCGATGGAGCCCGGCGATCTGGTCGTGACGCCGGGCTGGACTTGGCACGAGCATCGCAATGCCGGCGGCGCGCCGACCCTGTGGGTCGATATTCTCGACGTCGCGTTCCATCGGGCGTTCGGCACCGCGCGGTTCCAGCCCGGGCCGATCCAGAACGCCACATCCACATTGCCCGATTCGGCCTTTACGGGCGCATCCTTCGTGCCGGTGGTCGCGCAAGCCGATCCGAAGAATTATTCGCCGGTTTTTCGGTACGCCTGGGCCGACGCGCAGCGGGCGGTCGCTGCCGCGCCAGCGGATTCGGACGGGTCGCGCACGGTGCGCTATGCTGATCCGGTGAGTGGCGGCGCTGTTTTGCCGACGATAGATTGCTATTTGACGCAGATCGGCGAAGGCGACGCGACGCAAGCGACGCGCAGTTCAGCCAGCACGCTCTGCGTTGTGGCCGAGGGTGCGGGCGAAACTTGGATCGGCGAGGAGGTGCTCGCCTGGGAACAAGGCGACGTCATTGCGCTTCCGCAAGACCAATGGATCAGCCACCGCTGCGCCACGGGGCCGGCGCGTCTTTTCCTGGCGAGCAACCGGGAAATCTACCGCAAGTTCGGCCTGCTCAAGGAAGAGCGGGCGGCCTGAACGGCTTCCGTCGGCATGCGATCCGTTTGGCGAGATGCAGGAAGCGACCGGAGTAGATTGGCGGCGCGCGTCGCGCGCGTTGGTGCCGCGCGCGCATGAATTTCAAGGAGAATCCGATGACTGACCCAGCTCTCGCCCGTGCCGCCGAGCCAATGGTTGTGACCAAACCCGTCCTGCCGCCGCTGCCGCACAATCGGAAGCTATATTATGGCGGTGCCTGGCACGACCCGATCGGCGGGTATGGTGAGACGATCTGCCCTGCAACAGGCGAAAGCCTGGGGCCAGTCGCCGAGGCCGACGCGCGCGATGTCGATGCCGCTGTTGCCAGTGCCAAGGCCGCCTTCGCGGAATGGCGCCATGTGCCGCCGCTCGAGCGCGGCGCGCTGCTGCGCAGGATTGCAACCGTCGTTCGCGACCATGCCGAAGAACTGGCGCTGATCGACGCGGTCAATTGCGGCAACCCGATCAGCGAGGCGATCAAGGATAGCTGGGCGTCGGCGACGTTTATCGATCTGTTCGCCGGACTCGCGCCCGAAATCAAAGGCTCTTCGATGCCGCTGGGCCGCGATTGGATCAACGTCAGTCATCGCGAGCCGGTCGGCGTGTGCGCGCGGATTGTCGCGTACAATCATCCGCTGCTGTTCCTGTGCGGCAAGATGGCGCCAGCGATCGCGGCGGGAAATTGCGTGATCATGAAGCCGCCGGTGCAGGCTCCGCTCTCGGCCTATCGGTTGATGGAACTCATCGACGGCATTCTACCGCCCGGCGTGCTCAACGTCCTGACTGGGGGCGTGGCGTGTGGCGAGGCGCTGACCGGACATCCCGATATTCCGATCGTGACGCTGGTCGGCTCGGCCGCGACGGGGCGGGCGATCATGCGCGGCGCGGCCGATCGGCTGAAACGGGTGATGTTCGAGCTTGGCGGCAAGAACGCGATGGTCGTCTATCCCGATGCCGATATCGACCGCGCCGCAGCGGGCGCGGTCAAGGGCATGAACTTTGGATGGGCGGGGCAATCCTGCGGGTCGACGTCCCGGCTCTTTCTCCATGATTCGATCCACGACGAGGTTCTCGAAAAGGTGGTTGCAGGCGCCCGTGCGTTTCGTCCTGGTCTGCCGACAGATCCCGCGACCACGATGGGTTCGCTGATCTCGCGTGCGCAACGCGACAAGGTGCTGCATTACATCGAACTGGCGAAAGCGGAAGGCGCGCGCCTGGTTCTGGGCGGCGGGGCTCCCGCCGCACCCGAGCTTGCGGATGGTTTCTTCGTCGAGCCAACCATCTTCGCCGATGTCACAGCCGACATGCGGGTCGCGCAGGAGGAAATTTTCGGGCCGGTCCTGTCCGTCATCCGCTGGCGTAACGAAACCGAACTCATGCGCCAGGTCAATAGCGTGGAATATGGCCTCACGGCGGCGATCTTCACGCGCGACCTGACCACCGCGCACCGCGCCGCAGCGTCGATCGAGGCGGGCTACATCTGGATAAATAACACCAGCCTGCATTTCCCCGGGGCCCCTTTTGGTGGCTTCAAACAATCCGGCATCGGCCGCGAGGAATCGATCGACGAGTTGCTCGAGTTCACCCAGATCAAGCACGTGCACACAGCGCTCCAATGGAAATAGTAATTCGATTTCCAAAAAGATACTGTAGGGTTTCGCGATAAGAGCACGACCCGTGCTATCAACGGAGGATGAGATGAACGGTTTCAAGCTGGCAAACTATGCGTCCGAACGTGGGCCGCGCGCCGCGATCGTGGTTGGCGATCTCCTTTACGATGTGGCGGACATCACCGGTCGCGCGGATTATGCTTCAACGACCACCATTCTCGATCAGTGGGACGAAGCCGAAGAGGCGCTCGGTCAAGCCGCTGCCAAGGCTAATGGTGGCGGGATGAAGATCGACCCGACGAATTTGCTCGCGCCGGTCCTGTATCCGCATGCGGTGTATTGCACGGGCGCCAACTATCAGGAGCATATGGACGCCGTCTCGCGGCATCGCGGTATGCCTCTACAGCCTGGCCCGAAGGAAATGGGGGTCGGCCCCTTCTTCTTTATGAAAGCCCCGCGCACCGTCGTGTCGCCGATCGCGGATGTCGTCAAGGACACGCAGGCGCTCGACTATGAAGTCGAACTTGCGGTCGTCATCGGCCGCAAGGCACGGGGCGTTTCGGCCGCCAATGCGCTTGATTACGTCGCCGGCTATACCGTCGCAAACGATCTGTCTGCGCGCGACCGTATCATGCGCACGAAGCTGGCCGAAGGTTCGCCGTTCCGCTTCGACTGGAATGGCCACAAGAACTTCGACGGGGGCTGCCCGCTCGGCCCGTGGATCGTGCCGGCCGCGGCGATCGGCGATCCGCAAGCGCTGGCCATGAAAACCTGGGTCAATGGCGAGTTGCGCCAGGACGCGAGCACCGCGACGATGATCTTCTCGGTCGCGGAACAGATCGAGGCGCTTTCGCGCTTCTCGACGCTGTATCCGGGCGATCTGATCTTGACCGGTACGCCCGCTGGCGTCGGTGCCGAGTCGAGCACTTGGATCGACAAGGGCGATGTCGTGCGGATGGAAATCGCGGGTATCGGCGAAATCACCACGACTATTGCCTGATTGAAGTGCGGGAGGGTGGTCAGGCAACCACCCTCCCGCTGAAACGCGCTGTCATCTGAACTGTTTTCGCTTGGCGCAGCGATCAACGACTCGTCGCAAAGGTCGACATGTGCTCGCGCCACGCGCGCGAGTGGCCAACCTCGCAGGCGATCCCTCACCATAGGAAGGCATATTGCCGGCCGGATGCCATGCGTTGACGATCCGACCGGCCGATAATCAGGCGGCGGGGGCGAGCCCCAACACGCCGTCGAGCGCAGCCTTCAGCGCCTCCGCCGGATCGGAAGGCTGCGTGGCCATGTGCCACGCGACGTAGAGGTCGGGTCGCACCAGCACAGCGCCGGTTTCGTCCGGCAAGCACAGCCGTGCGAAGTCACCGTAAACATCCTGCCAAATTTGCCCCGGCCCGACCTGCACCACATCGAGCGGAAGCGCCTTGTCCGCGATCACCTGCGTCACGGCATCAAACCAGGCGCCGCCGGCAATGCCGGTCAGCAAGGTGAACCGGCCAGGCTGGCAAATGTCCAGTGACGAGACACGCTGCTGGTGGCGAGTGAGCCAGACATGCGGCAAGCGCCGTCCTGCCTCGACACCGAAGATGACATGCAGTTCCGGATCTTCGATGGTCAAATTCTGGTCGTCCGGGATGACCGCGTTCGAGCGATAGAATTGGTTGTGTTCGCCGCCCAGCGCACTGAAGCCGATGACGTTGTTCGCCACCGCATCGCGCAGGTCCGCGCGCCGTTTCGCGCCCTCGGGCGAGGGGTCGGCCAGGCGCTCTGCCAAGGTGTCGAAGCGTTCGGCCGGCTGCTCCCCGCGCGTGAAGCCGAGCGCTTCGGCAACGGGGGCATATACGCTGAAATTGTCGAAGGCGCGGCGGACCAGATCGTGGCCGATCGGCATCCGTTCCGCCTCGTACGAGTCGAGCAAGCCGGATCCTGCGTCACTGCGCACCACATAAGCGAGCTTCCACGCCAGGTTGAACGCGTCCTGGATCGAGGTGTTGGTGCCAAGTCCGTTCATCGGCGGATGACGGTGAACGGCGTCGCCCATGCAAAAGACCCGACCACGGCCGTAAGCTTCGGCCTGTACGCGGTTCATCGGCCACGTGTAGATGCCGCGAATCTTCACTGGGACGGACGTATCGCCGATAAGGCGGTGGATGACCGCGACCGCTTCTTCGTCGGTATATTGCGGCGGGCCCGAGGCGATGTCGTGGCCCCAGCTGGCTACCCAGCGATGCCATGGACGCACCATGCGCAAACCGCCGATCGGATAGCCGCCGATGCCGTTGCCGGGTTGGAAAATCCAGTACAGGACGCCCGACCGATGCTCCATCAGGTGCGACAGATCCGCATCGAAATAGAAGCCGACGCTCGCCGCGACGTTGCTTGGCCCCTTGAGCGGCAGATCGAGCTTGTTCGCGACAATGGACCGCGCTCCGTCCGCGCCGATGAGATACTTCGCGCGGACCGTGGACGTCGCCCCGGTCAGGCGATCCAGCAGGGTGGCGGTCACACCGTCTTCGTCCTGCACGAAATCCGCCAGTTCGGTGTCGAAGCGAATGCGCGATCCCGCCCGCATCGCGCCGGCGAGCAAGATCGGTTCCAGCAGGTCCTGCGTGAGATCGACCATCGAGCACGGGCTGATGAGATCGTGCTGGGCCTTGAAGCGGGGCTGCGTGTGCCAGGTCTTGATGCGCGCGATCTCCAGCCCCGCCAGCGAGGTGCAATAGACTTGATCGCCCATCAGATGCTGCGGTGTCGCAACCGCCAGTGCCTGCGATTCCAGATCGAAGTGCCGCAGGATCTCCATCGTTCGCTGGTTGGTGATGTGCGCGCGCGGCGTTGGCGACGACGTGCTGTATTTGCTGATACAGATGTTCGAAATGCCGTACGATGCAAGCGCGAGTGAGGCGGTGGCGCCCGAGGGGCCGGTGCCGACGATCAAGACGTCGGTTTCCGAATAGCCTATCTTATCGGTCATTTCCGTGCCTCGCTGCGCGGAGAACCTGCTGTCAGTTGCATCACTTCCTCCTCCTAGGGCGTCGTACTGCCGCTGATGCCGGCATAACGTCGTGTTGCGTGTCTCCTACGCTTGCGATAATCTCCAAAGCAACCTGTATTTTCCAGTATTCTAACGGTTCGTTTTGGTATAGTAGGCCCTGCAGGTTTAAAATGGCTTCGCTTGCTATCAACCGCAGCGATACAGGCGAGTCGGTCAATCGACCGCATGCGCCGCATCGAAGCGGCGATGCACCGGGTGATGCGAATTGGGAGAGAGCGGCGCGTGATTCCATCCAACGAATGTGACGTTTTGATCGTCGGCGGCGGTGCGTCGGGACTGGCTGCATCGATGCTGCTGTCGAGCTATGGCATAAAGACGCATCTCGTCAGCAAATACGACAAAACGTCCAATCTGCCCAAGGCGCACGTCATCGCCATCAAGACGATGGAGATTTTCCGCGAGCTCGGCATCGAGGACGCGGTCCGCAGGAACTCTACTCCGCAAGAGAATATGCGGTATGCCGGGTTTTACGCCGGCTTCGGCGGCACCGGTCCGGACCATGGCCGTCCGATCGTACGCGTCGGCGCATGGGGTCGCGGCGGTCAGGACGTCGACTGGGTCGCGGCTAGCAGCGTGCTCGGCACCAATCTGATGCAAAGCCAGCTCGAGCCGTTGATGAAGGCGAAAGCCGACGAACTCGCGCCGGAGGACATTCATTTCTACCGCAACTTCCTGCGCTTCGAGGAAGTCGAGGATGGCATCGTCGCGACGATCGAGGACCGCGCGAGCGGCGACACGTATGAGGTTCGCGCGCGGTATCTGCTGGCCTGCGACGGCGGGCGGGTGGTCGGGCCGCAGGTCGGCGTCGAGATGGAGGGCGAGCTCGGCGTTGCGACCAGCGTGTCGATCCACTTCAGCGCCGATCTTTCACCCTGGTTCCGCGATACCGAGGCGCTCACTTGCAGCATCTTGAACCCCGATGCGGCGCTGCCCTGCGTGCTCGTGCCGATGGGGCCGGAGAAATGGGGCGCGGAGACGACTGAGTGGTTGGTGCATCTAGGCTCGCTCAAGGGCGATCACAAGCTGTTCGATGACGCGACGGCGATCCAGACAATGAAGGACTGCCTTGGTCTTCCCGACCTCGATTGCACGGTTCACGTCATCAATCGCTGGCCACTCGATGCGGTCGTGGCGACGCGCTACCGCGTCGGGCGCGCGTTCATGCTGGGGGATGCCGCGCATCGCAATCCGCCGACGGGCGGGCACGGTCTCAACGCCGCGATCCAGGACGCCTATAACATCTCCTGGAAGCTGGCTGCGGTCATCAAGGGAACGGCAGGCGACTCGTTGCTCGATAGTTACGAGGCGGAACGTCGGCCGCTCGCCCAGCATATCGTCGCGACGTCGTTCGGTGGCTGGGAAAAACAGCGCGGCATGATGATGGCGATCGGCTTCTCGCCGAAGAACACGCCCGAACAGAATTGGTCCAATGTTCGCCGGGTGTGGCAAGAGGATGCCGAAGGCGATGCGACGCGCAAGGAGCTGGCCAACGCGGTGGTCGGTATCCTCCCGAACTATAGCAGCCTCAATGTCGGCTTTGGTTATAGCTATGAGACGGGTGCGCTGATGCCCGATGGGACGCCAAGCCGCTGGTCGCATGATCCACTGGAGCCCTTTCACCCCAGCACGCGCCCCGGTTGCTCGATCCCCGATATCTGGGTCGACACGCTGGTCGGCCGGATAGCGCTGGGGGATATCGTCGCGCGCGGCAAGCTGGTGCTGATTGCGGGAGAGCAAGGACAAGGCTGGCGCGATGCTGCGGAGCGGATCGCGCAAGAACGCGGGATTGCGCTCGATGCCATCGTGATCGGCGGCACGGCCGGTGATTGGCTCGATCTGCGTGGGGCCTGGGGGCGCGCGCGCGAGCATGGTCCCGAAGGCGCCATCCTGGTCCGCCCCGATCGATTCATCGCGTGGCGGGCGACCGAAATGGCCGAGAATCCGTATGCAGCGCTCAACGATGTGTTCGACACGATTTTGGCGCCGGAGCGCATCCGGGTCCCCGCCGAGGCGTGATTCCGTAATTTGGCAGCTCAGTCCCATGATGAGGAATGAGCAATGTCGCAGAAAGGTTGAATATGGCACGGATCATCGGGGCGATCGGAACCTCGCACGTACCCACGATCGGCGTCGCCTATGACAAGGGTCGCCAAGAGGACCCGGCCTGGGCACCCTTGTTCGAGGGATACAAGCCGGTCGCGCATTGGCTTGCCGAAAAAAAGCCCGATGTGCTGGTGTTTTTCTATAACGATCACGCAACGACTCTGTTCTTCGATGCGTACCCGACCTTTGCGCTGAGCGTCGGCGAGCGGTTTCAGGTGGCCGATGAAGGGGCGGGCCTGCGCAACCTGCCCGATCTGAAAGGCCATCTCGACTTGCAGGTGCATATCGGCGAGTCGCTCGTCAACGACGAATTCGACCTGACGTTTCTGCAGAACAAGCCGATCGATCATGGCATCGCCTCGCCGCTGCCGTTGCTATGGCCGCACGAACCCGATTGGCCTGGCGCGCTGGTACCGATCGCGATCAACGTGCTGCAATATCCGCTGCCGACCGCGCGCCGCTGCTATCGGCTGGGCCAGGCCGTGCGCCGCGCGATCGAAAGCTATCCGGAGGATCTCGACGTGGTCGTCGTCGGTACCGGCGGATTGTCGCACCAGATTCACGGCGAGCGCACGGGATTCAACAATGTCGAGTGGGATGCCGAATTCCTCGAATTGCTGCGCACCGACCCGGAGGCGCTGACCGCGCTGACCCATGCCGATTATGTCCGGCGCGGTGGGGCCGAAAGCGTCGAGCAGATCATGTGGCTGGCGATGCGCGGCGCGATGGGCCCGCATTTGCGCGAGCTGCACCGCAATTATTATCTCGCCACGACGACAGCGATGACGGTCGTGCTCTATGAAGAAGTCGCCACCGCGGCCGAGGCGACGCAAGCGGCGCTGGAAGCGGCGTGAGCGGAATGTCCAATCCGCAGCTCGACGGGATCGAAATGATCGCCGGCACCTATCCGTTCGATCTTCGCACGTGCAACCGGACGCTCGCGTTCAACCGGTTTTTCTGGGACATGATCCACGCCGAGGCGCGCGCCGCTTTTCATGCCGACGAGGAAGCCGCGATGGTCGCCGCTGGCCTCAACGGCCAGGAAAAGGCGCTGGTCCGCGCGCGCGACTGGCTCGGTATCGTGCAATATGGCGTGAATTTCTTCGTCCTCGAGAAATGGGCGCGCGTGGTTAAGCAAACCAATCTCGAAGTCTATGCGATCATGCGCGGCGAAAGCTTCGAAGCGTTCATGCAGACCCGCCGGGTGCCCGAATCGCGATGAATCGTCCCGTTCTCTATCTGCTCCCGGGGCTGTTGTGCGATGCGACCGTATGGGCATCGCAGATCGCCGCTTTCGGGACGCGCTACGATGTGCGAGTTCCCGATTGGGGTCAGCTCGAGACGTTCGAGGCGATGGCCGCGCGCGTTCTCGACGAGGCTCCCGATCGGTTCGCCCTGGGGGGCCATTCGATGGGCGCGCGGGTCGCTTTGGCGATCGTTCGGGCAGCACCCGACCGGGTCGCGCGCCTCGCCTTGCTCGACACCGGGACGCACGGTGTCCGCGCAGGCGAAGCGGACGCGCGCACGGCCTTGCTCGATCTGGCTCAGCAGCGGGGAATGCGGGCGCTGGCCGAGCGCTGGCTACCGCCGATGGTTCATCCGTTGCACCATGCCGATGCGGCGCTGATGGATCCGTTGTTCGCCATGGTCGAGCGCATGACCCCAACCCGTTTCAAGGCGCAGATCGCGGCGCTTCTGTCGCGGCCCGATGCGGTAGCGTGGTTGTCGGACATCCATTGTCCGACGCTAATTGCGGTTGGTGCCGAGGACGACTGGAGCCCGCCCAGCCAGCACGAAGCGATCGCCGCTGCCATCCCGGGCGCAAGCTATGTCGTGTTTCCCAGTTGCGGGCACATGGCGCCGGTCGAGGCCCCCGAAGCGGTCAACGCAGCCTTGGAGGCGTGGCTCGTCCCGGCTGAGCATGGATCGGCGCGCGTGCGCCTTGCAGGCGCGCACCGATGACCGATCGGCAGATTGTTGCGGACCTGGTGGACGCGAACCATATCCTGGCCGACAAGGGCATCTTCGATGCGTTCGGGCATGTCAGCACGCGCAGCGGCACGGACCGCTTCCTGCTGGCGCGCAATCTCGCCCCGGCGCAAGTCACCGCCGCCGACATCGTCGAATATGATCTCGATTCCGAGGCGCTTGAGGCCGACGCGCCGCGCCCGTATCTCGAACGCTTCATCCACGGCGAGATCTATCGCGCACGGCCCGATGTGCACGGCATCGTCCATTCGCACGCTCCGTCGATCATTCCGTTCGGCGTCGCGTCGACGACGCGGTTGCAGCCGATCTGCCATACCTGCGGCTTTCTTGGGGTGGGCGCACCCGTGTTCGAAATTCGCGACCACGCCGGCGCGGCGAGCGATATGTTGATCCGCAATCGCACGCTCGCGCGGACATTGGCCGAAAGCCTGGGATCGGCCGCCGTCATCCTGATGCGCGGGCACGGTATGACCGCAGTGGGGTCCACCGTACGCATCGCCGCGTTCCGCGCGATCTACACGGAGCTGAACGCGCGATTGCAACTCGCGGCGCTGCCGCTCGGCCCGATTACCTTCCTGACCGAGCAGGAGGCTGCCGCGGCGGACGCTGCCAATGAGGGGCAGATCGACCGGCCTTGGTCGGTCTGGCGCGAAGCGGCGCGCGCCAAGACGCATCCACCCCATTGATCCTGAGTTGATCCGGAGACTATCCCATGCGCATTCATCCAGCAGACATTAACGGCATGGTCGGCATCGTGCCTACGCCCGCCTCGCCCGATGGCGACAAATGGAGCACGGTCGACTCGCTTAACTTGCCCGAAACCGAGAAGATGATCCGCATCGTCGTCGATGCCGGAATCGACATCGTACTGACCAACGGCACCTTTGGCGAATGCGCGACGCTGACGGCCGACGAGCATATCACCTTCACCGCCTGTGTGGCACAGACGATCGCCGGGCGGGTGCCCTTCTTCGCCGGAGTCGGCACGCTGAACACGCGTGATACGATCACCCGCAGCAAGGCCTTGCTGGCGGCAGGTGCCGATGGCCTGTTCATCGGGCGCCCGATGTGGCTGGCGATGACGCAACAGCAGATCGTCGAGTTCCACCGCGACCTCGCCGAGGCGATGCCGGGCGTGCCGCAGATCGTCTATGACAACCCGGTCGCCTTCAAGGGCAAGATCGATCAGGACGCCTATATCGCTTTGGCGAAAATTCCCGAGGTCGTCGCCGCAAAGCATGTCGGTGGCCCGGCACTCGACAGCGATGTCGCGGCGGTCGGCGATTCGCTACGCATCCTGCCGGTCAACGACCATTGGCTCGATGCAGCCCGGAAGCAGCCCGATTTGGTTACTGCCGCATGGTCGGGCCATACCGCCTGCGCGCCCGCACCGCTCGTCGCTCTGGCCAAAGCCATCGCGGCACGTGACTGGGACGATGCCGCGCGGATCACCGCGCGCTGCTCCTGGGCGACGGAGGCGATGATGGTAGGCGGCGATCTCGCAGCGTTCATGAACTACAGCATCCCGATCGGCCATTTGCGCTTCGCCGCCGCCGGTCTGATCGATCCCGGCCCGACGCGCCCGCCCTACACCAGCCTGCCCGATTCCTACCGGGAAGGCGGAACCGAGACCGGGCGGCGCTGGGCGGTGGTGCAGCGCGAATTTGTCGGCGAAACCGTCGCCGCCTGACCGCGCGGCGCTTATTCGGGCGCCGCGGGCTGATCGGAGGCGGAGGGTCGTTTCGCGCGCGCGCGCGCTGGCCGGCCGGCGTTGCCGCCCATAGCGGGCCGGCGCGAGAACATGCTGATCCGCTGCTGGTGGGCGTGTTCGCGAAACAACGCCTCGGCGCGGTGGCCATCGCCCTGGCGAATTGCCTCGACGATGGCATGATGCACGCCGTGCGCGCGGAATAGCAGATCGAACGCGCGGTCGAGCCCGATGCGATCGAACAGGATCACCGACGGTGCCACGAACGGCACGCGATTGAGCCGTTCGATGAAGGCCTGCAGCGTTGGCGATCCGCAGGCGTCGATAACGATCTTGTGGAAGCGGCCGTTCATCACGCCATATTGATGTTCGTCTTCGCGATCGAGGCTCCGCTTTTCGAACAGCCGATCCCCGAAGGCGAGGCAGGCGTCGAGCTCGGTGAGGACTGCCGTGGATGCACCTGCCGAGGCGACCATCCTGGCGGCGTGACCCTCCAGCAAGGCGCGCAAATCGAGTGCTTCCAGACTCTCGCTTTCGCCGAAGGTCTTGATGCGATAGCCGCGCCGTCCGACCGCCTCGAGATAGCCTTCGGCGGCAAGGCGCGGCATGATGTTGCGCACCGGCGTTCTCGATACGGCAAGTTGCTCGGCCAAGCCCGCCTCGGTTACGCGTTCGCCGGGTTTCAGCGCGCCTGAAAGGATCATCTCCTTGATCGTATTCATGAGGGGCATATCCATCAGCAGTGTGTCGACGCGCCGCGGTCGGTTTGTCAACTGGACACGCAGGCGCGGCGGTCGCTCCTTATTGCGCGGCAATCCTGAAATCGATCCAGCCGCGACGTTCGGCGAAGCGTCAGCCCTTGACCGTGCGGACGAGGCGATCTTCGAACCCGCCATGCAGCGCCGGCGACGCTGCCACAGCCGGCAGGGGGCCCGACGGCGCGGTGTAGAGCAGCATATTGCTGCGCACGCTTGCCGCGTTCGATCCCGCAAAATCGACGAGGATGTTGCTGCTAAGATGGCGCGAATGGCGCGGTGGTCTGGCGAAGAAGGAATCCAGGATGGCCGCCCGCCCGGTGATTGACTGTCCGTCCGATGGCCGGACGAGGACACCGTGTTCGGTAAACAATGCGGCCAGTGCCGCAAAATCGCTGGTATCGTTCAGCGCCGCATACCGCACTACGAAGCGGGCGATTTCGGCTTCGGCGAGGAGCCGGGCCACGCCGTCGATCTGTTCTTTTTCGGACATCGTTGCGCACTCCTGGACAGTCGACTTATCCGAGCGTCCGACCGCAAGCGCCGCGCAGCAGCTTTGTTTGCCGGACCAGACGATCGCGCATATGGGAGGAATCTCGCGTATTTGCGAGACGGGTGAAACCGATGAAGGGTGGCGCGTTCGGCGATCGGGCGTTTCAGTGTGGCTCGTTTTATCAGGCATGCCGAATGGGGTTCGATGGCCTCGCAGCAGATCGGGATGGGTTATATGGCAACGGCCGATCGCGTTCTTTCGATCTTGGGTTTGTTTACGATCGAGCACCCGGAATGGACGGTGGAGGCGATTGCTACCGAACTAGGGCTTTCGAGCAGTACGGTGTATCAATATGTCGGCAGCTTGGTCCAGGCCGATCTGCTGATCGCAGGCGCAGCGGCCAAATACATGATCGGGCCGGCAGTGATCGCGCTCGACCGCGTTACGCGTCGTTTTGATCCGCTCATCCACGCCGCCGATGAACCGCTCCGTTCGCTGATTTGTTCGGTCGATTGCAAAGCGATCGGGTTGTTGTGCCGTGTCTATCGACTGAAGGTGATGTGCGTCGATCAGGCGATGTCGCGCCCGCTAGGCCTTGAAACCAGTTACGAACGCGGCCGGCTCATGCCGTTCACGCGGGGGGGCGGCGTCCAAGATCATCTTGGCGAACATGCCACTTCGGCCGCTACGTCGCTTCTATGATGCCGATCCCTCGGCGATCGCCGCCGCGGGATTGGGGGAGAACTGGGGCGATTTTCGAAAAACGATGCGGCAGCTCGCCCGGCCCGGGGTCTTGGTGTCTCAAGGCGAAATCGATGCGGGCGTCCTGGGTATCGCCGCGCCGATCTTCCGCCCGGACGGCCAGGTCATCGACAGCATCAGCTTGGTCGTGCGGCATCACGTCTTCGCGCAGCATCCGCAGTACCTTGATGCGACAGTGCGAGCCGTGCGCGACGCTGGTGTGGCCGTAAGCTCAGCCTTGCACGGTTAGCCGGAGGGCTTGTAGATTGCACTGCGTCCGATCGGTCCCTTTATTTACGGCGATATTCCGATAATGTAGGAATTATGCATGTTTGAGAAAATGAAGCAGGATCGTGCAGTTTCACCTGAATGGGTATCAGCCTGGCGATCCTGAACTCCACGATGCGGACGAACGCGAATATTCGGAAGGTGCCGCAGGCGAAATGCCGGCGAATGTCGATATCCTGGTCGTCGGTTGCGGACCTGCGGGATTGACGCTGGCCGCGCAGCTTTCCGCTTTTCCCGACATCACCACCTGCATCATCGAGCAGAAAGCCGGACGGTTGCTGCGCGGCCAGGCCGACGGCATCGCGTGTCGCACGATGGAAATGTTCAACGCCTTCGGTTTCGCCGAACGGGTGATGAAGGAAGGCCATTGGATCAATGAAACCAGCTTCTGGCGACCGGACGATGCCGCGCCTAACTCGATTGTCTGGACAGGGCGTGTCGACGATGTCGAGGAAGGTCTTTCGGAATTTCCGCACGTCATCTTGAACCAGGCGCGTGTGCAGGACCTGTATTTGGACGTGATGCGGCGCTCGCCGACCAAATGCTCCCGCATTATGGCTGCCGGCTGGTGGGGCTGGAGATCGACCAGGAGGCAACCAAGTTCCCCGTCACCGTTCAACTGGAGCGAACCGAAGCTGGCAAGGAGTCGCAGATCGCGACGATTCGGGCGAACTATGTGGTCGGCTGCGATGGCGCGCGCAGCGCGGTGCGCCGGGAACTCGGTTTGGAACTGCGCGGCGATTCGGCAAACCAGGCGTGGGGCGTCATGGACTTACTGGCGGTCACCGATTTCCCGGATATTCGCCTGAAGGCGGTGATCCAATCTGCGGATCAAGGGACGATCGTCCTGATTCCGCGCGAAGGCGGCTATCTCGCGCGTCTGTACGTCGAACTGGACAAGCTTCCCGAGGGCGAACGCGTCACAAACTGCAACATCACGCTCGAAACGCTGATCGCCGCGGCGAAACGGATTCTCGATCCCTATCAGCTTGTGGTGAAGGAGGTTGCCTGGTGGTCGGTGTATGAGATCGGGCAACGCCTGTGCGACACTTTCGACGATGTGCCCCCCGCAGAACGGGATACGCGCCCGCCGCGTGTCTTCATTGCCGGCGATGCGTGCCACACGCACAGCGCGAAGGCGGGGCAGGGGATGAACGTCTCCATGCAGGACGCCTTCAACCTTGGGTGGAAGCTAGTATCGGTGCTTCGAGACCGCACCGCTCCGGCCCTGCTGCACAGCTATTCGGGAGAGCGCCGCTCCATCGCCAAGGAATTGATCGATTTCGATCAAGAATGGGCGGCGATGCTAAGTGCGCCACATCGCGCCGCGAACGATCCGGACGGGGCAGGGATCGATCCGGCGGACGTCGAGCGCTACTTCGTGCAGCACGGGCATTATACCGCGGGAACGGCGACGTACTACCGTCCGTCGCTGCTGACCGGAGATGCACGTCATCAACACCTCGCAAAGGGGCTGTTCATCGGGACGCGCTTTCATTCCGCGCCGGTGGTGCGGCTGAGCGACGCCAAGCCCATGCACCTTGGCCATGTCACAAAGGCCGACTCACGCTGGCGCATCTTTGCGTTCGGCGGCCAAGACAATCCCGCCGATAGGTCTTCGTCGATAGCGGCTTTAAGCGAATATCTGTCGTCGTCCCCGGCGTCGCCGGTATTGCGGTACACGCCATCGCACTCTGACATCGACTCCCTTATCGACGTCAACGCGATCTTCCAACAGCGGCATCGTGGTCTTGTACTGGAGCAGATGCCCGAGGTTTTCCTACCCTCGAAAGGAAAATACGGTCTGCGCGACTATGAGAAGATGTTCTGCGTCGATGCCAAGCAGGGGGACATTTTCGATGTGCACGGCATAAACCGTGCAGGTTGCATCGTGGTCGTGAGACCCGACCAATATGTAGCCGGTATTTTCCCGCTCGACGCGGTTGAGGATTTATCCGCCTTTTTCGACACCATCCTACTGCCGCCGACAGATTGAGCCCCTTCGCGCACGGCGGGTGCCCGACCCGTTGAGCCAATCGTGAGCCGTATCGTAGAATATAGATCCGAATTTCCAATATTTCTTTACAGCAATATGTGCTTCGCGTAACACGCCTTGACGATCGCGGCTTCGAGTCAGCCGCGGCGACGACGGGTGAGGACGCTGGCATATGGCTTCGACGACATTTGGCCAAGGTGGCTCGCGTTACCGGTCATCGCGATGCGTGCGGGCCACGTCACCGCACCCTTACCCTGCTTTCCCACATTTTCCGCACGTTCGCCCGGCTGCGATGTGCTGATCGCCGGTTGATCGCGCGCGTCGGGGGAGCCTTGATACCTAGTGTTAAGATCGCAGCCGAGCCTGCAAACGCACTAATGCCGTAATGAAAATAGGAGCCTTTGGATGACTGACAGCCTCGAAGACAAAATTCAGCAGGCCGGGAGCGCGGTCACGCTGCTACGGAATTCCCGTGCACGGACCGACGTCGGAGCGATCGGCGGAGCCGATTATACCAACTGGCGCGACGAGCAGACCGGCTGGCGCGATTCCTGTGCGATGTTCGATCTTTCGCATCACATGCACGATATCACGCTACGCGGTCCAGACGCGCTGCGATTGGTGTCGTATCTCGGCGTCAACTCGTGGGCCAACTTCAAGCCGGGTCGCGCCAAGCAATTTGTCGCCGTCAATGCGGACGGCTTTTTCATCGGCGACGCTATCGCCGAATATCTCGACGATGGGGCGATCCGTCTGGCGGGCACGGCAGCAGCGCCAAATTGGATCGAGTTCAATATCGCCACCGGTGATTTCGATGTCGAATTCTCGCGCGACGCTCCCACGGCGATGAACCCTGCCGGTCACCCGGAGATTTATCGATACCAGCTTCAGGGGCCGCGCGCGCTCGACGTGCTCCGCAAGGCCTGTGGCGGCGGTGAGATACCGGAGATCAAGTTTTTCCGCGCGACGAAATTGGTGATCGACGGAACGCAGGTCATCGCGCTCGGGCATGGCATGGCGCGCTCGCAGGGTTTGGAACTCATCGGTCCGTGGGCCGATGCCGCGCGCATCCGCGCGGCGTTGCTTGAGGCCGGCCAAGAATTCGGCCTGATGCCAAACGGCTCGCGTTCCCCCGGCTCCGCCGCGCTCGAATCGGGCTGGGTTCCGGCACCGTTGCCCGCAATCTACTCCGGCGACGCGCTGAAAGAATACCGGTCGTGGTTGCCCGGGAATGGTTTCGAAGCGACCGGCGGATTGGGCGGCAGCTTCACGTCCAACGACATTAGCGACTTTTATCTGACGCCCCATGACCTCGATTATACGCGGCTGGTCGCGTTCGATCATGATTTCGTCGGGCGCGAGGCGTTGGAAGCGGTCACCGACAAGCCCAAGCGGCGCAAGGTCACGCTCGAGTGGAATGCCCAGGACGTGCTCGGTGTGATGGCCTCGCATTTCGAAAAAGGGACGCCGGGTAAAGGGTTCGAATTTCCAGTCACCAGCTTTTCGACCTGGCCCTATGACAAGGTTCTGAGTGGCGACACGATGACCGGGCTCTCAACTTTCGCCGGGTACACCTACAACGAACGCAAGATGCTCTCGCTTGCTACCCTCGATACGGCTGTCGAAGTCGGCGACGAAGTCGTCGTCGTCTGGGGCGAAGAGGACGGCGGTGCCGGCAAGGCCCATGTCGAAACGCATGTTCAGACACCGATCAGGGCCAAGGTCTGCCGCGTTCCCTACAGTGACGTCTATTACAAATAGCGTCACCGCCATGATGCTTCCGCCCGTGCAGCATCGCGCGATCGCACCCCGGCGTGATCCGGCAGCGGGCGGGAGGTGATCACCCGGTCGTTGCAGTGCGTCGGTCTTTTTGAAGGATCAGCAAATGAATGCTCCCATGATTCATCCAGGCTGGCATTTGCCACAGGAGAATATCGTTCACGGCGTTTCGCTGGAGATGACCGCGAAGGATATCGAATCGCTCGATAAAGCCGCCGGGCTCATCCCGAAGGATATCCCGATCGCGGTCACCTTCCTGGCAGGTGAAAGCGCGGAGATGCGGATCGCGGCATGCAAGCGAATCCGCTTGCTCGGTTGCGAGCCGATGCCGCATTTTTCCGCGCGGCGCATCACCAGCGAGCACGACTTCTTGGAATATCTGCATGCGGCGGTCGGCGAAGCGGGGGTCCGCCGCTGTTTCGTTATCGCGGGCGATAGCGCCCAGCCCGAGGGGCCTTATGCAGACAGTATGGCGCTGGTTCGAACAGGCGCATTCGAACAAGCGGGGATCAAGGTTATTGGGATCGCCGGACATCCCGAGGGACATCCCAACATGTCCCCGGCCCAATGCCTGGCGGTATTGCGCGAAAAGTGCAGTGAGATCACCGCGCGCGGCATGGCTCCCCTGATCGTCACGCAATTCGCTTTTGACGCGCCCCATACCCTTGCCTGGCTCGCCCAATTGCGGCGTGAGGGGATTGATGCGCCGGTACGACTGGGCGTTCCCGGTCCTGCCGGCATAAAGACCCTGGTGCGCTTCGCGGCCCGCTGCGGCGTCGGCGCATCGACCTCGGTTCTTTCAAAATATGGCATTTCCATCGGAAGTCTGCTGGGCTCCGCCGGCCCCGACAAGTTCCTGAATGAGCTCGAGCGCGGTCTGGGTCCCGAACACGGGCTGGTTCGCCTGCACTTCTATCCCTTTGGGGGCCTCGAAAAAACCGCGCAGTGGATCGCCGACTATGCACGAGCGCATTGATCCATCGCTACTTTACTGGATTTCGACATGACGACTGACTGTACACTATGTCTGCAATGTGCCGACCGTCCCGGCCTGGTCGCACAGGTCGCCACCTATTTGGCGGACCGGGGCTGCAATATTCTGGAGGCACAACAGTTTGACGATGCGGCCAATAATCGGTTCTTCATGCGCGTCAATTTTCGACTCGGTGCTGACGGAACGGTGGATGCGTTGCGTGCCGGCTTCGAAGCCGTCGCCCAGCGGAACGATATGGAGTGGAACATCCGCGACCTGCGGGAGCGGCAGCGGGTCGTCCTCATGGTCAGCAAGTTTGACCATTGCCTGGGAGACTTGTTGTATCGGTATCGTATGGTCGAATTGCCAATGGAGGTGGTTGCGATCATATCGAACCATCCGGCGACACCCATAACATCGTCATTGATACAAGACATTCCCTACCATTATCTGCCAGTGACCAAGGATACCAAGGCGCAGCAGGAAGCTGAGATAAAGCGGATCGTGAACGAGGTCGGCGCAGATCTCGTCGTGCTTGCCCGCTACATGCAGATCCTGTCCGATGATCTCGCAACCTTCCTGTCGGGCCGATGCATCAATATCCATCATTCCTTCCTGCCGGGCTTCAAGGGCGCCAAACCCTACCACCAAGCGCACGGGCGCGGCGTCAAGATGATCGGCGCAACGGCGCATTATGTTACCGCCGATTTGGACGAGGGCCCGATCATCCATCAGGATGTCGAACCGGTCACGCATGCCGACACGCCCGAGGAGATGGTTCGCAAAGGCCGCGATATCGAGCGTCGCGTCCTTGCCGAAGCGGTGTTGGCGCATCTCGAGGGCAGGGTGTTTCTCAACCAATCCCGCACCGTCGTGTTTCGATCCTGAGAATGGCGATCGTTATCGATGGAAAGGCAGTTGCCGCTAGTTTGAGAGAGACGGTTTCGGCCGACGTCGCCGAAATCGTTGCGCGGCACGGAAGGCCACCGGGCTTGGCGGTCGTTCTGGTCGGCAACGACCCGGCAAGCGAAGTCTATGTCGGCAACAAGATGACGCAATGCCGCAAGGTGGGTATCAGTTCATTCGAGCATCGGCTGTCGCCCGATATCGATCAGAACGATCTGATTCTCCTGATCGATGCGCTCAATCAGAACCCGTTGATCGACGGGATCCTGGTTCAACTCCCGCTTCCGAGCGAGCTGGACGCCGGGCTTATCCTCGACCGGATCAATCCGGCCAAGGATGTCGATGGCTTCCATCCCGTCAACGTTGGCCGATTATCCACCGGGACCGGAGGGCTCATTCCGTGCACGCCGCTCGGCTGTATAACACTGCTCGACGGCCTATTCTCGGATTATCGCGGACTGAACGCCGTCGTAATCGGCAAGTCGAACGTCGTTGGGAAACCACTCGCACTGCTGCTGCTCGACCGGGAATGCACGGTGACGGTCACGCATATCGCAACGCGCAACCTGGCGGAGATCACGCGTCATGCTGATATCCTGGTGGCGGCCGCTGGAGCGGTGGGCCTGGTCCGGGGCAATTGGGTCAAGCCCGGTGCCGTCGTCATAGATGTCGGGATAACCCGTGTGGTCGGGGACGACGGAAAAACCCGCCTTTTGGGCGATTGCGCAAGCGACGAAATGGATCATGCGAGAGCCGTGACGCCGGTTCCCGGCGGCGTCGGACCAATGACAATAGCGTGCCTGCTCTCCAACACCGTCCGGGCGGCGAGGTCGATCCTTGAAACATGAAGCGCAGGTCAGTCGCGCAGCGGTCATCTGCACAACGAGGGTTCGCGTTCGCGACCTTGCGTTGCTCGCCGATGTCGGCATCAATCCGGACGAGATCGGTCGTCGTCAGCCATTGATCGTATCCGTGGAAGTAGGACTGTACGCTGATCGCATCGAGACAATTGGGCAAACCGTCGACTATCGTAAAATTGTTGCGTTGGCAGAAGCATTGTCCGCAGCCCACATACCCCTGATCGAAACCTTCGCGCAGCGACTGGCGGAGCAATGCCTTGCGTTGAACGGCGTGTCGGCGGTTAGCGTAGATATCGACAAGCCCTTTGCGCTGGCAAAGGGCATGGCAAACGTCCTCGTCGAAATGAGAAGAGGCGTGAACTGACGATGCTCGCTTGGTCGAACCCATGCTGACTGCAAGGTCGGCAGCACCGTCTGCTATCCCGCGCGGCGAGCATCGTCTCGCCCGCGTGGCACGACTTTCTAGTTCGTTATCGAAAGGGTGTCATGCTGGACTTTGACGATTATCCGTTTCACCAGACCAGCGCCACCTTCGATCAAGCGGGAACGTCCGACCTGCGGTTCTTCGATCGCTACTGGTTTTCGGTCAGGGATCCGCAGAACCGCTTCGGCCTCATTGCGGGCCTGGGCGTCTACAAAAATATGGACGTGTCCGACGGGTTCGTCTCGTTGGCGCACGGCGGCAAGCAGACGAACCTGAGGGTTTCCCGCCGCTTGCGCCCTGATTGGTTGCCATTGGGGGCCGGACCGTTGCGGATGGAGATCGTTGCGCCGATGCGGCAGCATCGCCTGACGCTCGCCACCAACGAGCAGCGCATTGCCTGCGATCTCACCTTGGACGCAACGAGCCCGCTGTTTGGCGAAGCGCAATATCTTACCCGTGATCGCGGCTGGCTGGAGAAAGATTACCAGCGCCTGTTTCAACTCGCGCGCGCGACCGGCTGGGTTGAAATCGACGGCGAACGCTTCGACAGCGGACCAGATGGCTGGCCGACCGCGCGGGACCGTTCTTTCGGGGTGCGCCCAGGCGTAGGCGGACCCTCCGCCGGGCGCGGACAAGCGATGGCCAGCGGCATCGGCGCGCACGAGGCGCTCGCGATCGGAACATTGTTCGAGACGCCGGATCATTATGGCCATCTGCACCTGTCGGAAAATGCGGCAGGCGAGCAAATCTTCATGGCCGGGACCATTTACGACCGCGCCGGCGGCAAGGTCCGGGTGCGGTCGATCACGCATGAGCTCGGCTTCGGGCCGGGCGGGCGCGACTTCCAGGGCGGCACCTACGTGCTCGCGGATGATGCGGACGGCACGTGGCAGATCGAGGTCAGGCCGACCGCCCGTTTCGTCTATCAGGGCTTCGGCTATATGGACGGCTGGAGCGATCGGCAGGGGCTCGGCGCGTGGCGCGGGGGATTGGCGGTCGAGGGCGAGACGTACGATCTGCGCGATCTCGCGAATATCGTCGACCAGAGCGGCCGTCACACGTTCGCGGGCCCCGGCATGATGCATGCGCAGTTAGACGTGACACTGAACGGCGCGCCGGGACACGGGGAAGGGATCGCCGTCCTGCTTCCGCAGCATGACCGCTATGGCGAAGGGAGGGTCTGATGAGCATGCTGCTGCGCCAGCTCGACGGGAGCAAGCTTCAACGCTGGTTCGAGCGTCTCATGCCGGCTGCAACCGACCTTGAAATCGCGGGACTGCGGCGCGCCTTTCCCGGCCTTTCGCGCGAGACTTGGTTCGTCACCGTTCAGTGGCGCGAGGACGGCAGCGATCGGCGCGCGCGCTATGTGCTGCGGACGCCGCTCCCGGGCAATCGCAGCCTTGCGCCGCGCACGCTCGAATATGAAGCGAACGTCTATCGCACGCTCGCCGCTTCCGACCTACCGATGCCGCCCTATGTGGCCTATGAGACCGATCCCAAATGGCTGATCGATGGCGATCGCCCGTTTTTGGTCCGCGGCTGGGTCGACGGCGTGCTGGAGCCACGGCATCTCAACGATCCCGACCCAACGTACGACGGGCTGCGCATCGCGGTGGCGAAAGAGCTGATCGCTCGGTTGGCGCAGGTCCACGCGCTCGACTGGCACGCACTCGGGCTCGACAGTTTCATGAGCTTGCCCGCCACCCCTGCCGATGTTGCCGGAGACGTTCTTGATGAAGTGTATGCCGACTATCTCGGCAGCACTGCGCCGCCCCAGCCCGCGCTGCTCGAACTGATCCTGTCGTTGAAGGAATCGCCGCCCGAGCCGCCGTCTCGCATCACGCTCGTCAAGGAGAATTGCGGTCTCGGCGATGAAGTATGGGACGAGGAGCGGCCTGAGATCATCGCCATGTGCGACTGGGAGACCGCCAGCCTGGGCGACCCCGCCGTCGACATGGTCATGGCGGTCCGCAGTACCGGCTGGTGCTGGAATGTGGACGCCATGCTCGACTATTACGAAAGCTTGACCGGCGAACGGATCACGCGGTCGCGCTTCGATTATTACGCCGCCATGCACAAGATTCGCCAGTTCGCGGTGCTGCAGGGGCGCGCACGCGAATATGTCGTCAACGGGATCGATCGTCGCGTGCAACTGATGTCGGTCGCTTATCTCCCCTATTTGACGATGCCGTCACTCGCCAAAGTTGCTGGCTTTTAGGAGGATTCGTGCAGCCATCCGTCACCGACACGCTACTGTGCGTCATCGAGAACCTGGAGGAGATCGTCTTCCCGCACTTGACCGAGGAGCACGCTTGCAGCGCGGCGCGCTGTTCTTCGATTCTCATCCGCTTGAGCATCTTGCGCCTGCAGCAGGAGCCGGCCATGCTGCTGCAAGATTCGGCGGAAAAGCGTGCGCTTTTCGCACGGCTCGAAGAAATTGTCGGTGAAAACCGCCCCCCCGCCCTTGCCGCCGCCTTTGCTGAAGCGGCTGCCGCGAGTGAGGGCCGGTCGGAGACTGCCGTGTCGCTCGACCGGTTGAACGAGCAGAACGACCAATTCAAGGCAGCGCTCGAAGCGCTTATCGGTGCGCTTCATGCGGGATCGGAGACGATCGGTGCCGACGCGTTCAGCACGGCGCGCGCGGCCATCCGAGTTCAGCTCCGGGCCACTGTGGATCGAGAGTCGGCGCTCGTCGCGCCGGTCTATGCGGGACCCGGCTTTCCTTACTGATGGGGCGACCGCCCGGTTGGCCGCCAGCTACGTCGCCACCGCGGTCAATTTGCCGCGCTTTTACGGCCTTGGGGTGGGCCATCGCTTCGCCAAGCCTCAGCGCTCCCGCATGTCGTATTCGCGCCGCGCCTGGTCGACGACCGGAATATGCGCGAATGCCCAATTACCGAGTTCCTCGATCGGGCCGCGTAGCGAGTGACCAAGCGGGGTTAATTCGTAATCCACGCGCGGCGGAATTGTCGGAAACATCGTGCGCGAGACGAAGCCATCGCGTTCGAGCCCGCGTAACGTAAGCGTGAGCATACGCTGCGAAATGCCGCCGATCATGCGTTTCAGTTCGTTGAAGCGGCGCGGGCCGTCAGCCAGCATCATTACGATCAGCACGGTCCATTTGTCGCCGACGCGCGACAGGATCGAGCTGACCGCCTGACACTCGCCCGGCAAATGCGGATGCGGCTCTGCCGCGTGTGCGGCGGTTACATCGATGTGCTCGGGTTTCAAAAATGTGCCTCCTTGGCGAATATGATCCGGGCATTCATATAGCCTAGGTCACAAAGCAATACCATTGGAGACTCGACCATGAACCTTCTGCATCTCGATTCCAGCATTCTCGGCCCCAATTCGGTCAGCCGCACGCTGTCGGCCGGCATCGTCGCCCAAGTGCAGTCGGTCGATGCAAGCACGACGGTGACCTACCGCGATCTCGCGGCCGATCCGATCCCGCATTTGTCGGGCGGTACTTTATTCGCGGCGCAAAACCTTACCGGCCAACATGCTCCCGAGGTGCAGGCCGATCTCGCGATCGGCGGCGCGGTGCTGCAGGAATTTCTCGCAGCGGAAACCGTCGTGATCGGCGCCGCGTTCTATAATTTCGGCATCTCCAGCCAGTTGAAGGCGTGGGTCGATCGCATCCTGATCGCCGGGCAGACCTTTCGCTACGGTGCCGATGGTCGCCCCGAAGGCCTGTGCGGGGCGAAGCGCGTCATCCTGGGCATCGCCCGTGGCGGCTTCTACGGCCCAGGTACGCCGACCGAGAGCTTCGAACATGCCGAAACCTATCTGCGCACGGCACTCGGTTTCATCGGTGTGACAAGAATCGAGGTCATCGCAGCCGAAGGCGTCGCGATCGGCCCGGACCAACGCGCGGCCGCCGTCGCGGGCGCAGAGCAGCAGATTGCCGCCCTCACCGCCTGACCCCTTTCTCTCCCTACAGGAGTTTTCATTATGGCCACTGCAGCCAAGCTCGCAGTCCAATCCCGCCCGATCGCCTACCGCACCAGCGGCAACCGCCATGGGCCGATCACCCGGCTGATGAGCCCCGGCGATCTTGGCGAAATGGTCAAGCCGTTCATCTTCCTCGATTTGTTCGAGGCCGATACCTTCCAGGGCCGCGGCTTCGCGCCGCACCCGCATTCCGGCATCGCGACCGTCACGCTGTTCCTCGACGGCAGCATGACCTATGCCGATTCGACCGGCAAACGCGGTGCGCTGCACGCCGGCGCGGTCGAATGGATGCAGGCAGGCTCCGGCGTCTGGCATGCGGGTGATCCCGCCCCGGGACAGGCGATGCGTGGGTATCAGCTCTGGCTGGCGCTGCCGCCCGAACTCGAACTGGCAGAACCGCAAAGCATATATCTCGAGCCCGACCGGATAGAGAGCGTCGGCAATGTCCGCGTGATCCTGGGGAGTTACGAAGGCAGGACCAGCCCGCTCAAGCTGCTGGTCCCGTTGACTTATCTCCACGTCAAGCTGGACGACGGCGAGCGCTGGTCCTATCAGCCCGCCGCCGATCATGACGTTGCGTGGCTCGCGCTCAACAGCGGGCGGCTACATATCGGCGATACCGTGCTCGAGCGCGAGATCGCGGTCTTTGTAGAAGGCAACGCTGCGATCGAAATGGTCGCACAAGGAGCGGTGGAACTAATCGTCGCGTCGGCCGCTAAGCACCCATATCCGCTCGTATCGGGCTATTACTCGGTGCACACCAACGCTGCGGCGCTGGCCCAGGGCGAACGCACCATCGCGGCGCTCGAGCGCACCCCTGCTGTCGCCGCGTTGCGAAGCGCATGACATTCGATCGGCAGAAAGGTCAGGCCGTGGCCGAGAAGACGCTCGTAGTGATCGGCGGCGGTGCCGCCGGTCATCAGATCGCGCATAATCTGATGGACGTGATGAACGTCACGCTGATCGATCCCAAGACCTATTGGGAAGTGCCGATGGCGCTGCCGCGTTTGCTGGTCGAGCCCGGGGCGCTTCCGGCGCGGATGGAATTTGCTGAATTCCTGCCGCGCGCACGCATCGTCCAGGCTCGTGCCATCGGCATTGCCGATCATAGCGTCGAGGTCGCCTCGGCGACCGGCAGCGAGACGATTGCGTTTGATTATGCCGTCATCGCGACCGGCTCGCGCTATCTCGATCCGCTGATCAAGGCGGAGAAGGCAACGATTGGGGAACGCAGCGCCGAAATCGCGGCTGCGCACGCCCGCCTCAAGGCCGCCAAGCACGTCGTCATCGTGGGCGGCGGCCCGGTCGGGGTCGAGGTCGCGGCCGAACTTTCCGAGACCTTCCCCGATCTGAAGATCACGCTTGTCCATTCCGCTTCGAAATTGCTCGACAACGGCCCCAGCCGGTTCGCCGCCTGGTCCGAAAAAGATTTGCGCAATCGCGGTGTAAAGCTCGTGCTCGGCGACAGCGTGATTTCGCCGGAGATGGCGCAACAACCTGAGGACGGCATCGTTGCTCTGAAGAGCGGCGCGCGGATCAAGGCCGATACGATCGTGTGGGCTGCGGGAACCCAGCCGCTGACCGAGTTCGTTAAATCGTCGTGGCCTGCCTTGGTCGATGCCAAGGGGCTGGTTGCGACCGACGACTATCTACGGGTCGCAGGGCATTCCAATGTCTTCGTGGCCGGCGATATCACGAACTTGCCGGAGGGCAGGCTAGTCATCACCGCGTCGTTCCACTTCACCTCGATCGTTGCCAATTTGAAGACGCTGGCTGAGGCCGACCCCAAGCAGGACGTGACGCTCAAGCCGTATAAGCCGGCAATCCCCGGCAAAGGCATGGGCAAGATCATGGTGGTCACGCTTGGTCGCCGCGACGGGCTCAGCTCGCTGCCGTTCGGCCAGTTCCGCGCTTCGTTCATCGCACGACACATGAAGTCCAAGAACATGTTCGTTTCAAAATATCGCAAGGATGTCGGCCTCACCGGCTGACGCGCTCATCCACCCGAGGAGACCTGTTATGACCGACGCGTTCACTCCCGCCAACAGCGCGATCCTGCTGGTCGACCATCAGCCAGGCGTGGTGCACATGACCCAGAGCGTGCCCGCCGCGCAACTCGCCGCCAATGCCGCCACGCTGGCCAAGCTCGGCACCGAACTCAACATTCCGCTGGTTCTCACCACGACGCGCGAAGACATGGCGTTCCTTGGCACGACGATCCCGGAAATCGAGGCGGTTGCGCCCGACGCCTATGCGGCGCGGGTAAAGCGAGGCGGCTCGCTCAACGCGTTTAGCGATCCCGCTTTTCTCGAAGCTGTCGCTGCGACTGGCCGCGTATACGTGAATGTCGGTGGGAGATGTCATAGGCCACGGTCCGTCAGCTTCGCATCCAGTCGTGGAAACACCCGGCGCGCATTGCCTTCGAAGATCGCTGCGCGCTCCGTCTCGGGAATGTCGAGCGCATCGACATAGCGCTTGGTGTCATCGAAATACTGCCCGGTTTCGGGATCGATCCCGCGTACCGCGCCGACCATCTCGCTGCCGAACAAGATGTTCTTGGAATCGATCACCTTCGCCAGCATATCGACGCCGGGCTGATGATAGACGCAGGTATCGAAATAGACGTTGTTCATCACATGCGTCGCCAGCGCGGGCTGCTTGAGCATATCGGCCAGGCCGCGATAACGCCCCCAATGATAGGGCACCGCGCCGCCGCCATGCGGGATGATGAAGCGCAACGTCGGGAAATCCTTGAACAGATCGCCCTGGATCAACTGCATGAACGCGATCGTGTCCGCCGCGATATAATAAGCGCCGGTCGCGTGCAGCGCCGGATTGCACGATCCGGAGACGTGGATCATCGCCGGCACGTCAAGCTCGACCATCTTCTCGTAGACCGGATACCAGAAGCGATCGGTCAGCGGCGGATGTTCGAACTTGCCACCGCCCGGATCGGGGTTGAGGTTGCAGCCGATGAAGCCGCGCTCGGTAACGCAGCGTTCCAGCTCGGCGATCGACCCGGCCATGTCGGCCTTGGGACTTTGCGGCAGCATGCACACGCCGACGAAGGTTTCGGGATAGAGATCACACACGCGGGCGATTAAATTGTTGGAATTGCGCGCCCATGCCAACGCGACGCTTTCGTCGCCGATGTGCGGGCCCATCGTCGAGGCGCGCGGCGAGAAGATCGTCATGTCCGCGCCGCGCTCCTTCAGGAGCTTCAGCTGATTGGTCTCGATCGTCTCGCGGATCTCGTCGTCGGAAATCGCGGGGTAGGGCGGCGCGACCTCGCCCGCCTTGAATGCCGCCTTCTGTGCGTCGCGCCACGCGTCATGCTGTGGCGGGGCGGTGGTGTAATGGCCGTGGCAATCGATGATGAGGGTCATGCCGCCCAATCCCTCTTTTGCTGTAAGATATCTTGCCTGCGTGGGAGCAGCGCGTCGATCTTGTCGTTCAGGCGGCGCCCTGGCTTCAACCCGAGCATGCCGATCGCGCGTTGGCGTTCCACCGTGCCGCGTGTCATCGCCGACCCAGTGCCGAGTGCGTCGAGTGTCTTGACGACTTCTTCCATCTCGGCGGCGCGGCGCAGGCCGTGGAGCATCATCCGCTCCAGATTGTAATCGGCCTTGTCGGCCCAATCCGTGCCGGGCCAGCTGGAGTTGAGCGACGACAGCACTTCTTCCGCGACGCCTGCTGCATCCGCCGCGAGGAAGCATTCGGTGGTCAGTGCCTCCAGCCCCTTGACCATGACCGAGCGGATCATCTTGATCGAGGACGCAGCACCGATCCCGCCGCTCACGATGCGCGCATCGGTGAAGCCGATCGCGGTGAGTGTGGCCATGCCTGCTTCGGCATCCGTGCCGCTCAGCAACACGGGCACATCAAGCCCCGCCGGGTGCACCGGCGCCATCACCGCGACATCGACATAGCGTCCGCCCGCCGCGACGACGTGCGCGGCGGCGGCGCGCTTGGTGTCGGGCGCGACGCTGTTGAGGTCGAGCCACAGCGCGCCAGCCTTGAGGTGCGGGGCATTCGTGCTGGCCGCGATCAGCGCTTGGTCGGCGGTGACGAGCGACAGGATCGCGTGCGTACCACTCAATGCCGCTGCGGCGGTGTCGCAAGCGCTAACGCCGTGCCGCGCAAAATCGGCGAGCTTGGCGGCGCGCGTCGCCGGGTCGTCGGTCTTGCGGTCATACCCACGCGCGGCAGCCCCGGTGGCAAAGGCTATGCCGGCCTCGCCGAAGCCGATGAAGGTGTGCGTGCTGTCCACGGCGGCCAGTTAGGCGCGAGGTGTCTTGCCGCGCCAATCGAATTGCCGGGGGTGCTATTTGTTTTCCTGAATTCTTGTGTCGATCGCCGCTTGTTCGATCAGCGCGATCAAGCTGCGCTGGGCGGCGGTCGGTCGCCAGTCCGTCCGGGTGGTGATACCGATGATGCGGGTGCCGTGCGGCAGTGGCGGCCCGATCGAGGTCAGCATCCCCGCCGTGATTTCGAGCGCGACTTGATCCGGCGATAGCAAGGTCAGCAAATCGCTGTCTTGCAGGATGCCGCGGATCACCATCACCGATCCGCATTCGATCGGCACGTCCGGCGCGACGCGGTTTGCGAACAACGCATCCCAGCGCAAGCGCAGCGGTGTGCCCGGCGCCGCGACGATCCAGCCATAGTCGCCAAGGGCTGTGAGGCCGGGATCGACGTGGCCGGACAGCGGATGCCCGGCGCGGCCGACCACCACGAGTTGGTCGGTGAACAGCGGACGCTGCTGAAAACCGGGCGGGTCTTCGTCGCGCAACGCCCCGATCATCACGTCGATCACGCCATCGCGCAGCGGATCGATCAGTTCACGCCACGACCCTTCGACCACGTCGATCACCGTGCCCGGCACTTCCCGCACGAACCGCGCGATCGCGCGCGGTAGGACGAGCGCGCGCGACAGCGGCATCGCGCCGATCGCGATGCGTCCGCCGGGGCGTTGGTCACCGCCGACCTCGGCCCCGACCTCGACGATGCCCGCTGCGATCTCGCTTGCCGCCAGTCGGATGCCGCGTGCGATCCGACGCCCCGCCGCCGTCAGCACGACATTGCGCCCGCGCCGTTCGAGCAGCGGCGCCGCGCAAATCTGCTCCAGGTCGCGCACCGCGCGGTGCAGCGCGGGTTGCGACAGTCCGCTGGCGGTTGCCGCCCCGACGAAGCTTCCGGCATCGGCGAGGCGCAGGAACGCGGCGAGTTGCGTTGCGGTCATCAAATGTTCGGGCCGCGCGAAACCGCGTCCGCCACGCGCCGCGCCGCGCGTCGATGCCGCCAGATGTTCGAACGCGGCTGCGGCGCGATCCGCCATCTGCATGCCGGCCTCGGTTGCCGAGACGCCGTCCGAATGACGCTCGAACAAGCGCCCATCGAGTTGCCGCTCGAGCTTGCCAAGGCCTTGCGTCAGCGCCGATTGTGACAGGCTGACGACGCGCGCCGCCGCACTGAGGCTGCCGTTCGAGACGACAGCGGAAAGGGCGCGCAAGTGTCGCAAGTTGAGATCGAACGGGGTAAGGGTCATCACTCATCCATAGTAAAAACTTATTGCCACTGCGCAATATGGATTGGGCGAGCACCGCGCCGGTCGCCAAGCGCAGACCGGATAGGAGAAGCGAAATGGCCGGACGCGTCGTGCGAAAGATCGAGCGGGCAAAGGCGAGCGTGATCGACGGGCTCGCCGCATGCGGCGTCGCCACGGTGCATGAAGCGCAAGGACGGATCGGCTCGCTCGCCAGCCATATGCGACCGATCTATCCAGGCGCGCGCATCGCCGGGTCGGCGGTCACCATCTCGGCCCCGCCGGGCGACAATTGGATGATCCATGTCGCGATCGAGCAATTGCAAGCGGGCGACATTCTCGTGCTGGCGCCGACGCCACCTTGCGAGGACGGCTATTTCGGGGATCTGCTGGCGACATCTGCAATCGCGCGGGGGTGTCGTGGGCTGGTGATCGACGCAGGCGTGCGTGACGTGCGCGATTTGACCCAAATGGGCTTTCCGGTGTGGTCGAAGGCGGTGTTCGCGCAAGGGACGGTCAAGGCGACGCTCGGGTCGGTGAATGTGCCGATCGTTTGCGCCAATGCCGCGATCGAACCGGGCGACGTGATCGTCGCGGATGACGACGGCGTTTGCGTGGTGAAGCGCGCCGATGCCGCCGATGTGCTGGCGAAGGCGCAAGCCCGCGAGGCCAATGAGGAATCGAAGCGCCAGCGGCTCGCGGCGGGCGAACTCGGGCTCGACATCTACGACATGCGTGGGAAGCTGGCTGAACTTGGTCTCACCTATGAGTGAGGGCGTTCGCTGCATGTGGATGCGCGGCGGGACGTCAAAGGGCGCGTTCTTCGTGGCGGACGATTTGCCCGGCGACATTGCGGCGCGCGATGCGTTTCTATTGCGCGTGATGGGGTCGCCCGATCCGCGCCAGATCGACGGGATGGGTGGTGCCGATCCGCTGACGTCGAAGGTCGCGGTCGTGTCGAAATCCACGCGCGAGGGCGTCGATGTCGATTATCTGTTCCTGCAAGTGTTCGTCGATCAAGCGATCGTCACCGATGCGCAGAATTGCGGGAACATGCTGGCTGGTGTCGGCCCCTTCGCGATCGAGCGCGGGCTTATCGCAGCAATGGCGGACGAAACCCGCGTGGCGATCTTCATGGTCAACACCGGGCAAGTCGCGATCGCCTCGGTCCAGACGCCGGGCGGCGTGCCGACCTATGACGGGGATGCGCGGATCGACGGGGTGCCGGGCAGCGCCGCGCCCATTCCGCTTGAATTCCGCGATACGGCGGGGTCGTCGTGCGGGGCACTTCTGCCGACCGGCAATGCGGTGGACATGATCGAAGGCGTGGCGTGCACGCTGATCGACAACGGGATGCCATGCGTCGTGTTCAAGGCCGCCGATGTCGGCGCGACCGGCTATGAGGATCGCGATACGCTCGATGCCGATGCCGCGTTGAAGGCGCGGATCGAGGGGATCCGGCTGCAAGCGGGACCGCTGATGAACCTCGGCGATGTCACCGCGAAATCGGTGCCCAAGATGATGCTCGTCGCAGCGCCTGCGCACGGCGGGGCGGTCACGGTACGCAGCTTCATCCCGCACCGCGCGCACGCCACGATCGGTGTGCTGGGCGCGGTGAGTGTCGCGACGGCGTGCCTGGAGGCGGGATCGCCCGCTGCCGAGCTGGCCGTGATGCCCGAGGGCAAGCGCAAGACATTGTCGGTCGAACACCCGACCGGCGAAATGACCTGCGTGCTCGAACTGGGCGCAGACGGGCACGTCGCAACCGCCGCACTGCTGCGCACGGCGCGCAAATTGATGGACGGATTCGCTTTCGCATGAGCCGCAGCCAGACCCGGATCGATGCTCCCTCGAAGCCGCAGTTTGTGCCGCCGCCCGGCGCAATCGATGCGCATGTCCATGTCTTTGGGCCGGAGGCGGAATTCCCGTTTAGCCTCAAAGCGAAATATCACCCCGAAGATGCGACGGCTGAGATGCTGTTTGGCTTACGCGACCATCTCGGCTTTGCGCGCAACGTCATCGTGCAGGCGAGCTGTCACGGCACTAATAATGATGCGACGCTGAACGGTATCGCCAAGTCGGGCGGCTTGGCGCGCGGCGTCGCGGTGGTCGATCCGGACATCACCGATGCCGAGTTGCATGGGGCTCCGTGGGCATTTCATCAGCGGTGTACGCTAAGGAAAGACGAAGTTCCGGGGATTGAAGCGGTTGGCCCGGATCGGGCGATATCGTTCGTGGGGTTGGTCAATTTCGTTCCAGAGATAGTCGCCGGTCGGGGCGATATGGCTCCAGGGTAGCGGCGCGACCTGGGCGAGGAACGCATCGGGGATGGGGTTGCCCTGATGATGCACGAAGCGGACGGCGCGACTGACATAGACGTTGTTCCACAGGATGATCGCGTTGACGGCGAGATTGAGGCCTGAGGCTCGGTATGCCATCGTATCGGCGACGCGATTGCGCAATTCTCCGAGTTGATGGAGGAACACAGCGCGTGCCAGGGCATGACGGCTCTCACCCTTGTTCAGGAAGGCGTGCGAACGCCGGCGCAGCCTGGTGTCCAGCAGCCAGTCACAGATGAAGATCGAGCGTTCGATCCGCCCGATATCGCGCAGCGCGACCGACAATCCGTTCTGGCGTGGCGTCGCGGCGATCGTCTTGAGGATCACCGAGGGGGGCACGAGCCCGGCGCCGATCGATGCGCCGAGCCGCAGCACCTCGTCCCAGTGCGGCTCGATCCTGCCCATAGCGATGGTGCCGCCAATCAGCGCATCGAGCGGATCATAGGCGCTGTCGGGTTCGATCACGAACAGCCGACGATTGCCCAGGTTGCGGATGCGCGGGATGAGCCGGTAGCCGAACAGGTGGAACATGGCAAAGATCGTCTCGGTCGCGCCCGCGGTATCGGTGGCATGCTCGTGTATCTCGACCGAGCTTTCGTTGTGAACGAGCCCGTCGAGCACATAGGGCGCTTCGCTTTCGGAGGCGGAGATCAGCCGGGAGAAGAAGGAAGCGTACCGGTTGGAGAGGAACCCGTAGAGCGAGGCGCCGGGCCGCTTGCCGTATTGGGCGTTATAATCGAGGCTGGCCTCGCCGCGACCACCAGCGGGGAAGAACTGTCCGTCGGACGAGGATACATGGCCATCGCCCCAGATCGCCGCGAACGGATGGGCCTGTTGCGCATCGACCAGCACGGCGGTCGCGCTCGCATAGGTTTCGGAGCGAAGATGGCGATCCACCATCAACATCATTCGGTGGATGGTGACGCCGCGCAAGCTTTCTGCCATGCGCTCGGTCCCGGCATTGGTCGCATCGGCAAGAATGGCGGCCATCAGGGCGGCTTCGTCGTCTGCGGTTTCTCCGGTGCGATAATGGGTGAAGCTGTCGAGAAACCCGGTCCAGCGGTGAACTTCGGCAAGCAGGCTGGTGATCCCGACGCGCGGCACGAGCGTATAAAGACGACGGCTTAGCCTGTTGATACGGTCGCGTTCCTCCTCGCCGATCGGACTCACCGACAGCCCCTTGCCGGTCAGGGTCGCGTCGGGGATCGCATCGGCCGCGGCCGCCTGCGCGAGGGCTTTCAGCCGGGCATCGAGGGTGGCGGTACGCTCCTTGCGCCAGGCATCGAAGCTGTCCGGCACGGAGAGCCCCAGACGCTGCTCGGCGCGCATCAGGTCGAAGGTCGGTCGCGGCAACAGATGGTCTTCGAAAATGCGCCAGGCCCGGCTGCCTTCGACCCATCTATCGCCGGCGCGCAGCCGCTCGCGCAGGTGAACAAAAACCGCGACCTCCCATGCGCGGGTATCGAGATCCCCGCTGTTCGAGCGGACGCGACGCCGCCATTTGCGGGTCAGGAATGACAGCGGCACCGTCCTGGGCAGCCTGCCGCCCGCATACACCGCCCGCAGAAGTTCGATCGACGCCAGAATCTGATCGGTCGGGCGGAACGACCGGAAGCTGGGCGCCGACGCGCGCGGCGGCGATCGATCTCCAGATCGCGGCGCTCGATGCGTTCGTGGTCGAAGGACCGGGCAACAACATCGATTTCCTGTCGGCGATCATGCAGCATCCGCGGTTTCGCGACGGCGCGCTGACCACCGGGTTCATCGCGGAGGAATATCCCGACGGCTTCCACGGTGCTCCGGCAAGCGCGGCATTGCTGCGCACGCTCGCGGCGACCGCTGCTTTCGCAGCGACCGCCGAGGCGGACCGGGCGTGGCGGACCGACGGGCAGCTCGGGCAGCGGCTGCATCCGCCGGCCAACTGGGTGGTGCAGATCGGCAAGATCGATCACGCGGTGTCGATCTCGACCGACGAAATCGTCGTCGATGGCGAGGAACTGCCCCTGTCGCTCGAATATACGCAGGGGGACCGGATGGTGCACGTCGATGGCGACGAGGCGCTGACGGTGCGGATCGCGCGGACGCGAACCGGCTTTCGGATGACGACGCGCGGGGCGAGCCATGTCGCGCGGGTGCTGCCGGCGAAGGTGGCGCCGCATGCGCGTCACCTGATCGAGAAGATCCCGCCCGATCTGTCGCGCTTACTGATCTGCCCGATGCCGGGGCTGCTGGTGCGGCTCGACGTCGTGGTAGGCGACAAGGTCGAGGCGGGGCAGCCGCTCGCGGTGGTCGAAGCGATCAAGATGGAAAACATCCTGCGCGCCGAGAAGACCGCGAGGGTCAAGTCGGTGGAGGCGAAGGCGGGTGACAGCCTGGCGGTGGATCAAATGATCCTGGAATTAGCCAGCTGAAATTGTTTGTTCGGTCGCTGCGACCGCATCGATCTAAACGAGCGAGATCGAACGAAGAAACGCTATGCAGCTGCCGCAGCGGCGCTCGATGGCGTGTTGTTGGTTGTAATGACGGTCTTTGCGGGCAAGTCCCACTTGCGTGGTATCCTGTCGGCGCGGTCGATACTGGTCGCGGGCGGGAACAAATCATCGAGAAATGGAGAACGCCGCCAAGGAAGGACGCCCCACTTTGTTCCGCCTGCGCCCTGCCGCTGCTGAGTAGGAACATGTCGTCATGATCACCACCGATCTCTCGGTTTTTAGCGACCATAGCTCAACTCTCCGTTCATTCTGATTGCGACGGCGTCTGGCGTGAACCGTCGGAGGTCGCCGCCAGGAATACTGTGGGCTACGTTCCTCAAGAGAAGCTCACGGTTTCCTTGATTGACGCTCATGTCGCGGCTGGGGTGTGAGCGGCACCGCATGTCGTGGTCGTTACAGAGCGTCCCAAGGCGCGGATTACTATAGAGCATTCAGAGACACGTTTCCGAAAAGGAAGCCACGATTTTGGTAATCGACATTCGAGCCGCAGGATCAGTCTAGACGGCTTGAACATCCACGATCCGCAATACTTGGCCGACGTCCAGCCACCCTCGCCCGGGAATTCTATAAACGCCACCCACAGCTAGATCGCCTACGCTCGCGAGCAGGCCAGCCGCTGCGTCTGGACCCAGAGGGACAATCGGATCGTCACGGCTTCGCCGGCCGATCAGCCGGCGCATTAGTCAATCGCCAGCGGGAACCCTACAATCGAATTTGCTGCGCAACGCTTCACCGCTTCACCATCAGGTGGCTTTAAGCAAAGCGTGAGGTCAAAACGGTTGCCACAGCTCGCCACCAGCGGAAGTGTCGCGGCGACGTTCACGATTTAATCAGCGAAAAGCGCTAGCCGGAGGCAGACCGGCCTTTTTATCACGATGTGTATTTCAATGGTATATTTGAATCACTAGGAAGCAATCGGAATAACATCATCATGCAAGGCTAAGTATTTAAATTGAAATCTGGGGGAGTAAGCGATTAGGAAGGCGCAATTACAAGAAGCGCTCACCCGCATGTTCTCGAAATTTCTCATGGTCCCGCACATATTCAGCAACCATCTCTAATGACGAATGCCGGCTATGCTCCTTCATCTTAAACAAATTGGCGTTCTGGCGGCCAGCCTCGGTCAGGAAGCCGGCGCGTAGTGAATGACCCGAGAACAGCTCGGGCGCATAGCCGGCAGCGACCGCAGCCGCCTTCACCACGAGCGCCACGCCCTGCGCGCTCATCCGCTTGTCGGTCAGGCGGCCTTGCGGCGTCAGCTTACGGAATACGGGGCCGCTGGTGATCCCGGCCCTCTCCAACCAGGCGCGATAATGTCGCACCGGCTCGAGCCTGCGCCCGTCGGGAATGGCGACGGTGTGGCCTTTGCCTTCCTGGTCGGTCTTCGAGTTCGCGATGCGGATCAGCAGCCCGCGGCTGTCTTCGCTGACACATTCAACTGTTATTGCCACAAGCTCGGAACGCCTGAAGGCGCCGGCCATTCCGATCGCGAGCAATGCGCGGTCGCGACAGGCGCGCAGATCATCGCCAAAGATCGCGCGGACCATGTCGCGCAGCACGTCGCCGTCGGCAGGGCGCTTCTTGCCTGGCATTTCCCCGCGCTTGTCTTTGCGGATGCCGCGCATTGCCCGCTCCAGGCGTGCCGCGTCAGGCTGCGAAGTCGGCGGCTCAACGTCCGCGGCGCGATGCGCGAACACGATCGCAGCGAGCCGTCGGCCAATCGTCGCGCGGCCGAGCGGCACCGGCTCTTTGCGCGGCAGCACCGTCCCGCGCTTTGTTCGGCGAAGCTCCTGAGGACTGAACCCGCTCTCGGCTAGCAGGGTCAGGAACGCGGCGACGGTCGCCGGCGTCGCTGGGAGCGGCCGATAACCGCTTTCCTGACACCACGCGCAGAAAAGACGCCAATCCGATTTGTAGGCGCGCAACGTCGCGTCGGCCGAGGCCCGGCGGACATAGTCGTCGACACGCTCGCGATCGTCGGGCGCAAGCTGCGGGAGATACGGCTCGAGCGACTGAACCTGGTCGAACACCACCAGCGCGTCAGCCACGATACCAGCCAGATCCGAAGGATCGACGTGCTCCGCGTCATCGATGCCACTATCGTCGGCCATGCCGACCTCCCGAGTTGCGATCGTCCAAACCGAAACAAGCGCGTGAGCGACCGTCCCGGAACCTTTGGAATCGATACCCGAACGCCCGATCTGAGGCCAGTATGTAATTAGCGGGAATCATGCTTATCGCTAAATAGGTGGCGTGGCATAGAGTGGAGAACGTGCCATAAATGGCACTACAAGCCACACTGGAGGAATATTGCACAATCCTTCCGGCTTGTTTTAGAAGTGTCTCTGGTGCTATTCCTGGTGACTATTCCGTCGAGAAAGTTAGTGTCCCGTGTCCATGCAAGTGAACATAACGCCCAATGGTCGCATGAGCCTACCGGCGGGCATTCGCAAACGGCTCGGTCTCGAAGCAGGCGGCGCGGTGCTGATCGAGGAAACCGCTGACGGGGTGATCCTACGAACGGTTTCGCAAGCCGTGGCGCGCGCCCAGGCGATCGCCAAGAAATATTCCGATCACCCGGACGCCTCGGTTGATGCCTTTATCGCCAGTCGCCGCACGGAAGGCGGAGAGTGATCACCGCAGTTCTTGATGCCTCCGCCATCATTGCCCTGCTCAAAGGGGAACGCGGCGCAAGCAAGGTCGCAAGCGTCGTGGCCGAAGCGGTGGTAGGCGTGTTCAACCAAGCGGAAGTCGTCTCCCACTACATTCATCTCGGCGCGCCGATCGACGAGATCCGCGCCATGTTGAGTGCGTTGCCTTACACAATCGTGGCTGCAGACGAAGCGCTGGCTTGGGAAGCCGGCGGGCTGCGGGCACTGACAAGCTCGGTAGGGCTCTCGCTCGGTGACCGCTTTTGCCTGGCCTTGGCCAAGCAAATCGGCATGCCGGCCTTTACTGCGGATCGGGCGTGGAGGGACGTGGCTGCGGACGTTGGTGTAAAGGTCGTATTGATCCGCTGACATCGCCGTTCTCAAACCGAAACTCACCCGAAGATTTGACGAGAAACCGGGGGACCGTCGCCCAGTCACAGGCTCTCAGCGCGCGTTCGCTACCTCGAATTTCAGACCTTTGTTCCTATTGGTTGACGCGCCGTCGAACCGCCCAAAGCGGGCAATGGCTGGCGAACATCGGGACTTTCCTGCCGTTTCAGGATGAAATGTTTAATCGCAGGTGCCGCCAAGAGCGGACGTCCAGCACCTTGTCTACCGGCTATCAGAGAGCGACAGAGGCTGGCCATCAGCGGTACTACAGGTTTCAAGCATCGCGTCCGTGGAGGTGGAGGTGGAGGTGGAGGTTCGCCACAGCGCAGGCTCAGATAGCGGATTAGCACTGCCCTCCGGTCTCCAATGACGATCAACGTGGGGAGCGTAAAATTCACACAACCATCTTGGCGGAATCGATCCGATCGCCGATGATATAACCATGATTGATGTGCGTTGGACTGGCCGGGAGGGCGAAAAGATTTTCAGTCTCTTGTGTAGTCGTCGTCAAGTGACCTGCAACAAGGCGGAAGAAGATGATCGAGGCTGGGATTTTATTATCAACTTCCCGCCGCCTCCAATCGTAAAGGTGCCGATCGATCAACGCTCGGTCGGTGCCACCGCGCTCGTCCAGATCAAGGCGACCCATGTCGAGGCGCAACGCTGGTCAATCAGTTTGAAAAATGCTCTCAGCCTAGCCCGCTCGCCGCTTCCCGCTTTTATCGTATGCGTCGGGATCGGCTCGAGCGGCGAGGAGACGTTTCGTGCAATCCACCTGTGGAACCTGGCGATCGCTCGCATTCTGAAAGCCGCGCGCCAGGCACACGTCGAGAAGGATGAAGCGATAAACCGTCGGACGCTTTCGTTCGACTTTGACGAGCAGACGACGCGCTCCGACGTGCTTGGTTGGATGCGGGCGCAAGTCGATGAGATCGGCGAAACACGTTATGCCGCCGCAAAGCAACTCCTCGTCGATACGCTCGGTTTCGATGAGGGGCACGGCATCGGGCACGTCACCTTTAGCACAGCATCCCCAGACGCGCTCGCCGACCTTCAACTCGGTATCCTTACAAGGCTCGACATTGATCGCTTCAGCTACACGCCGCGGCGCTTCGGGATCGATAGCCCCGAACCGGAGATGGTCATCGAAGGCGGCACGCTCGAGATAGTCCCGCAGGGCCGACAGGGAACCGTCCGGCTACGCGCAGCCAACGGCGAGCAGGAGTTTCTACCGGCCGAGGTCTTCTCTGCAGCGCTACCGGGCACGCGGCGCCTCAAAGGGCGGATTAAGGCTGACTGGCTCGACATGGTCATCAAGCCGCACGACCAGACAAGCTCCAAGTGTCGGCTGCTCGGTAATAAAGTTTCGTCGCTCGAAAGTATTGCCGGCTATGCGTTGCTGCGTCAGTCATCGCAGGCGAACCGATTACTGATCAGCGTAAAAACCAAAGGCCCCTATAGCGACTTGGGCTTTCTCAACATGAAGCCCAATATGGATGAGGGCTGGTCGCAGCTCTATTTCATCACCCAGGCGCTGCGCGCGCTGGTGACCTACGAAAACGCGGATCCTTTGCATACTTCACTGGAGGCGATCAATGCGCAGTTCGTGCCACTCTCCGTCGTCGATGCACTGGTGGCGAGCCGGGCGCTGCGCCTTGAATTCACGCCGGTCGAGACCCGCGCCGGCGAGATCGGCGTCTTCCTTGCTTACACCTCTGTCGCGTTCGGCGACCATGAAGTGGGGGCGGTAGCTTCTAGGCTGGTGGTTAAAGACCGGATGATCGGTTCACGTCGTCACATCGATTTCGGACCGGCGACCATCCACCATGCGTCGGTGAATGACGGGTGCGCGGTTAACATGCGCGAACGGTATCTCGATCTTCTTGACGAAATGTCCGAGACGCTCGACGTGCTCGCTTTCGGTGACCTGCAGCGCTCGGCGTCTCGTAAGGAAGAGCGCGAGCTTGTGATCGATACGCCGCGCCAGACGCCTCGCCGTCTTCTGACGGCGTCCGCGTGTAAATAGGCGTTGAACCGGGACCCCCGATCGGCGTCGACGAGGGACCCCCTAGCCGCATTGAGCTGGCGTCGATGATGGAGTGCCGTTCGCGGTGCTCGCGGCGTAGGGAGGGCGTAGCCCGACCGGAGGCGCGAGCACCGCGAACAGCTCTTTCTGGGTACCGTGGCGGGATCAGCTGCGGTTCTTGAAGCGCCAGCTGTCGTTGCCGGTTTCGATGATGTCGCAGTGGTGGGTGATGCGATCGAGCAGCGCGGTCGTCATCTTGGGATCGCCGAACACGCTGGGCCACTCGCCGAACGTCAGGTTGGTGGTGATGATCACCGACGTGTGCTCGTAGAGCTTGCTGATCAGGTGGAACAGCAGCTGGCCGCCCGAGCGGGCGAACGGCAGATAGCCAAGCTCGTCGAGCACCACGAGCTCGTGGCGACGCAGCTGGGCCGCGAGCGCGCCGGCCTTGCCGATCCGCGTCTCCTCCTCGAGCTGCGTCACCAGATCGACGGTGTTGAAGTAGCGACCGCGGACACCGGCGCGGATGACGCTGGCGGCGATCGCGCTGGCGAGGTGGGTCTTGCCGGTGCCCGTGCCCCCGACCAGCACGACGTTGCGGCGGCCTGGCAGGAACGAGCCTGCGTGAAGCGAGCGCACCAGCCCTTCGTTGATCGGGGTGTTCTCGAACACGAACGCGTCGAGGTCCTTCACGACCGGCAGCCTGGCAGCCGTCATGCGGTAGCGGATCGAGGCGGCATGACGGTGTGCGCCTTCTGCGCGCAGCAGATCGCTCAGGATCTCCATCGCGGTGCGCTTGCGCTGCACCCCTGCGGTGACCGCGTCATCGAACGCGCCTGCCATGCCCTTGAGCCCGAGCCCGCGCATCGCGTCGATCATCTCATGCCGCTGCATGAAGGCCTCGCAGGCTGTCGTAGCGAGCGCAGTTGGCGATTGGCGGGTGCATCAGCGTTAGATCCTCAGACGTGACGATGGATGCAGGTCGGGGCGGCTCTCGCCGCCGTGACAGGATGTTGAGGATCACCTCGTCGCTGACCGCACCGGCGTCGAGCGCTTCGCGAACGGCGCCCTCGACGGCATCCAGGCCATCGCTGAGGACGGCTGCAAGAACGCGGACGAACCGCCGATCGGCGTCGTCGTCGCTGCCGAGCTTGCGGCGCAGCCGAGCGAGCGCAGGCGGTAGATCCCAGCCCTGGAACGGCGCCCCGTTGCGTAGCGCGCCAGGCTTGTTCACCAGCACCGGTAGATAATGCCAGGGATCGTAGATCGTCCGGTCGCGACCGAAGAACCGGGGATGATCGGCGATCACTTCGTCGCCCATCCGCACGACGATCCGGTCCGCGTAGGCCCGGACCTGGACCGCACGACGCACCGCCTTGGCGGCAACCGAGTAGCGGTTCCGGTCGAAGCTGATCAGGCAGGTCCCGGTCACCGCATGCTGCGTCTCGTGGAAGCCGTCGAACGGTGCGAGCATGGGCTGGAGCGCGGGCCGTTCTAACTCCAGCGCCTGCGCGACCGTCATCTCTTTATGCTCGGGGTGCGCATGCATCTCCGCCCAGCGGCGGCACTCGGCTTCCAGCCAGCCGTTCAGCTCCTCCAGACTGGCGAACCGCGGCCGCGGTTTGAAGAGCCGCCCTCGGATCGTCTGGACCTGATGCTCGACCTGGCCCTTCTCCCAGCCGGCCGCTGGCGAGCAGGCGGTCGGCTCGACCATGTAATGATCCGCCATCACCAGGAAGCGACGGTTGAACACGCGTTCCTTGCCCACGAACACGGTCGTCACCGCGGTCTTCATGTTGTCGTAGATGCCGCGCAGCGGCACCCCTCCGAAGAAGGCGAAGCCGCGCGCATGCGCGTCGAACACCATCTCCTGCGTCTCGCGCGGATACGCCCGGACATAGACCGCCCGCGATGCGCAAAGCCGTACATGGGCGACTTTCACGCGCATCGGCTTGCCCGCGATCTCCACGTCTTCGTGGCTCCAGTCGAACTGGTACGCCTCGCCCTGCCTGAACAGCAGCGGGATAAATGCCGCTACGCCGGCGCCGGGATCCTTGCGCCGCGCCTCCGCCCAGCGCGTGGCGTAGCGCCGGACCGCATCGTACGATCCCTCAAAGCCGTCGCGCAGCAGCAGATCGTGGATACGCGTCATCCGCAGCCGATCGCGACGCGGGCGCGCCTCGTTCTCGGCGAGCAGTGTATCAAGCCGCTCCTGGAACGGTCCGATCCGCGGCAGCGGCTGCACTGAACGATGATAGTCGAACGAACCTTCCGGTGCCCGGATCGCCTTGCGCACCACCTTGCGCGACAATCGAAGATCTCGCGCGATCGCCTTGATCGGCTTGCCGCCGGCGTACTCACGCCGAACCCGAACCACAGTCTCCACCACCAACATCCCGATCTCGCCGCCTGAGAATACCCAGGCCGCTGTCTAAACCATCGAAATGAGGGGTCCCTTTTGGACGCCGATCACCCCGCTAAGGGGGTCCTTTTTGCACGCCGATCCACACCCGATGCCTTCCACATGTGGATCCAAACCGATACCCATGTGATCGACTTCATGGCGCCGATCTACCGCGAGGCGTTCGCTGAACATCCGGCTGCCATCGAGTTGCCGCGCCGAATGATGCAGCGCCGGCACGAGGTCGAAGCGCCGAGTCTGGATGACCTCACACGCGCAGGCGATTTTCGCCACTTCCCTGACCCCGACTTGACCGAGGAACTGGTCGACCATTTCCTCGGTCGGCCCATCAACGCCGACCTTATCCAGGTCGCGACCGCCTGGTATGGTCGCCGGCGCGCGAACCAAGCTCCGACCTTCGCGATGGGGGACAAGAAGGGCAGCGTAACCCGGCTCGGGCTGGCGATGACCCTCGCAAACGGATCCTGGTAGGTCCGCGCCGACGGCCTTTAAGGGACTGAGCGATCGCGGCCAGCCAGACGACTGTAAATGAGCGATATCCATACCTGAGAAAGGCTCCTTCGACACCGACCGGCCTGATGGCCGTCCAAGCAACGGCGTTGGTCTCGCTCGTAGAGAGGACCGCCCCTTATCCTTCAATCGAGTCCGGGAAGCGGAGTAGGGGACCAAGTACCATCCGCCACGGGCATCAGATACATCGCCTCGACCGGACAGGTTGGTGCTTCTACCAGGAGAAAGTCGGCTAGTTCGCGCGTAAGGCAATCTTGCCCGAATTGCGCGACCAGAAGCACCGCACACGCTGCGACTGCAGCGAAGCCGTTCGCCAATGTCGCGCGCTCGAACTCATGTTCGCGGTTGTGCTTCACCCCATGATAGGCGGCAAACGAGGACAGTGATTTGGTCGGGTCGGTGGCCTTCCAGTTCGCGAACGGAGATATCTGCGGCGCGGCGATCTGGATGAGAACGCGCGACAACCAGGATGAGGATCGTGAGGGGCTGCGGCGGCGCAGGGCGTAGCCCGGAGCCGACGTAGCCCCTCACGATGGCGCGTTCCTGAAGGGGCGTTGCCGCTGATGATCACGGTCGGTCGGGTATCCCCGGCTTCCTCGCTCGCAGAGGAAGCCGCTGATGCCCGGTCGCCACGTCAACGCTCATCAGATGAGGCTCTATATGAAGTTCCGACACAGTGACGGCGTCGCGACAGCGGCTGCCAGGGCCGGGTTCAGCATGGCGACCGGATATCGGATCGCGCACGATCCGCAGCTACCATCGCAGAAGGCGGGTGTCCGGGAACGGCGGCGCCCCGACCCCTTGGCCGATATCTTCGACGCCGAGGTCGTGCCGCTGCTGCGTGAAGCGCCCGGCCTGCGCTCGGTCGCGGTGTTCCAGGAGATGCTGCGTCGCCATCCCGATCTTGGCACTGGGATCCGGCGGACGCTGGAGCGGCGCATCCGCGACTGGCGAGCGGTCCATGGCGAGGAGCAGGAGGTGATCTTCCGCCAGACCCACGAGCCGGGCCGGATGGGACTGTCGGACTTCACCGATATGGCCGATCTCGACGTCACCGTTGCCGGCGTGCGCCTCGACCATCGGCTCTATCACTTCCGTCTCGTCTGGTCGGGGTTCGAGCATGCCCATGTGATCCTCGGTGGCGAGAGCTATGTCGCGCTCGCTGAAGGGTTGCAGAACGCGTTGTGGGCGCTCGGCGGCAGCCCGCTCGATCATCGCAGCGACAGCCTGTCCGCTGCGTTCCGCAACCTGGACGCCGATGCCCGAGCCGATCTGACCCGCCGCTACGATGCGCTGTGCGAGCATTACGGCATGACGCCGAGCCGCAACAACCGCGGCGTCGCGCATGAGAACGGATCGGTCGAGAGCGCACACGGTCATCTGAAGAAGATCGTGCGCGACGCGCTGCTGATGCGCGGCAGCGCCGCGTTCGACGACCTGGCCGCCTATCGTCGGTTCATCGACGAGGTGATCGCTGCCAAGAACCGCCGGGCGGCAGCACGGATCGATGCCGAGCGCGCCCACCTCAAGCTGCTACCCGACCGCCGGACCAGCGATTACGAGGAGGTGATCGTCACCGTCACCTCAAGCAGCGGCTTCACGTTGCGCAAGGTGTTCTACACCGTCCCCTCGCGGCTGATCGGGCACCGTCTGCGCGTCCGGCTCTATGACGATCGGCTCGACGTCTTCCTGGGCGCGACCAGGCTGATGACGCTCCTGCGCGGGCGATCGGCCGGGAACGGCAAGCACGGTCACGTGGTCGATTATCGTCATGTGATCCACTCGCTGCGGCGCAAGCCGATGGCGCTGATCGGCATCGTCTACCGCGAGCAGCTGTTCCCGCGCGAGGCGTATCGGCGGATGTTCGACCGGCTCCTCGAGCAACTGCCCGATCGTGTCGCCTGTCGCACGATGGTCGAGCTGCTCGCGCTCGCGCACGAGCGGGCCTGCGAGTCAGAACTTGCCGTTATCCTGGCTGCCGATCTCGATGCCAGTCGGTTGCCGGACATGGCGGCACTGCGCCGGCGCTTCGCGCCAGATCCCGCAACACTCCCCGAGGTCGTCGTCACGCTGGCAGCGCTCAGCACATACGATATCCTGCTGAACGGAGTGGCGGCATGACCAGCAAGACCCAGCCGATCGACGCGCAGCGTCTGACGCTCATCCTCAATGACCTGCGTCTTCCCGCGATCAAGCACCACTGGCCCGATATGGCCGCGCGCTCGGACAAGGAGGGCTGGCCCGCTGCCCGCTTCCTGGCCGCGCTTGCCGAGCACGAGATCGCCGAACGCGATCGGCGCCGCATCGAGCGGCACCTTGGCGAGGCCAAGCTCCCACCAGGAAAAACGCTCGACAGCTTCGCGTTCGATGCCGTGCCGATGATCTCGCGTGCCCAGGTCATGGCGATCTGCGCGGGCGACGGTTGGCTCGAACAGGGCGCCAACCTCATCCTGTTCGGCCCGCCGGGCGGCGGCAAGAGTCACCTCGCGGCCGCGATCGGCCTCGCGCTGATCGAGAATGGCTGGCGCGTGCTGTTCACCCGTACCTCCGATCTCGTCCAGCGCCTCCAAGTCGCGCGTCGCGAACTCACGCTTGAGGCCGCCATTGCCAAGCTCGATAAATACCATCTGCTGATCCTCGACGACATGGCCTACGTCACCAAGGACCAGGCCGAGACATCGGTCCTCTTCGAACTCATCAGCGCGCGCTACGAGCAGCGCTCGATGCTCATCACCGCCAACCAGCCGTTCGGCGAATGGAACCGGATCTTCCCCGACCCCGCCATGACCCTCGCGGCCGTCGATCGCCTCGTCCACCACGCCACCATCTTCGAGATGAACGTCGAGAGCTACAGACGCCGCACCGCCGTACAGCGACGCACCGGTGCCGGACGACCGCCGACCTACGCGACAATCAAGACGGTCGAGCAGGCGGCGCCCAGCGACAATCAGACCGTCACATAAATCTTGCCAGCGACAGACAGAGCCGCCATCCCTGTCGCGCCGCGACAATCAGTTCTCATCCTGATTGACGCGCTTCCCATCTAGATTGTCGCGCCACAGATATCGGGGTGATGTCGGGGCAGGTGTGGAACCGGACGCTGTATTGACGCAGATTCAGCGGCTCGCGAGCTTCACATAGTCGTTTGTGGTTACCTTTGCGGACTTGCCATTGGCATGCAGTATGCCGCGCCAATGCATCTCAACCTCAGTCGCGGCGAGGATCAGAAGATTACGGATTTCATGGCCATAAACGAGAAGCGTTGCGGGCGTAGGCTGGACCACGCGGATGATGGCTCGCAGATTGGCGATCAATGCACCGAGCTGGTTCTGCGCCTCAGCAATATATCGCCGCTCTTCGGCCGAGTTCGGTAGCCAGAGTTTTTTAATGTCCATCAAGGCGTTCGGCCGTGCTACGCGTGGATGATATCGGCCTGGAGCGTTCATCATCTGCTGAAAGGGGCCGGGATCGTCCATTCCAAGCAGCCACGGCGTCGATCGTCGCAGGCATTCCCAAATCGTTTCTCCGGACTCTGCTTCGTAGAAGCTTCCAGGGCCGGTTTCGGGATTCAGAACGTACATACGGGTCGCCGCAAAATCGCTGATCTTCCAGAGTTGCCTGCCTTGGTCGGAGCCGACGTCTCGGACGTACCAAGAGCTCTGATTTGCGCTGTGGGGCACCGTCATCAGGCCTTCGCCTTCTTCGTTTTCCAATATAGCCAATTGAGGAAGGCGTCAGTCTCGGAGAAGTTTGCGTCTCCTAGCCGCGATCCCAGCGCCTTCATTGTCGCGCAGAGATTCTCATAGCGCGCCGGGCCGATCGCTTGAAAATTAGCGTATTGCGGGGCGGCAATGCCGAGAGCTCCCAACGCTCCCACGGTGTTCCCGTTGTAAATGGCATATCTGTTCGGCGCAAATATGCAGAGGATTTCCGTTGCCATATTGATACCGACGCCTGGGATTGGATTAGCGAGCTTGCGGATCGTCTCGTAACCTTCCTGCGTCGGCCGCTGCGCCGCCACTTGGGCTGAGGCAAACAATGCGATCATAGGTTTAGCGTGGCTTAAGGCCTCAGTGCCACGTCGGTAAATGTCATCTGATCCCCAAAGATGCCGGCCGCCGTTGCTTGTCATTAAGTCACGAAGGCTTTCCTGGAAGACCGTCGTTGCACGTTGATCGATCCGGCGTTGGTTCAGCGCCACGATCGTCTTTTGAACCTTAAGCGCTTCGGCGCGTCGGCCTTTACGCTGCGCAAGGTCTGACATTGCCTGAGGGTCTGCCAGGTATCGAGAATACCAATCATCGATCACACGGAGATCAAAAGCGGCCGGCAGCGCGGCATCCCTTGCCTTCTCGAACTTCTTGCGCTCGCGCTCATTTATCTCGTGATTTGAGGCGTATTGCTGAAGAACCAGAGGATCTAAGGCCTGGTATCGGTTGCCCTCGCGGTACCGCTTGAAGGCGGCGGCGAGATCTTTGGTAAGCGCGTCTTCAGGGGCGTGTGCCACGCAGATCGAGAGTTCTTCATTCGAAACCAGTCCGCCTGCCGTTAGGTTAGCCGAACCGATCAGGCTCCGGTATTTGTCCCCTCTGCGCGTGACATACGCTTTGGGATGAAAAGTAGCAGGCGCTCTATCCGCGATCATCACGCTGCAGGCGGGGTGTCGATTTTTGAGAGCGAGGAGTCGCTCGAGCGCGACGGGTTGGGTGAGAAAGAAATCGGTTCCAATGAAGAGCTCAACAGCGGCACCGACGCGAAGCCGCTTCCCCAGTTTTGACACGAGCAATTCGGCTCCTGCGAGCTTTAGAAACGCGACCGCAATCGTGATCTCGTCTGCATCTTCGAGGATTTCTGCGATCGACTTGGTGTGACTCTCGGGTCCATTGTTTGCAATGAGGATCCCGTTCTCGGAGCGAAGGTTTGGTTTCGAGGTCACGAGCTAGACCTTGGGAGGTCATACCGCTGCGAAATCCCAGCACCACACAAGAACATTACTTCGCCCCTTTTTTGAAGGGCACTCAGTCGATCCGGGATATCAGCAGTATCGTCAGGCAGGCGCATGGGGGTTAATCGCTCGATGTGCCTGCCCTGGCAAGGTAAACTCGCTCTGTGTTCGCGGCCGTTGCATTCTTGCAGGATGTGCCCGTTGTGTCACCAGTGTCACTTTACCTCGCGGGTAAAGTGACACTGGTGATTTTTGTTGAGCCGGATGATTTAGGGGGATTCACAGCAGAATCGCTTGTGCTAGATTCCTGCTATGTTCCACCAAGCCGATCTCTTTGACCATATCAAACAAGCCCCCCTGGCTGCGGCGCCGCTAGCCGTCGCGCTGCCAGATCTTATCGAGCGAGTATCGCAGGTATCGAAACGCCCCAGATATGTGTTGCTCATTCTTAACCTGATCGCGAGGGCCGCAGGAGAGAATGGCAGTCTTGGACCTTATGTCCGAAGCGAGGCCAAGCAAGTTCCGGTACGCGACTGGCTATGCCAGGCATTGGCACCGCTGGCCAATCGCGACTGTCGTCGTACGGCCATGATAGCAGCGGTCCGGTCGGAGCTGATGGCAAAGGCTGACGCCTCGGAAAATACGGGCGATCTGGCTCAGCAGCAGGATGAGGAGATCGAGGCGCGCATCCTGCGATCCGGTCGGACTAACGTTAGCCGGGCGGTATCGGACCTTGTACGCGCTGGATTGCTGCATCGCCATTATCAGGGGTACCGCGTCGATCATCCCAATCGGGGTGCGCAGCGCGAAGCTGTCTATACGATCGCGCCGGATGTGCGGTTGGCGTTGGCGGGCAGCTATTGAGACGATGCCAATATTCGCGGCACAGTGAATATCGGCGTTTTATCGAATATCGGTCCGACGGTCCGCGGCCAGGTCGCAATCATTAACGATTTAACATAAGATATATTATCGGACTACCGTTAACGGATTGTCAAAAGAGGAATGTCCCTCTCCGCAAAGCCTGCGGCTGGCTAGCATACGATCGGCCTCAAGGTGGCGGAATGAACGCCAGAAACCTATCCTCAAGTTGGATGAGAATTCGGTTGCCCCTCAATCAAATGATCTGGCTGGGCCTCCGCTAGGATCCGATACGCTCGGCTGACGATCGGCCGATCCAGCATTGCACCGTTAAGCGCCACCGCAGCCCCCGACGACGCTTTGTCCGCTTCGACGATGCGCCGCGCCCGAGCGACTTCCTCGGCGGTCGGCAGCAAGCTGGCATGGGTCGGAACCACTTGCGTAGGATGGATGCACAGCTTGCCGTGAAAGCCTCGGGCCTTTGCGGCGCGGACCGCGTTTTCCACGGCCGTCGGGTCACGGAAATCTATCGTTACGCCGTCGATTGGCGCTGGAGCGCCACACGCACGGGACGCTATGACCAATTGCACTCCCAAATTTGTGATGACCTGTGGATCGGACAGATCGAGGTCCAGCGCCAAATCGATCGTTCCGAAGGCCAGCCGGGCAACCCCCTCGGTCTTGAGAATGGGCTCCAGCTCCAGCAGCGCCCGAGCCGTCTCGATCAGCGCGACGGTAGGGACGAGATCGGCCACTCGGGTCAGTGCCGCGCCCTGAACGGCCTTGGGAAGCATGATCCCGAGAAGGCCGGGCTCAGCTGAAAGCGCCAAATCGCCCTCGAACCATTCGGACCCCGCTTCGTTAATCCTGATCATCGCCTCGCGCCCGGACGAGAGCCAACTCAAGGCAAGCGACCGCGCCGCCTGCTTTTGCTCCGGCGCGACCGCATCTTCGAGGTCGATGATGACGATGTCCGCCCCCGAAACGCTTGCCTTGGCGAAACGGTCGGGACGATCCCCCGGGACGAACAAGAAGCTTCGCGCCGTCTCGATGCGCGTCCGCTGTCGCTCCCGCTTCATTGCAGTTGGTGATCCTCGATGGTTGAAATGCGTCAGCCCGCGATGCCCGCTCGGTCCATCGCGCGGCGGTATGGAGCGAGGCAGCACAACAGCGTCACTGCGGACAGCGCGGCCGCGATACCTGCGACGCTCGAGATTGCGCGGCTGACGCCAAGGTCGCCGCCGAAGGCCTGTTCGGTGACCAAAGCGACGAGCGTGGAGCCGAGCCCGATGCCGGCCAGGTTCAACCAGAACAGGTAGATCGCCGAAACCTGACCGCGCATGCGGTTGGGCGTGATCTCCTGGAACGCCGCAGCCGCGCCCCCATAGGGCATCGCGCCGCAGAACAGGAACCCGGTGACGAGCAATAGCGACGCTTGAGCGGTCGGCATCAACGGCGCCGCGACGATGAAGGGCAGTGCCGCGACCGCCGCGATGATGCCGATGCGGACATTGGCGTCGCGCGCGCCATTTTCGCGCATCCGCCCCGCGAGCCAGCCGCCGAACAGCCCGCCGCATGTGCCCGCGATCGCGATTACCGGGCCATAGCTCCAGGCGACCTCACCGGGCGTCCAATGATAGGTGCGCATGAAATGCGTCGGGATCCACGCCACCGCGCCGTTCCACATCACACTCTGGCAGCATAGCCCGAGGATCAGTAGGCCGTAAGCACCACGATGATCGGCGACCTGCCGGAGGACCGCCGGAAACGAGGGCGCTGTCGCGGTCGCGCTGGCACCCTGCCGCGCTGGCTCACGCAGGCTCGCGACCAGCATTGCCACTGCTAGCCCAGGGATACCGACCAGCACGAACACCTGTTGCCACGGCTCGAAATGGCCGAGCGCGGTGTCGAGCGGCGCGAGCTGCCCGAGCAGCACCCCGCCCGCGAGCGTCGCGATGGCCGGGCCGATATAGATGGCGCTCTGGTAGAAACTGAGCGCGCGGACCAGCTGCTTGCCCTGGAACTGGTCGGCGAGCATCGAATAGGCAGCGGGCGACAGGGCCGCCTCGCCCACACCAACTCCGATGCGTGCCGCAAACAGACCCCCAAAGCTATTGGCGAAGCTGCACGCCGCTGTCGCTATGCTCCAAACGCCGACGCCGACCGCGACAATGCCGGTGCGGCGCCGCTGGTCGATCAGACGGGCAATCGGAATGCCCATCATGGTGTAGAAGACCGCAAAGGCGAGGCCCTGGATCAAGCTCAGTTGGACGTCGCTGATGTGGAGGCTCGCGCGGATCGGTGCTACCATCAGCGTCAGGATCGAGCGGTCCACATAGGATAGCGTGTAGGCGAGGATCAGGACCGCGACGACGTACCACGCGTAGATGCTCCCACCGCCCGTTCGCGTCGGGCCCGTCATGTCAGTCTCAATTCGGTCTTGAGGACCTTGCCGTTGGCGTTGCGGGGAAGCGCTTCGACCAAGGCGAAATCCTTGGGAATTTTATAGCTGGCGATTCGGCCGGTGCAGAAGCTGGCGAGGGCCTGCGCATCGAAAACCGCGCCCTCGCGCGGCACGATAATCGCCTTGAGCCGTTCGCCCCAGGTTTCGTCGGGGACGCCGATCACCGCGACATCGGCGATGTCGGGATGCGCGAACAACACTTCCTCGATCTCGCGCGGATAGATGTTCACCCCACCGGAGATCACCATGTCCTTCTTGCGATCGACGATATAGAGAAAGCCCTCGTCGTCGCGTCGGGCCATGTCGCCGACCGAGACCCAGCCGTCGCGCACTGCCTTGGCGGTTTCGTCGGGGCGATTCCAATAGCCGTTGAACAGCACCGGACCACGTGCCCAGAGTTCGCCGACTTCGTCCGGGTCGCACACCTCGCCGTCCTCGCGCCGCACCTCGGCCTCGACATGCGGAAAGGTGGTGCCGACGCAGCTTTGCTTGCGCAGTTGATGTGTAGGTCGGAGATTGCAGACGAGACCCGTCTCGGTCGCGGCATAGAGTTCGTGCAACACGGTCTCGCCGAAATAGGGAATGATCTTCTCCTTCATCGCCTGCGGCAAAGGCGCTGCATTGGCCAGGATCGAGCGGATCGGGGGTCGTTCGTATTTGGCGAGCGTCTCGGGCGGGAGCGCGAAGATCATCTGGAAGTGCGTCGGCACCATAAACAGCCCGGTAATCCCGCCGAATTTGAGGCGTTCGAGTACCGTCTCGGGATCGAACCTGTCGAGAATTTCGATCGATCCGCCTGCCGCGAGGATGCCGGTCGGGAAGCCGAGGCCGCCGCCATGATTCATCGGCGTCATCGCGAGGAAGCGGTCGTCCGGGCCAAAACAGCCGAATTCCGCCGCGCAGACGAGGCCGACGAGCATCCGCGACCTGTGCGACAAAACGACGCCCTTGGGTTTGCCGGTGGTGCCCGATGTGTAGGGGATGGTCCAGGCGTCCCATTCGTCGATCTGAGGGCGCTGTTCAGGGCTGGTGGCGGTGGCCAGGAGTGCCTCGTAGTCCGGGCCGAAAGTCACCACGAGCGTCCGCTCAGACGAAGGCCAGGGCACAGTCTCTGCGGCCGACAGGCCCGTGGGCGGCGCACCGTTGCTCGCGTCGTCCGACTGGCACCCGACCTTCGCCGGGGGAGCGAATTTTTGCGAGATCGCCTGTTCGACCAGCTCGCGCGAATCGCCGTCGGTAAATACGACACGCGCGCCGCAATCATCCAGCGCCTGGGCGACTTCTGCCGGTGCGAGGCGCGGATTGATCGTCGCGACGGCAGCCCCGGCATCGGGCAATCCTGCGACCACCTCGATGAATTCGGTGCGGTTGCGCGAGACGATCGCGACGACGTCTCCCTTCGCCACGCCCAGACCAATCGCCGCGTCGCGCAGGCGCCCGACTCGATCCGCCAATATGCAGAAATCGGTCGTTCTGACACCGTCGCGGATCGCAACCTTGCCCGGATCACGCGCCGCCGCGGCACGGATCGCCGCGCCGAACGTCATCGAACGAAAGGTCTCGGGCAACGTCACCGCGGCAGCTTCGTGAAGACCGCCAGCGCGTTCTCGCGCATCATCCTCGCATGGCTCGCGGGTCGCATACCCAGCTCCGCTACTTCGGCCACCGCGCGCTCGGGGTCAATCACGGGCCAGTCGGTGCCGAACAGCACCTTGTGGCTGCCATAGCTGTCGGCATAGCGGACATACTGCTTGGGCCAGTGCTTGGGCGCATAGGCGTCGCCGGCGGTGTAGATGTTGGGATGTTTCCAGCACATCGCGATCATCTCGTCGGTCCAGGGGACGCCGATGTGGATGCCGATGATCGGCAGATCGGGGAAATCGATCGCCACCTGATCGAGCAGGATCGGCCGCGCCACCGATGGGAGGCGGCGTTCCTTCGAGTAGACCAGGTTCTGGCCGACCTGCATCATGATCGGAATATCGAGCTCGCAGCATTTCGCGTAATACGGGTAGATCTGCGGAGCGTCGGGAGCACAGGCGAACCAGTGCGGATACCAATGGGCGCCGACGAACCCGTACTCCTCGATCGCCTGGGTCAGGTCGCGCAGCCCCTGCATGCCGCGCGTCTGGTCGATCCCGGCGAGCGCCGAGAAGCGATCGGGATGCTGTGCGCAGATATCGGCGATGACCTTGTACGGAATCTCCCACGATCCCTTCACGTTGAGGTCACCCGCGCGCACCGCGATCAGCAGCGAGCGTTCGATCCCGGCGCGGTCCATCTTCTTCAGATACGCGTCGATCGAAACGCCGTTGAACATTTCCGGCGGCATCCGCACCTGCCGCTTGAAGTCGTCGTCGAGGCCGGTCCAGCCATTGTCGACCGCTTCTGGTGTGTAGATGTTGCAGACGATGTCGATATAGCCGGCCATTAGTTGAGCGCCTGTTCAGCTTGGAGGCGACGGACGGCTTCGCGGCCGACCGACGAGGTCTGGAGCGGCGCGATCGCGTCGAGCGCCGCCGCCTGCGCGGCCGGGGTCGCGTCGCTGCGATAGAACAGCTCCCACGCCCCCTTCTCCACCGCGTTGAGGATGCTCCCGCGCGGATACCCCGCGCTGGCGGCGGTCCGCTCGGCGAGCGTGAGCGTCTCCGCCAGCCGGACGTCTAGCGCGCGCGTATCGCGCGCGGTCACGACATCCTTACCGACCATGACGTCTCCCTTGGGATAGGCCTGATGATTGCGTTCAAACGCGTAATATTTGCGATCGAGATGCGGCAGGCCAACGCCGAAAAAGTCGAGCGGCGCGCCGGCAACGACGTGGACGCCGCGCAACTTGTCGGGCGCAGGGCCGCCCTCGGTCCAGTCAGTGATCGCGCCCATATAGTCGATCGCGGTCGCGCCTTCGCCACCCGCACAGTGATCCATGCCCGGCACCATGAAGAGGCGCGCGAAGGTCCGCGTCGCCGCGGGCCCGTCCATCGTCTTGGTCATCGTCTCGTAATAGTCGACCGTCGGCGGCGCCATCACCGACTGGTCGGACCAGCCCTGGACGAGGATCAGCTTGCCGCCATTCGCCTTGAACGGGCGCAGATCTGGGTTGTTGGGGTTGACCATCGACTCGATCGTCGCCTGATCGCCGCGCCCGACGCCCAGATCGAAAATCGGCTTCCACGCCTCACCCGGGAGCGGGGCATTGCGGATGTAATTGCCGATCCAGTTGAGTTCGGACCCCTTCATCGCGCCGCGCCACTCATACATTCTGTGCAGCATCCCGATCTGCTGCGACGTCAGGCAGCCGCGGATGTCGCTGGTCTTGCAGGCGAGATCCTCGGGCTTCCAGCGGCACGTCCGCGGATCGCCGATGAGCCCATCCTTGATCCCGTCATTCCCGTCGCACGCATGGACGACCGCCTGATGCACCAGGATCGCCTTGCGGTTGGGCAGGATCGGCGAGCCGTCGGGATTGGTGTTGAAGGCATCGACATCCGATACCGTCGCAGCCTGCTTCAGGCCATAGGGTGCCATGCTGGCAGGCGCGATCGCGACGATGCCGTCGAAGTCCTGCGGGAAACGCTCGGCTTCTATCATGCCCTGGCGGCCGCCGGTCGAGCAGGCGAAGAAATAGCTTTTGTTCGGGGAGTGATCGTAGAAGGCCGTTGCGATCGCCTTGCCCGCGACCGCCGTCACGTGCGTCGCACGATAGCCGAAGTCGACCAGTCCCTGCAGGTTGCTGTCGACCCAATTGTTGTCGACCAGAGTCGATGTGTGGCCCATGTCGGTGATAAGACAGGCATAGCCGTCGCGCAGATGCGGTCCGCACGCCAAATCGGTCGCGACCGAACCGCAACTCCCGCCGCAGCCACGCACGAGATAGCGGCCGTTCCAGTGATCGACGGGAAGATACATGCCGAAATTGTTCGTCGGGTTCACATAGCCCGCGATCGCGCAATAAGCCTGGCGATTGAGCTTGGCGCCGACATAGGCCGCCTTGGTGACCCAGGTCGCGGCGCCCTTCAGGCCCTGGAAACGCCCACCCGCCAACGCCTCGCAGCGATCTGCATCTAGCACGATCTTGGCTGCTCCTCCTAACGCCGCAGTTTGCTGGGCGAGTGCTGGCGTCGCGAAGCCCATCAACAGCGCCAAAACGAGGATGAGCCGCCGCATCATGCGGCCTTCCAGTTCGGAACGCGCTTCTCCCGGAAGGCGGTATAGCCTTCGCGACCATAAGGCTGCGTGCGGTTGTAATGCGCGAATGCCTTCAACTCGAGGGCCGCGCCGTCGGCGACCGACAGGCCGTAACCATCGCGCATGATCCGCTTCAGCGCGGCGAGGGTCGCGCGCGGTTTGTCGGTCATCGTTCTGGCATAGGCGATCGCCTCGTCGCGCAGGACGGCGAGCGGTACCGACTTGATCGCGAGCCCGATATCTACGGCTTCCTGGCCCTTATACCATTTTGCGCCCCAGAGGATTTCCTTGGCGCGCTGGTCGCCAACGCGCCGCTTCAGTCGCAGCGTGACGGCGGCGGGAACGACGCCGGCGTCGGTGTGCACGTCGCCGACTTTTGCCTCGTCCGCGACGATCATGAAATCGCAACCGAGCGAGATCTCGAAGCCGCCGGCGCGCGTGTAGCCGTTATTCGCGACGATCGTCGGAATATCGAGATTTTCGAGCCGCGTGATGATGCCGTTGACACGCGCGACGATCACATCGAAATAATCAAGATCGCCAAATGCTCGGTCAAGCAATTCCAGGTCGAGCCCGACGCAAAAGGCGCGCCCCTCGCCCGTCAGGATCAGCGCGCGGATGCTCTCGTCGGTCTCGCAATCTGTCAGCACTGCCTCGATCTCGTCGAGCCGGGCCTCGGTAATGCCGTTTAGATTGTTGGGCGTCGAAAAGGTCGCAATGGCGATTCCGTCGACTTTTTCATGGCGTAGCGTAGTGAAGGTCATGACGTCTCCTGAACTACAATAGATACAAGCCCCATCCCGCTAGGGGAGCGCGATCTGCCGCCCTGCCCGCATGCCGGGTGCCCGTATGGCGGTTGAAGCCGTTGGCGGAGTTGCGACGAATGCAGCCCCGCAGGATGTACCGGGCATGTCCACGCTCTACGACAAGCTATGGTCGACGCACGTCGTCGCTTCCGAGCCCGGCGGTGTCGATCTGCTCTATATCGACCGCATGCTGCTGCACGAGGTATCGAGCCCACAAGCGTTCGCCGGGCTGCGCGACGCCGGCAGGGTGCCGCGCCGCATCGCGCCGTTCCTGGCGGTTGCGGACCATGCCGTTCCAACCCACCACCGCTCGCGACCGATCGGCGACCCCCAAGCGCGCGCGCAGGTCGCGTTGCTCGGAGCGAACTGCGCGGCAGTCGGCATCGACTATCTACCACTCGACGATGTGCGGCAGGGAATCGTGCATGTGATTGGGCCGGAACAGGGCTTCACGCTCCCCGGCACGACGCTTGTGTGCGGCGACAGCCACACCGCGACCCACGGCGCCTTCGGCGCGCTCGCCTTCGGCATCGGCAGCAGCGAGGCAGAGTGTGTCCTGGCGACACAGACGTTGCGCCAGAAGAAGGCCCGCACGATGCGCGTGCGCATCGACGGCGTGCTCGATGATGGCGTGTCCGCAAAGGACCTCGCGCTGTGGCTAATCGGCCGTATCGGGGCGGGCGGCGCGGTCGGTCATGCGATCGAATATGCTGGTTCGACCGTAACCGCCATGTCGATGGAGGCACGAATGACGCTGTGCAACATGAGCATCGAAGCCGGATCGCGTACCGGCCTGGTCGCGCCGGACGCAACGACGTTCGCTTGGGTCGAGGGGCGCCCCCGGGCGCCGCGAGGCGCCGGTTGGGACAGCGCACTCGCGTATTGGCGGACGCTGTCGAGCGATGGCGACGCGGTGTTCGATGCCGAGGTGACGATCGACGCGGGCGCCATCGCCCCCCAGGTGAGTTGGGGGACGAGTCCGGATCAGGTGAGCAGGGTTGACGGCGCGGTGCCGGACGATGCCGATGCAAAAGCGCTTGCCTATATGGGCCTCGCGCGTGGCCAGCGGCTTGCGGGTCTCGCCATCGATCATGTTTTCGTCGGATCCTGCACGAATGGCCGGATCGAGGATCTTCGCGCTGCGGCGCAGGTCGCGCGAGGACGGCAGGTCGCGCCAGGCGTGCGGGCGATGGTTGTACCAGGCTCCGGCCTGGTGAAGCGTCAGGCGGAAGCCGAGGGTTTGCGCGCGACGTTCGAGGCGGCTGGGTTCGAATGGCGCGATCCGGGCTGTTCGCTGTGCGTCGCGATGAACGACGACCGGCTGGACCCTGGGGAGCGCTGCGCTTCGACCTCGAACCGTAATTTCGAGGGGCGGCAAGGCGTGGGCGCGCGCACGCACCTGATGAGCCCCGCGATGGCGGCAGCTGCGGCCGTGACGGGATACATAACCGACGTCAGGACATTGAGCCGCACATGATCGAGATCGTCGAAGTCTCCGCGCGCGATGGACTGCAGAACGAGCGAGAGCAGTTTTCCACCGCGCAAAAGATTGCGTTGATCACACGCATGGTCGCTGCCGGCGCGCACCGGCTCGAAGTCGCAAGCTTCGTCCGCGCCGACCGCGTCCCGCAAATGGCGGATGCCGAGGCCGTGATCGACGGGCTGGACCTGCACGAAAACGTAACCACTATCGGCCTGGTAATGAACTTACGAGGGCTGGAGCGAGCGTTGCGGACCGCCATCAAGGAGATCGGCGCGGTCTGCGTTGCGACCGACAGCTTCGCGCGCGCCAATCAAGGGCAAACGTCACGCGAATCTGCCCAGGTTGCCGCGCGTGTCGTCCAGGAAGCGACCTCGGCGGGGCGACGCGCACAGGTAACAATTGGCGCCGCGTTTGGCTGTCCGTTCGATGGCGAGGTCGACCCTGAACGGGTTATCGCCATAGCGCGCGAACTTGCCACTGCCGGACCGGTTGAGATCGCGATCGCCGATACAATCGGTGTCGCGGTCCCGCGCCAGGTACGGTCATTGGTGACGGAGTTGCGAGAGGCAACCGGCTTGCCGATCCGAGTGCACCTCCACAACACACGGGGCACCGCTATCGCCAATGCGTGGGCCGCAATCGAGGCGGGCGCGTCTACGCTCGACGGTTCGGTCGGCGGAATCGGCGGGTGCCCGTTCGCACCGAAGGCGACCGGCAACATGGCGACCGAGGACCTGGTTTATCTGTGCGACCGATCTGGTGTGAAGACAGGATACGATCTCACGAAAACGATCGACGCCGCCTATTGGCTCGGGGAGCAGATGGGCCGCCCACTGCCGGGCAGCGTGAGTCGTTCGGGCGGGTTCCCGGCATAAGGAGGGAATATGAAAAGTGAAAATCGCGGCGCGCTGAGCGACATCCGCGTGATCGAACTGGGCCAGCTCATCGCCGGCCCCTTTTGTGGCCAGTTGCTCGGCGATATGGGTGCAGAAGTCATCAAGGTCGAGCCGCCGGTGATGGGCGATCCGATGCGCGACTGGGGCCACGGCGAGGCGAAGCTGTGGTGGGAGGTGGTTGCCCGTAACAAGCTGTCTGTCTCGGCGAATCTGCGTGTCCCCGAGGGCCAGTCCATCGTGCGCCGGCTGGTCGAACACGCCGACATCCTGATCGAGAACTTCAAGCCCGGAACGATGGAAAAATGGGGCCTCGGCCCGGACGCGCTGCACGCCATCAATCCGCGCCTCATCATCGTGCGCGTCTCGGGCTACGGGCAGACCGGGCCCTATGCCAGCCGCGCCGGCTTCGGCGGAATCGGCGAGGCGATGGGCGGCTGGCGCGCTATCGTCGGCGATGCCGACCGCCCACCGAGCCGGATGGGTGTGTCGATCGGCGACAGCCTGGCGGCGACCTATGGCTGCATGGGGGCGCTGGCCGCGCTCCATGCGCGCGAGCGCACCGGCAAGGGGCAGATCGTCGACAGCGCGCTGTACGAGGCGGTGTTGCAGGTCATGGAAAGCCTTGTTCCCGAATATGTCGTGTCGGGCCATGTCCGCCAGCGCAGCGGATCGGTGCTCGCCGGGATTGCGCCCTCCAACGTCTATCCCTGCAGCGACGGCGAATATCTGATCGGCGCCAACCAGGATGCGGTGTTCGCACGGCTATGCGCTGCGATGGGCGAGCCAGGCCTGGCACAGGATCCGCGCTACGCGACGCATCTCGCACGCGGCGAACGTCAGGCGGAACTCGACGCGCGGATCGCTGACTGGACGCGCACGCTGACGGTGGAAGCGGTAGAGGCGGCGATGATCGCGCACAGCGTGCCGGCAGGACGGATCTTCGGCGCGGCCGACATGCTCGCCGACCCGCATTTTGCGGCGCGTGAGGCGTTAGTGGAGGTCGACAGCCCGCGCTGGGGCACCTTCGCAATGCAGAACAGCTTCCCGTTTCTGTCCGAGACGCCGGGCAGCATCCGTACGCTCGCGCCGGCAACGGTCGGCGCCGACAATCACCGCGTGTATCGCGACCTGCTCGGGATGGAAGAGGCCGAGCTCGAGAGGCTCAGGACCGGAGGTGCGATCTGATGCGGTCGTTTACCCGCCTCACGGCGCGCGCCGCGCCGTTTCCTGAGGATAATGTCGATACCGACATCATCGTCCCCGCGCGCTTTTTGCTCATCACTGAGAAGAAGGGTCTCGGCCGCTACGCCTTCTACGAGCGGCGGCATGACGTTACGGGCCATAGCCAACCCGATTTCTTCCTGAACCAGCCACGCTACGCAGGCGCCGAGATCCTCGTCGCAGGAGCGAATTTCGGCTGCGGATCGAGCCGCGAACATGCACCATGGGCCCTCGCCGATCTCGGCTTTCGCGCGATCATCGCGCCGAGCTTCGGCGACATCTTTACCAGCAACTGCATCAAGAACGGCATGCTGCCGGTCACGATCACCGACATTGCACCGTTCATCGCCGATGCCGAGGCAGGCCGGCCGATCACGATCGATCTCGTCGCAAAGCTGATCGAGCGGACAGAGGGCATGTCCGCCACCTTTGCGATCGACGAGGGCGCGCGCGAGGCCCTGCTCAACGGCTGGGACGATATCGAGACGATCCTGGGACGGCACGGCAAATCGATCACCCGGTTCGAACAGCGCCAGCACACACACCAGCCTTGGCTCTGGTCAGAAGGATAAAATCATGGCTTCTCCTCTCCTCCGCGAACGGCTCGCCTCCGGACAGTTTATCTCCGCCCCCGGCATTCAGGACATGATCGGCGCCGTTGTTGCCAACAAGGTCGGCTTCGATGTGGTCTATGGCAGCGGCTACTGGCTGACCGCGTCAGCCCTCGGACTTCCCGATGCCGGCATCGCGACCTACACACAGATGCTCGACCGGATGGCGACGCTGGTGCAGAGCAGCGACGCCGCGGTCATTGCCGATGCCGATACCGGCTACGGCGGACTGCTTAACGTCCATCATACGGTGCGCGGCTATGAAGACGCGGGCATCGCCGCGATCCAGCTCGAGGATCAGGAGTTTCCCAAGAAGTGCGGTCATACGCCGTTCAAGCGGGTCATCTCCACGGAGGATATGGTCGACAAGATTCGCGTGGCCTGCGATGCGCGCAAGGATAACGACTTCCTGATCATCGCGCGTACCGACGCGCGTGCCGGTGAGGGTCTCGACAGCGCGATCGCCCGCGCCCGTGCCTACGGCGATGCGGGGGCGGACGTGCTGTTCGTTGAGGCGCTGGAGAGCGAGGACGAGATGCGCCGCGCGTGCGACACGATCGATCGCCCGATAATGGCGAATATGTCGAATGGCGGCCTGACGCCGATGCGCACAGCTAGCGAACTAGCCGATATCGGTTTCGCGCTGGCGATCTTCCCGGCGATGACTAGCCTCGTCGCAGCGGCGGCAATGGAACAAGCGCTACGCCGACTGAAGGCCGACGGCGAGGGCCATCCGGCCGAAATGCCGATCTTCGACTTCAAGGAATTCTGCGGCCTGATCGGGTTTCAGGACGTGTGGGACTTCGAGAACAAATGGGCGCGATGACAGTCGATTGGGTTGGCGCTGGCTGTCCGGTCTAACCGGGCTTCGCCACCGCTAGCGTTCACGTAGGCGCGACGCTTACATCACCGCCGTCACCGGATCATAGGCCATGATTGCCGGATCGGCCGCGGGCGCCGCAGTGTGCCGATAATCGTCGGGGTTCCGCGCCTGGGTCAGAATCCCTTGCTCGACCGATTTTGCCTGGATCAGCGTGGTGCGTGGAATGCGCGCCGCCTCGTAGCGGGCGAAGGCCGGGGCGACGTCGCGCTCCGCTTCAAGGGCGCGCGCGAGGACCATCGCATCCTCTATTGCCATCGCCGCGCCCATGCCCAAGAACGGCAGCATCGCGTGCGCCGCATCGCCGAGCAGGGTGACGCGGCCTTTGCTCCACGCAGGCAGCGGAGCGTGGTCAAAGATGCCCCATTTGATTAGCCGTTCGGCGACGCCCATCATCCCGGTAACGGACGGCTGCCACCCCGCGAAGGTCGCCTGTAATTCGTCGCGCGTCGCGGGTGTCGACCAACCTTCGTCCACCCAGGCATCGGTCGCGGCGATGCCGACGCAGTTGATCACCTGGCCTGATCGCAAGGTGTACCGGTTGAAGGTCCGCTGCGGCCCGAGGAACACCGCCCCGCGGCCGTGCTCGAGGAACGGCTCGGCGAAGGGGCGACCGACCAGGAAACGATAGGCCATCTGCCCGGTGAAGCGCGGTGCGGTCTCACCCCACAGGATGGAGCGCGCGATCGACCGCACGCCGTCTGCGGCGATCAACGCGTCCCCCTCGGCGCTGCTGCCATCGGCGAAGCGCGCTCGGACGCCGTGCGCGGTTTCCTCGATGCCAACCAGGCGATGGTCGAGGTGCAACGGACCGCCGAACGCCGTGGCGAGCACGCCGTGAAGGTCGGCGCGGTGGCATTGCCGCGAGACGTCAGCGGTTCCGTCGTCGGGAAGGCCGATGCCGTGATCGAGCGTGCCGGCGAGCAGCGCTCCGGTGCGGTAATGTAGGAAGGGAAAACCGGAAGAGGGCGTCGAGAAGCGCGCGACCTCGTCCTGCACGCCGATGTGGCGGAAGACGCTCTGCGCGCCGCGGCTGACGGTCAGCCCTGCGCCTACCTCGCCCAGTTGCGGCGCTGCCTCATGCACCTCGACCGCGAAACCGGCCTTGCGAAGCGCCAGTGCGGTGGTCAGTCCGCCGAGGCCCGCGCCGATTACCAGGATCCGCGCGCTCACAGCTTTGGCCCCAGATTGATGCTGATTGCCTTGGTCTTGAGATAGCCGTCGAGCCCCTCGCGGCCGAATTCGCGGCCCCAACCCGACTGCCGGTTGCCGCCGAACGGTGTCTCGGCACTCATCGCGGCATGGATGTTGATGCCGACCTGGCCCGAGTCGACCCTTTTGGCGACGCGCAGGGCGCGCGTGACGTCGCGCGTCCACACCGACCCCGACAGGCCGTACGCCGTGCCATTGACCGCATCGATCACGCCCTCTTCGTCACTGAAGCGGATCGCGACGAGCACCGGGCCGAACACTTCTTCCTGCTCGATCCGCATTCCCGCGGTCACGTCGGTGAACAGCGCCGGGCCGAGAAAGTGCCCGGGCCCGTCAATCAGCTCGCTCTCGAGCAGCGGGATCGCGCCCTCTGCCTTGGCGATCGCCATATATTCGAGCACGCGCGCTTTCTGTCGCGCCGAAATGAGCGGGCCGAGCACCGTATCGGAAGCGAGGCCGTCACCGACCTTGAGCGTCCTGGCATAGGCCGCGACGCCTTCGGTCACCTGGTCGTAAATGTCGGCGTGAACGAACAGGCGAGACCCCGCCATGCATTGCTGGCCGGTCGAGAGGTAGCACGCCATCGCCGCCGCCGGGATCACCGCGTCGAGATCTGCATCGGGAAAGACGATGACCGGCGACTTGCCGCCGAGTTCGAGGCTTACCTTCTTGAGGTTACCGGTTGCGGCCTCGACGATCTTGCGGCCGACCGCCGTCGAGCCGGTGAAGGCGATCTTGTCGATATGCGGATGCGCCGCCATCGCCGCGCCAATGTCCTCGCCGTGGCCGTGGATCAGGTTGAACGCGCCGGCGGGGCCGCCTGCCTCCAGCCAAAGAGCGGCGAACAACTCGCCAACCAGCGGGGCAAGCTCGGCAGTCTTGAGCACAACCGTGCACCCGGCGGCCAAAGCCGGGGCCATCTTAAGCGCGATCATCCCCGGAGGCGCGTTCCACGGCACGATCGCACCGACCACCCCGATTGGATCGCGGACCGTCGCGACCAGAAAGTCGAGATTGGGCCGCGCGGTCAGGCTCGGCTGAAAGCTGTCGCCGGTGATCTTGGTCGCCCAGCCAGCGTAGTAGCGGAACAGCTCTGCCGCGAGATGGCGCACCACCATCGTCGACGATGTCAGCGGCGATCCGTTGTCGAGCGTCATGACTTCACCGATCAGCTCCGCGCGCTCGTCGAGCAGGTCGGCAAAACGGCTGAGAAGCACGCCCCGGTCGCGACCACTCATCCGCCCCCAGTCGCCGTGCAGCGCCGAGCGCGCGGCGCTGACCGCCTGATCGAGCTGGTCGAGCGAGGCGGCGCGTACCTCGGCGATGATCTCGCCGCGCGCCGGATTCTCGACCGCGATGCTGCGGCCTTCGCCGGCGACCCAGTCGTTGCCGATCAGCAGGCGGTGCGATCCTTCGAGAAAGACGCGCGCCGCGGCGCTCGGTTCACGGGGCGGGGCGGAAGCGGGGCTGATCAGGGTGGCCATATGGTGAGATGACGACGACAGGTCGGTCCGCGCCATCCAGCGTCGGTCGGGCAACCGACATCCGGGGCGTGGACGTCACAGCATCGGCATTGGGTCCTTCTGGAACGCGAGGCGTTCGATCTCGGCCGCCATGCACTTGAGCCGCGGCACGAACTCCTTGATCACCTGCTCGTGCGTCAGCCCGCGCGCCATGAACACCATCAGCAGCACCGCTTTCACCCGCCCCTGGTCAAGGATCGGCACGCTGACGCTGCGTTCGCGTCCGAGGTCGAGCCCGAAGCTGTAGCCATGCTCCCGCGCCTGGTCGATTGCATAGGTCAGCCGGTGCTCCTCGCGCGCCGGCTCCTGTGCGGGGTCGTCCGAATCGCGCAATATGCGCAGCATTATGTCGCGCTGTTCGGCGTCGAGGAAAGCGAGGTGGACGATACCGCTCGACGAGACCGCCATCGCGATCTCTGACCCGATATGGCGGCGATGCAGGCTGAGCGACGTCACCGGATCGGTGGTCAGGCGCAACCGCATATATTCGCCGGCAGCCGTCGCGATGCATAACGGCCAGCCGATTTCGCGCGTTGTCTCGAACAGCATGGGCGCGGCGACGTGCGCGATCCAGCTATCGTCAGAATAGCCGCCCGATAAGGCGCGCACCCGATCGGTGAGGTAGAAGCGCTTAGTCTGTGGGTCGCGATCGACAAACCCTTCGGCAAGCAATGTCATCAGCACCCGCTCGGCCGTGGTGCGCGGCAGGTCCAGACCGCGACTGAGTTCGGAGATCGCGAGCGATCCTTGCGCGTTGATGAGGATCATCGCCTTCAGGCCGCGCTTGAGCGATTTGAGTTCTTGGTCTGCGTCCACGAACGCCATGATGTTGCGGTCGCGTCGGATTGGCAAGCTTGCCGGATGCGCAACCCTGTATGCGCAATTCGACATGGCGCCGGCGCCCGCGAGCGATCACGATCGGATATGGAGCAAACATGCAGACTATAGCAGCCACGTTAGACACGATCGGGCATCACGCGCCGTTCGCCGGATCACGCCCGCTGCGGCTTGCCACGCTCGAGCTCGATCCGCCGCGGCCAGGGGAGTTGCTGGTACGGATCGAGGCGGCAGGACTGTGCCATTCTGACCTCTCGGTCATCAATGGGGACCGCCCACGCCCGATGCCGATGGCGCTGGGGCATGAGGCCTGCGCGACGATCGAGGCACTGGGCGATTCTAACGACCGGGTCTTCGCGGTCGGCGACCGGGTTGTTCTCGCGTTTCTGCCGGCCTGTGGCGAATGTGTGCGATGCATCTCCGGCGAAAGCTATATGTGCCCGAACGGCGCCGCGGCAAATGGCAAGGGCGAGTTGCTCGGCGGCGGCTTCCGACTGCACGAAGCCGGCGCCGACGTGCACCATCACCTCGGCGTTTCCGCTTTCGCGCAGCATGCCGTAATCGACCGACGCTCGGCGGTTAAAATCGATGACGACGTGCCGCCGGAGATTGCCGCGCTGTTCGGCTGTGCGGTGCTGACCGGGGTTGGCGCTGTGCTGAACAGCGCGCAGTTGCGCACCGGTGAAAGCGTGGCAATCTACGGATTGGGTGGTGTCGGCTTGGCCGCGTTGCTGGGCGCGGTGGCGGGCGGCGGTAACCCGATCGTCGCGATCGATCCGATGCCGGAAAAGCGCGCGCTAGCCCTCGAACTCGGCGCCGCGGCGGTGTATGCGCCAGGCGAAGAGGACGGTATCACGCCGCCTGACCTGGTGGTCGAGACGGTCGGCAAGGCCGCCGTGCTCGAGCGGGCCTATGCGCTCGCGCGGCGCGGCGGCCGCGTCGTGACGGTCGGTCTTCCCAACCCGGCCGAACGCTTCTCGATTCCCGCGGTCAGCCTGGTCGGCGACGGCAAGACGATCATCGGCAGCTATCTCGGCAGCAGCATCCCGGCGCGGGACATCCCGCGCTACATTGCGCTGTGGCGCGCAGGGCGCCTGCCGGTCGAACGCCTGCTCACCTCCGTCTCGCCGCTTTCGGACATCAACGCGCTGTTTGATACGCTCGCCGCCGGCCAGGCCGTGCGACAAGTCGTCATCCCCTGAGGAGCTAAAATGGTTATCGCGACTGATCTGTTCATCCAAGGTCCGGCCGGCAAGCTGTCGGTCCGCACCAAGGGGCTGGAAGCGAAGCCCCGGCACGTCGTCATCCTCGTCCAGGGCGCGAACCTGTCGGGGCAACTGGGCTATGATTTCGGCTTCGACGGACGCGACGACTATTCGTTCATGGAGGCGCTGGTCGCGCGCGGCTTCGGCGTCGTGACCTTCTCGATCCGGGGCTATCGCGACAGCGAACTCGACGGCCATCCGCACGGCGTGCAGACGCCGCAAGCGATCGAAGACACCGCCACCGTCATCGACTGGGTGATCGCCCAAGGTTATGAGCGGCCGCATCTGCTCGGCTGGTCCTGGGGTGGACGGATCGTGGCGCGCTATGCCGAAACCCATGGCGACAGGATCGGTCGGATGGTGATGCTCGATCCCGCGATCGGCGGCGGCCATATCGTGCCGTTCCCCGAGAAGGACGATTGGTGGGCGAACACGGCCGCCTATTTTCGCGACCGGCTCGAACTGGAGTTCATGGAGCCCGCCGCCCACGAGGCGCTGGCGACGCAGGCCGAGGCGCACGAACCGCGTTCGCCCAACGGCATCCGGGTCGAGAATGCCGAAGGCAGCGTCGCCGCAGTCGCCGACCGGATCTCGGTGCCGACGCTGATGCTCTATGGCTTCGCCGCCGGCATGCAGAATTACATGCAAGGCGGCTCGGGCCGCGCCGATTTCTTCGAACGGCTGGCGACGAAGGACAAGGCGCTCGTGATTGTGCCCGACGGCGGCGATTACGGGCATCTCCAGAATGCCCGCCACCGGATGTGGAAGACGATCGCCGATTTCCTCGGTGGCTGAAGACGTGACGGCGTGGATCGGCCGGACACTCGAGGCGGCAGAGCAGGTCGTCGTCGCCCCGCTGCGCCGGCTTGCGGCAACGCTCGACCATGACGGCGCGCAGTGGCCGCCCGGAATGCTGCCCCCGCTTGGCCACTGGCTGTTCCACCTGCCCGACGCGCCGCACGCGACGCTGGGGGCGGACGGACATCCCGCCAAAGGCGGCTTCCTGCCGCCGATCCCCTATCCCCGGCGGATGTGGGCTGGCGGCCGGCTCCGCTTTCTCGAGCCGATTCCGATCGGCGCGACGCTGGTAAAGCGCACGACCATCGCGGCGATCACCGAGAAGCGCGGCATGACGGTGTTGACGCTGCGCCACGATCTGTCGGTGGACGGCGTGGCAGTGATCGAGGAGGAGCAGGACCTCGTCTATTTGCCAGTCTCCGCGCCGACGCCCCCCAAGCCGGTCGATCGGCCGCCGGCGGAGCGGGAGCGACGCATGCTGGCCGATCCGGCGCTGCTGTTCCGCTTCTCCGCGCTGACCTTCAACGCGCACCGTATCCATTACGATCTGGCCTATGCCCAGCGTGTCGAGCTGTATCCCGCGCTGGTCGTGCACGGGCCGCTCCAGGCGATGCTGCTGATGGATCAGGCGCTGGGCGAAGGGGCAGTGCCGACGCGTTTCGAGTTCCGGGCGCGTTCGCCGCTCTATGCCGGCCGGAGCTTCACGCTCGCCCGCGCCGGCAGCGATGCCTGGATCCGCGACGATGAGGACACAATCACGATGACTGCGACTCTCGCATGATCCGGCGCCGCTATATCGACGGACGCTACGGGCAGGTGCACCTTCGCGAGAATACCCCGCTTGGCGAGCCGCCGCTCGTCTGCCTGCACGCGACCGCTTACTCATCGCGCAGCTTCTCCGCGCTGTTGGCGGTGCTCGACGGCAAGCGACACGTCATCGCGCTCGATACACCCGGCTACGGCGAATCGGATGCGCCGGACGGTCGGATCGGAATCGAGGCCTATGCCGAGTCGATCGCCGAGGTTTGCCCCGATCGCTTCGAGCTGTTCGGCTATCATACCGGCGTATCGATCGCCGCGGAAATCGCGATTGGGCACGCTGCCCGCGTCGATCGGCTGACCTTTATGGGCATTCCGCATTTCCGTGCGCTCGATTTCGCTGCGTGGCGCAGCAAGCTCGCCGCGCGGCACGTGCTTGGCGAGAGGCTCGACCAGTTCGAGGAGCGCTGGCGCTTCTTCGTGAGCGAACGCGCCGCGCGGCTACCACTTGGCCGCGCGTTCGAGAATTTCGTCGATGAACTGAAGGCTTGGCCACATGGCTGGTGGGCGCATGACGCCCTGTTCGAGCACGACCTCCTGGCGCGTCTCGAGCAGGTCCGCCAGCCGACCACGGTGCTCAACCCGCCGGGCCATCTCGCTGAACCGTCGCGACGTGCGGCAGCGGCGATGCCCGACGCGACGGTGATCGAGTTGCCCGAAATGCCCGGCCCCGCGCTGGATCTGTATGCCGATACGATCGCATCGCTGCTCCTGGCCAAACAGTTCGTGGGGGGGGCGGTGCCAGCTTAGCCCCAGCCCGGCAGGATGGTGTCGCCGTCGAAATAGTGCGGAAACAGCCGCTTCAGGTCGGCCCAGCCGCGCGGGTTGAGCGGAGGATCGAGCGGCGTCTTGTGCATCAGCCCCTTGACCGAAAAGATCCCCGGCCGGCCGTCCATGCCGAGCCACGGCGGTGCGCCGATCTGGAAGCTGTAGAGCCCGGTCGACGGTACGCTCGGCGCGTCGCCGGCAAGGTCGGCGGCGTCGGCGAACCATTGCAGCACGGTCCGCGAGCGCGTGCCTTCGCCGCGATCGAGGTCGGGGATGCCGTCGCGTCCCGGAAAGGAGCGGACCTTCTCCTCGACCTGCGTCACGCTGATCCGGCCGTTGTCCTCGGCGACGGTGACCGTCGCCTTGTCGAGCTGCGCGAAAGCCTGCACCGCATCGGTCAGGATGATACCGGAGCCCTCGGGACGGATGGTATAGCCCGACGGTCCCTCTTCGAAGGTCCGCGCGGCCTGGACGATCGCTCCGGTCAGCGGGTTGGTCCAGTCGCTCGCTATTTCTCCCGTGATCGCGTCGCGGAACAGTCCGATCTCCCACCACGGCACGCGGAACGCGTCTCCATCGAGCGGCTCAGCGCGGTACAGCATCACCGTCTCGACATGGTTGACGACGATCTCGGGATGCCCCTCGGCAGCAAAGGTCGTCGTGCCAAGATACCACCAAGCGGTCGGCACGTCCTCGCGCGACGTCAGGGTACGACGGTAGATGTCGGCAGCATTCATGATAATACCTCGGGTTCGAGCAAAGCATAAGCGGCGGCGCGTTCGGCGACCGCGCTCCTGATGCGGTTGACCACCACCTCGGCTTGCGGCGTGATGAGGCCACCATCGCGAAAGATCAGGCCGATCCGGGTGCGCTCCACCGGCGTCGCGCAATCGAGCGCGACCAGTCGGCCAGCGTCGATCTCGGGCTGCACGACTTCCTGCGGCAGGATGGTCAAAGCATCCGATCGCGCGACGACGTGGCGGATCAACGCGATCGAATTGCCTTTCAAGATCTGCGGGGCGACGGGCAGCCCGTGCGTTTCGAAGAACAGGCCAAAGCCACGCTGAACGCTTTCGCTCGACAGCATGGCCCATTGCGCGGCCGCCAAATTCTCGATGCTGATGTCGCTCACACCTGCCAGCGGATGACCGCTCCGGGCAACGACCCGCGACCGATTCTCCATCAGCGGCTCGATCACGATGCCGTCGCTATGATGGATCCGACCGATCAAGCCGAAGGCGAAGTCGATCTCTTCGGTCTTCACCTTTTTGACGAGTTCGAGGAAACCATCTGCGATGATCGTGACGTGCAGGCCGGGACGTTCGACATGCAGCGCGGCAAGCAGATCGGGCATCAGGTAATTGGCGTAATTCTGCGTGATGCCGAAATTCGTGTCGCCGATCCGCCCCGACTCGATCGCCCGCACTTCCTCCATCGATCGCGCCACTTCGTTAAGGATTACTCGCGCGCGGCGGATGACGGTGAGGCCGTAGATCGTCGGCTCGACGCCTTTGGGGCCGCGCGTCAGCAGCGGCACGCCGAGCCGATGCTCGAGACTCTTGAGACTCCGGCTGAGGCCGGATTGCGAAATATACGCCTTGTCGGCGGCCTTGAGCAGGTTGCGGTTCTCGACCGCGGCGATCAGATGGCGTAGCTGCTGGATTTCCATGGCATCCTCCGATCCATGTCGCGTGACATGCATGTTACGCAAGGATGACATGCTTTCGGTGCGTTTCCCGCAAGATCAGCTCAATCACCGTTATTCGGGTGTGGGAAGCCGAGCGACCCGGGATTGACCAAATTGGCTGGATCAAACGCCCGCTTGAGCATCCGCGCGGGGCCACGCGCGGCATCGCTCCGGTTCGATAGCCAAGGATAGGATTTGCCGATCTGGACATGCGCGCTGCCGTGCCGTGCGAAAGCGGCAACCAGTTCCGCCCGGATCGCCATGACCAGCCTGGTCGCCTCGGGGACTTCGCGATTGGCCTCCAGCCCGGCGAGATCGCTGCGCTCGTTCACCCGGTCGTGGTTGAAATGTTGATGGTCGTCCCAGTAGAAGATCGGTTCGAGACAGACGGCCTGCAGGCCGACCCCGAAATAGATCACGCCGATTTCGATCCCGGCTTCCTGCATCGCGGCCAGGTGCAGCGCGACGATCGCGCGCACCTCGCGGCTGAGCTCGGCTACGTGTGAGTGCGGCACGAGGCCATGGGTCGGCAAGTTGCGCATCGGGCGCCGGCGCTCGGCTGTGTTGAAGTCGATGAACGGCGTGCCCCGCATCGCCATCGGCGCGGAGGCCGGCATCTCGCGACCGCCGCCGGCGGCGGCGATCGTCTTCAACACCGCGATATGCGCGTCGGCCCCGGCACGCGTGGCGTCATCCACCGTCAGGTTGAGCATGAAGATATCGCCGTCGAACACGCTCTTGCCCGCGGCGGCAAGCTTGGCCGCGTTGAACAGCCCGCGCGCGCGCGACGCGCCGCCGCCACGGGCGACCCCAGCTAGAATCTTGAGATCCTGCGAGAGGCCCGTTGTCGCGGTCGCCATCACCTTTACGAAATATGGGTCCCAACAATAGCATTCGCCCGCGATGCCAGTCCGCGCGATCTCCGAGACCGCACTCGCCGCCGCTTCCTCGTCGTTGAAGGCAAAGGTGGCGAAGGCCTGGTGCGCGGGAAATGGGATCAGCTTCAACACCGCTTTGGTCTTGAACCCCAGCGCGCCGGTGTCCCCCAGGAACACGCCCGTAAGATCGGGCCCGTAGCTGCGAAAGAAGGGAGACGCTCCCGCCCCTTCCCCGGCCAAGGCCCCGGCTCCGGCCCACGAGCCCGTGCGGAGCAATGTCCCGTCGGCCAGGGCCACCTCGACCGCCAGCACCGAGTCGGCGACCGGGCCGTATTGGGACGAACCGAGGAAAAACGATCCTTGGCTGAGCGCGCCGCCGACCGTCGCGTGATAGCCCGACATCGGTCCGAAATAGGGGGTGCGCAGGCCCTTCGCCTTCAGCGCCTCGTACAGCGTGTGCCATGTGCAGCCGGTCTCGACGATGACGTACATGTCGGTCGCGTTGATCTCCACGATCCGGTCGAGCCCGCGCAGATCGACGATGACGCTGTCATCGCGGGTCGGAACGTAGCCCCCGGTATAGGAAAAGCCACCGCCGCGCGGAATCACCGCCACGCCGCGGTCGATGCACAGCTTCACCGCAGCGGCAACCTGTCCGGCATCGACCGGCCGGATCACGGCGGTGGCGGCGGGGCCGCGCCGGCTCATGTCGGTCGCAAAGAAGGTGCGCTTGGCGAGATCGTTCTCGACCGCCGCATCACCGAGCAGAGCGACAAGATCGCGGGCGATGTCGCCGGTGGCGGGAGAGGCTGCGGTGGCGGTGATCGACATGGCCAAGGTCTGCGCGCCGCGCGCCCGATCCGCCAACCGAACGCAAAGGGTCCCCGCTATTCGGGCGGGACCTAGAAGCCGTCGGCTGGCATCTCCGCCGCGAGCCGATCGAGCGCGTCGACCGGCGCGAGCCAGGCGGCAACGCGCGGCAGTTCGATACTGGCGAAATAGCGCGCCGCGTGGCGTCGACCGTGAGAGCGTGCATCCTCACCCTCCGCGGCGAGCGCCATATCCAGCCACAGCCAGCCGACCGTGGCATGGCCGAAGGCCCGCAAGAAGGCCGTGGCATTGTCGTACGCCGCTTGCTGGTGATCGCTCAACCGGTCGCGCGTCGTGTCGATCCGCGCCCAGGCCGCGGTTACCGCCTCGGCGACATCGGCGAGCGTGCCTGCTTGCGCCCGACCCGTGCTGTCAGCGATCCGCGCCCGCAACGCGGCATAGGCGCCGTCCTTCCCTTGCAGCTTGCGGCCGATCAGATCGATCGCCTGAATGCCGGTCGTCCCTTCGTGGATTGGGTTCAGCCGGTTGTCGCGCCACAGCTGCTCGACGTCGAAATCCCGCGTGTAGCCATAGCCGCCATGCACCTGGATCGCGAGATCGTTGGCGGCGAGGCCGAATTCCGAGGACCAAGTCTTGGCGACCGGCGTAAGCAGCCCGAGCAGCGCTTCCTCGCTTTGATCGACCAGCGCCGCGCAGTACAGGCATAGCGCCAGCGCGCCCTCGGCATAGACCTTCTGTTGCAATAGCATGTGGCGCACGTCGGCATGCGCAATGATCGGCACGGGCGCGCCGCCCCGCGTGCCGGCGGTTCGCCCCTGCGTCCGATCGCGCGCATAGTCGAGGCTCAGCGCATAGCCCCGCATCGCCAATGCCGCAGCGCCCGTCGCAACCCCGATTCGCGCCTCGTTCATCATCAGAAACATCTGCTTGAGGCCCTGCCCGGGCTCGCCGACCCGCCAGCCGGTCGCGCCGCCCTGCTCGCCCAGATTGAGAAGGCAGTTGGGGATGCCGCGATAGCCCATCTTGTGGTTAAGGCCCGCTACGACGACGTCGTTGCGGCTGCCATCGGCAAGATTCTTTGGCACGATAAACAGCGAAATGCCGGCGGTGCCCTCGGGCAGCGTGCCGTCGGCGTTCGGCACCTTGGCGAGCACGAGGTGCACAATATTCTCCGACACGTCCTGATCGCCGCCCGAAATCCACATCTTGTTGCCGGTCAGGCGATAGCGTCCGCCGAGGTCGTCGACGCCGTCCGCCACCGCGCGGGTACGGATGTCGCCGAGGCTCGAGCCGGCCTGCGGTTCGGACAGGCACATCGTGCCGAACCAGCTTCCCGCGATCTGCGGACGCGCGAACGCGTCGATCTGCTCCGGCGTGCCGAACGTCGCGATCAGCCGCGCATTGGCGGTGGTCAGCATCGGATAGGCGGCGGTCGCGATGTTGGCGGCGGCGAACAGCGCGAATGTCGCCGATGTCAGCACTGCGGCCAGACCCATGCCGCCCAACTCGGGCGCGAAGCCCGCGGCGAACAGGCCGGCTTCGGCATATTGTCGCAGCGCGGGTGCGATCGCGGGATGGGCATGGACGCCGTCCGCATCGAGCCGAGGCTCCTGCCCGTCGGTCAGTTTGTAATGCGGCAGGAAATGGTCGGTGGCGATCGCCTGGGCCAAATCGAGCAGACCGTCCACGGTCGCGCGATCCTCGTCTACCGTGAGCCAGTCGTTTACAAGGAAATCGAGGGTAGCGCGCAAGGGAGCAAGGCTGGTCATGCAGCGAATTCGGCCCGGATCGCTGCGCTGTCAATGCCGAGCGCAGGAACGGGCAGCGCAGTAGCGTCGTGGCCGGCCCAGCGCACCGGCGAGGCAGGCAGACCCACCGGGCCGCTCGGCGTCTCGCTCTCGACGCGGCGGAGTTGCGGATGCCGCGAAAGGTCGGCCACACCGTTGAGGGAGGCATAAGCAGTGCCGGCAGCCGCCATCCGCTTGATCACGGCGGTGGTGTCGAGCGTCGTGAACACCGCGTCGATCACGGAGTCGAGCGCGGGGCGGTTTGCGCAGCGCTGTGCGTTGGTGGCGAAGCGTGGGTCGGTCGCGATCGCTGCATCGTCGAGTACGTCAGCGCAGAACCCGCGCCACTCACGCTCGTTTTGGATCGCCAAAACCACCTGCTTTCCGTCGCCGCAAGGGTACGCCCCATAGGGCGCGATCGTCGCATGATGCAGGCCGGCGCGCGCCGGCGCCCGGCCGGCATAGTCGTGATGCAACAAGGGTACCGCCATCCAGTCCGCGATCGAATCGAATAGCGACACGGCGATGCCCGCGCCCGTGCCGGTTTTCTCGCGCGCCAGCAACGCCTGCAAGACGGCGGCGTGCGCGTTCATCCCGCAGGCGATGTCGGCGACCGACACGCCGACCCGGCCCGGTTCGTTGACTCCGCCGGTGATCGACGCGAGTCCGGTTTCGCACTGGATCAGGAAATCATAGGCCTTCATCGCTGCGGCCGGGCCGTCGTCGCCGTATCCCGAGATATCGACGGTGATGAGCCGCGGATGGCGCGCGCGCAGCGCGGCCGATCCAATGCCGGCCCGTGCGGTCGCGCCCGGCGCAAGGTTCTGAACGAACACGTCGGCACGGGCGAGCAGGCGATCGAGCAGCCGTGCGTCCTCAGGTCGCTTGATGTCGAGCACCAGGCTTTCCTTGCCGCGGTTGAGCCAGACGAAATAGGCACTCTCGCCGTGCACGACATGGTCATAGCCGCGCGCGAAATCGCCCTCGGCGCGCTCGATCTTGATCACCCGCGCGCCGGCCTCGGCGAGCCGCATCGTGCAGAGCGGCGCGGCGACGGCTTGTTCGAGCGCGACGACAGTGAGGCCTTCGAGCGGCTGCATCAAAACGATTTCGGCAGTTTCAGCGCATGCGTCGCGACATGGCTGAGAATCAGGTTCGTCGAAATCGGCGCCACCTGGTATAGTCGCGTCTCGCGAAACTTGCGCTCGATATCATATTCCTCGGCAAAGCCGAACCCGCCATGCGTTTGCACGCACATGTCGGCGGCATACCACGAGGCTTCGGAGGCCAGCATCTTCGCCATGTTGGCCTCGGTGCCGCAGGCAATTCCGGCATCGAACATCGCCGCGGCCTTGTCGACCATCAGCGATGCCGCGGACAGTTGCACGTGCGCGCGCGCGATCGGGAATTGCACGCCCTGATTCTCCCCGATCGCACGACCGAACACGCCGCGTTCGCTGGCATAGGCGCTGGCGCGGTCGATGAAGAAGCGGCCGTCACCGATACATTCGCTGGCGATGAGGATGCGCTCGGCATTCATTCCGTCCAGAATGTAGCGAAAGCCCTTGCCTTCCTCGCCGATGAGATTGGCGACGGGCACGCGCAGATCGTCGAAGAACAATTCGGTCGTGGCGTGGTTGAGCATCGTGCGGATCGGGCGGATGGTCAGGCCGTTGCCGACCGCTTCGCGCATGTCGACCAGCAACACGCTCATGCCCTCGGACGGCTTGGCGCAATCCTCGCGTGCGGTGGTACGGACGAGCAGCACCATCAGATCGCTGTATTCGGCGCGGCTGATCCAGATCTTCTGTCCGCTGACGACATAGGCGTCGCCGTCGCGCCGCGCGAAGGTGCGGATCCGCGTCGTGTCGGTGCCGCTGGTCGGCTCGGTCACTCCGAACGCCTGGAGGCGCAGTTCGCCGCTCGCGACCTTCGGCAGATACGCCTGCTTCTGCGCCTGGGAGCCATGCTTGAGCAACGTGCCCATGACATACATCTGCGCATGGCAGGCCCCGCCGTTGCAGCCCGAGTGATGGATTTCCTCGAGAATGGCGATCGCCGCCGCTAGCCCGAGCCCCGAACCGCCATAGCTTTCGGGAATCAGCACCGAGAGGAAGCCGGCCTCGGTCAGCGCGCGGACAAATTCGGCCGGATAGGTTCGGTCGCGGTCCTTGGCCTGCCAATAGGGGCCGGGAAAGTCGGCGCACAGGCGCCGCACGGAGTCGCGAATGTCGTCGAATTCCTGTGTCATGCGAGCGGGTCTATCCTCGAGGTCGTATCGCCGCCATGCATGGCATGCGCAACGCGCAATGCGAGTTTGGCATAGCGGGTTGATTGCATGGCGGGTGCGGCCGACACTCGCCGGATGACCGACGATGACCTTGCCGAAGCCACACGCCAGCGGCTCGACCGGATGCTGGCGCTGTTTCCGGACGAAGTGACGAAGGCTTTGCAGCTGGCGGCCAAGCAGGCGCAGGCGATGGCGATGCCGGCGCCAGATATCGTGTCGTTCCCCCGGAGGCGGTCCGAGGATCGCGGTACCGCTGACCCTCGTCCTTCCACGGCATTACGCTGGCCCACGAACCGCGTCCTAGCTGATGACCCGGGAGACGGGCGGCACTCGATCGCGCAGATGATCCGCGGCTATCGCACGGGAACGCTGGATCCGGTCTCGCTGGTCGATGCACTTCTCGCCCGGATCGAGCAGATCGACGGTCAGCTCGACAGCTTCGTTCTCGTCGACCGTGGCGGAGCCGAAACCGCCGCGCGTGCGTCGGCGGCGCGGTGGGCGAACGGCACCCCGCTCGGCCCGCTCGACGGCGTGCCGGTCGGGATCAAGGATGTGATCGATGTCGCCGGACTGGCAACGCGCTGCCATTCGCGCACAACCGTCGAAACCGTCGCCCCGCGCGATGCGAGAATCGTGGCGCGATTGCGTGCGGGCGGCGCGGTCATTATCGGCAAGCTCGCGACGCATGAATTCGCGATCGGCGGCCCGGCCTTCGACCTTCCCTTCCCGCCAGCGCGAAATCCGTGGAACCCCGCGCATCACCCCGGCGGATCGTCCTCGGGTGCGGGCGCGGCCGTGGCGGCGGGCCTGGTGCCGCTGGCGATCGGCACTGATACGGCAGGATCGGTGCGCAACCCGGCGAGCGCGTGCGGGATCGTCGGACTAAAACCGGGCCTCGGAATGCTGTCGCTCGAGGGCGTAGTCCCGCTGGCGGCCACGCTCGACCATGTCGGGCTGCTGACCCGCAACGTTTCGGACATGGCGATCGCGGCAAGCGCGCTCGGGATGGATCTGCACCCGATGACAGCGGCGCGCATCGGCTACGTCCGCCACTTCCACACCCGCGACATGATGGCGACCCCCGAGGTCGCCGCCGCCCTCGACCGCGTCGCCGAATCGCTCGGCGCGCAGGACATAGAATTGCCCCCGCTCGGCGACTTCGCGCTGGTCAACCGCGTGATCCTGCAAAGCGAGGGCTTTGCCGCGCATGCCGACCGGTTTCGGCAGTGGCCGGAAGATTTGTCGGCGCTCACGCGGGCGGCGCTGCTAGCTGGGGCGTTCACCTCGGCCGAAACGCTGCACGCCGCTTATCGCCGGCGCGGTATCCTGACCGCGGCGGTCGAGGCGGCGTTTTCCGAGGTCGATATCCTGCTGACTGCCAGCAGCCTCGAGCCCGCCTGCCGGATCGACGATCCGGCCGAGGTCGCGCGGACCTACATGCTCCAGGCCCGCAGCCCCTTCAACGTAACCGGCCATCCCGCGCTCGCGATGATGGCCGGCCTGTCGAGCAATGGCCTGCCGCTGTCGGTGCAGTTTGTCGGGCGGATCGGCGAAGAGGGACGCCTGCTCGCGGCCGCCGCGGCCTGGGAAGCCGCGGCCTGGGGGAAAAGCGGAGGTCCGCCGTTCCCGCCTATCTGAAGAAGGCCGCGATCTTCTCGGCAGCGATCGCCGGCTGCTCGATCACCAAATAATGCCCGCTTTCGGGAATGACGTGAAGTTCCGCCTGCGGCAGGGCGGCAGCGATCTTACGCATGCCGAAGCCACTCGACGCCGTGTCGAACGCGGTCATGTTGTCCTCCGCGCCGGCGAGCAAGAGGACGGGCATCGTGATCTTCGGCAGCAACGGCGACAGGTCGGTCTTCTCGATCGTTTCGGTTCCGGCGATGAAGGCCTCGGGCAAGGTTTTGCTGTTAGCCTCGCGAATCGATTCGAGCACCGCCTCGGCGTCGGGACGATCATAGAAGCCGCGCGCAAAGCCGGCGACCGATGTCAGGTCAGCGACCGCCACCATCCCCTGTTCACGCGCGCACTGCTTCCACGTCTTGCGCATCATGCGCGCCGCATTGTCGTAACGCGCGAGGAAGCAGGAGAGCACGAGCGTGTCGACCACTTCGGGATGATGCGCCGCCAACGTCAGCGCGATCATCGCGCCGAACGAGGTGCCGTGGATGCTTACCGTGTCATAAGGCAGCTGCCCGATCAGTTCGAACACCAGTTCGGCGATCCCCGCCATACCGCCCGGTCGCGGGTCGCCGCGGCTTTCGCCATAGCCCGGCAGGTCGAAATCAATCACCGCGAAATCTGTTGCGCACAGCGGCGTGAGATGCTCGAAGTTGCGATGCCCGAAGGCAGAGCCGTGGATCTGGAGCAGCGGCGGCCCCTCCCCCGTCACCTTGTACCAGATCGTCTCGCCGCCCGGCAGGGTTACCAAGGTCATGGTTCGATCCTCAAAAGATTCGTCAGCGAATGAATGTCGGGCACCGTGTCGAGCGCCCAGATCGTGTCGATGATCGTGTCGGCCCGGCCCGCCGGCAGGGTACCGCCATAATCCCGGAACAGCTGGGCGAGCTTGGCGTCGGGCACCCGATTGCCCGGCGTGCCGAGAAAATTGTCGATCCCGTGGGTTTCGCGACTGCCGTCGGTGAACGTGATCTCGAGCGAGCACCCCTCGAAGGTCTTGCGGCCTTCATCGGCAATCAGGTCGATGCGGTCGCGCAGCGCCAGCACATCCGGGTCGGTGTAGCAGGCAGGCGCGGTTTCGGCGGTGGTGAAGCGATCACGCAGCCAGGCGGCGGCGGCGCAGTGGCGCAGGTCGAACGTCGCCTCGCTCTCGCTGCTGGGCACACCGAAGCGGTCACGGCGTTCGTCGGCTATTGCCTGGACGAGCGGGTTCACCAGGAACGTCATGCGCTCGATCGTACGACCGGCGGCACGCGGCCGGAGCGCTAGCACGCATTCGACCGGTCCGTGCGTGATCGTCTCGGTCGGCACGACCTTGTAGGTCTGGCCGAGCAATCGCCAGTCGGTCCCCAGCGTCGCCAGCGTAGGGCCGATCTTCGCGCGATCCTCGTCACATTGTGCCTGAAACATCCCACGATCGCCCTCGAACGCGGTGACCGGCGCGGTGAAGCCGCGTTCGGCGAGTTCGAACGCTGACAGGCCGCTGCGCGCGGTAGCGCCCGTGATGTAGGAGAGCGTCATGCTGCCAACCGAGGCATACAGGCCGAACGCGGTACACATGGCGATGCCAAGTGCGTGGACGGTCCGTGCCTCGTCGAGGCCTGCCAGCACGCTGCACGCTGCCGCGGCACCGACCCCGCCGGTCAGCCCGGCCGGCACGGCGCCGCGATAATAGCCGGTCGGCATCAGGATCGTCGCAACTGCAAGTTCCGCCTCCACCCCCAGCGCGAGCGCGCGCAACAGTCCCTGTCCGCTAGCGCCGCGCTGCTCGGCGAGCGCAAGGACCGCCGGCAACACCGCCGAGACCGCGTGCATAAAGCAAGGGATGTAGGTGTCGTGGAAATCGAGCACTTCGTAGAGAGCGCCATTGACCATCGCCGCCGCCTGGGGGCTGGTCGGTGTTCCGTGCCAATGCACGCTCGCGCCGTGACCGCCGTCCTTGGTCGCCCACTCGTGCAGAATGCGGATCGCGGGATGCCCATGCGCACCAACCGATGCCTTCAGCTGGTTGAGCAGGAGACGCTTGGTTTCGTGGAGCACCGCTTCCGGCAGATCTCCGTTCCGGACCAGAAAGTGCGCGAGTCGCTCGGAAACCGTGGCTGTGGTCGCCTCTGTCATCGCGCGACGGGCTCGAGCGTGACGCCGTCTGCAACCGGGCCATACATCCAGCCGAGGATCGCCGGCTGCGCCTGATTGTACCCCCCGATCGTAGTCAGCGCGTCCCAGGCGGGAAAGCCGCGCAGGCCCACGAAGGTCGGCTTGCCGGCATAATTCGACGTATAGTTCGCCGCGATCGGATAGGCGTGAAGCGCGTGGATGTGATCGGCCAGCCCGTGCATTGGCAACACCGATGCCACCATGTCGTCGGCCAGCACGATGTCGATCCATGCCTGATATTGCCGCTCGGGCGGATGGGTCTTGATCGGATAGCCGGCGGCGCGCTCCGCGGCGACATCGGGTGCTTCGAGCAGGCTGTAGCGCAGCCGCAGCACGCCGGGTTCGGCCGCCCAGCGCTCGGCCAGCGTGACGATGAACGCCCGAAAATCGGGCTCCGCCGTCCGGCTGCGCAAGAACAGGCCGAAGGCGGGGGTGGACGGTTTTCCCTGCGGTGGCACCGAAGCCGTGCGGTCGAGCAGCGTGCGCGCCATGGCGTCGATCGCTTTGTAGGTGGTGCTCTGGTCGACGATCAGATCGATGTCTCCGAGCAGTTCGCCGCGCACCTGCTCGCCCGGTTCGGCGGCGAACGTCGCCAGGGCGTCGTCGTCGGCGTATCGAACGTCAGACAGCCACATCAGCTGTTGGTCCGCGGGGCAGTTCTGCTCGATGTCGGCGCCGTCGAAGATCGCCCGCACTGCGTCGAATTGATAATGCCGATATTCCCAGATTCCCGGTCGGCGTGCGATGGCTGGGCTGTGCACGTCACGCCAATACCGCCGCACCGCGTCGAGCGGCAGATCGGGTTTCTTCCAGCCACAGGTGATTCGGCAGATGCGCGCATTGTTCTCGGTATCGATGATGGCATCGGGCATCGGTGGTCCCCCAGGGTCTGCGCGAAGGCATGAAATCCCGGGCAAAAAGACGCAACGTCTGGTGCCGACCTATGATTAAAACGCCGAACGCGGTGCGGATCGGTCCTACCCGTCCCTGCCAGAGGTTGACGCGGCACGTTCCTCGAACCAGCGAGCGCGATAACCAGCTGCGAGGCGCACAAACCATGATGCCGATCCGTTCCACCAGGCGCTTCCTGCAGGTCGGCGCGCGCCGCGTGCACTATTTCCGTGCTGGTGACGGCCCGCCGGCGGTCCTCATCCACTCGTCTCCCGCCAATGCGCGATTGCTGACGAAGGAGATCGACCGGCTGTCACGCGATCACACCGTGTTCGCGTTCGACACGCCCGGCTTCGGCCTTTCGGACCCGCTGCCGCTCGCGACGATGACGGTCGCCGACCTCGCTGATGCGATGGCCGAGACGCTCGGCGCGATCGGCATGCCGCGGTGCCCGGTGTTCGGCACGCACACCGGCGCTGCGATCGCGCTGGAGCTGGGCGTGCGCCATCCCGAGTTGGTGACCGGGCTCGTCCTGGATGGCGTTCCAGCCTTCACCGATGCGGAGTGCGCGGCCTATTTCCAGGACTATTTCCGCAAGTTGCCGGTGAGCGACCTTGGGGGGCATTACGCCGAAACCTGGACGCGCTTTCGCGACCAGTCGATCTGGTTCCCGTGGAGCGAGCGCGTACCGGCCAACCTTAACGGCTATGATCTGGGTCCGCCGCACAGCACGCATTTGTGGGTGTCGATGTATTTCGAGGCAGCCGACCATTACGAACCGGCCTATCGCGCCGCCAGCTTCTACGGCGCGCGCGCGATCGCCGCGGCAGGCGAGCTCGCCGTGCCGACAGTGTTCGTCGCCACTGAGACCGACATGCTGTATCGCCACCTCGACCGCCTGCCGCCGCTCAAGCTGGACCAGGCGATCGTGCCGATCGGCAATTCCTTCGAGTACAAGCGCGAGATCATCGCCAAGTCCTTCGCGCGCTTCGGCGCCGATGGACCAGCGCCAGATCACGAGGATGCGATCGGATCCTCACCCGAAATCGCGCGACGGTTCGTCGACGGGGCGTCAGGGCAGATCCACCTGCGCTATGCCGGCGACCGCACCGCGCCCGCTTTGCTGCTGATCCACGACGCGCCGGGATCGTCCGAACAGGCAGAACCGCTGATTGCCCGCCTCGCCCACCATTTCTTCGTGATCGCGCCCGATTTGCCCGGCAGCGGCGAGTCCGATGGCTACGACACGCCGCCCACGATCGCCACGCTGTCCGAAGCGGCGATCGGCGTGCTGGACGCACTCGAAATTTCCACCGCCGCGGTGTACGGCCTCGGCTTCGGGTCGTCGGTCGTGCTGGCGGCGGCTGAAGCGAATGCCGCGCGGTGTACAGCCGTAATACTCCAAGGCGTGGCGTTGCCCGACGCAGGCGACCGCGCGACGCTGCTCGAAAGCTACGCACCACCGATCGTGATCGAGCCCGATGGCAGTCATTGGTACAAAACCTGGCTCATGCTGCGGGACTCGCACCTCTATTGGCCATGGTATGATCGTCGGCTGGCGGGGCTTCGGCGCGTGGCGGCGGATTTCTCGGGGGTGCCGCTTCACCGCTGGACGATGGATGTGATGCGGGCACACGCGACGTACGCACATCCCATTCACGCCGCGCTGCGCCACGATGCGGAGATCGCGCTGCAAGCGATTCAGGTCCCGCTCGCGATCGTGAGCAACCCGGCGACACCGCTGTCCCGCTACAGCGATCGGCTGGCCGCGCTGCGTCCGGATGCGGTCAGCCTGGACGACGGCGACCCCCGCTTTGTCGAGATGCTGTCGGAATTCAGTGCCGGGGTATGAGTTTCTGTCATCGGCGCGGGACAGACTGGGCCTTTGCGTTCCCCATGTCGAAGCGCAGTTTTTTCGCTGGGCAGGCTGCCGTAAAAAAGTCCCGCACGAGAGTGACCGGACACGTCGGCGCGAACAGCCTTTACCGCACACGGATCAGAAGGGGTTCTCCATGCGCTTGATATCGATCTCACCGAAATTGCATCGTACGACATTGCTCTCAGGAGCGGCGCTGCTCGCGCTGTCCGCAGCCGGCCCAGCGTTGGCGCAGGTCGCGACACCGTCGGCACCGGCAGAGCAGCCCGTGACGAGCGCAGAGACGGCCGCTCCAAATACTGCCGGCGCCGACATCGTCGTCACGGCACGTGGGCGCGCGGAGAAGTTACAGGAAGTCCCGCTCGCAATCACGTCGATCAGCAGCCAGGCGCTCACCGCGGCGAACGTCCGCAACCTGCGCGACATCGCCTATTTGACACCCGGACTGCAGGTGACCAGCGGCGGCTCCGAATTCGGCGTCAACCCGATCATCCGCGGCCAGACCAACCTCAATGGTGGCTCCGGCGACCCCAACGTCGCGGTCTTTTTCGACGGCATCTACGTCTCGAACAGCAGCGCGATCAATCTCGGCCTGATCGACATCGAGCGTGTCGAGGTCGTGAAAGGCCCGGTCAGCGCACTCTACGGCCGCAACGCCTTCGCCGGTGCGATCAACTACGTCACGAAAAAGCCGTCGCTGACCGAGCCGCACGCCACCATCACCGCGTTCGGCGGCAATGCCGGCCAGTACAGCGTCAGCGGCAGCATCAGCTATCCGATCATCAAGGACATGCTCGGCCTCCGCGTCGCCGGTGGCTACGAACATTTCGATGGGAGCTACAAGGACTCGGTGACCGGCGCTATTGCCGGCGGCTTCGAAAAGCGTGACGCGCAGGCGACGCTCTACTTCACGCCGACCCCCGCGCTGTCGGTCACGGGCAGCTATTATTACGGAAATGACACGTTCGGCGAATCTGCGATCGCCTACAACGTCAACAATTGCGGGACCCGGACGGTACCGGCATCGAAATTCGACCCAGGCGGCACCGGCTATAACACCTTCTGCGGCAAGTTCGACCCCGATGCCCACCCTGTCGAAGTCCCAAAGCAGCCATCCTTCGGTGGCGCATCGGGCAACGATCGCCGCGTCAACCTCGCCAGTCTGAGCGTCACTTACGATTTCGGTCTGTTCAAGATCAGTTCGTTGACCGGCTATACCAAGGTCGATCAGCAGCGGCTTACTGACTTCATTGGCCGCCGCAACGGCATTCCATTCCTGCTGACACCCAGCAACACCTATGTGAACCTCCTCGAGCAGTTCGGCTCGAACACCAACAACACGGATTTCAGCGAGGAAATCCGGATCCAGTCGGACGTGAGCAAGCCGATCCGCGTCCAGGCCGGCGGCTTCTATTATAACGGCAAGACATACGCGACGACGATCGTCGGCATCGACGGCTCGGCCATCCCGGCGGGGCAGACGCTCGCCCCCGCGAACGGCTTCGGCCAGGCGGTCGACTATGTGACCAGCAACGGCAATTTCAGCACAACGCGGATCACCCAGACGCTGTCGCACGACAAGCAATATTCGGGTTTCGTCGGTGCCGAGTGGGATCTGTTCGAGGGTCTGACCGCCTCGGGCGAGTATCGCTACACGCACCAGAAGAAGGACCAGCTGATCATCCGCACGACCGGGTGCCCATCCTATCTGACGGCGCCTACCGCGAGCTGCACCGGCCCGGCACCGACTTACTATCTCTACCCCAATGGTCCGGTGGCGCCATCGGCCAACTTCAACTTCAGCAACTATCGCGGCACGCTCAAATACGCGATCTCGCGCAGTTCGAATATCTATGCCAGCGTCGCGAACGGCACCAAGGCGGGTGGCTTCAACCAGCGTGCCGTCGCTGCCCCCGATGGGTCGCAGCCGGATCTGACGTTCAATCCGGAGGTCAACACAACTTTCGAATTCGGCAGCAAGAACAGCTTCTTCAACAACCGGCTGCAGGTTAACCTCGCCGTCTATCACATCGACACGAAGGGTATCCAGATTTCGGGGCCGTCGTCGGTGCCGACCAACTCGGGCCTCGTCACCAAGAACTTCGGCAGTGTCCACACGACCGGCTTCGAGGCGGAAGTCGCCGCGCATCCGGTAACCGGGCTGACGCTGCGCGCGGGCGTCGGTTATGCCAACCCGAAATTTGGCAAGGATGCGTTCGACTTCGGTGCCGCCGCCGGGTGCGCCAGCAGCAACGTCACCACCGGCGTGATTACGCCGATCATCCCGCAATGCGCCGGCCGTGTCGTGATCCTGCCCGCCAAATCCCAGTATAATGCGAGCAATTTTAACAAGGCAGCGCTGTCGCTCAATGGCCTCAGCGTCCCGCGCGAAAACAACCTGCAGGTGACCACCGGCGCCGACGTGGCGATCCCGATCGGCAGCGGCACCTGGAAACTCGTCGGCAATTACAGTGGCCGCTATGAATCTAAGAATTACGTCTTCAACAACAACATCAGCTGGTACGGCCCGCGCTACATCGTGAATCTGCGCGCGGGGTTCGAGAATGAGCGCTATTCGATTACCGCATATGTCAACAACGCGACCGACGACCATACGCCCGAGATTGCCTCGGTGAATGCGCGCCTCAGCGACTTTGGCGGCGATCTCGACGGCTATCTGCCGATCGGGCGCCAATACGGCCTTACCGCCAGCGCCAAGTTCTGATGGTCAGGGCGGGCGTCAGCCTGCCCCGGTCGCTGGCTGCGGGCCGCGCCGAGTGTCGGCGCGGCCCTTTTTTGGAGCATCCCTTCCTTTAGGAGACGAATGATGATCGCCAAGGCTTCTCTCGCGGCAGCGGCCCTTGCCATGACCGCCACAAACGCTGGCGGCGCGACGGCCACGCCATCAAAGAGGCCGCTCTGTCCGGCGACGACGGCGTTCACCACAGCGCTCGACCATCTCGACGGCTACCGCGTATTCGTCGGCCCCGATGGTGATTCCGCGGTCGAGCCGTTCAGGATCGACGCCAAACAGGTCCCGATGCTCAAGACCGGCAAGGTCCTCAAGCTGTTGATGCTCCCCAAGCCCGGCGAGCATGTCCCCGAGATCGTGGTCGGTCCGGCCGACGTCGAATTGCCGTTCCACGCGGCGCCGTACAAGGAGATGTTCGTCCTGCTCGGCGGGTCGTTCACCTTCAAGACCGCCAAGGAATCGCATGCCATGACGCCGGGCTCGGTGCTGCTGTTCGACGATGTCGGTGCCAAGGTCGGTCATGGCGGGCACATCGGCCCGTGCGGCTATGTATCGCTATCGGTCGCGCCCGCGCAGTAGGCTGCGAAGGTCAGGAGGTGGGCGGCGTCAGGTCGCTCATCTCCGCGAGTGTCCGCTCGTCGAGCCGATAGCCGAGCAGCGCGACGATCCCCGCGAGCGTGATTGCCGTCGGCACATAGGCCATCGTCGCGCGGATCGCCCACAAGGCGCTTGCGGGTTGCACCACCGCGGCGCCCCGCGACTGGACATAACCGTAGGCGGCGAGCAGCGCGCCAACCAACGCCACACCGACCGCACCGGAGAGCTTTTCGACCGTCGTGTAGAGCGCGGCGAACAGGCCCTCGCGGCGAAGGCCGGTCTTGCGAAAATCATATTCCATCGTGTCCGGGAGCATCGACTGGCCCATCATGATGATGCCGCTGCCGCTGATCCCGTTGACGATACCCCGAGCATAAACGAGTGCGAGCGACTCACCGTGTACGGCGAGTGCCCAGCTCAACCAGACCGGCAGGCTGATCGCCAGCGCGATCAGGAAAGTCGCCTTCTTGCCCACCCGGGCCGAGACCCACAGCCACAACGAGGGTGCGATGAGGAACATCGCCGACTGGCACAGAAAATAATAACCTAGCACGCTGTTGGAAACACCCAAGATGCGTTCGAAAAAGAACGGGAAGATCGACTGCGTACCGAGCGACATCAGCGTGATGAACTTGACGACCACGAGGATCACGAATGGGCGGTTGCCGGCCGCTGACGTGATCTGCTGGCCGATCGTGTGGTGCGTCGTGACGCGCTCGGCCGATGGCGCGCGCGCGGTGCCGAGATAGGCGATTACCCCAGCGCCGACGACGATAGGTGTGAACACCAACGCCATCTTGGCATAGGCCTGCGCGCCGCCGCCGAACCAGTCGAGCAATTTCGGGCCGATCGCGGTGGCGATGATGATCGACAGGCCGACCGCATAGACGCGCCAGCGCATCAGTTCGCTGCGCTCGTGATAGGTCCGCGTCATCTCGCCCGGCATCGCCATATAGGGCACGTTGAAGACCGTGTAGGCGGTCGCGTAGAAGACGAGGATTGCGGCCATATAGACGAGCCGCATTGTCTCGCTCGCGAAGGCGGGGGCCGCGAAGATCGCAACGATCGATATCGCGAGCAGCACGGCGCCGAGCACCAGATATGGGCGCCTGCGCCCCATCTTCGAGCGCGTCCGGTCGCTGATCACGCCCATGCCGACATCGGCGAAGGCGTCGTAGAATTTTGAGACCGCGATCAGCGTCGCGGCGACCCCGGCCGCGAGGCCGTAGAAATCGGTCAGGAAGCGCAGCAATAGCGCGTTGGTCGCGGTCAGCACCGTTACCGGCCCCAGCGTGCCGATGCCCCAGGCGATCATCGTCCGCTTGTCCAGCGCCGGCGCAATTGGCGCGGCGGCGGGAACGTCGATCGGCAGGGTTGGCATGCGCGTCTCCTAAAGGCAGGCCACCGACGATACGCAAAGGCCACGCTCTGCATAGGTTGCGCCAAGCGACCTCCGAATGTCGGTTGCAGGCGACGTAACGGGCCGCACTGTGGCTGCGCTAGGGCAATCTCTGCACTTGGGAACGATAGGTGGGACTCGGCGATGATCAGGTGGCTCTGGACTGCGATCACGCTGTTGCTCGTATCGGGGCTGCTGCTACCGGATACGCCCGCCCTCGCCCAGACGCGGGCGGATCCTGCGATCTTCGACGCAGCGAAGTCCTGCAGCGGTGTCCGGGCGGTCGATTTCGGCGCGCTGCAGGACGCGCCGACAACCATCGTCACGACCACAATCCTCAACTACGGCCCCTACAAGCGCGAAGTCTGCGAGATCAATGGCGTCGTCAATCCGACGATCGGCTTCAAGATCGTGATGCCGACCCATGGCTGGAACGGCAAATATCTTCAGGGCGGATGCGGCGGCGCCTGCGGCACGACGCAGCTGTTCTGGTGTGACGATCCGCTCCGTCGCGGCTACGCCTGTCTCGGCTCCGACATGGGCCATCAGGGAGGCGTCGGCGCTTGGCGCTGGGCGTGGAACAACATCCAGCTGCAGGGCGATTTCGGCTTTCGCAGCACGCACGTCGCCGCGCTTGCCGGCAAGGCCGTCGTCGCGGCCTTTTATGGTCGCCCGGCGACGCTTAGTTATTATTGGGGCTGCTCAACCGGTGGGCGGCAGGCCTATCATGAGGCAGAATTCTATCCGGAGGATTTCGCCGGGATCGTCGGTGGATCGCCGCCGCTCAACGAGACCGGATCCTCGGTCCAGCTCGCCTGGTCGGTCAAGGCGGTGCTGCGCGCAGACGGCAGCGAGATTCTCGGGGTGATGCAGGCGCGCCTGATGCACACCGCTGTGGTCGCGCTGTGCGACAAGAATGATGGGATTAAGGACGGTCTGATCGGCGACGCGCGGCTGTGCCGGTTCGATCCGGCGACCATCCGCTGCAAGCCCGGCCAGGCCGCGGGCAGCTGCCTCACGGCGGAGCAGGTCGATGCGGCGCGCAGGCTCTATGCCGGCCCGCATGACAGCAAGGGCCGCGCGATCGGTCATTATGGCGGTGTCCTGCCGGGTTCGGAGCTGAACTGGATCGGCGATTATATCGACGGACCGAGCCGCAAGGCGCAATATCGCGGCTTCATCGCCGATGTCTGGCGCTATCTCGGCTTCAACCCCGGGCCTGGGCCATCGTGGACGCTGAACGACCTCGACTTTGATCGCGATCCGCGACGGCTGCAGATCAACGAAGCGATGTACCGGGCCGATAATCCCGATTTCCGCGGCTTCCGGGATGCCGGCGGGAAGTTCATCGGCTATCAGGGGTGGAGCGACACCTCGATCGTGCCGATGGGAACGGTCGATTTCTACGAGACGGTCGCGCGGACGATGGGCGGTTACGATCGGACGAAGGAGTTCTTCCGATTCTACGCCGTGCCCGGAATGCGGCATTGTTCGTCCGACGGCGACGGCGCGGACAATATCGATTTCCTGACTGCGCTCGAGAATTGGGTCGAGCGCGGCACGGCACCCGATATGCTGGTCGGCTATAATTTCGATTGGCGCGGGGTGCAGTATGTCGCACCGAGTTGGCCGCGCCCGGCGGATCAGATCCGCTTTTCCCGCCCGATTTTCCCCTATCCGAGCACCGCAATCTGGTCCGGCAAGGGCGATCCAAACGACGCAAAGAGCTGGCGTCGGGTCACCCGCTCCCCGGATAACGGTTAGCGCTCGGGCGTCGGTTTGCGGTGGCGTAGAGGTGGCATAGCGTTGATGACGATGGAACAGACCACTCCCCGCAAACCCCGCCGCCGCTTCGCGCGCGGTCAGTCCCGGCCGGACTATCTCCAACCAAGCGACGTCGACGCCGTGATGATGATGCTGGTCGCGTTGATGTCCGAGGTGTCCGCGCTGCGTGACCGGATCGACACGCACGAGGCGGTCGCTGATCTCGGCGGCTCGGCCGCCACCGCAGCGATCGAAGCCTATGAACTCACCCCCGAACGCCAGGCGGCGCGCGAGGCGAACCGCGAGGCGATGTTGAGGCGGGTGCTCCGTGTCATCACCGAGGAGCGCGACGCCGCGGCGTTCGATGCGGCTGCGCTGGCCGAGGCGGTCGCCTGATGGTCGCGCTCGCCACCGCAACGCAGATCGCGCAGACGGCCTTTGCCGAAGGGGAAGCACGCGGCGTTACCGTCATGTCCGTCGTAGTGACCGACGCCGGCGGCCACATTCGCCTCGCGATGAGAAGCGACAGCCAGGGAATCTTTGGTGTCGACACTGCGGTCGGCAAAGCGCGCACTGCGCTCGGCTTCAACCGCACCTCGCTCCATCTGTCCAAGATCTTCACCGATCCGTGCGCGGTCGCGGCGATCACTGCGGCGACCGGCGGCGCGTTCGTGCCGCTCGGCGGCGGCGTGGTCGTCCAGCGCGATGGCATGACCGTCGGCGCGATCGCCATCTCGGGTGGTCTGCCCGACGTCGACGAGGCGATCGCAGTCGCGGCGGCCGAGGCTGCCGGTCTTACCGTTTTGCGCTGAGGAGAGGTCACGATGCTACAGGAACGCCACGCGCTGCTGCCGAGCGAAACCCATGACGAGGCGGCGCGCTATGCCTTCGTCTCGTCGTTGCGCAAGATGTTCACCACCGAACTCTTCCCGGGCATGCGCACCGTCTATCAGGAGCGCCAACGCCCGGCTTTCGCCGCCAAGCACGGCCGCACGCCCGATACGGTGCGCGAGGCCAAGGACCTGATGGAAGGCAGCTTCTATTATCGTGGCGCCAACATCGTCGGGCGCGCCGCACAGGAATTGCTGTGGGATACCGTCGGCGAAAGCGTAGAGCGCCAGCTCGACACGCTCGACGCGGCGGCCAGGCCGACCGATCACGATATCGGCACGCTGCGCACCAATCCCGATCTGGCGATCCCGCGCTATATCGAGGCGGTCGACATCCATGTGATGCCGGGCAATTTCCACACCGAGCTGTCGCCGAACGATACCTATGCAGGCGCGCTGTACGATCGCGGCGTCCACGTCTTCTCGTTCGGCGGGCTCGGGCCCCGCAACGACGGCCTCGGCGTCGCGCATGCGGCTTTCGTCAAGGAGCGCTTCCCTGATCTCAAGCCCAAGCGCCTCCTCGATATGGGATGCGGTCCGGGCTTTACGACGATCCCCTGGAAAGAGGCCTATCCCGATGCCGAGGTGTACGGCGTCGATGTCGGCGGGCCACAGGTCCGTTATGCCCACGGTCGCGCCGAATCGATGGGCGTACCGATCCACTTCAGCCAGCAGGACGCGACCGCCACCGACTTTCCGGACGGCTATTTCGATATCGTCGTGTCGATGCTGGTGACGCACGAATGCCCGCAACCGGTAATCCGCGACTTGTTCAAGGAAGCGCACCGCTTGCTTGCGCCGGGCGGTGTGACGATCCACGACGGCGGCGCATCCTATGCTTCCGATCCGTTCGAAAATCTACTGACCAGCTGGTTCGGCAACAATGCGAACGAGCCATTCTCGGCCGGGTTCAAGTCGCTCGATTACGATCAGGCGTTCTTCGATGCGGGTTTCCCCAAGGATAACCTCGTCCGCGGCACGCGCGACCCGGTTTATCTCAAGGGCCAATTGCCGCCGATCAGTTTCATCGGTGCCATCAAGGAATAATCATGGGATATCGCTTGGGTGTGGACGTCGGTGGGACCTTCACCGATCTGTTGCTGTTTGACGAAGCCAATGGCGATTTCTGGCGGCACAAGACGCCTTCGACGCCGTCGGACAGCTCCGAGGGCATCTTGACCGGGGTGGAGGCGCTGTGTGCGGCAGCCGGCGTCTCGCCGACCGAGATCGCCTACTTCCTGCACGGCACGACGGTAGCGACGAACGCCGTCCTGGAGGGCAAGGGCGCACGCGTCGGGCTCGTCACGACGGAGGGCTATCGCCAGATCATGCAGATCGCACGCAGCTTCGTGCCGGGCGGCCTTGCCGGGTGGATCGTCTGGCCGAAGCCGGAGCCGCTGGCGAAGCTCGAGGACACAGTCGAGATCAAGGGCCGCATAAACGCCGCTGGCGTGGAGGTCCGCCCGACCGACGATGCCGACATCCGGGCTGCGCTCGAGAAGCTGAAGGCGCAGGGCGTCGAGGCGCTGACCGTCAGCCTGATCAATGCCTATGTGAACGGGGATCATGAGGACCGCGTCGCGGCACTAGCCGCAGAGATTTTGCCCGGTGTGCCGATCTCGCTCAGCCACCTCGTCCTACCGGAGATGCAGGAATATGAGCGGACGCTGACGACGGTTGCCAACGCGGCGGTGCGGCCGCTGGTCGGGCGCTATGTTCGCAATCTGCGCGACAAGCTGGCGAAGGTCGAGATGAACGGCCGGCTGTCGCTGCTCCGCTCCGACGGCGGGCTGATGTCGAGCCAGAAGGCCGAGGAACATCCCGTTGCACTGCTCATGTCCGGCCCGGCAGGAGGCGTTACGGGTGCGCTGTGGGTCGCGAAGAATGCGGGCCTGAAGAACATCCTGACGCTCGACGTCGGTGGCACCTCAACCGATGTCGCGCTGATCGAGCGTGGCGAACCGCGGCGCGTCCGCACCACCGAGGTCGGGCATCTGTCGGTGCGCGCCTCGTCGCTCGACGTAAAAACGGTCGGAGCGGGCGGCGGATCGATCGCCTATGTTCCCGAATTGACCAAAGCGCTGCGCGTCGGTCCGCAGTCGGCGGGCGCGGTGCCCGGCCCGGCGGCCTATGGCAAGGGCGGCACGCTGCCGACCGTCACCGACGCGAACGTTGTCCTGGGCTATCTGCCTGAAAATTTGCTCGGCGGCGCCTTCAAGCTCGACCGGCCGGCGGCACAGATCGCGGTGCAGACGATCGCCGATGCGCTCGGTATCGGATTGATGGAGGCCGCGCGCGGCATCATCGACATCGTCAACGAGAACATGTTCGGTGCGCTGCGCATGATCTCGGTGCAGCAGGGTTACGATCCCCGCGACTTTGCGCTGATGGGCTTCGGCGGCGCCGGGCCCCTTCACGTCAACGCAGTTGCACGGTTGATGGGCAGCTATCCTGCCGTGTCGCCGGTCAGCCCCGGCGTGCTGTGCGCGCTCGGCGATGCGACGACGCGGATGCGTACCGAAACCGCGCGCTCGCTGTCGAAGCGTCTGTCCGAGACCGATCTTGACGCGGTGCTCGCGCTGCTCCGCGAGATGGACGCGCAGGTGCGCGCGCAACTGGTACAGGACGGCGTTGCCGCCGACGAGATCGAGACCGGGTTCGAGATCGACGTGCGCTATTCGGGCCAGGCGTTCGAGGTGCCGATGACGATAGAGCTGGCCACGCTGGAGGGCGAAGGCCTGTCGGTACTGACGCAGCGTTTCGACGAGGAGCATGCGCGGCTGTTCACCTTCAACATGGATGCCGAGCACGAACTGGTGAACCTGCGCGCCGTCGCGTCCGGCCGCGCGCTGGAACTGCCCGCGCTCGAACTCGCCAGGGGCGACGGCGATCCGGCGCAGGCCAAGCTGCGCGAGCATAAGCTGTGGATGGACGGCGCCGAGCAGGCAGCGGTGATCTACGATCGCTCGAAGCTGGAGGCCGAGGACGTGATCGTCGGTCCCGCAATCGTCATCGAGATGGATTCGACCACGCTGATCGAGACCCGCCACATCGGCACCGTCGATGCGTTCGGGAATATTCTGATCACGCCCACGGTCTCCGGGGAGAGCAAGTAATGCCCGCAACGATCGTTCAGACCAACACAACGCCGTTCCGGCAAATTCCAATCGATCCGGTGACGCTCGACATCATTGAGAACGCGCTGCGCAACGCTCGCATCGAGATGGACGCGACCTTGGTCCGCACCGCGATGTCGCCCGGGATTCGCGAGCAAGGCGACGCCTTCCCGCTGATCGCCGATCACAAGGGGCGGATGATCGTCGGGCAGTTCGGCTCATATATCGGGCCGTTCCTCGATGGCTATGACGGCACCGTCGAGGAAGGCGACATGATCTTCCTCAGCGATCCCTACTCGGTGCAGGGCGCGATCAGCCACCTCAACGACTGGCTGGTGTTGCTTCCGGTGTTCAAGGACGGGCGTATCATCGCCTATACCTCGATGTTCGGGCACCAGAGCGATATTGGCGGCAAGGTCGCCGGATCGATGCCGATCGATGCCACCAGCATCTTCCAGGAGGGCGTGCGCATTCCTCCGGTCAAGATCTGGAAGAAGGGCGTTTATAACGAGGACCTGATCAAGCTGGTGATGCACCAAACGCGCAGCCCGGAATGGTGCAAGGCCGACCTCAACGCGCTGATCGCCTCGTGCCGCGTTGCGTCGCGTCGCGTTATCGAGATGGCGGAGCGCTTCGGCGACGACGTGTTCGTCTCGGCCTGCGAAGACCTGCTGGCGCGCAACCACCGCGCGATGAAGGCGCTGATCGAAAGCGCGATCGGCGAGGCGCCGGTCAGTTTCGAGGATTACATCTGCGATGACGGCCTGGGCTACGGCCCCTACAAGATCAAGTGCACGATGTGGCGCGAGGACGGACGCGTCGTCCTCGATTTCGACGGCACCGATCCACAGTCGAACGGCTCGATCAATTTCCTGCTCAACGAGAACATGATGCGGATGTTCTTCGGCATCTACATGATCATGGTGTTCGACCCGCAAATCCTGTTCAACGACGGCTATTACGACCTGATCGACATCCGCATCCCGGAAGGTTCGCTGCTCAAGCCCGAATTCCCGGCGGCGCTCAGCGGTCGCACGCATGCGCTGGGGCGCTTGTTCGACATTCTGGGCGGCCTGCTGGGGCAGAAGACGCCGGAGTTCCTCAACGCCGCCGGCTTCTCGTCGTCGCCGCACCTCTTCTATTCGGGCAGCGATGCGAAGGGCGAGTGGTTCCAGCTCTTCCAGATCGGCTTCGGCGGCATCCCCGGCCGTCCGCTCGGCGACGGCCCCGACGGGCATTCACTGTGGCCGAATTTTACCAACGTGCCCAACGAGTTTCTCGAACGCTATTTCCCGCTGATGATCGAGCGCTACGAAACCGTGCCCGATAGTGGCGGCGCCGGGCTGCACCGCGGCGGAAACGGCATCCTGATGACCTACAAGTTCCTCGAGCCAGGACTGATCGCAATTCACGACGATCGCTGGCTGACCTATCCGTGGGGCGTCAACGGCGGCGCGCCAGGTGCGCGGGCGCGCAAGATCTTGCGGCGCGCGGACGGTCGCGAGGAGATCGTCGGCAACAAGCGCGAGGACATGGCGGTGGAGGCCGGCGACGAGCTCGATTTCATCACCTGGGGTGGCGGCGGCTGGGGCGATCCGCTCGAGCGCGATCCGGCGCTGGTCGCCAAGGAGATCCTGCAGGGTCTCGTTACCGTGGCGGGTGCGCGTGCCTATGGTGTGGTGATGACCGATGGCGCGATCGATGCGACGGCAACCGAGGCGTTGCGCGGCGCCATGCGGGCCGCGCGTGGGGAGGAGATTCCGCTCTTCAACTACGGCCCCGGCATCGAGGCGCTGCGCGCCAACGCCAAGGCAGAAACCGGGCTCGACGGCCCCAAGCCGCCGATCCGGCGCCAGCCCGCGCTGGCGATCGCCGCCGAATGAGCGAGCTCGACGCGGATTACGCCAAGGCCGGCTTTGGCGGACATCTGCCGTTCGGAAAGCGGCCGGCGCTGCTGATCGTCGACGTGTGCCGCGCCTATCTCGATCCGGCGTCGCCGCTTTACGCCGGTGTCGAGGATGCGCTAGCAGCAAATGTCAGTCTGGCGGCGGCAGCGCGGGCGGCGGGCGTGCCTGTGGTGTTCACGCGCGTCTGCTACAGCGCAAACGGGCGCGACGGCGGGCTGTTCTTCCGCAAGGTGCCAGCGCTCGTCGCTTACCTCGACGACAATCCCCTCGGCGATTTCGACGATGCACTTCGGCCGTTGCCGGACGAGATCGTGGTGACCAAGCAATATGCCTCGGCATTCTTTGGCACTTCGCTTGCCGCCAGCCTGACCGCGCTCGGCATCGATACCTTGGTCGTCACCGGCTTCTCCACCTCAGGCTGCGTCCGCGCGACGGCGCTTGACGCGCTCCAGCACGGCTTCATCCCCTATGTCGTGCGCGAAGCGTGCGGCGACCGTGCACGCGCGCCGCACGAGGCAAATCTGTTTGATCTCCAGGCCAAATATGCCGAGGTGGTGAGCCTGGCGGAGATGCTACCGCTGCTCGGACGAGATCTGTCCAGACCCACTTAGGATTGTGCAATGACGACCTACGACGCGAAACTCGGTCTCTACATCGCCGGTGAATGGTTGAGCGGCGGTGGGCGCGACACGCAGGGCGTGCGCGATCCTGCAACCGGCGCAGTGCAGGCGGCCCTACCGCTCGCAAGCGCAGCCGATCTCGATCTGGCACTTGAGGCCACCCAACGAGGCTTCGTCCAGTGGCGCGCAACCGCTCCGGAGGCGCGGGCGTCGCTGCTCGTGAAGACTGCGCAGCTGCTGCGCGAGCGCGCCGATCATATCGCCCGGATCGCGACGCTCGAACAGGGCAAGGTTCTGGCCGAAGCCAAGGGCGAGCTGGCCTTCGCCGCCAACCTGCTCGAATTTCATGCCGGCGAAGCGGTGCGGATCTATGGCCGCGTACTGCCCCGCGCGCCGGGGAGCCGCTCGCTCGTTCTGCACCAGCCGGTTGGCCCCGTCGCGGCGTTCTGCGCCTGGAACTTTCCGATCATGAACGTGGTGCGCAAGATAGCCCCCGCGCTTGCCGCCGGCTGCTCGATCATCATCAAGCCGAGCGAGGAAACCGCGGGAAGCGCGGTCGAGGTGTTGCGCTGTTTCCAGGATGCGGGGTTGCCCGGCGACGTCGCCCAATGCGTGTTCGGCGAACCCGACATGGTCTCGCGCCAACTGCTCGCCTCGCCGATTACCCGAAAGCTGAGCTTCACCGGATCGGTACCGGTCGGCAAGCATCTGATGAAGCTGGCCGCCGACACGATGATGGCGACGACGATGGAATTGGGCGGCCACGGACCCGTGCTGGTGTTCGACGATTGCGATCTCGACAAGACGCTCGACCTGCTCGTCGCGCACAAATTCCGCAACGCCGGACAAGTCTGCGTCGCGCCGACCCGCTTCCATGTGCAGGAAGGCGTCTACGATCGCTTTGCCGCGGGTTTCGCCGAGCGGACCAAGGCCCTGAAGGTCGGCGACGGGATGGCACCGGAAAGCCAGATGGGTCCGATGGCGAACCCGCGCAGGCCCGAGGCGATCGGCGCCCTGGTCGACGACGCCCGCGCCCACGGCGCGCGCGTTCTGGCAGGCGGCGACTCGTTCGCCCGGGATGGCGGCTTCTTCTTCTCCCCCACCGTGCTCGCCGATGTGTCGCTCGACGCAAGGGCAATGAACGAGGAGCCGTTCGGGCCGATCGCGTTGCTGCGCCCGTTCACGACCGTGGAGGAAGCGATCGAGCAAGCCAATCGCCTGCCCTTCGGCCTCGCCGCCTATTGCTTTACCGAGAATGGCCGCCGTCAGAACCTGCTCGGCGACGCGATCGAAGCAGGGATGATCGGGATCAATTCCGTCCGGCTGAGCGCGCCCGACAGCCCGTTCGGCGGCGTCAAGGACAGCGGCCACGGTTCGGAGGATGGCCCGGAGGGCGTCGCGGCGCATCTTGTCACCAAAACCGTCCACATGGTCTGACGACGCGCCCAAACGCCGAATGTTCGAACGGGCGCACGATCGAGACCGCAACAGCCGAAGGACGACCATGCCAAGTTGCATCAGCCGAACGATCACGAACGAGGTGTGCGCCACGGCGCGTATCCCGCACGGTGCCGTCTCGTGAGTCGTCCCCGTGCCGATGTCGGCTTTGATTTCTCCGGATCGGTGGCGCTCGTCACCGGCTCGAGTTCGGGGTTGGGTCTCGCCATCGCGCACCGTCTGGGCAAAGCCGGCGCCCGCGTTGTCGTCAATTCGCGTACGGAGGAGCGCGCGCGGCAGACCGCCGAAGCGCTTCGTGAGGACGGCATCGAGGCCGAGGGCATTGCCGCCGACGTCAGCGACCCCGCCCAGGTCACCGATCTGGTAGCCTGCGCACTCGCTCGCTTCGGCCGGATCGACATATTGGTCAACAATGCGGGCCGGCCCAGCGTCGCGCCCGCCGAAGACCTGAGCATCGAGGAATGGCAGACCATCATAGCGACCGATCTGAGCGGCCCGTTTTATTGCGCGCAGGCTGCCGGCCGGACGATGCTCGCCCAGGGCTCCGGCGTCATCATCAACGTCTCGTCGATCTTCGGCTTGACCGGCAACCGTCTTCGCGCCGCTTATGTCGCGTCGAAACACGGCCTAGAGGGGCTGACCAAGGTCCTCGCTTCGGAATGGGCAGATCGCGGCGTGCGGGTCTGCTCGATCAATCCGGGCTATGTCGCGACCGCGCTCGTCGAGCAGGCGACCGGTTCGTCGCAGACGTCCCTCGATGCGCTCCGGCGCCGCTCGCCGTCAGGCCGGCTCGGGCTGGAAAGTGAGATCGCCGAAACCGTGGCCTTTCTGAGGGCAGAGCGTTGGTACTACGCTAAACAACGGCAAGAGCCGGTCCGCCGCCGGGCGGATTGGCAATATCGATTATGCGAACGCTTTCGAAGCCCTCTTCGATCGTTGGCGGTTCGAACAGGTCATGCATCGAGCGTATGGAGGTTTCGGGAACCTGCTTGTCGGGGTTTCGCAGGGCGTTTTGCACGAGAGCGGTGTCAAGGGAGGCCTTGATCCAAACGACTTCCGGTGTAGCGCCGGCTGACCGGGCAATGTCGATGATCGATCTGCGATGGCGGGCACCCGGTAGCGCCGCGTCGAAGTAAACCGTGTCAGCCTGAGGCGGCTGAGCCGTAATCCAGGTCGATTTTCCTGCCCCTTGAAGACCGCAGACGACGATCACCAAGGCGCCTGGAGTTCCGGACAAAATGCGTTCCAGGGCAGCAAACGCGCTTTGCCATGCTTCAATGTTTCGTTGGGGCATCCAGACACGTCCGACGTCGGTTTCGAGGAAATCGTCCGGATTGATGACGGTGTTTCCCAACGACTTTGGAAGAATATCTGTCATGCCGGCCTCGCGACGCCGACGCGCTTCATTTCGCGATAGACGGTCGATCGGCCGATGCCGAGCTGCCGCGCGGCTTCGGCCGGCGATACGCTCGCAGCGATCAGCTTGAGCGCGGCACTTACCTTGTCGCCGTCGAGCGGCTGCCGCCCCGGCAGTTTTCCCTTCGCCCGCGCCGCGGCAATCCCGTCGCGGGTGCGTTCGGAAATCAGCCTGCGCTCGAAATGCGCGATGGCGCCGAAGACGTGGAAGACCAGTTCACCCGCTGCGGACGAGGTGTCGATCTTCTCCTCCAGGCTGAGCAGTGCGATGCCGCGCTCGCGCAGCATATTCACCGTCGTCAGTAGCTCGCCGAGCGACCGACCCAGGCGGTCGAGCCGCACGATCGCTAGCGTGTCGCCCTTGCGCGCAAAACCGAGCAGGTCGGTCAGCCCAGGCCTGTCCATGCTCTTGCCCGACATCACGTCGGTAAACACTCGGATCGCGCAGGCCTGTTCAAGGCGCATCCGTTGGCCTGCGACATCCTGATCGCCGGTACTGACGCGGGCATAACCCAGAATGCCGCCCATCGATCACGTCTCCCAAACGGCCGTTCTGTGGACGACCACGCCGACCAACCGCCGACGCGCCGAAACCCGTCCACAAACTACGTCTCTTTAACCTGATCCGTCTACGCGCGCCAGGCACGTTTTAGGGACGGTTAAATGCCAGCACGCGAGCATGTTCTTCTCAGTGATGCCGAAAGAGCAACGTTGCTCCGCATTCCGACAGACCCGGACGAATTGGCTCGGCGCTTCACGCTTGAGCAGCCTGACCTCGACCTGATCGGGCAGCGCCGCCACGATCGCAATCGCCTGGGCGTGGCGTTGCAGTTCGCGTTGATCCGTCATTCCGGAATGACTTTCGCACAGGTGCTCCAGATCGAGGGCGACGTACCACGCCCGCTTGTCACCTTTATCGCGCGTCAGCTTTCGCTCGAACCCTCCGTCCTGTCCGATTATGCAAGCCGGCCGCAGACCATGACCGATCATGCCCGGCTGATCGCCGCGGCGACGAATGTCCGTCCGCCCGTGCGTAGCGACGTCGCCCTGATGATCGCCAGCGCCGAGCAGGCGGCTGCCGCGACCGATGCAGCTTTCCCGATCGCTATCGCTATCATCAAGGCCCTGCGGAACGTCGATATCCTGTTGCCGATGCCCTCGACGATCGAACGGGCGGGTATCGCGGGCCGCGCCCGCGCACGCAAGAATGCAGCGGGCATGATGGTCGCCGACCTGTCATCGATGCAGATTGGCCGCATCGACGCGCTGTTCGTCGAACAGGATGGGGCGCGGCTCGGCTGGCTCAAGACCGTCCCGGTCGCGACGAAGACGGACAGCGTGCGTCATATCGTTGAACGTCTGCGCGTCGTGCGCGCGATCGGAATTTCCCATGACGCTGGTGCCTGCGTCCATCCCAACCGCCGTCACCAGTTCGTCCAGGAAGGGCGATTGTCGCCCACCTATCTTATCCAGCGCTATACGGTGCCCCGGCGTCGCGCGATCATCGTCGCGCTGCTGATCGATCTGGAGGCGCGACTGATCGACGCTGCGCTCGACATTGCCGACAAACTGATCGGCAGCATGTTCCGGCGAGCGACTACCATGCAGCAACGCCGATATACCGCGTCATCGCGCGAGGTCGGGCGGCTCATGCGCCTTTTCCGCATCACCATCGACACGCTTGCGCGGGCCGACGAAGAGGGCAGCGATCCGATTGCAGCGCTGGAGGCCTCGGTCGGATGGCCTGCCCTCATGAAGGCGCGTGGCCAAGTGGGCGAGATTGCGGATCTCGTGGAACAGGATCCGCTCGTCATCGCCGGCGACAGATATGCGACGCTGCGCAAGTTCGCGCCCCTTCTGATCGAGGTGCTGGAATTTCAGTCGGGGCGCGGCAGTGCCGCCAGCGTGAAAGCGATCGATCTGCTGCGCGATTTGAACGCCTCCGGCAAACGCGATGTGCCGGCCAACGCACCGATGCCGTTCCGCAAAGAATGGCGCAGGCTGGTGGTCGGCCCGGACGGCCGAATCAACCGCCGCCTCTATGAAACCGCCACGATGGCGCATATCCGCAACAAGCTGAGATCCGGCGACATCTGGGTTGCGCGGTCCTCAGGCTATCGCCGGTTCGACAGCTACCTTCTGCCGGCCGAGGTCAGCGCGCCGATCGTCGCGGGGCTCAATCTGCCCCCATCCGCCGATGCGTGGCTGGCAGAGCGGACTTCCAGTCTCGACCAACGGTTGAAACGCTTCGCGCACAACCTCTCTAACGGTCGGCTCGAAGGCGTCCGGCTGGTCGAGGGCCGGTTGCGGATCACGCCGGTCAGAACCGATCCCGACGCCGAGGCAAAGGCGCTGGGCAATCGCATCGATGGACTGATGCCGCGGGTCAGGATCACCGAATTGCTCCACGATGTCGCCAGCGAAACCGGCTTCCTCGCCGGCTTCACCAACCTGCGAACCGGCCGGCAGAGCGACAACCTGAATGCGCTGCTCGCGGCCATCCTCGCCGACGGCACCAATCTCCGGTCTCGCGCGCATGGCCGCAGCCAGCCAAGGCGTTACGCGTGACCAGCTGGTCTGGACGAAGGACGCCTATGTCCGGGAGGACAGCTACCACCGCGCTCTCACCCTCTTGGTCGATGCGCATCATCGCCTCCCGATCGCCTCGACATGGGGAGCGGGCACCACATCGAGTTCGGACGGCCAGTTCTTCCGGGGCGGCAAGCGGATGGCGGTCGGTGATATCAACGCCCGGTACGGCGTCGATCCCGGATTCAGCTTCTACACCCATGTCTCCGACCAGCACGCACCGTACAATGTCACCGTCATATCCGCGGCGACGCATGAGGCACCCTATGTCCTTGATGGCCTCCTTCATCACGGCTCGTCGTTAAAGATCGCGGAGCATTATACCGACACGGGTGGCGCGACCGATCACGTGTTCGCGCTCTGCGCGATGCTGGGATTCCGGTTCTGCCCACGCCTGCGGGATTTTCCCGACCGGCATATGGCCGCGCTTGTCCCCGTGACCTCCTATCCGACGATCGGTTCGCTGCTCGGGAAGCGCGTGAAGACCGACACGATCCGCGAGCATTGGGGAGAGGTCCTCCGCCTCGTCGCATCGCTGAAGGCGGGGCACGTCGCGCCATCGGCGATGCTGCGCAAACTGGCCGCATACGAACGCCAGAACCAGGTCGACGTCGCCCTCCAGGAAATTGGCAAAATCGAGCGGACCTTCTTCATGCTCGACTGGCTGGAAAATCCCGATCTTCGCCGACGCTGCCAGGCGGGCCTGAACAAGAGCGAGCAGCGCCACGTTCTGACGCAAGCGATCTGCACGTTTCGCCAGGGTCGGATCATCGATCGGACCCACGAAACGCTGCAATATCGTGCCTCTGGCCTGAACCTCGTCATCGCTGCGATCGTCTACTGGAACTCCACCTACATTGCCGATGCAGTCCAGCATCTTGGCACCATCGGCGAGGCACCGGACCCCGCGCTGCTCGCGCATACCTCCCCAGTCGGCTGGGAGCATATTGCATTCTCCGGCGACTTCCTGTGGGATCGTGCGGCTGAAACCGTGCGCCGCAAGCCGCTCAATATCCCAAGCGATGGCTATTCCAGCTGAGCGTTCGCAAATGTTCTGCCTTGCCGTTGTTTAGCGTCAAACCAGCGCTCTGCCCTCACGTAGACAAGGATGAGGGCTGCCAGAAGAAGCTCATCGAGCGCGTTGAGGGTGTCCACAAGATGTTCGCGCGGTTCGCGCATGAACCGCACGAGCGGATCCACGCGTGGGGCCAGGCTCTTTGTAAAATTCGGATCCCCAAGCCGCTCAGCAATGCCGGGTAGGAATTCTGGAACCGCGGCGACCGCCGCCAAGTGGGGCTTTACGCGCGATTTCCAACTCTGTGTTTGCCGCCCATAGTTGATATGGTTGTAGAGGATTTGTGCTTTTTCCTCCTGTGTGAGCTCCCCGACGTCAACGATCGCACTGCGATCGGAAAACTGCTGCAGATTACGTTGTCCAAGCCGTCGATGGGCTGCCTCGTAAATATGCTTGCGAGACGTCAGCAAGAAACGGTTTCCATGTCCGATCGCTGCCCGAATTTTTGGAAAAACCGCAGCCCAATTCTGCACAAAATCATCGCGCAAATTATTTGAGCCGAATGCGTCGTCGATCCAGAAGAATCGGCCCGGATCATTAGGATTCCAGCCTGCCTCGAAGTCACGCGGGCTCGTCAGAGCCAAGACGGTATGATCGGGATCTTCAGAAGCGATCGTCGAAATGATGGCGCCGATGGCCGATTTGCCGCTCGACGGATTCCCGAGGAGTAGCACGATACGATGCTCACCGATCGCTCTAACGGCATCGCGATGGGCTCGGGTTGGCACATAGGTTTTGAGCTTGGGTATCCAGTTATCGAGTAACGCCCGGCTCTGCTCACTGATACGTGCGTCTATGATCGATGTCAGGTCGCCGAGCCCATACACCTGCGGGACCAAAGCGCGCAGGCGCGCGCTGCTCCGAATGCTTCTGATCAGAAATTGGCGGCCGAGTATGTGCGGCTTTCTGATGCCGAGAGCGGCCAGCCGCGCGCGCATCGCCGCCGCCACTGGAGCATCGATGCTCATATTAGTCATGAAGACATATGTATCGGCCTGCCCATCCGCGACGAGTCGCTCGATATGTTCGAGCTCGGCGTTGAGGTCGCTGTTCTTCAACGCCTTGGCGGGATCGGAAGTATGCTTGCACTGCACAGTGGCTATTGGGCGTGCCTCTGCGGCGTCGCCAGGAACCAAAAAGACGGCATCCTGCCCGCCATCTTGTGCCTCCCGGAATACCTCCACAGGGCGCTGCAAGACGACTTCGCACACTTGGGAACAAAGATCCTGAAAGGCGCGCCATCCAATCGTGTGTAGCGCTAGATCGGACCAGGGGCCAACCGCCGTCCTGTTCTGCGAAGTGGCTTGAATGGGCTGGTCAGGATTCACCACTGGCGGTCCCGTGACCGGCCCAGCAGTAGAGTAACACCGCTACATGCCGCGTTCACTGCTTAATACTCGTAAGTGAAAGACGATTGGCTGGTACATGACGAAATGCCCGATCGCGACAGGTCAACAGGATGACCTGCATCCGTTCAGCCGCCTCGCTCAGTATCTCGACCATTAGGTCGAGCCGCGCATCGTCAGCATAGACGAGCGGGTCGTCGAGGATCAGCGAAACCGGCTGTCCCTGCTCTAGCAGCATGTCCGCAAACGCGATCCGGGTCAGCACCGAAAGCTGCTCTTGCGTGCCGCGCGAAAGGTCTCCGCAACCTTCGCTGATCCCGCCTCTGACAACCGCCTCCAGCGTGAGATCTTCCGAAAACGACAAGTCGCAGCCGGGTAACAGCCGCTCAATATGCCGTTTGGCCCGCTTCGCCACCGGGCCGACGAATTTCGCCGATGTTTCGTCCCGCGCCTCGTCCAGGATTTCGCGCAGCAGCTTCAGGCTGGCGGCTTCGTCGGCGATCCGCTGCAAGGCAGCTCGAGCGGCCTCGGCCTCCTCGCCGGCGGCCGCTTCTCGGTCAGCCAGGCCCTTGCCGCCTTCTCTTTCAACTGTCCCTTCCAGCCGGGCGATCTCCATCTCGAGCTTCGTCCGCGTGTCTCCGGCAGCGCGACTCCGCGCATCGATCGTCTCGATCTTCCGTGTGATGGCCGCTGGGTCGTGCGCCATCGCGTCGCGCGTCGCTTCTTCCAACTTGACCGCGGCCACGGCCGACTGCTCGCGCGCGCTGATCAGATCTGCCGCCAGGCTGGCGAAGCCCGGCCGGCTCTGCATCGTATCGATCTGGGCTTCGGCGTTGGCGAGATCGCTCGCCGCCCGCGCCTCGGCGGTGGCGAGCGGGCCATCCTCTTCCTCGGCGCTTCTCAGGGCGTCGACCGCGCTGTCATGGGTGCCCTCCGCCCGCGCCAGCGCAGAGTCCGCCGCCTCCATCGCTTTGATCAGGTCTAGAATGTCCGGAGCATCGTCTTCGGGTTCTTCAGAATCGTCTCCGAGCTCGACGATGAAAAGCTTGAGCGCTGCCGCCCCAGCCACGAGGCCCACATGTTCGTCGGCCTGGGTCAATGCCTCAATCCGCGCCGCGATTGTGCGAAGTTCACCCGCCGCATCGCGTGCAGCATCATTGCGCGCCCGCGCGCCCGCAAGATCTTCCAGCGCGAGATCCTCGAGCGCCGATTGGTGCCGCTTCAACGCCGACGAAAAGGCTTCCTCGGCACTTGTCGCCCCGGCCGGCGGGTAGATGATCAGTTCAGCTTCACCCAGACCAATATGGGTTTCGCCGGTGAGCGTTCGCTCACCCACGCCCATCGGCGCGCCATCGATCAGGACGCCAGTGGTTACACCCGACAGCGCGATGCGCGTCGCGCCGGCGCTCCGCACCGCATGCGCTTCCGCGACCGCTCGCTCGTTCGCCTCGAGCACGTCCATCGCCTTCGCTGGAATCAAGGTTGCCGCAAGGGCCTTGGCCTCGTCTTGAAGCCGCTCAAGCTCGATCAGCTCCACGTGCCGTTTGCGCGCGGCCGCCACGCCAGCCTTTCGACGCATCGCGCGCACGCGATCCTCCCCGGCGCTGAGCGCAGAGCGTGCATCCAGGCGCGCTATTCTCGCGCTATCGAGCGCACTGCGCGCGTCGACAAGCCGCTGCTTGGCATCGGTCAATCTTTCACTGAGACTGGCCCTGCGCGTCTGCGCCTGTTCCAGCGCAAGACCGGCCTTGTCACGCGCTTCCGTCGCGGTGCGGTGCCGCTCGGTGAGGTCTTCCAGACCCTTCCCCTTCGCGCTGACGGCTTCATGCTCCGCGCGGCGGGTGGCGAGAATCTGCGCCGCCGCCCGCGCAATCTCGAGCGAGGCAATCAGATCCCTCCGAGTTTCGACATCGGTATCATCAGCAATTTCACGCTGGACGACTTTTAGCCTGGCTCGCGCCGTCTCCAGTTCGGCGAATGTCTTCTCCAACCCCGCGGCCCGCTCGGTAGCTTCACGGGCCGCGGTTTCCGCGATCTCGACCCGCTCCGTCGCTTCATTCTGGCGGCCACGCTTCTGGCCGGTCGGTGACCAGTATCGGCCGAACTGCTCGTCGATTCTTGTCCGGACGCGCTTGTAGGCCGGCCCTCCCATGATCGAGCCAACCTCGGCCTCGAGGGTCGACCGCACGGTATCGCGGACGATCTGCCCAGGCGCCGTGACCGCGAGCGCCTCGGTTTGCGCCACCCAGAGCAAACCCAACGCGCCATAGGTCGCCGCGTCGCCCTTTTGGCTGGTATCGCGCACAGATCCGAGAAGCGCGTGGAGCCGGGCTTCGGCGTCTTCGCCTTGAGCTTTCCCCTGTGGCCCCGTCACCTCGATCGTGGCACCTCTAAGGAACCGCTTAGTGACGGTCCAGGGCGCGCCGTTCGCCTCAAACGACACCTGGATCTCCGGTCCAACCGCTTCGCCATAAGGTGCGAAGGATTGGGCAAGTTGGTTCTTGGTACCATGACGAACGAAGAATGCGGCCCGCAGCGCCTCGAGCAAGGTCGATTTGCCGGTCTCGTTCGGTTCGATCACGATGTTCAGGCCATCGGTCAGACCATCGATCACCATCGGCTCGCGGAATTTGCGGAAGCCATCGACCGCGATCCGCCTAAGGCGCAGGCTCATGCCCTCTCCTCCCGGCTATATTCGACGAACAGACGCTCCAGCGCGCGTTTCGCGGCGGCAGCGTCGGCGGCACCGGTTTCGATCCGCGCGGAAAGTTTTGCAGCGGCAAGCCCGAGCATGCCCTCCACAGCGAGCTGTGAAAAATCGTCATCGCTGGGTCGCCCGACCAGGTCTGCGGCGCGAACGTCGAGATAGCGCACCCGGTGGCTGACGTCGTTCTCAAGCCGGCCGAGCATGGCTACTCGATCAGTGAGGCTGGTGATGCCGGCAAGGGTTAGATCAAGGAGCGTTGCCGACGGGTCGATCGCCCCAAGCAACCGAGCACATTTTGCGTCGAAGCCAGCCTGATCGTTCACTGTCCAGCTACGTTTGATCCATTGGAAGCGGCCGGTACGGATCGGCGTGACGATGGGCTCCCTCCCCCCATCCACATCGACCAGCAGCGTGTGCCCGGGCTCGTCACGTTGGAAGCGATCGGTTTCCGGCGTGCCGGCGTACCAGGTGCGTGCATCGACCTTCAGGGTGCCGTGCCAGTCTCCGAGCGCCAGGTAGTCAAGTGACGATCGCCGCGCGCGGTCAGGCGCGATCTGGTTCTTGGTTTCACCCTGGGTGCTGAAATCCCGGATCGATCCATGCGCGACACCAATGCGCAGACGCGCGCCCGGCGTCTCCATGCCGTCGAACAACTCGGTCGGGTCCTCGAGGTTGTGCCTATGCGTAAGCGGTGCCGGCAAAAGCCAGACACCTTGCTCGATCTCGTGTGGTTGCGGCTCTGCGAGGATGGTGATCCGGTCGCCCGAGCGCTGACGCACCCGATCCCACAGACCGCCATTCCGAGCGAAATCATGGTTGCCGGGAAGGAGCCACCAGCGGCACGGATGCCGTTCCATCCGGGAGATCGCCTGCACAATTGTGCGGTCCTCAGGTCCTTCGGTATCAAAGACATCGCCCGCGATTAGCACATGGTCGGCGCCGTGAAGGGTCACGGTTGTACCGATGGCATCGATCGCGTCGAAGCGCGCCTCAGAAAGTGCGGCGCGCACATCAGGCTCGAAACGCCCATAGGGTTTACCGAGCTGCCAGTCGGCGGTGTGAATGAACTTCATGACGGATTCTGCCCCGCAGCGATTTCGCCGACAGGCATGGCCCGGCGCATGAACGCGCCGAACATCGGCACGGTGAACGCCGTCTCCCCGTAGCCCGGCGTAAAAATCATGCCCTTTGCAATCAGCGATGCGCGCACCGGCCCAAAGCTGGAGGGCTTGCGGCCGATATGATCGGCGATGGCGGTTGAGGCGAAAGGCCCCTCCCCCAGGTCAGCCATGCCGCGTAGATAACGCTTCTCCGACGGGGTTAGCCGATCGAAGCGAACGCGAAAAAAGCTGTCGTCAAGTGCGGCGATCGCCGTGGGATGGGCTAGGTCGACGTCTGCTGTGGTAATCGGACAAGCGTCTGCCGCGTCCCAGCATTGCTTTCCCCATTCCTGCAGAAAATAGGGATATCCCTCGGTCACAGCGATGATTTTTGCGACCGCGTCCGGCTCGATGGCGCATTCCTCCACCTCGATCGGGTGGACAATGGCCGAGGTGGCCGCAGCCGCCCCCAGCGGGCCGATGCTGGTGAACAGAAACAGTCGTTCGGCATAGGACTTGGCCTTGCCCATTTGCCCAGCCAACTGCGGAAGGCCAGCAGCGACCAGCGTGATTGGGCGGTCGTTCTGGCGGGCGCGGTGAAGCGCCGTGATTAGGGCCGCTAGTTCGCGCTCGGGAACGTACTGCAGTTCGTCGATAAACAGCACAAGCGCTGTCTCGCGCTCGGCGGCAGCGGCTCCGGCCAGGTCGATGAGATCAATGAGATCGGCTTCGAGATCACCGTTATCGGCGACCCCTACCTCCCCGAGGTCGAGCGAAGCCTCGAGTTCGCCATAGCTCAGCTTGAACGCCTTCACGAACCTCGCCAGAGCGCCCAAGCCTCTCTTCGCCAGCGTCATTGCGGCCTGACCGCGATCAAGCTTCAACATCGCGGTCCGAAGCGCCGGAACCAGCATGGCAGGCAAGGACTGGCCCTCGGGTGCCTCGATCGGCACACTCAAGATGCCCTCGCCCTCGGCCGCCCGGCGCATGGCGTTGAGCAGCACCGTCTTGCCCACCCCACGCAGGCCTAGGAGGATCATGCTCTGCGCATGGCGGCCATTACGGATGCGGTCGAGTGCGATCGCGACGGTTTCGAGAACGTCCTCGCGACCCGCAAGTTCGGGTGGACGGCTGCCTGCACCAGGTGCGAAGGGATTTCGACGTGGATCCATTCTACGCCGCTTAGACAGTTCTATTCGATTCGCATAGAACTATGTAATATGGCTATAACAGATCAGCTTCGGACACCGCCGTGCGCCTGCCACTGAGATTTCACGAGCGTACCTGCGCTACCGCTCGCCAAAATCCGGCGGCACTAGCCCGCCGTCTTTGGCGATCGCATAGGGCATTCCCGCCATGTTGAGCACGGTGAACACGAACGATGCTTTCGTCTTAAGTGGACGTCCGAGGCGGAGATGCGCCGAAAGGCCGATCTCACCCGAAAGCTTCAGCAGCACCGGCCGACTGATCCTATGCGCGTGGCAAACGCCGTTGGTTTCGTAATAGGTCGCCTTCGGCCACGGGATTAGTTCACCTTCCCGCTCGATCTGCGTCGGTGAGAAGATGGTATTGCCCCGTTCAACCCAGCTGTGAATGAACGGTGTTGGCGACCCGTCGGGATTTGCGGCAAGTTCCTCTTCGGTGGCTCCGGCCAATATGCCGAAGCAAAGCTCAGTGCCTGGAACATCAAGGACAAGCGCGGCTGAGCGGAAGAAGCAGGTGCCCCCGCCGTTACTGCCCACAAGATTCACTACGGCGCCTTTGAGGTGCCGTAGTTCAGGGCCGCGACGGCCTCTTCTTGCGGCGAATCCATTCATTAGCGGCGTTGCCTATCGAGAGAACGTGGTTGGTGGGTAGTCGCCCCTAGGACAAATTCGGAATCTAACCTATTTTCGCCACCAGCCGCCCCGCAGCGCCGTACTCTGCAGCTAAATTGCGATTAAAAGCGAGCGGCATCCTCCGCGACTTCCACCGCGGCGCGTCCACGCCGCTGGCGAACACATCTTGGTTGCGCCCAACCCGCGTCGAATGGGCACTAATGCGCTTCCTGCGCCGGCACCACGGGTCGAATGCCTCAAGACCTGAACATATCCCAAATATCCATGTCTACCGCAGCCGCCAGTTTAACGATCAGGTCCAGAGAAGGATTTGCGCGCCCTCTCTCGATAGTCGATAGATAACTGACGGTAATGTCCGTGCGCTTGAAAATGTCCGTCTGGGTCAGTCCGAGCTCCTTCCGACGCGCCTTCAGGCGCGCGCCAAACTGCTGCGCGGCAGGCTGGATTATCTCCTCTAGGTTGAGCCTCGTCGTCATGCAGGAATGCCTCGTGCCGCTCGATCACGGCCACGGGTCGTGTCCATTTTGTTACAGCATACCTCGGCGCGGCGTTTTAAGGAAAGCCGAGAATCGGCAAACGACGCTCGTGACGGACGACCGCCGACGGGTCAGCATAACGGCCACCGCCGCGGCCCTACGAGTCGACGATGCACTATTATTGCATGTGCGACCCCAGCCTTTGCGGCTCGCCACATCACGCTATCTTCAGGCGATCACCTGGGATCGGAGATCGCACGGGAGAGGGTGAATCTTCGCGTCCCGACGCCACGGATCTCGGCGTATATGAGACGGGATCCACGACGATCTGCCCGAAAGCACGAGTCCGGTCCCAATACCAAAACGGACGATCACGGAACGATGTGCTCGAAAGCACGAACATTTGCACGGCGATCTGCCCGATAGCACGAGTATCGCAACACGCCACCACCGCCCCCTCTCCGTAACAATCATCAAGCGCGACATTTCTCGATTCGGCCCTCGGGTCCGACGCGATGGGATGCGGCGCGCTGCCGGTTGGTACGCACACCCAGCCGGTGCCATCGACGTGTAAGGGAGACGCCGTGCTGACATGAAAAACCCGGCGCGAGGCCGGGCTTTTCCGAGGTGCTTACTAGGAGCGAGGTGACAATCACTTCCTAGCGAAAACACCCAACATCCACAAGCGGAACGCGCATTTTGCGCCGCGATGCTGTGTGTCCGCACGGGCTCCAAAAGGGGAGTTACCGACCGATGACGTATGCCTATCATCCAGGGGCAGGCTTTCGCCGCTTCGACGGTGCGGCGGCGGAGGCCGAGCAGCTTGCACAGGCCTTTCGAGGCCTGCCTGAAGGCCACGGGCCCGGCCAAGCACTTGCCGCCTTCAAGCGGGCGGCCGCGTATCTCGCGATTCCTCCGAGCGTCGTGCAACTCGTTGACGTGCTTTTCGCCTGGACGAAGCCGGAGGACTGGCGCTCCGCCTCGACACCGATCGTCTGGCCGCGCAACGATAAGCTCGCGCGCAAATTGGGGTTGAAGGTGAGGCAAGTGCAAAACCTGCTCGACCGCGCGATAGCGCTCCGGCTCATCAGCCATAAGGACAGCCCCAACGGGCATCGCGGGGGTGCCAGAGCGGCCGATGGCACGATCAAATGGGCTTACGGCATCGTATTGGCTCCGATTGGGACCCGGCTTGAGGAGTTCAGGGCAATTGCGGCGCGGGGCGCGCGCGAAGACGAAGAGATCGATGGATTGAAGCGCCGGCTGACGGCCGCCCGTCGGCGTACGGCAAGCCTTGCCCAGGCTGTGCTGGATGACATGATACTCAACACAGGCGCTGATGAGGAGCTTGAGTTGGCGCAGAGCGCGGCGCGACAGATGCGAAATGTCCGTGACATCGCGTTATTGACTGGCAGTGTAGAACAGATCGAGCAGCGCGGGCGGGCATTGGAACGTAAGGTTGCCGCCACACTCCTCGAGCGCGAAGCGCTCAATCAGCCTGTCGAATTACCTAATAGTGCACCCAAGGATGTGCATGATTGCACGCACTCTACAACTACAAATCAACCCCAAACTGCTAAAGCAGTTACCAGTAATGGCTCGGCGAGGAGAAGTAGCGGGAATTACGGCGTGGGATCAGCGCTGCCGCAATCAGAGGTTGAGGAGGATCTGGAGAAGCACGGCGTCGATCCAGATTTCATCGACTCGGTGACGCCTGAACTGTGCGGTTCCCTTGGCCTTGGTCGCCGCGGCTGGGGAGAGCTAGTCCACTTGGCTGAGCAGCTCGCTGACCAGAACCATATCCATCGCCACGCCTGGCACGAAGCCTGCAGAATTATGGGGCAACGTGGCGCTGCCGCCTCGGTTATTGCGACCGTTCGCAAATATCAGGTCGGTGAGGTGCAAAGGCCCGGTGCATATCTCCGCGGCATGACCGGGCGCGCCGCCAAGGGCGAGCTCAACCTCGGGCGCACCTTCCATGGCCTGAAGGATCTTCGCAAGGCGGGAGCCATGCACACAATGCAGGCCGGCGGTGACCCAAGGCCTGTCGGTGATTTCGCCCGGCGTGCCATGAGTCAGTTCGTGCTTTCGGGCAGATCGTCATGACCGGACAGTACCGCGAGCCCCGCCAACGCGGCCGAGACAACCTGCCCGAAAGCACGAGCCCTTCCACTCCGCCCTGTGGGCAGGCACGCTGAGGTGCGCCGGATTAGCGCGGCGCAGCACCACATGACTCGTGCTTTCGGGCAGACCGTCGTCCTTAGGCGATGCGCGGCATCCGAAACGAGGCTATTATCACGTTAGAAGAATCAGGCGCCAAGGGACCGGCATGAGCAAGCAAGCCATCGTCACACGCCAGGGCAATCTTTTCGAGCCCGACAGCCCGCTTCACGGCAAGGTCCGGGGCGAGCGGAGCGTTATGGACTTTCCCTTCTTCGCGCTTTCCAAGGTGCCGGTTGAGAAAGAACTCGAGTTCAAGATCGGCAAGCTGAGCATCCAGATCAGACCGAGCGCAACTGGGATCGCCACGATGTATGACAAGGAGATCATCCTCTACGTCGCATCGCTGATGGCCCAGGCGATCAGTCGGGGCGAGGAAGTCGATCAGAACTTCACCTTCACCGCGCATGATTTCTTCCGCATTACCGGGGTCCCCCGCCCTTCGAAGCGCGATTATGATCGCTTCACCGACGCCTTGGAGCGGCTGCAGGGCACGCAGATCAAGACCAACATCCAGACCGGCTCCAAGATTGAGAAGGGTTGGTTTTCATGGCTGTCGGAAGCGACGGCTGAATATGCTGTTCTTCCCAATGGGGAACAGCAACTGAGAGTCGTTAAAGTGCGGCTTTGTCCATGGTTGCATCGTGCCATCCAGCTCGACGGCCATATTTACCACTATCACCACGACTACTTCCGGCTCGGCACGATCGAGCGCCGTCTCTATGAGATTGCGCACTGCCACTGCGAAGGCGAAGAAATCGAGTTGCCAATCGAGCTTCTGTCGCGAAAGGTCGGTTCGACCGCGGAAGCTTCGAAGTTCAAGCAGCATTTGAAAGCGGTGCAAGCCCGTGACGACCTCCCCGAGTATAAGCTATCGCTCAAGGAGGTCGTGCCGAGCGAACTCCGTCTCGACACGCGAGGACGCCGGGTGACCAAACTCGACACCGTCGTGGTGCTGACACCGCGTAATCGTGTACCTGTGTCTCGCCTTGAGATCCAGGCGGCATGATATTGCGGACGACATCAAATGATCGTCTAGCGCGGACTCCGCGGTTCGATAGCCAGCCCTAACTGGGTCTGGAGAAACGTGTTTTGATGGCGGCTCAACGTTTCGTGCACTACTGAACCGCTCAACCAAGCGCGTCACACAATGATGTAACTGACGGCTGACCCACAAGCGGCGCGGTGTCTCGGGGCAAGCGTGCGGCGTTCTGCGTTCTTAAATGGCCGTCTTTATGCTCATGTTACGCAATTATCTGGTCTCCGCTTCATGAAGCTGGGCTGTCCTGACGCGCGATGCGTCGGGCCTCTAAATTAATGCTGTCCATATTTGTCCGATAGCATAATAATGACGTGATGTTGGATCGACACAGCGCCCCGAACGGCACAGCGCCGCCGTTCATAGGCTGGCCCGCCCTTGTTTTCCGATTGGCTATCCTCGCATGAGGGGCCGCGCGATCCTCGGCGGCGCCGCAATTCTTGCGGCCGTATTCCTGTGGCACCGTCCTTCGACTGATCGCGACGCCTCAAACGCGAACCCCTTCGGTTGCACCGCCCGCGGAGACGGCTCGATCTGCGATGCCGTCGTCGGCCTTTCGAAGGTCGCTCACGACCCGGTCTTGACGGGGAATCGCTCGAACCTGCTGCCTCCGCCCGAAACACCCGGCGCGATCGACCCCGCGATCACTCAGGCTAACATCGACGCCACGATTTGCCGCCCCGGCTACGCCCGGTCGGCCCGTCCCAGCTATGCGGTCACCGGCCCGCTGAAGCGCCGCATGATGGAAGCGCAACACCCCGGCGAGGCTGGAGCCGATTACGAGCTGGATCACTTGATTCCAATCTCGATTGGAGGGGCGCCGCTCGACATGCGCGACCTGTGGCTTCAATCGCGGCAAGGGCAGGCGAACGCCGGCGACAAGAACGTCCTCGCCTATGTGCTGTGGCGTTTAGTCTGCACGCATCAGGTGCTGCTCGACGCCGCCCAGCGCGACATCAGCCACGACTGGACTAAAGCGTATCAGCTCTACGCGACGCCAGGGAATATCGCGAAATATCACTTCCGGCAAAGCGAGCAGGAGCGCGACTAGCGATCTTTAGCCGCCCCCATTCAGCATTTCACTTCAGCCAAGGAGACTATGATGCCCCAGAATATCGCGGAGTTCCGGATCATCGGGCGGATCGGCAAGATCACATCGCGCGAGAAGGTGAAATACGTCAGCGTGGCCGCTAATTATAACCGGCGTGACGGTGAGGAATGGAAGACCGACACCCACTGGAACAGCGTGGTGTGTTTCTCCAACGTCGCCGCCCAAGTCGATAATGCTGCCAAAGGCGACCTGGTTCATATCACTGGGCGCGTCCGCGAGAGCCAGCATGGTGAAGCGAACGACACGTCCTATCGGACAGAGCTGATCGCGGACACCTTTTCGGTCCTGACCAAGGCCGAAACCGAGGATAATTGATGGGACGCGCGGGCGGCCTTCGGCACGGCTCTATCGGGGCTGCGCACCGACCGAGCCCGCACGCGGTCTCGGCCCATCCGGGTGACGATCCTCGCCTAGCCGGGAGGGCGCAGGCAAGGCGTGCCCTCCCGGCCCTCATAAGAATTCCAACGGCCCAACGGCCCAACGACGCAATGACCGCTTCGGCCGGCTATCGCACCATCCGCTTGTTCGCCGGAAGGCTCAGCATGGCCGATATCGCCGCACGGCTTCAGTCGCTTCACCCAACCGGAGCGATACCGAGGCTTCGGGCATGACAGCACAGATCGACGTTGAATGGCTCGCCCATCATCTCCCAGCGATGCGGCAACTCAAAAAACCGACGCTTCCTCAGTCCGTTATTCTAGAGCTGGCCAAGACGGCCGAGCTGATGCCGACCGACAGGAGACTTCTGATCGCAGCGATAACTGCCGAAAAAGCAGCGATCAAGGCGACCCAGATGCAAAACCGGCTCGGCTCTGTCCTCGCACGCGAGAACACCGCCAAACGGAAACTGGAAAATCGCCGCAAGTTCATCCTGGGCGACCTTGCTCTGGCCGAAGCCCATAGGGATCCGCAGTTCCACCGGGCTCTGGTCTCGATCATAAGAGCGCACGTTACAGATGCTCGCGACCTGGCCGCTCTGGCAACGCTGATCGACGAACCATTCGCCGCGTCGAACACGGAAGCGCAACCAGCGTTTCCTGCCGGGAACACGTCAAGGCGAGCCCGGCCGCAGAGACCTGCTCAGCAGAGCCCCTCCCCCGAGCCAAAAGGCTGATCGGCTATGCTTGCCCGCCGCAGACTTTCCCCTTTCGTTCTTTGGACGAATGATTCAGAATCTTGCGATGCCGATCCGCCCGGAACATCGCTGGCTCTACCCGATCGACTGGCCGGAGATCAGCCGGATCGTGCGCTTCACACGCGCAGGCGGGCGCTGCGAACATTGCCAGCGCCCGCACGGACGCTACGCCACGCTGCTCCTCGGCACCGATGGCATCTGGTGGGATACCGAAATCCACGTCTGGCGCGACGGCCGAGGCCGCCAGCTTCGCCGCCAGCCCGCCTTCGTGCCGCTCGAGGCGATCGGTATGACGCGCAAGCCCGTCTATCTTGCAACCGCCCATCTCAACCACGATCCAACCTATTCCGGACCGCGCTGGCGGAACCTCGCAGCGCTCTGCCAACGCTGCCACATGATCCACGACGGGCCCGAACATCGCCGGCGCCGCTGGTGGAACGCCTTTCGCGGGCGCGCTCGGCGACCTGTTTTCCGGGCTTTACCGCTAAAAGACCCGGCTCCTCCGATTGGACGGAGCGTCGCTGGTATTCGCGCGTGGCGTGTCTACGTGTGCCACTTGTGGCACAAGCGCAACATGCTGGCTTACATTGCTAACAGCTTGTTTTGCCCGCTCGCGCAGATCCTCTCAGAGGGGAGGATGCCCACTGCCTTTCTGTTCAAGACTTGCGGAGGCACCGATGACCGAATTCCACCAAACCCACAGGACGATCGCCATGGCACGTCTTCCCCTCGACGCTGAGATCCGCGCCAAGGATATCGTCGAGAAACTCGGCGGGATCTGGCGCGGCACGCGCGGCGAATGTCGTTGCCCAGCGCATGACGACGGCTCTCCGAGCCTGTCTGTTCGCCTCGGTGACACTGCGATCCTGTTCCACTGCTTCGCCGGTTGCACAACGATTGAAGTGCTGAAGGCCCTGCAGCGCCGCAATCTCCACGATCGCGCGGCAGTGTCAATGCCCGAGGCCAAACCCAAGCGCGACATGGGGGCGCTCGCGCTCCGCCTCTGGAAAGCCAGCGTTCCCGTCGACGGCACGCTCGCCGGGGAGTACCTCCTCGCACGCGGCCTCACTGGCCCTTTCCCCAAATCGCTGCGCTTCAACCCCGCGACCATCCACGGCTCCGGGCCGTCCAAGCGGACGATGCCCGCCATGATCGCGGCCGTCGAAAACGATCTGGGCGTGGTCGCGGTGCAACGCACGTTCCTCGATCCCGAGAACGTGCTGCACAAACCGATGCCAAAGCCCAAGGTCTCGCTTGGCCTGCTCGGCACCGCATCGATCCGGCTTGCGCCGGCGACGGACGAGCTGGGCTTCGCCGAAGGCATCGAGGACGCCCTGTCGGCGATGGAGTGGTTCGGCACGCCGACCTGGGCCTTGGGCGGCGTCGAACGCCTCGCCTTCGTCGCCATCCCGGAGAAGGTGCGCCGCATCATTGTCTATGGCGATCGCGGGAGGGCGGCCGATCGACTGCTCGCCAAGGCTCGCGATTATCTCACTGCCAATGGGCGCGAGCTGGTCAACCGCGTGCCCGAGCGTCACGACGACTGGAACGACGCCTGGAGAGCGCAACTTTCGTGCGGTATCGGTACGGCTGCGCCTCGGCTTACGAAGTAGAAAACGCTATTCACGCCTCCACCTCTCCCCGCAATTTCTCTGCGCAACCGCACCGCGCGCACGACGTCATCACGATCATCGCTCGCGCTCACCGCGCGATCGACAACGCACTGGCCCCCTATGCACGGCGCCCCTCGCGTCAGGTTCGGGAACGGGTTCAGGCCGTGCTCAAAGAGTTCCAGTTCTTCCCCATGTACCTCGATGGCATGTCGATGAGCGGCCTCGACGGCGCGTTGGACGACGCGTCGGGCGCGATCGCCGCGCTGGACGCTGACGTCGCTCACGACCGCGGCACGATGGCTGGACGCTTCGCCCAGTGGCTCCATTTCCGCCGCCATTCCAGGGAATATACCGTTCTCGTGGCTGCGCCGACCCGGTCAGGCAAAGGGGTCGCGACCATCATTCCCACGCTGCTTGGCTGGCACGGTCCCGTCCAGATCATTGATCGCAAGGCGAATCCCGACACCATGCATTGAGAGGAGAGGGAGCCTTCGGCTTGTTGATCCGGTGATGAGCACCGGGCGATAAAACCGGAGGCCCTCGATGCGCACTTCAGCCGCAGCTCTCGAACTCGATTTCACCGAACCCTCGATCACCGCCGCCAAGGCGGTCGCCGACACCATTGACAGAAACGGGTCGCTCCAGCGCGACACGCTGTTGTGGGTCATGGAGCAAGCCTATGGCGGATCCTCGGCCGATGGTCGCTGGTCGCTTCGCGACGCGTACGACATGCTCGAACTCGCCGAGGTCATGCACCTGGCGAAGGCCGATCTGCCGTCCGCACCGGGCGATTGCCTTGCCGCGCTCACCGAGCTGGTCCGCAGCCTGCCGACCCACACGGTTCGCAGCGAAGAACAGGTCGAGCTTCAGCAATTCTCAACCCCTGCCCCGATCGCCTACCTCGCTGCGCTCGCTGGCAGGATCGCGCCTACGGATCTGGTCCTCGAACCCTCTGCGGGCACCGGCCTTCTCGCGGTTTTCGCACACCGCGTGGGGGCCCGCCTGGTCCTCAACGAGATCGATCCAGCCCGCGCCGAGATGCTCGCGGCCGCCTTCCCGGGCGTCGCTGTCACGCGCCACGACGGCGAGCTGATCCACGATCTACTCGAACCAACGATCCGGCCAACGGCCGTCCTCATCAACCCGCCTTTCTCGCGCAGCATCGGTCGCCACGCCGACCCGCTGGCCGCGTTCCGGCATCTTCGTGCTGCCTTGATGCGTCTCGGTGCCGGAGGTCGCTGCGCTGCCATCCTGCCGACCCGCGTCGATACGTCGAGCCGCGCCTGGGCCAAGGCGACCGAGGGGTGCACGCTCACGCTTCACCTCGAACTGCCGGCGAACGCCTATGCCAAGCACGGCACCAGCCAGATTGTGAAGATCATGGTGCTGGAGAAAGGCACCGGCACGCCTGCCGAGCTGATCCGCTGCGCGACGCTCGATGCGGCGCTCGCGGCGATCGCCGCCCGCAACGTTCGACCCGCAACCGCGCCCGTCATGCCCGCGTCCTCGCTGCTCGCACGCCCCAGCGGGCGCAGCTCGCTGCTTGGCGGCCTGTCGATCAAACCGCGCCTAAGCGCACCACCTGCAAAAGCCGCGCAGTCACAGATCGCAACCGCGATAAACTACACCGTGTTCGCCGAGCCGCTCCCGACCGGCGAAGCGGTCGGCGTGTACCTGCCCTATCGGCCGAGCCGCATCGCGATCCCGTGCGCATCGGCGCACCCGACCGCTCTGGTGGAATCGATCGCCATGGGCTCAATTACCGCGCCGCGGCCGATCTATGTCCCGACCCTGCCCCAAGCCGTCGTCGATGCGAAGACGCTCTCCGACGCGCAGCTCGAGACACTGATCTATGCCGGCGACGCCTTCGAGCGCGACATCCCCGGCCTGTTCAAACCCGTTGAGGAAGGTCTCGCGATCGCACCATCCGAGGATGGCCGCCCTTACCGGACCGGCTTCTTCCTCGGTGACGGCACCGGCGCCGGCAAGGGCCGCCAGGTCGCCGCGATCATCCTCGACCAGTGGCTGCGCGGACGCCGCAAGCACATCTGGATTTCCAAGACCGAGACGCTGCTCGAAGATGCACGTCGCGACTGGACCGCGGTTGACGGTCTCGCGCTCGACATCCAGCATCTCAACCAGTGGAAGCTGGGCACGCCGATCGGTGCAGCCGAGGGCGTCCTGTTCCTCACCTATGCGACGCTGCGCTCCAATCGCGGCGACAAGGGCACGCGGCTCCAGCAGATCCTCGAATGGGTTGGCGAGGACTATGACGGCATGATCGTCTTCGACGAAGCGCACGAAATGGCCGGTGTCGCAGGCGGCGAAGGCCGCTTTGGTACCAAGGACGGTTCCGACCAGGGCATCGCCGGCGTTCGCCTGCAGAATCTCCTGCCCCGCGCCCGCGTCCTATACGTGTCCGCGACCGGCGCCTCCGACGTTAACAATCTGGCCTATGCCACGCGGCTTGGCCTGTGGGGGCCGGGCACGGCGTTCGCCGATCGCCGGACCTTCGTCGACTCGCTGCGCCGTGGGGGGATCGCCGCACTGGAACTGATCGCGCGCGACCTGAAAATGCAGGGCCTCTACGTCTCGCGCGCGCTGAGCTTCGCCGGTGTCGAATACGACATCCTCGAACACAAGCTGACCGCCGACCAGATCGAGGTCTATGACGCCTATGCCGACGCGTGGGCGATCATCCACGCCAACCTTCGCGCGGCGCTGGACGCGACCCGCGTCACGGACAGCTTCTCGAACGACACCTACAACAGCGGTGCCAAGGCGGCCGCGCTGTCGATCTTCGAATCCACCAAGCAGCGCTTCTTCTGCCAACTCCTCATCGGCATGAAACTGCCCTCGCTGGTTCCTGCGATCCACGCCGACCTCGCGCGCGGCGAGAGCGTCGTCATCCAGCTCGTCTCGACGTCCGAGGCGATGCTCAACCGGGCCCTAGCGGCGCTGACCGTCGAAGAGCGGGCGAACCTCGACATCGAATTGTCGCCGCGCGAGTTCCTCATGTCCTATCTGACCGCGGCCTTCCCGGTGCGGCAGATGAAGACCTTCGTCGACGATACCGGCAAAACCCGATCCGAACCGATGTCCGACGACGATGGCCGCCCTGTGTTCAGCCAGGAAGCGCTCGAGATGCGCGACAATCTTCTCGAGCAGCTTTGCGCGCTGCCCATCGTCGGCTCTGCGCTCGACCATATCATCGGGCACTTCGGCACCGATGCGGTCGCCGAGGTCACGGGGCGTAGCCGTCGCGTCATCATGGACGCGCACGGTCGCCAGCGCGTCGAAAGCCGCTCGCCCCGCACCAACTTGGCAGAAACCGACGCCTTCATGGGCGGTGCCAAGAAAATCCTGATCTTCTCCGATGCTGGCGGCACGGGCCGCAGCTATCATGCGAGCCTGACGTGCGAAAACCAGTCGCGCCGCAATCATTACCTCCTCGAGCCGGGCTGGCGCGCTGACGCCGCGATCCAAGGGCTCGGTCGCACGCACCGCACCCATCAGGCGACTGCACCGCTGTTCCGGCCGGTGTCGACCGACTGCCGGGGCGAACGTCGCTTCATCTCGACGATCGCGCGCCGGCTCGACAGCCTCGGCGCGCTCACCCGTGGCCAGCGCCAGACGGGCGGTCAGAACCTGTTCGATCCACGCGACAATCTCGAAAGCGACTATGCCAAGGAGTCGCTCGAACAGTGGTTTCGCCTGCTTGCCAACGGCAAGCTGCGCTCGACCACGCTCGACGAGTTTCAGAAGCTGACTGGTCTCGAGCTGGAAGGCGAAGGTGGCGGTCTCAAGGAGGATATGCCGCCCATCCAGCGCTGGCTGAACCGCATCCTCGCTCTCCGGATCGCCATGCAAAACGCCATCTTCGACGAATATCTCGGCCTGATCGAGGCCCGGATCGAGGCGGCCAAGGAAGCCGGCACGCTCGATCTTGGCGTCGAGAGCATCAACGCCGAGCGCATCACCATCCTCGATCGCACCGTCATCCGGCGCGACCAGACCAGCGGCGCCGAGACCGAGATCCTCCGGTTGGAAACCGAGGAACGCTACAAGCCGCTCGCGCTGGATCGCGCGCTCAAGATCTTCGGCGACGATGCCCGCCCGATCGTCAACCGCAAGTCGGGCAAGGCCGCGATCCGGTGCAGCACCTACTCGCTAACCGACGATGATGGCGAGATCGTGCGCCGTTACGAGCTTGTGCGCCCCACGCGCACGGAGCGGATGCGGCAGGATCTTCTCCTCGAGACGATGTGGGAAGATGCGAGCGAAGCCGAGTTCTCGACGCTGTGGCAGGCCGAGGTCGAGGAGATGTCGGGCAAAACCCGCACCAACACGCTCTACCTCGTCACCGGCCTGCTCCTGCCGGTCTGGGACCGCCTTCCCGACGATCACGTCCAGGTCTGGCGCCTGAATACCGATGACGGCCAGTCCTTCCTCGGCCGCATCGTCCCTGCCCCACTCGTCACCAAACTCGCGGACGCCTTCGGCATCGCCGCGACCATCACCGTGTCCGGTGCCGAAACCGCCAAACACGTCATGGGGACGGCTGAGATCACGGCCGTGGGCGCATACCGGCTGAAGCGCAGCCTGGTGGCGGGCCAGCAGCGTCTCGAATTGCTAGATTGGCCGCACACGCGGTTGCCCGAGCTGAAGGCGGCCGGATGCTTCACCGAGATCATCCAGCACAAGACGCGGATGTTCGTGCCCGTCGCCACTGCCGCGACCGTGATCGACCGCATCACCGCCTGACCGACCAAGGACTTTCTCTCCGCTCTCCCGAGGGAGGGGAGGGCGCCTTCGGCTTTGTGAGCTTGATGAGCAGGCTCGCGTGACCGCCGGACAGCGGCGCGCTTATCCCACATGGAGTACGACCGATGATCCAGTCCGTGAAGGTCAAGAACCTTTCGCTCTCGAAGGACAATGTCCGCAAATCCAACCGCGATACAGGGATCGATACCCTCGCCGCCAACATCGCAGCCCAGGGCCTGTTGCAGAACCTGGTTGTCACCCCGCTCAAGAAGGCGGGGCACTTCACCGTCAAGGCGGGCGGTCGACGTCTGCGCGCGCTCCAGCGCCTGATCGATCAGGGCACCCTCCCCGTCGATCACACCGTCCCGGTCCTCGTGCTGAGCGACGACGACAACGCGACCGAAGCGAGCCTCGCGGAAAACTTCCAGCGCGTGCCGATGAATCCGGCCGATGAGTGCACCGCATTCAACTTCCTGATCCAAAAGGGTATGACCGCTGAAGACGTCGCCAAGCGGCAGGGCGTCACCACCCGGTTCGTGGAACAGCGCGTGCGCCTCGCCGAACTTGCTCCTCCCGTGTTCGAGGCACTCGCAGCCGGCGAGATCACACTCGGCGTTGCGCAGGCTTACGCCGTCACCACCGACGTCGACCGCCAGGCCCGTGTGTTGACGCAGATGAGCACGTCCTACTACGGCGACAATCCCGACAATATCCGTCGCGCGATCCTCAACGGCACCGTCAAAGCGAACGACGCCAAGGCGCGCTTCGTCGGTCGCGAAGCCTATGTCGCCGCAGGCGGTCGCATCGAGGGCGACCTGTTCGCGACGGAAGGCGATGAGAACTGGATCGACGTCGATCTGATCGAGACGCTCGCCGCCACCAAGCTCGAAGCCGCAGCGGCCGAGTTGGCACGAGACCAAGGCCTCGCGTTCGTCACCCCGGTCGCGGCGACGCATGTCCCCTACGACCTCGAGCGTCAGCTTCACGAGTATCACGCTCCCGCCCGCGCCCTCACCGAGGACGAGACGGCGCGTGTCGAGGCGCTGTCGGCCGAAAACGACGCGCTGATCGACCAGCTTGAGCAGGAACTGCCCAACGGCAGCACCGAAGCCGAGACCGCGAACGCGCGCATCGAGGCGATCGAGCGCGAGCTGGAAACGATCGAGGACGCCCGTCACGAGATCGATCCGGTGCTGAAAGCGCAGATCGGCACGTTCGTCTATATCGGCGGTGACGGCGAACCCCGCGTCCACACCCGCCTGTTCAGCGAAAAGCCGGTCGTGGATCCGAACGCACCGCCCAAGGAGTCGGGCGGCGCAGCCGGCGAAGGCGATGCCGGCGACGGCGAACAGGGTCCAAAGCTCAGCGCCACGCTGATCGATGAACTGGCGACGCAGCGCCGCCAGATTCTCGTCGCTCATATCGTCAGCGACCCGGCGATGGCGCTCGACGTGACTATCTTCCTGATGGCGCAGAACGTGGTGTTCGAGCAGGCGCATATTCCTAACCACTCGACCCTGAAGTCGAGCGCTGCGAGCTTCCCGATCTTCGGGTTTCGCGACGAGGGATCGATGGCGTCGCAGACCATCGACGACCAGCGCCAGAAGCTCGACACGAGCTGGGCGGGATCGCCGACCATGACCGCGCGCTTCGACGCCTTCCGGGCGCTCGATGACGAGGCGCGGGGCGCGTGGGTCGCGTTCTCGATCGCACGCACGCTCGAACCGACCCTCAACGTCACCGAGGGGTATCGTAGCAACGGCTTCCACGACCATCTCGGTCGCCTCCTCGATATCCAGGTCGAGAATTGGTGGCGCCCGACGGCCGAGAACTTCTTCGGTCGGGTCAAAAAGACCGTCATGCTCGATGCGCTGGAGGAGATCGGAGGCCCGATCCTGCGCGGCCGCTACAAGAACGCCAAGAAGGGCGACCTTGCCGGCACCTGTGCCTCGCTGTGCAACGGACAGGGCATCGTCGAGGCCGAGATCCGCGAGAAGGCGACTGCCTGGTTGCCCGATGCGATGCGCTTCGACGGAATCGAGAAGGCGGCGCGCACCCCGCTGCGCTCGAGCTTCGCCGAGGACGAGACCGGCATCGATCCTGACGAGGACGAAGATACCGACCTCGACGGCGACGACGATGCCGTGATCGATCCTGACGCCCACGAGAACGAGGAGGATTTCAGCCAAGCAGCCTGACGCCGGCTTACACATGTCGAGGCACCTGGGGGCGGCACTCTTTGCGGAGTGTCGCCCCTCTTTTTGTGACCCGTCACAGTCTCTTCCAGAGGGGAGGATGCTCATGCGGGTTTGCCTCACCTAATCAGGAGAACGATCGTGGCAAAGACCACCGACAAGCTGTCGCCTGCCGACATCATCACCAACACGATCATCGACAAGCTCGAGTCCGGGGTACGGCCCTGGGTCAAACCGTGGCGCCCCGGCCTTGGCGGCCGTCCGCTGCGCGCAACCGGCGACCCATACAAAGGTATCAACTGCTTCTGGCTGTGGCTCTGCGCCGAAAGTGCCGGTTACAACTCGCGCACCTGGATGACCTACAAGCAAAGCCAGGTGCTTGGCGGCCAGGTCCGTGAAGGCGAGCGTTCGCAGATCGCGATCTTCTACAAATCCTACAGCAAAACGGTCGAATCCGTCGTCACCGGCGACATGACCGATGAAATGCGCCGGGTGCTGCGCTCGTATGCTGTATTTAATTGCGACCAGATCGACGGGTTGCCCGCCGACTTCTATCCGAGCCCAGTCAACGTCGTGCCCCCGGCCGACGCGCTCCCAGAGCGCGCGCAGCGTTTTATCGATTCTCTACCCGTGAAGGTTGATCAGCGCGGCGATCGAGCGTTCTACGACCGTATCGCCGACAGCATCACGATGCCGCCTGTCGAGTTGTTTTCCACTCGCGCATTTTTCGCGGCGACCTTAGCCCATGAGGCAGGTCACGCCAGCGGCCACCCCAACCGGCTTAATCGCGAGTTCGGCAAGCGTTTTGGCGACGACGCTTACGCATTCGAGGAACTGGTCGCCGAGATGACATCCGCGCTGCTCGGCGCGGATCTCGGTCTCCCCACGTCGCACCTCGACGATCACGCGGCGTATCTTGGGTCCTGGTTGAAGGTCCTGCGTAAGGACAGCCGCGCGATTATGACCGCTGCGGCGAAGGCCGAAGCCGCAGCCGACTATCTGCTGCGCGCGACCGGCCTCGACACCTCGGCCGAACCCGAGGAACAGATCCGTGAAGCGGCATGACCGGGCAGGCCGCCCTCCCCGACCTTGGCGCCTACCGGCGCTTCGTCGTGGCGTTCAGTGGCGGCAAGGACAGCCTTGCCGCCCTGCTCCACCTCCTCAGCCTCGGCGTGCCGGCACACGCGATCGAGCTGCATCACCATGATGTCGACGGCCATGGCCCGACCTTCATGGATTGGCCGTGCACACCCGGATACGTGCGCGCGATCGCCGACCACTTCGGCATCGCGCTTTACGTTTCTTGGCGCGAGGGCGGCTTCGCGCGCGAGCTGGCGCGCGACGACGCGCCGACCGCGCCCATCCTGTTCGAGACGCCGACCGGCATCGGCCGTGCCGGAGGCAACGGCCCTGCCGGCACGCGCGGGCTCTTCCCCCAAACGTCTCCCGATCTTCGGGTGCGCTGGTGCAGCCCCGCGCTGAAGATCGACGTCCTCGCGGCCGCGATCCGAAATCAACCGCGCTTCCTCGACGGCCGCACGCTGGTCATCACAGGCGAGCGCGCCGAGGAAAGTTCGTCGCGCGCGCGCTACGCGACGCTCGAACCGCATCGCACATCGACCCTCGCGCGTGCGGTCCATCATTGGCGCCCGGTCCATGACTGGACCGAACGCCTGATCTGGGACGTGATTGCGCAAGCGCGGATTCGTCCTCACCCGGCCTACGTCCTGAGATGGGGCCGCCTGTCATGCCGAGCCTGCATCTTCGGATCGCCCGACCAATGGGCGACGCTTCGGCTCGTCTTCCCTGCCGCTTTTCGACGGGTCGCGGCTCACGAAGCCGCGAGCGGTAAGACCATCCATCGCTTGCTCACCGTCACACAGCTCGCTAACCGCGGCACTGCGTTTCCGGCAGTGACGCTGCATCCCGACGAATTGGCGCAAGCCGACGATCCGGTCTGGCGTCTCTCGATCCTGGCGGATCGCTGGACGCTCCCTGCCGGCGCCTTTGGCGACCATGCAGGCCCGCCATGAACGCCGCCACGCCAAGGGCTTTTAGGCTTCACCACACTGGTTGCTATAGCTAAACTTGGCGACTTTCAAAGGGAGCGCAAATACCATGAATATCGGTGAACTGACCAAGGGCGTCGCAGAATCGACTGGATCGAGTGAAGCTGACGCAAAGAAGGCGATCACGGCTGTCTTCGATCAGATCGCGCGCGCGGCCGCTAAAGGCGAAGAGGTCGCGGTTCCTGGCTTTGGGAAGTTCACGGTCAAGGATCGTCCGGAGCGTCAAGGCCGCAATCCGGCGAACGGTGAAGCGATTACGATCGCGGCCTCGAAAAAAGTGGCATTCACGCCTGCCAAGGGTCTGAAGGACAAGCTCTGAAACTTTAACGCCGGCGAGTGATCGCCGGCTCCTTCACGACCGAGACCGGCTTTCTGACAGAGGAGAGGAAGCCTTCGGCCTTTTGAGCGCGCCCCGGGGCTCAGGAGGTTCGGCCATGTTCTACGATACGCACTACCGCCACAACGAGGCGCTTTCCCCCGATGCGCTCGGCACCCTGCCCGCAGCGCTCCATGCCCTGAACGCGGGCGTTGCCGACTGCAGGCGAGCCGGTAAGCCGATCGACCGCGATGCGTCGATCCTGCTGCTGATCCGCAACCTGGCATCCGTCGCCGAACGTGGTGCGCCCAGCACCAACGACCTGCGTCTGCGCTGCGCGCAAGACCGCCTGACCGTCATCGCAGGATCCGCCCTGCTCGACATTGCCGGCAACAGCGTCGTCGGCGATCCTGCGGCGAAGCGAACCTTCCATCGTCAGGCGCGCCTCGCTCTCGTTTCGCTCGCCGAGGCGATTGGCCTCGCGGCGCACGACATCCTCGTTAATACGGACATGCGCGGCCTTTCCGACGATGGCACCACCGAACTGCGCCACGCGCATATTTCGATCCGTGTGCGTCCGCACAGCTTCCTTCCCGACAGCGAGATTACCTTCAACCGCTGCCGGGGCGGCGAACACGCTGGCCCCGTTCAGCGCGCGCCGATCGCCGAGCTGCTGGACGCGAGCGCGTTTCAGCGTCGGCTCACCGCGACGATTGGCGATGTGGGCGCTCTACGCCTCACCGCTGCCGCGTGATCCTCACACACAGGAGACTTATCATGGGTTGGCTCTTCATGCGCGATTTGGGCGGCTTCGCTACCCCGCGCTCCTATCTCGACAACCAGTTCACCTACCAGCGCGACACACATCGTCTGACCGTGCTGGCCTCTGCCATGGTCGGATCGACCTATTACGCGGCGTGCGAGCGCATCGACGACGACGCCGACAGACTGGTGTTCGCTATCGTCTGCCTCACCAAGACCAGCACCGGCGCGCGCGACGGCTGCACGTTCGGTTTTAAGGATATGGACGAGACGGTAGGGCCGAACGAGAGCGAATGCCCGGGCGCCATCCTCGACGAGCTGACCGAAACGGACAGCGAATACGCCCTGGCATGGCGCGCGCGGTGCCGCGCCAACCTGCTCGCGCGCAAGCTCGATCGCGCCAAGCCGACCCCGAAGCCTGGACAGACCATCATCTTCGATGAGCCCATGCGCTTCAGCGACGGCAGCGACCGCACCCGCTTCGAGGTGGTCGCCAATCCCAAGGGCAAGACCCCGCTGTTCCGCGACCCGGAAAGTCGCTTGCTCTGCCGGATTCCGGCATTTCGCAAACGCGCCTACCGGATCATCCATCCGGCGATCGTCCCCAAGGACGCCGCCAGTGGTTGACCGGCCGCCCGTCATCGCGGCCTGGGGTGCAGGCGTCGATTCCACCGCCATGATCGTCGAGCTCGCGACACGCGGCGAGCCCGTCGACATGGTTCTCTTCGCCGACCCCGGCGCCGAGAAATCGGCGACCTATGCTTTCATCCCCGTGTTCCGGGCCTGGATGTCCAAACGCGGCATCCCGTCCGAGATCGTCCGTTACCAGCCCCGCAACTTCAAACATTGGCCGCCCTATGCGGGCATCGCCGAGAACATGCTGACCAACGCCACCCTGACCTCCGTGGTATTTGGTGGGGGATCGTGCTCGCAAAAATGGAAGGCGGCCCCGCAAGATGCTTGGACTGCCCAGTGGGAACCCGCGCGCCGCTGCTGGGACGCAGGCGGGCGCGTCGTCAAACTGATCGGCTACGACGCCTCGGGACGCGACACGCAGCGTTACCATCACGCGGTCGGGTGCGAAAATCCTCGCTACGTCTACCGCTATCCCTTGCGGGAATGGGAATGGTCGCGAGCCGACTGCGAGGCGCGCATCGCGCGCGCCGGCCTCCCCGTCCCACCCAAGTCGAGCTGCTACTTCTGCGGGAGCATCAAGCCGGACGAGGTGCTGGAGCTTTCAACCGAGGAGCTGCGCATCATCGTGTTGATGGAGGCGCGAGCCAAGCCCCGCCTCCGCAATGTCGAGGGCCTGTGGCGCAGGCCGGTGCTTGGCCGTCGCGGTGCGACGCCGCGTCCCGGCAGCATCACGGAGTTCATCCGCGAACGCGGCCTCCTCTCACCGGCAGAAGTCGACCGCATCATCGAGGACGCGCCGACGGCGCTGCTCGATTTTCAGGCGGCACAGGCCGCGCTTCCGCCCGAGCATCGCGCCCCGATGGAGCGCTGGCTCGACGACTTTCATCGCGCGTCCGACGCGCTCGCCAGAGATCGTCACGATGCCTAATCCGATCATCAAGCAATTCGTCGTCGAAGGATCGACCGCGTTTCCAGTCACGATGCTTAATACGGATCAATGCTGGCCCGCGCGCGCCGCCGACGCGGCCGCGATCGTGGACCACACCAGCGACTCCGATACGCGCCGCAAGATCATCCTCGCCACGGCCGCGAAATATGCGCCCAATCGCCTAGGCTGGATCGCTGCTGGCTGGCGCGTGATCGACTGAAACAGTTTCCCGAAGGGGAGGCATCCTTTGGACAGATGAGCCTTGGGCTCATGCTCGAGAAAGGATCATCATCATGCACAGCGTTGCCGTTTACCTCGTCCAACGGCTCTATGGCGGCCCCGAGGAAGGTGGCTGGTATTACGATTCCGGCGAACTCTGCACCGACCTGGCACTGACCGCATTCGGCGTCACCTTTGCCCAGGGTCACGAGGACCGCACCCGAATGATGGCGCTGGAGGTTCAGGCGCATCTCGATCGCGACTGGAACGTCGGCGATCACGCGCGCGAGATCAGCAGCGTCCTCTCCGCCGGTCGCTTCGAGGCCCGCGTCCACGATGGCTGGCCCCCTCTCGCCTTTCCGGCCGAGCGTCCCCGCTACGAATGACCCGAACCGCTTGGGTCGCCCATTTTGCCAACCTTCAGGAGTCCGGTCCCATGAAGACCTTCACCCGCCCCTTTCGAGTACCCTGCCCATTACCGTGCGGAAATCACGGTCGAGGCGGAAGATGTCGTCAGCGCCTGCCGCTCCGCGATCGATGCGTCGCATACGACCGACGGGTGGAAGAGCCTCGATACGGAGCATCCCACTTATGTCAGCGCGATCGCTGAAGGTGCGGACGTCGATCCTTGGCGCTTTGTCCCGGATGGCGGCGATGCCTCCGTCCTGCCCGTCCCGGGCCTGTTCTCTGAGGTGGCGGCGTGCGCGGGCTTTGCCGCGACCCGGAGCGAGGATCTGGTCGACCAGATCCGCATCATCGTCGATGCGATCGGCGCCGATGGAGCGTTGAGGATCACCCCAGCGGCGATGGTCCGTTTGTGCGCAACGGGACAGGCACTTCTCGACGACATTGCGGGGTTCGGGTTGAGCCCCACTTCAACCATAGCAGCAAACGTGGTCACGTCTGCGCCCGACGCCACCTGACGCCCGACGGCCTTCCGCCAGAGAGATGCGGCATATGGGCGGCCGCGAGACCCCCGCAACCGCAAAAATCCGGGCCGAGTTGCCGCTTCGCGGCTGCCCGCTCCACCCCGGTTTTTGCGGTTTCCCTCCGCTACGCTTGCGGTGCGGGCGCCTCTTATTCGGCCGCCCAGGAGGTGCGCATCCGGCGGATAGGCCGCCGGCCTCGATCAGATGAAGGGCTTGACCCCATGACCACTTCCCTTGCTGCCACACTCTCCGCTCTGGAGCTTGGACACCTCGAACCCCGCGCCGAAGACGTTTCGGGCATGTGCCCGCCCTCGACCGAGGCACTTGAGCAGACCACCACCGCAATCTGGAGCGACCTCTTCGCAACCCTCCAGAACACGTCGCTCGAGCGCGACATCGAAGAAATGGGCTGGGGCCTGGTCAACCTCTTCCACCGGGCCGCGGCGAAGAAGCACGCGACCATCGACCGTCTCACCGACGAGATCAGGCTCCTCCTGGCCGAACAAGACGGTTCGGAGATCAACACCGCCAACCTCGAGGACAAGATCGACCTTGCCAAGAAGATCGAGGAAGCCGCCACCTGCTACGAACACATGCGCGACACCGCAGCGGCACACTATATCCGCGAGACCGGCCGTTCCTGGATCCCGTCGACCGGCAACCGCATTTCGCTCGGGGTGACATCGGCAATCGTTGACGGGCGCGCCTTCCTTCAGGCTCGCCGCGAGCGCGTCCGCGACGCCAACACGGCACAGGGCACCCCCGTCGTGTTCGCCGGGGGGCGGCTGACCTTCCGGACCGACGAGGACATGAAGGCGTTTGGCGACAATCTGCTGCGTACCCTGGGTGCGGTCCGGGAGCGCGTCGGCGACATGTATCTCGTCCATGGCGGCGACATGAAGGGGATCGAGCGCATCGCGGCGTCGTGGGCCGAACAGAACGGTATCCAGCAAGTCCGCTTCGGTCTCGATCGCAAGTTGGGTGATCGTGCCGGCTTCCGTCGCAACGAGCAGATGCTCTCGCTGAAGCCCCGCTACGTCATCGCCTTCCAGGGCAACGGTGTGACCGAGCGTCTAGTGATCGACGCCAAGAAGGCCGGCATCCGCGTGGTCGATCGCCGCGGACCGCTCGGAACCCCTCCCGCTGCACAGAACGCTCAGCGCGACCGCAAGGTCGCCTGAGCTTCGGCTCGGCCGCTGGCTTCCCGCCAGCGGCTTCGCCTCTTGCGTCTTTGCCGCAGGAGATCATTCTCACCCACAACACCGATGGAGTAACCCGATGCCTCGCCCTAATCCATTCCAGACGGCTGCGCATTGCTGGCGCTTCGCGCTGCGCCGCGCAGCCGCTGACGGCGACACCTACCACGTCGTCATGACTGACAATCCTGCCGCTCCGCGTGCGGTCATGTCCGACCGCGACCTGTTCGCCTCCGAGGATCTGACGCCCGAGGACATCGCGGCATCGTGCGATCCGTTCCTGCTCGGCATCGCGACGGGCGGCTGACACCGCCCTCCCGAGCATCGCAGGAACGGGGCAGCCGTTTTCGCATCCCCCAACAATGTTAGAGGTGAACCCATGAAGCCGCTCCGCCAGGCGCAGGACATGATGGGCAATCCCGTCGATCGCGACACTCGGCGTGCCTGCCCTCTTGTCGCACGCCGCGAGCCGATCGGCAGCATCCCGCGCAAAGGAATCGTTGGCGGATTTTGGGATGGCGGGAATGTCGTCGGTGCTTTCCGCGATGGTAGCGGCACCTTCACCCAGCCCCTCTCCGAGTAACACGCTTCGGGAGAGAGGAGAGGCAACTTTGCGGCTTTGAGCGGTCCGATACCCGGTCCGCGCGGAGCCATCACCATGATCGAAACCCTGACCATCGGCGCGAGCCCTGCCGAAGAAGATTGCGCTCAGCTCGGCCGGACACCCGACTTCCAACGGCTCAACCGCCTTGAAGTCGACTGCTACCAAGCCGCACTTATCGCGCGCTACGGCCTGCCCCCCGCCGGTGCGGCCTTCGCGCACGACACCTCCAACCATGATTTCGGGCGCTACACCGAACTCGCGTTACGCTTCGATCCTTCGGACGAAGCCCACGCCTGCTACGCCGAGCGCGTCGACGAAGGGCTCGGACGCTGGTTTCATGCCGGCTTCACCGCGCCGGTCGAGTATCCCGACAGCACGGCACCCAGGATCCACCACGCCGATCTAGCTGGCGCGATCCGCTCCGCGATCAGCATCATGCGCCCGCCCTTCCCCGACGGCGAAGCGGCGATCGCCAACCTCCGCGCGGGTTACCCGGAATTGGTCGCGGCCTGATGGCCCGCGACTGCATCCGGCAACCGCGCTACGTCACCCAGCCCCTCGTGATCGGGCGACAGCCCGATCTCTTCGACGGCCCGACCGTGACGCATGAGCGCCCGCCCAAGCCAATCCCGCACACCTGGAGCCGGGATTTCCTCCGCTACCTCCGAGCCACAAGCCCCAACCCCGAGTGAGGACCATGACCGACACCACCAAACCCGTCCGCGTTCCCATGCCCGAATGGACCGACGAGGAACTACGCACCCTCGTCGATTTTCGTCGCCGCAACGGACGACGCTGGAAGAGCAAGCTCCTTGACCTCTACCTGTTCGGCAAGGATGACAGCGAGCCCAACGGTAACGCCCTGCGCTGGATCCGCAATCGGCAAGGCCCAAGCCGGGTGGACGCCTTGACCAAAACGACACTCGACGACGCTGAAAAACGCCTCGTCGAACTGTCCGAATAGGGAGACGTCCGCATGAGCCGCCACGACTTCCAAAACGGTAACACCCGCCTGTCGATCGGGTGGGATGCGCCGCTCGCGTCATTCTTCCTCCAGATCTGGACCGGCGACGGCCAGGATGAGGACGAACAGCCCTCAATCTGGCTTGGCGCATTTTACGGCGAGGTTTGTGCGCCCGACCCACTGATCGTCATCGCGCGCCGACACATCCCCGACCTGCCGGCGACAATCCATCGTCAGCTCACCATCGACCAGCTCGGTGCCCCGGCGCGCCCTCGCCGTCCTGGCTTGATCGATCCATGACCGGCGACGCGCCTTCGGCGCCGCCAATCTGCCTGATCGCCTGCGTCTCGAAGAAACTCGACTGGCGCGCTCCCGCAGCCGACCTCTACCGCTCCGACTGGTTCCGCAAAGCGCGAACCTATGTCGAGGAGACCGGCGCGCGCTGGTACGTCCGCTCGGCCGCACACGGCCTTGTGGAGCCTACCAAGCGCCTTGCGCCCTATGACGCCACCCTCTGCGATCTGACGGCCGCAGAGCGGCGTCTATGGGGCGAGAAAACGGTTTGCCAGCTACGCCGGGCGATCGGGCCGCGCTACGCCGGCCCGATCGTCTTCCTCGCCGGTCGCCTCTACCGCGAACCGCTGCTCGCCTTCGCTGGCGAGCGCGCTGTCGTCCCCATGCTTGGCATGGGCATCGGCCAGCAGAAGGCGTGGCTCGCCGCGCAAATCGCCGAAGGCCGCGAGCGTGCCGCGCGCGCCGCCCAACTGGACCTGTTCCACACCCCATAACGGAGGCGGCAATGCCACGCCCGACCACTCGGCGCTTCGCGGCGCCGATTGCGCCCGCACGCGCGCGCCAGCTCGAACTGTTCGACATACCCGGCGAGCCGGCCGCCACCTCCGGCATGGCGGTTCAGCCGTGGTGCGGCCTCGCGGCCTGGCACCGCGAACTCCATCGCCAGTCGGCGATCATGCGTCCACGCACGCCGCTCTATCACCGCTTTGAGGCGACCGCACGCCAACTGACCCCGGACCGCATCCGCGCATCGCGCGAAATTGCCGCGATCGCGCGGCTCGTCGCGCGCCTCAGCGCTGCGCGATACCCCGGCGCGGAACTTCACGGTCTCGAGCGGGTATGGACGCGCGCCGAACTCGGCGCGCTGATCGTCGAGGCAACCAACCGCAAGACGCTGCTCGACCTTGGTCGAACCGCGCCGCGGACCAAAGGCCCGACGCTCGATCCCGGGCTGTTGCCGGATGATCGGCTTGCGCATCTTATCCAGACGCATCGTGACCTCACCATGGTCGAGGCACTCCGCTCCGAACGCGAACGTCGCAGCGTCTCTGCGGCTACGCTACACCACAAACTACAGGAGGAATAACCGAGGATCAGACATCACCAGCGCGCCGCCCTGCCATTCGCGCCGTATCGTTCGATGACGTCGGCGCCGCTCTGGCCCGATTGGTGCCGATCGCCCTTCCCGCCACGAGGGCGGCCGAGACCGGCGCGTCCGCAAAAGTTGCGGACTTCCTTCTGGCTTGGTGGAACGGCGATGATGCAGGACACTTCCCGATCCTCCATCTGTGCAATCTCGATGCGGTGATCGCCGAGGATATGCTGATTATCATGGCCTATCTGGCAGAAAACGCGACCGTGTACGCCGACCAATGGGGCTACCGCGACACGATGGCCGAGATCTGGAAGAGATACAGGGACATTTAGCGTCCTCGCCCTGCAGGGCGGGTCGCGCTCTATTTCACCGAGGCTCAACCGAGCCACTTTCAGTGTCTCGTCCATTAGGTAACGATCGCATGACGTGGGCGCTCGCGCGCCCTGATATTTGACGCAGAGCAGGTTCCGGGGGGGTGAGGCCCGGAACCCTGCCCCGACCGTCTGCCTCGGTTGAGGGGCATGGTGCGTCACGCTGCTACGATGGTCCGCGCAGGCCCCGCCTTGCACCCCGGTTGAAAGCCTCGATCGGCATTACGACAGCGGCGCTCTGGTCTCAGCCGCCCAGCGGGGGGATCGCGTAGCGACCAACCTTCAGGCCATGTCGACAGGGGCACGGCGCGCGCGCCTGGGCAGGAAGGCAGTGCCATAGTCCACGCCGCGACCGTCATCCGGGAGAGGTTGCCCGCGTAGCGATCGGCGCAAGACGACGGCAGGCAGGGTATCGCGCCGCCCGTGGTGACCGATAGAGGCGCCGACATTGCTGGCAGATCGATGCGACAAGCTGGTCCTGCATGCGGTTCTCTGTCCGTTGCCCGCCCATGGGGGGCCATCCCCTCTCTTTCCTGAACGACCTAATCCGGCCGTCCGCCCTCCCCAACCCGCGATCATTCGGGCCGAGTTGCCGCTGCGCGGCTGCCCGCACCACCCCTCCGATCTGGGTTTCCCTTTCGCGTCTGCGCGCTCCGGTGGAGAGGCCGTCCTGGCCGTCTTTTTTGGTGTTCAGTCGAGGGGACGGACCCCCGGCGAACAAAAAAAGGAACCTCGAAATGCAGAACCTCGTCATCCTCGCCGGCAACGTCGGCGCCACCCCCGAAGTCCGCACCACGCAGGGCGGCACCAAGATCACCCAATTCAGCCTCGCCACCTCGCGCCCCAAGCGCGACAGCGAAGGCAAGATCCTCAAGGACGACAGCGGTCGCCGGGTCGAGGACACCGAATGGCACCGCATCACCTGCTTCAACGGCGTCGGCAAGACCGTCGCCCAGTATGTCGACAAGGGCCAGAAGGTCATGGTCCGGGGCCGCATCCACTACACCCGCTGGACCGACAACGAGAACGTCGAGCGCTTCGGTGTCGAGATCATCGCCGACGAAGTGACCTTCCTCAGCCGGGGTCGCCAACAGCAGGGCGCCACCCAGAACCAGGACGATCTGGACGATGACGTCCCCTTCTGAATCGAGGCAAGCAGGGCCCGGAGCTTACGCTCCGGGCCTCTTCCCGCGTTCGCCTAACCCGCGTGCCTCAGTGGTTCCGGCTGCTTTTCCTCCGGCATCGTGCCGCGCAGATGCTCATGCACCGTGCGCGCGCTGAACGGCTTGCCGATGAATGTCGCCTTGTCCGGCAGCTCGCCGGCTTCCGGCTTGATCCGGCCGCTGGCGATGACAATCTCGATGTGCGGCCAGTGCCGATCGACATGCCTCGCAAGCCCGAAACCGTTGATGTCGCCTGGCATCTCAACATCGGAAAATAGCAGCGTGACCGCTCGATGATTGACCTCAAGAAACGCAATCGCCTCAGCCCCGGTCCCGGCTTCGTGACAGGAAAAACCGGCATCATCGAGAATTGCACTAGCGTCCATAAGGATCAGCGGATCATCATCCACAACTAAAGCGTGACGGGTTTTTGCATCGGCCATGCAACTTGAACCATCGAAAACATGGTAAGTGTCCGAGGTGATGGGCGTCTCCCGGCGATGCCGGGACCGTCGCTCTATTCCGCTTCGCTCCACCGAGCCCGTGCCGGTCTCGGCCCATCCGGGTGACGATCAACTGACGGCGCGGGGAGCGCGCAGGAAATCTTCTTCCAAAAAGCGGCAACTTCTTTCCACCGGAGACCCGGGAGAGCTTCGTTGCACCCAGGCGCACCGACATCATCGGTCAAGTGACGCAGAGTGAGGACGGGATCAGGCAGGCCGTCACTTTGCAGGCGAGGTCGGCGGCATGGGCGATCCAGCGTTGCGCAACGAGGCTCCGGCCGACGAGCTTCACCCCGCTCTTGGAGGCGCAATCCTTGGGACGGCTCGGGGCCTTATACGATCAACCCGCAAGGGGTCCGGGCGCTTCGCTACGGCTTTTTTCCGCAGCGTAAAAAAGTGATCGCGGCCCCTCCCCGTCCCTGTCGGGCGCCTGTCGAGCGGGATGAACCCCGCCGGCTTCACAGGAGCCTCGAACATGTTCAACGATATCTGGATCGCCCGCAAATCCGCTCTCAGCCTCGCCCGGAACCTCATGGTCATCACCATGGTCATCGCCGTCGGCACCCAATACAGCGTCATCACCGCAGAAGATCACGATAGCTCGCTCGTTGTGGTCAACGAGTACGACCCTTTCGCCTGACCGGATGGGGGCCGAAAGGCCCCCGCACCTCTCGGCGCAAAGACCAGGAGCCAGGACGGGCATCGAGCCCGCCGCATCCCCACGCTTCGCGGCACCTCTCGGAGAACTGCTCATTCGTGTCGTGGTAGTATGACATGGGTGCGGCGACACGCCTCAAGGATGCGCGGCACCTCCAGTTTGGCTCACGCAAATCGGCTCCTCCGCGCCCCGCTGACGCGGCCGCTTCGCGGTCCCTGACCCGATCGCCCGGAGCCCATGTCCCGGTACTCCCGCACAAATTCGTGCAAACAACGGGAGAACGCTATGCAAGTAGACCTGTACCAAACACTCAAATCCATCAACGTACGCGACGATCAGGCAAAGCTGGTGGTAGCCAGCATCGAGGAGTATATCGACAACATGGTTGGAGACGCGACAAAGCCGCTTCAGGAGAAAATCGACGGCCTGCAACGGTCGCTTGAGACGCACATGAAGACCCAGACCTGGGTCATCAGCATCATCGGCTTTACCATCGTTGCCCTGACCGCGATTGGAACGCTGGTGTCGATCCTGCGGCACTGACACCAAGGGGGCTTTACGCCCCCTTTTTTTGCTCACCGCCTACGGTTGGTGGCGATCAACTCCATGCCGTCCGGACGGGTGGCAGCTCCTCGAATGCCTCGAGCAGCCTGGGTTCGCGCAGCAGCGTCGTCCACTGCCCGCCATAGGTCCGTGCCGCCAGATAGAAGGTCGAGCCGTAGCACTCGACCATCCGACAGCGCTCCAGCTTGTCGACCAGCGAATAGTCGGCACCGTGGCGGGCGACGACATCTTCCATCTCGACGCGCATCAACGTCCCGCATTGACAGCAGCGCGAGCGAACCAGCGCCTTCATCCGCAGCATCGTGCCGGCGTTCTCCATCCAGCGGGGCCACAGGGCGACAATATTGGCAACCGTTTCCATAGACGCGACAATAGTCCTCCCGGCCCGGCATCGTCCAGCGGTTCGGGATCGACCGGTCTCCAACTCGCCGCCATCCCGAGGGGCCTTTCGGGCTCCTACGTCCTCGCCGAGGCGCTTTCCCGCGCAAGTCCGCCAAGCGGACTTCTCCACTGCGTTTCGACCCTGCGGGTGCGCGAGCCAGCTATGCCTCGGCGGTCCTGTCGCCTGCCGAAGGCCCCGATTGGCGGGGTCAGACAAGGAGACCGACATGGCCGACCAAACCTCCAATTCCGAGCCATCCAAGGGCGGGCCGGCCGATATCGCACGGCTCAACGACTGGCTCCGCGAATACATCACCACTCCCGGCAACAACCGCGTCGTGATGACTATCGGGATCGCCGACCTGATCGGCGACGTCAGCCTTTTCCGTGGGTTCCGCAAGCGCGCCGAGCTGATCCGTACCGTGCGCGACTACGACCGGTTCGATGACGCGATCAACCCGCACGGCGAGCGCGACATGGGCCGGTTCGAGTTCGAGGGCACCGCCTGCTACTGGAAGATTGATTACTACAATCTCGACCTGACCGCAGGCTCGGAGGATCCGGCTGATCCGTTCCGGACCACACGTGTCCTCACCATCATGCGCGTCGATGAACGATGACGCAGACCGCCCCGACGCTCAGCCCCCCGGGCTTTCCACCATCTATCGAAAGGATCGCATCATGAACGTCGAAACGATCAACCGGATCAGCCCAACCGAGCGCGCACGCCGTAATCGCGAGGTCGATTTCGCACGTGGAAACATCCGCCATGAGGGCGGCATCCTCTCCGACGAGATCGAGCAGCTCAACGCTCGCTACATTGCCGGTGAGATCGACAGCGACGCGCTGACCGGCGCGATTCTGGCATCGCAGACCGTCCAATTGCCTTGATACCGCGGAGGCAGAAGGGAGGGACCTGTGTGGCAGCGCCCCCTGCCCTACCACCGTCGGAAAGGCTCTGTCGTCGACGACGCTTCATCGTGACGACCGGGTGGGGCCGGCGTCAAGGATGCGCGGTGCCCCCAATTTTGACGCGGCCTCCGTTTTCGCTGCGCTCCACTCCAACCACGACAAAATCGGCACCCCCACGCCCCGCTGGCGCGGCCGCTACGCGGTCCTGTGACCCCGACCCCACCCGATCGTCAGCCCGCCTCTGTCTCAAGCGAACAGAAGGAGGATCAGATGAACATTCAAATCGCACGCACCCAAGCATGGCTCGCGGACCTGGCCAGCATTCAAGCGGAGATCGCGATACACGGGATGCCCGCGGCACCCCGGCCCGCTCGCAAGCGGACCCGCAAGCTCAAGCCGCTCTGGGAAGAGTAACCGCAAGACGGGGCGGCGCTGCCGCCCCGCTCTCGTCATGTCTCACACCGCCCGCTGCGCCATCGCCTCGCGGATGCCGCGCGCGCACCCCTCGGGAAAGCCGTTCACGAACCCGATCAGATAGGCGGTAAAGAACACCCCGATCACTGCGGCGATCCCCAGGACGATGAGCTGCGCCAACGATACCCGGTGCCGCAGCGGGATCTTGGTACGCGACATCTTGGCCTGGTTTGCCCGTTGCAATGATCGAATTGCGACGATCATCTCCTCAACAAGCAGCATGTTGTGGCGGGATATTTCGCCAACATCGACAATCAGTTCCCGCGACGCCACAGCCGCATATTCAAACGTCAATTCCGGCGTATCCACAAGACTGCTTAGTCCCGAACTTCGCTGATGCAGTTGCAGGAGGCCCGTCTCGATTTCGAGGAGAACGGCTTCTTTAAGATCGGACTTTTTCACCTTCGCTCCGCACCTTTGACAGCCTTGTCTTATAAACCGCCCGGACCGCAAAACCTACCGTGCGGGCGTCTCCCCGCCTGCCAGGCGGGGCCGGGCTCTATTCCGCTAAACGCTGCACCGAGCCCCCTGCGGGTCTCGGCCCTCCGGGTAACGATCCCTGACGTGAGCCTAGCCTGCGGGCCACCCTCCTAACGGGCGACCGGGATCTCGGCGATCCGTGTCGTCCATGCCGGGCTTTTCTGGCTCCGCTTCGTATCGAACGCGCGCGCGCCAAACCCCTGCGCGGCAATCCCAACCGTCCCGCGCCCGAAGCGATCGTTGAGACCGTCCATCGCCGCCAGCAGCCCCGGCGCGCGCGAATCGGCGACCGCGAAGAAGTCGCCCTGCCCCGCGCCCTCTGGCACCAGCTCTTCGAGCAAGACGCCGCATTTCGTGTACACTCCCCCCGGTTGATACATCGCTTCCATCATTCTGCCGGCCAGACCGCCAATGATCCGTAGATCGTTGCTGGGTGGCGTCATGCGTGTTTGCCGACTCGCAGAGGGCGGGTTTGGCCGATAGCGCGACCCATGGGCGAAAACGATCAGGCGCGTCGCCGAGAGGCCCTGGTGACGGATCTTCTCGGCCGCGCGCACGGCGCGCCGCACCATCGCCTCGCGCAACTCGTCGAGATCCGTAACCGGTGCGCCGAATTGGCGCGTCACCGCCGTCGCCTTGCTCGCCTCTGGCTCCGGCTTGAAGCCGTCGCACTCGATCCCATTCAGCTCGCGCACCAGGCGCTCGAGAACGACAGTGCCGACATCGCGCGCGGCCGCTGGTGGCATTGCCACCAGATCGGCCGTCGTGCGGACGCCAAGCGGATGGAGCCGCGCGGCCAGCGCCGACCCTATGCCCCACACTTCCTTCACCGGCCATTCGGCGAAAAGCCGGGCGCGCAGCTCGGCATCGTGGAGATCGACCACTCCATCCCAGACCTTCTCGGTCGCCTTGGCCAGCGCGTTCGCGACCTTCGATAGAGCACGGGTCGGTCCAAGATCGATCCGTGTTGGCAACCCGACGTCCCGCAGGATCGCGGCACGAAGCTTATGCGCTGCGGCGACATCGCCACGGCCGTTGGGCAAAACCGGCAGACGGTAGAAGCTCTCATCGATCGAGTAGATCTCCACCACGTCGCTATGCTCGGCGATCACCGCATTGAAGCGCCGGTTCATGTCGGCATAAAGCTCGTAATTGGAGGAGCGGACCTCGATGCCGTGCCGTTTGACGATGTCCCGAATCTTGAACATCGGATCGCCCATCTTGATGTGAAGCGCTTTTGCCTCCTCGCTCCGCGCGATCGCGCAACCGTCGTTGTTCGACAGCACGATGACCGGCACACGCCGTAGCTTCGGGTCGAAGACCCTCTCTGATGAGACATAGAAGTTGCTGACGTCGACGATTGCATGGGTCATGCGGGCGCCTATCGCTGATAGTCGCGGACACCGGCCCGCACGACGCCCCATATTTCCGTCTGATCGTCGGCGATCTGCTCGGGGTAGCTCTGCCGGCTATTGCGGGCCTCCAGATATGGCACCCCGCCCCGCTGGACGAGCTGACGGCAGATGAATCCACCGGCCACGACGGCAATCACGATATGGCCGTTGCGCGGCGTAACATCCGATCGACCACCACAACGTCGCGATCGGCGATGCCGGCGTCGACCATGCTACTCCCGTCGATCCGGAAGACAAAGCTGGCGGCTCGATTGAGCCGCAACAGCTCCACAAGGTTGATGGCGTCCTCCTCCCAGTCCTGGGCGGGTGACGGAAAGCCAGCTCCCGCTACGCCGATCGGCTTCAGCCGGAAGCCCGGCGCCATCACGGCAAGCGGGACCGGCTGCGCGATCGGCAGCAACATGATCTGAATCCCTAACTCGTCGCCCCTCATAACCCCGGAAAGAACAAACTGGGAACAAGGGAATGCGTGGTTCGTCGATTTAGTCTGGTCTGAATTGAGCATGTGGTGATTACGGCCGCCGCGTCATAGGATGGATCGATGTGCAACCGAGCCCGATATGCCGGCGAACCCGAAACGCTCTGGGGGTCTGCAGCGAAGCTGTTCAGTGAGCGTCCCCGTGACAATCGGTTCAACCCCGCCGAGTTGCGGCCGAAGAGCCGCAACTATGTGATCCGCGAGCAGGAAGGCGAACGATTCTGGGACGTGATGACGTGGGACGTTCTTGGGGGGCTAGCGCCATGGCCAATGACAAACGTCCGCCAGCTCGCCCTGCCCCAATGGCGGAGGCTCGCTGCCAAGCCGGAGAACCGGTGCGTGATCCCGCTCACCGAGTTCGCGGAATTCACGCCCGAAAAACATGATCTGGGCGACGGTAAGCCACCTCTCAAAGGTGAGATGTGGTTCAGCGTCACTGACCAGCCTGTCTTCGCTGTCGCCGGCTTCTGGCAACGCACTGCCGAGGGTGACGGCTTCACGATGGTCACATGCGACCCCAACGCCCTCGTCGCGCCGATTCACCCCAAGGCGATGATCACGATCCTTGAGCCCGGTGACATCGATACTTGGCTGCGCGGTTCCTATGACGATGTTGTCGCGCTTCAGCGCCCCTACGATGCAGTCGAGATGACCGTTCGTGGTCCAGACTTCCCTACCCGTGGTCGTACCGCACCTTCTTAGCGGCGCAGACGTTCCAGACGGCTTGCACTCGGCTTGCTGTACGGGCCGAAGTTGATCCCACATTTCTGCAAGCGGCCGTCGATAGAGAATGGTCCGTTACGTCGGCGGTTAGCAGACGACCAAGTCGATATAGCCGGGATGGTCCTCCGCGATCGTACGAATTATTCCATCACGCGTGACCAGCGCGACTTTCCTGATACGAGCCGTTGCGATCAGAAAGCAGTCGCCCGGATCTTTATGGCCAGTGTCGGTCACAACTTTGGCTGCTTCAAGCGCGATCCGTTGGTGGATCGGGACGACGCGCGCTTCCGTCACTTCCACGGCATCGCGAAACCATTGGTCGGGTGGTTCGTCGCCAAGGTGCGGCCGCCCCGCGACACGGGTCTTCTTGGTTGCGACCGATAGTTCCCATGCGGTGATCGGCGACACCAGGAGCTGCCCGGCCGCCTGCGCGTCAGCGATGGCCACCAACGCGTCTTCGCTCAGCGCATCCTCGCCGCTGACCAACCAATAGAGCGCGTGAGTGTCGAGAAGAACGCCGGGCAAAGCTCAGTGTTTCGGGTGCGCGTCATCGGCTTTGCGGGACTTCACGCCCTTGATCGCCTGCGACGCGATCGGCTTGGTCAGATCGACGCTCTTCTTGAGCGTCAACTGTCCCTTCAGCGCGCCAGCCCCGCGTAGCGTCACCATCCGCCCGGACTTGGAGTCCCGTACGGTCGTTTCGGTTTTCACGAGATGAGCCTTTGCCATGCAGAGGATATAATACGGAAACTGGCTGTCGCATAGAGCCGTCTGGCCATCCAGCTTCGGGCTCCCCAATAGGCCCCTGGACGAGATTGCCTAAGCCGGGTTTGAGAATCGAAGGTTGGACAAGTGATAGAGAAATGCTCGTGATTCGGTCGAAACGATCTATCGCCGCCTCAAGCGGAATCCGGGTCCATGCGGGATGGTAGTAAGGGCGATGTCAATCTGTGAACATGTTCACGTAGTTCACATGTTTCACATGTTCACATCGTCTACATGTTCGCAATACGAGCAAGTGGCCCGCGAGGACATATGCGCCGGGTGGACATTTCTTCAGATGTGAGCATGCGGTACAAATGAGCATGCGGTACAAATGAGCATGTGGCGCACGGACACGTGCCGAACCAGTGAGCCCTGGGGCACAGGTGAACATGTCTGACAGATGAGCATGTTCGACCGGTGCGCATGTGCCACACATGAGCATGCGGAACAGATGAGCATGCGGTATGAATGAGCATGCGGCATGAATGAGCTTGCGCAACAAATGCAAATGTTCCCATTGCGAGCATGTGCCAAAAGCGCGCGAGCGCCCAGCGTGAGCAAGTGCACAAGGTGAGCAAGTCCATCATGTTAACATACGCTACATGTTTCACTTGTCCATCAAGCGGCGCACGTGTAACAAGCGGACAAGTTAAACTTGCTCCCGAGCAGGCCGCACCCTTCGCCGGAGTTTTTAATGCCCGTAATCACCATGCTCTCGCCTAAAGGCGGTGTCGGCAAGACCACCACGGCGCTCATCCTCGCGACCGAAATCGCTGCGCAGGGATCCAGCGTCGTGCTTATCGATGCAGACCCAAACTTTCCTCTCGCCCGGTGGGCGACAAAAGCGGGCAAGCCGGACAATATCGATGTAATACCGGAGATCGACGAGGACGAGATCATTGGAACGATCGACGCCGCCAGGAAGCGCGCTGACTTTGTGATCGTCGATCTAGAAGGGAAGGCGAGCGCGCGCGCGACCAACGCGCTGTTGATGTCCAATCTGGCCCTCATACCGATCCAAGGGTCGGAACTGGACGCGGTTGAGGCTGCTCGCGCATTCAAGATCGTTCGCAACGCAGGGACAGCGCGCCAACGCCCTATAGCCTTCGCTGCGGTGCTGACGCGGGCACCTGCATCGGCACGGCTCTGGACGCGAGATCTAAAGGCTGTCCTTGCGAACCTTCAAGAGGCGGGCATCCAGGTTATCGGCACAGCACTGGCAGAACGGGGCGCGTTCAGGGGGCTCTTCAGCATCGGGGGGACGCTGGCTGAGATGACGACGGCCGATGTCGGTTCGCTCGATAGCGCTCGCGTGAACGCGGCCGCGTTTCGCGACGACGTATTGGCATTGCTCAACGAAGGGGTCGTGGCATGACCGAGAAAGCAGCGCCCGTGTCGCGTCGGAGCATCGGCAGCTTTGCAGTCGATGACGATATTCCCGTGCCGACCCCGCAGCAGGTAGCCGAGGCCAAGTCGGCAGGGGAGGGGCTCGGTTTCCGTTCGGAAAAGCCGAGTCCTATCGCGCCGACACGACCAGCGGCGAAAGTTCGCCAAGCGACGTTTACGGATGCAGTTCACGTCCGCGCTAGGCCCGAGGACCGCCAGCGCTTCGAAGACTTCGCATACCGTCATCGTCTGTCGAAGGGTGACGCAATGACCAGACTACTCGACCTGGCGGAGGCTGAAGAACGGCGAAACGGGGCAGCCTGACGAGGCCGAATAAGGGTCGGTAATTTGATGTACCGTCCTGACGCGTCATGACGCGGCAACGCGGCGACCATGCCGGCGAAAAGGGCTGACAAGTAAGCATCCGAATAAGACGATGGGATGCGATCGAGTGACTGCGATCGCGATCATTCGATGCACATGACACCGATTGCCGTCCCAAGACTCGACCGATTAACCCTGGTCGCGCGCTAAGCGAGAGACAACGGATGGGGGGGGCTCGGTCTAGCAGCTGACCGCGTTCGAACTCTCCGAATTGCGCTTCGCCATCTCACGACGAAGTACCTCCTTCGGTCTCGGCTTCGTCATCGCGTTAAGCCTATCGTCGGCTCAACTTGCGACCGACTCTGGGGAATCATTGAGCGAGTCTGATGGAGGGGCATCGTCGGTGTCACGAAGCGTTGGGGGGATGAGAAGAAAGTTCGACAGCATCATTCCGTCGAGCGAGCTTCGATCGACTCTACGTGTCGCGGGTTCAGAAACGCCCGGCGACTGCGCTCGGAGAAGCCCAGACAAATCTCCAACGAGATCAGTGACAGAGCGTGCGTAATCGGCCGGCTTATTACGGTGTGGCGTTCTGGCTGGCGTTGGACTGGCGTACTGCGGCCTCGGCATCGGCGACCGGCTTGGAGCATCGGTCACGTAGCGTTCAACGACGTGAGATGGGCGGCGACGTTCTTTGCACCATGGTGACCAATGGCCGTCGCGATCGCCTTAGCATCGGCTTTGTCCATTGGTCCGATCTTGATCCGATCTAGAGCTGCAATCAGTATCGAACGACCAGCGTCACGCCTCGCCAGCTCAGCAGCTTTAGCCTGTTCGTCGAGGGCGGCGAGTTCAGCCAGCAAGCTTTCACGGCGAGCTTCGATAGTGGCCAGATCGTCGGTCTTTGATGATGTGCGCGCCATGATGGCTCCTCCTGGAGATGGGAAGTGTCGATGGTATGATGGCGAAGTTTCGATCGAGATGCCAGACGAGTTCATAGCGTCCGGATCGTTTAGAATTCTAACAGGGAGCGCGCGCTGGAGGTGCTCGATATCAGAGCGTGGTCGGTGCAGCTAGAATTCGGATGGTGGGGGAGGAGCGCACGCGAACACATACGACCCACTCCGCGTTACATGAGATTACGCTGGTCGTTGGAAAGAGATGGATTGCTGCGGAGAGCTACGGTACTAGGCATGACAGGATATGCCTCACGGCACCAATGTCGGACATTGGTTTGTGTGGCGCCGCTGCACGGGGCTTGAGAAATGAAGGTAACGGTTCGACTTAGCGATGACCTCACAGCGGAGATCGATCGTCTGGCCGCTGCGAATGGGCAGACGCGTAGTAGCTGGATCACAACGGCGCTGACCCAAGCAGCTGTCTCTCCGGAAAGCCAAAGCGTGCCAGTCATGCCGGTGCAGGGGAGGGGCCACCCAGATGATTACATCCGAGTTACCGTTCGGCTAAACCGTAGCGAGATGGAGGCAATCGACACCGTTGCAGCGCCAATGCGCCTCACACGCAACGAGTGGATCAAGCGCACAATCCGCTGGCAGCTCTGGGACAAGGCGGCGCTGCTGCGGCTCGCACCGGCGACGCAAACGGAGATCGGCAAGGTCCGTAAGCAGGTCCTCGCCATAGGGCGAAATATTAACCAGGCCGTTCACGCAATGAACGCGGCGAACCAGCCCGAAAGCTCACTCGACATTGCCCGGATCGCCGGCTCGTTCCTTGAGACATGCGCGGAGTTGCGGGCAATGTTGGTGGAGACGCGCCGCACGTTGGCCTCCTCGATCGGCGGCGAAATCGGGTATTGGACCCGCAAGGATGGGGCACCAAGCGAGTGAGTTTCCGTCTTTCCTCCGGTACGATGGACTCAATGGCGGGCGTCTTCGCGCCACCCAAAAAGTATCGCATGGGATCGGGGGGCGGTAGCGCAAAAGGTTCAAAGGTCGGGGGCACGATGCTCGGCATGGCCGTCTCCTCGATGTTCCCGAAGCCCGCGTCTTCGTCAGCGGGTTCGCGGCCTAGCGCGCAGGCAAAGCATGCGTTTGGAGGTGGGTCGCAAGCCCGCATGAACAATCGCGCTGTGCTGACGGCCGAGCGCACGTCACGGCGCGTACCGGAAGCCGTTGTACGGATCACCGGCCGTCAGCATGGGGGCGGCCACGTGCTTGCAAACTTCTCCTACATCAGCCGTTTGGGCCACGGCGACGAAAGCGAGTTGGGTCTGGAAACGAGCGAAGGCGAGGTGCTGCGCGATGGCCGCGACATGCAGTTGCTCGCGAAAGAGTGGGACGGATGGGAAATGGACGGCGACGCCCGGAGGAAGGGTGCGACGTCGATTTCCATGATCCTATCTATGCCCACCGGCACCGATCCCGAGCGCCTTAAAGCTGCTGCTCTCGACTTTGCGAAGGAAGAGTTTGCAAACCGATCGTGGGTCGCGTCGCTCCACGTTGACCGCGAACATCCTCACGTTCACCTCACCATCGCGCGTCGCGATCATGACGGCCGGCGCTTTCATCCGAACCGCGAAGACCTCTTTCGCTATCGCCAACGCTTCGCTGAAAAGCTCCGGACCCGCGGCATCGAGGCCAACGCAACGCCCGCCAGGGCGCGCGGCATCGATCCCAAGCATGAGCCGATCGCCGCGGTAAAAATGCGCGAGAAGGGACAGGTGCCGCAGATCGACAAGAGCCGCATCGCGCGCGCGGAACGGCTTCGCGCAGAGGGTCGCGAAGATCCGGTTGTCGCCATGCTTGCCAGCCGTCAGGCGACTGTTCGCGCTACCTATTCACGCTCGATCGACGAACTGTCGGCGTCGCCATCGGCTGTGGATCAGCACGTCGCTCGGAGCCTGGAACGGTTCGTTGCGACGATGCCGGAGCCCGAACCGAACTCGGTCAGAGCGATGCGTCCTGCCACTGAAAAGCGAGCCGACCCTGTGGTCATGCCACCGGTTCTGGCGCCTGTTCGTGTTCCCAGCATGACCGCCCCGCGGATTGATATCGGGATCGACAGGCTTCAGGCGTTGCATGACCGGCTGACTGCACCGGCCGATCCGGCGAAGTCGCCTAGCGTTCCGCTCGAGCGTGAAGCTGATCCACCAAAAGACGTCGCGGCGCGTATCCGCGAGATCGCCGAGAAGGGCCGTAACGCTCCCGGCAAGGAGGAGGGCCATGACCAGGCCGGTACGCTCAGCGATCGCCTGCGAGCGATCACTGAGAAGGTCACCGGACCTAGTGAGCCTCCCGACTTCACACGCGCCCACGAGATCCTGCGACAAGCCGAGGAGCGCAACCGGGAGCGGCTCGACCGCGATCGAACAAAGGATAGGGACGGACCAAGCCGATGAGTTCCGACGCTTCTGCTGTCGCGCTGGCGGCCCTGATGGACGCCGTGTCCCTACTCCGGGGTGAAGTCGCGGCCATCGCTCGAAGCAATGCCAGGGTGGAGGAAACCCAACTGGAGATGCAGCGTCGCCTCGATATGATCGACACCGGTCTGGCTCCGATCAATGACCTCTTACCTTTCCAAGAGGCGATCCTAACCAATATCGTCGAAGGTGATGCCGCCACCCATAAGTGGCTTCAGTTGCTAGAACCGATCATGGGCAACATCGCCGATCAGTCAGATCACAACCGTGACGCGATCGGCGCACTCCATCAGGACGTTCTTCGGACCCAAGAGGCCGCGGACAACGGTCAGAGCCGAACCGCTGGGATCGCTTCTGGCCTAGAGATTATTGCAGAGCAGTTGGCCACGGCTATCGCCGAGAGCAGGAAAAAACAAAGCGCCGATTTCAAGACGGCCGGCGAGCTGATCGCCGTCACGGGCGCGGCGGTCTTGGGCCGACCGGTCCCGTTACCAGTCCATCTCGAAGACAATACCATGCTGGAGCGATTCATTCTCGCCCAACCGGCCGACCTCGCATCGACCGAGCGCGCGTTAGTTGACTGGCGAACGGCCATCGCCGGCGCCAGCGCCGCAGAGCTAATCACGCTTCTGACGAAGCAACAAACGCCGTCACCAACCGATACACCAGAGTCTCGTGTCCTTCGGTATCGTCTCGCAGCCATCACGCGAGCGAAGATCGAAGAGCGCGGAGCAGTACCGCCTGCGCGGCCGAGCACAACACGGGCGACGGATCGATCAGCAGCATCCGGCTTTGTACGGTCACAGGAACTTGCCGCGCTATGGCGAAAAGGGGAGAGCACCGAGCTATATGCCGAACCCGAACTGGCAGGCGCGATCGACCTCTTCGACGCTCTTGAGGAAAAGCTAGAGCCTACAGCGGGCGACGCGATTCAACCGGAGCTGACCGCGCTTCATCGCGACCTGGCCAAACGCATCGAATTAGGCGAACGACCTACGCTCGATGAGACCCGCCCTGCTGCGCAACCAGACCGCGCCAACACGGTCGAGCAGAGCAAGGACCGCTAGACGGCGGTGGTTCGCAGATACCCATCATTGGCTTGGCTTAAGACCCGCGCCTACTCGAGCTAGATCTGTTAGAAATTCTGCAAAGAGCCGGCCTTCATCCATGTCTCCAAACCGGAGACTTGTCGGATTCTCAAAGCGATCAAACCAGTCCCGAAATCGATCCCGCAAGATATGAGCATTCTCGCGCTCGAGCAAAGCGCTCGCAATAGCAGCAGCTTGCATTGAATAACCTTGTCCTGGCAGGCCCATTGGGCAACGATTGGTCTCCATGGTCTTTGCTTTCTCAACTAGAGCCGAAGGCGATGTGCACATCGCCTTCTGGCGCTCGCCGAGAGCGGGGGGTGAATGGGCAAAATCAGGGCCGATCGAGGGGGAGGGGGATCACCCAGCCTGCACCAGAGCGCAGTGCCGGGAAGGCTGGGGATACCCCCTCGATTCGCCAAGCGGAGCGCTCGCGCGGAGACGGTCTAGCCCTTGCCCAGAGGGGGGATGCACCCCCCTCCATCCGCACCGCCATAGGCGGTGTCACGAACGCTCGCCGGCCAACGGCCGCCAGCACTGTCAGAGGTGAGGCTGCTCTCTGTTTGTCGTATCAGGCATGGCTTTGTGCTATGAGGTTTGCTCGAAAGGATCGCCCGATGAACGTCGTAACGCCCATCACATCATCCACGCCCGCGATCAGCGAGGCAGAGCGCGCGCGCCGGCTGAGCGAGATAAACTTCGCCCGCGGCAGTGTTCGTTATGAGGGTGGAATCCTCTCGGACGAGATCGAGGGCCTCAACGCGCGTTACGTCGCCGGCGAAATTACCAGCGACGAACTGACCGCCGCGATCCTGGCATCAGACACTGTTCGCGCGGCTTGATTAGCCAGCGCGAAGCGGCCCTTACCTTTGCTCGGGTTCGGGAGCTTCAACACGATCCTGTAGAAGGCCAGTTCGATGTGGCCCATCTTCAGGAAGTGCATCGCCGGATCTTCCAAGACCTGCCGGAACATCGCCCAGGCGAGTTCCGGCCGGACGCTCCTGGGCATTTCAAGAACCGCGAGCTGGAGGCTTCGAGCGCTCGCGTTCTCGTACCCTATGCGCTCCGGCCCGAGATCGAGCGCAATCTCGGCCCTACGCTCGCTGCGCTCGACGGGGGCAAAGCGCTAAAAGGGTATGATATGCTGGAGATGTCCGAGGCGGTCGCGCAGACCTATGCACGCCTCGACTACCTGCATCCGTTCCGTGAGGGCAACAGCCGCACGCTTCGCACCTTCACCGAGCAACTGGCCCGCGAGAACGGGTACAAACTCGATTGGGGAACGACGAACGTCACGCCCGAATCCCGCGATGCGCTCTATATCGCGCGCGATATGGCAGTCATCCAGCTTCGAAACCCCGGGGTCACGATGGCCGACGCGATGACCGCGACCGCGCGCGAAGATTACGAACTCAAATACAAGCTCGCGACCCAGGTCGAGCGCTACAAAAACGCCGATCCGCTTGAGGAGGTGGTACGGCGTTCGCTAGAGCGGGGTCGCGACCAGGAACCATATGATCGCCGCATGTCGATCAGAGACGCAGCGCGCGAGATCGTCGTGATCGAGCCGATCGCTCAAAAGCAGGCAGAGCGGAACGTGGAAGAAATGCGGGTCGCTGTCCTACGGAAGAAAGAGCCAGCGGCCGAGCTGGATCGAGCGACGAACATGCGGGACTGGGTTGCCCGGGAAGGAACGGTCTCGGCGCTGACCGACCGCCTGGCGAACGTCAGCAGCGGACACATCACAATCAACCACGAACCCGGCGCGTCTGCACTAAGCCGACTGACGGCTGTGGCCGATGGCATCAACCTCGAGCTGGCAAAACAGCGAACAACCCCCACGCCGACGATAACGCCCCCGGTCCGGCAGGTCGATCGCGGCGACCTCGAGCGCTGAACGCAAAGCCCAGCGCGATTGCACAGTCCTTGCGCTTACGCGGGAAGATGATCCAGGCGCGTCAGCGTGGCGCATAATTCCTCAGCAGCGCGCTGGCGAGACGCGGACCTTCGATCTCGGGATATCCACTGCGTTACGCAGCTTTCGCTCCGACCGTGCAAACACCATCGAAGAGCTTGCGAACCTGCTGCTTTGGCGGAACATCAAGACAATTCTTTATCGCCGCTTGGTTGATTTTCCGAACCTTCTTCGTCCCATCTCCACCCGAGCCAGCAGCTTTAGACTCGGACGCGGACACGGTGCCTGCCGTCGTGGCGGCTGCTGCTGCAGCGTCATCTGTGGCCTGTGTCGCCTCGATCACGCGCAAGCTATTTCCCGCGATCGCGGGGTCGACGCGGATCGGGGGCATCTGCGGCGCCGATATTTTGGTCCGCTCGATCAGATGCTTTTCAGCGTAATAGCGGACCTTCTTGCCGTAGGTCGCGTACATGCCGCGGCGGAAAACAATAAGATCATTCTCCGGTAGCAGTTCGACCTCCTGCGGCAGCATCAGCGGCCGGCGCTGATCGGACTCGGACGTTGAGCCGCCTCCGCCACCCCAAGTCCCCATTGAGCGCGAGCGCGCCCTGTACGTGTAGCTGCCGAGCTGGTCCGAAATCTTCTTCGCCTCGGACAACGCGGCCGGACGAAGCACCAGCCGCACGGCGCAGTTACGCTCGATGTCGGCTGCCACCTTGTCGCCATAGACGCCCTGGATCTGCTCAAGCGACTGGAACGCTGGCAGCATCCGCAATCCGTAGCCGGCGACATAGCTGAAGGCGTTCGCGAGGACGGTGCATTTGCCGAGGCTCGCGAACTCGTCGAGTGCGAGCAGAACCTTGATCTGATGCTTGCCGTCCTTCGGAAGCTCGCGGACGTTGCGGTCGATGAGCTGCTGGAACAGCAGGCCGTAGATTGGGGCAACACGCTCCAGATCGTCTGGCGAGACGCCGAGGTAGAGCGAGATCCGCTTGTCGCGGAACTCGCTTAGATCGAAATCGCTCTCGGACGTTGCTGCATCGACATACGGGTTCAGCCAGGCATTGATTTTCGACGTGACGGACTGGCGCAAGCCGGAGAACGTGTTGGCCGACGAGCCTGTGTAATCCTGGATCGCCGAAACGCACGCGGTCGACAGCGGCTTACCAGCCTTCTCCCGCGCCGTGATGATCTTCGGGAAACGCCGTTGGGCATCAGGGGCCGCAAACTGCCGATAGACCTCGCCGATCGTGAAGGGGAGGGCGTCTTCGCCGTCGTCGACAGTCGCGGCGATATAGGCGGTAACGCCGAGGAACGCGGTTCGAGCACCTTCGGCCCAGAACTTTTCGCCGGTGAGGGGGTCGGGGTAGAGCATCGCCGCGATCTTCTGAAGCTCGTTGATAACCTCAACCGGGTTGCGCCGGTTGATGTAGCCCAGCGGATTCCACCGCACTGTGCGACCACTCGTATCCAGCGGATTGAACAACAGCACGATCTGACGAAGCACGTCCTTCCGATAACCGGCGGTGTTCTCGTAATTCTCCTGCTTAATGTCGAGCACGACCAACGAGTCTGGCCAATCGAGCCGGTTGGGGATGATAACGCCCACACCCTTACCGGCGCGGGTCGGCGCTTCGAGCATGACATGCTCAGGCCCGCCAAAGCGCATCACCTTGCCGTTGAACTTGCCGAGTACGATGCCGGTTTCGGACAGCAGCAGGCCCTTCTTGACCTCGCCGACGCGTGCCCAACGCGCCTCACCATGCAGCTTCTGGCGCGTGAACAGCGTCGAGACGATGATGACGAAAGTGAGGACCAAGCCGACACCGAAGCCGATCAGAAACGGCTGATAGACGATCGGATACCCTTTGAGCGCCCAAAGCGCTGCCGGCACCTTGCGCCACGGCGTATGGGCGCTGAGGAGGTGCGCCTTGAACAGAACGGCGACCGCGCCGATCGCCGCGCTCATCACCACCCCGATGACCGCCAGGAAGGCGATCGCTGCCGGCTGCGACCCCTCGTCGCTGCGCATCCATTTTCCGCTCACGCTACCACCCTCCTCAGTCGTTCGACTTGCTCGCGGGATCGAACCACACTTCGGTCATGCGATAGCGCGCTGGCCGCCCTTCACCCGGGGGCAGGCGGTGCATCTGCACGACGATATCGACCAGCGAGCGTAGCAGCGATCGAATGTCGTGGCGGTCGAGATCGTTGCCGCCTTCGGACTCCTTCACCAGCAGCGTGAGTTGCTCGAAGGCGCCCTCGGCCGTGTTGGCGTGGACCGTGGTAATCGAGCCGGGATGACCGCTGTTGACGTTGCGCAGGTAGAAGAATGCGGTGCCGTCGCGAAGCTCCTGCAGGAGGATGCGATCGGGCCGCATACGCAGCGCCGATTCCAGCAATTCCTTGGCACCGGCCTTCTGAAGACTCTTCCCGTCCTTGGCGTACATCATGTGAACGTGGTTGCGCTGCGGCACAACCAGCTCGCGCGTATCCTCGATCGTCAGGATCCGCTCATAGTCGGGAATCAGCTTGATCAGCCCCTTCGAGAAGCTCGTCTTACCCGAGCCGGTCGCGCCGGAGATGAGGATGTTCTTGCGGGCCTCGACTGCCAGCTTGAAAAAGCCGCGCCAATCGCCCGCTTCGCGCAATCGCAGGAGATCGGCATCGACATCTCCGTACAGACCGTGCGCGCGGACCTCACTAAACAGGCCGGCGGCCTCGAAATCGTCGATGTTCATGGTCACGCCCGATGCCTTGCGGATCGTGATCGAAATGAAGCCTTGCTCCACGGCGGGGGGAACGACGACCTGAGCGCGTTCGCCTCCCGGCAGGACCGAGGAGCAGACCGGATATTCGGAATTGATATCCTGCTTGGTCAGGCCGGCGATCAGCTTCGCTAGCGTCATCAGAGCGGCGTTGTCCAGCGCCGGCTCGTCATGCCACTCCCACCCGTTGCGGGTCTCGAGACCGATCACACCCGGCTCGTTGATGACCAGCTCGGTCACGTCGTCGCGCTCCAGGTGCCGTCGGATCGGCTAGGCATTATGCTCGTAGATGAGCGACGTAGGGCTGGATGCCATCGACTTAACGCCTCAGCCCCACGTCATAGACCGAGCGGAAATCGAAGTCCTTGGCGACGAAGATCGCAGCCGTGTCACCCTGATTCTTCTTCAGGATCGGCTTGATCTGCATCGTCGACTGGAGGACCGTCGATCCGGTTGTGCTGGGAACCTGCGTCGTATTGCTGCCCTCGCCGGCGAGCGATCGGCTCGCGATCTGCGACGCATCCTCCAATACCGAGATGACCAGCCCGACGCCGAACCGTGCCCAGAACTGCGTGTCCACCCCACCCGGTAGCCCCGCGCGGCCAAGACTGTCGGCTGCGGGCGAACCGAGATCGATCGCGACGCCACGCGGCGTCAGAGCGCGGGTCCACAGCACGAACATGCGCGCCTGCCCCTGGGTGATGCCGCCCGAATATTGGCCAAGCACCTTCGTGCCCTTATCGAGCAGAACGATGCGACCATTCTCGGAATATACGTCGTGGTTGATGACACACGACACGAACCCGGCCTGTGTCGAGTTAATCGCAGTCTGGAGCGTGCAGGGGATAACCGTGCCAGCACTCAGCAGCAGATTGCGGTCCGCAACCATCGTCGCCCGCACGGTCTGAATGGCGGAGTGGCCGAGCTGGTCACTGAAGTCGGTCGAGCCCTTTGCGGCCGCAGCCGGAGCATCCTCACTCGATGGACCGAAACCGCTCGCGCCGAAACCCCGACGCGCAACGGTAGATTGCCCGCCGCGCGACTCATCGTCTTGCCCGGCCCCCTGTTGCCCTTCCATGCCCGCAGTAGATCCAGGCACGGCCGATGCCATGCCCGTATTGCCAAAGGCCATGATCGGCGATCGCCGCGCCGCATCCGCCATCGCGCGGGCTTGTTCAGCCCGTCGCTGAGCGGGCGACTGCTGCCCGTTCGACGTGGTGGCCGTTCCCGTCGACTGCACGGGATTCCCATTGGCGTCCGCGACCTGCGTGCCTGCCGCTGGTGTGATCGGTCGCCCGAAGACATCGGTTTGCACACCCGGTTGGCCGAGTTGACCGGCCAGCGCTGCGCGCTGCGCATTAGACGATCCCATCACATCGTCCACGGACCGCTCACTCGCCTTTGCCGGCTGCGCGGCAGCCTCAGTGCTGGCAGTGTGATGGAACGCGCTATAGCCGATCATGATGCCGCCCATTGCGCCAACGAGACCGATCCCGGCCCCGATGAACGCGATGTTGCCCCAACCGCCGCTGCGCGCGACGGGGGTATCGATGTCGCTGGAAGGGACGGTATCGGCAGCGACGTTGCCACCCCGGTCAATCACAGTGTCGACCATGTTACTGTCCCTTCACTTTGCGTTCGACCACATTGGAAACGGTGCCCGTGCGATCGCCGCGATCGTTGCGCAGCGGCGCCTCATTATAGATGCACAGCACGGTCGTACCGCGCCGGAGCCGGAGCTGATGATAGACCGCATGGATCACCACGAAATCCTCGCGGACATCGTAGGGGACAATCGTCTCGGTTCCGTCGACGTCGACCGCGAAGATCGAAGGAATGTCGGCGTGCCCCGGATAGCGGAGCACCGTGAACTCGCCGTTGTCGGAGATCTCGGTCGGTTGCAGCGCAGCGTCGCCCTGCACCGTATACTTCATATTCCGGGGGCCCTCGATCACCGCGTGGTCGAGCGCGGCTTGCGCGACGTTGGTTTCGATCGTCTTGGCGGTTTGTGCTTGAGCGAGCTGCACCTGCAGGGCCGCCATGGCGCGTTCCTCGCGGGGATAGCGGAACCGAACGCCATACATCGTACCGCCCGTCCCAAGCGACAGATTGAAATGATAGGTGCGCGGTATTCCGCGTGCGTTGGTGATGACGATCAGGTTCGTGCCGCCCGCCTTCTCGCGCGGCTTCAGGAAGACGACATTGCCGACCGGCGCGATCTGCCACGAAACAGTGTCGCCCAAGGCAGCCTGCGTCACCGTCTCACCCGGACCGAACTGGATCTCGATCGCGTGGCGGAAGCTGCCGACGACCGTCACCACCTGGTCGGGATCGTAATTGACGTTGCGAACGCGTGCGTCCTTGCCGCCAGGGATCGGCGTCTCAGACGCAAAAGCAGCTTGCGGCATCAGCGTCACAGCAACAGCCCCGACCATCGAGAACGCGATAAGGCGCTGCCATACCTCACCAACCCCGCGCCAGAACCGGCTCTTCGAGCCGGTCTCTGTCACCACAAGCTCAGTCGCCGACGGTGACAAGCGAATGGCCAGCTTCTTCCGAAACTCAGGGATGAAGGGGACGACGACGCGATCGCCATCGTCCGACGTATTTGGTTGATCGCTCATCTCACGCCTCCGGGTCGGAACGATAATTGACGACCTGGAAGCCGAGCGGATCGATGTTGCGATCCTTCTCATGCTCCGGCGCCGTGGTGTATCGGAAGGTCAGGATCGCATTCCAATTTTGTGCGACCGGTGTGTTCTGACCCACTGTGATGATCTTGGTAAAGCGGACCTGCGCGACCGTCGGACTGAGAAAGCTGATCGTCCGGATCGAAATCGAGACATGGCCTTTGTCGCCGTAGATATTCGACGGCGCGTTCTTATTGTTGGCCTGAACGCCGCCCAGGTAACGAGGGCCTTCGAGCTGGTCGCTCATCAGCATCACGGTATAGGCGTTTTCGCGGGCGGCATCGTTCAGCCACCCCTCGCGCAACCGCACATATTGCGAGATGAAGTAGCGATTGACCGCATCATCATAGGTGCGCGGTTGCGGCCCCTTCAGGGCCGTGATGACCTGCGTCTCGCCGGACGACTTATCGACGCGGATGACATAGGGCTCAACCGTCTTCAGCGGAGCCAGCATGGCTACGGCCGTAACCGAAGCCACAGAAAGCGCGCAGGCTCCCGCGGCTACGCCCCAGGCGAGCTTCTTGGACTGGATCGCCGCACGCATACGGTCGTATTCCCAGGTCCTCGATGTCTCGAAGTATTTCTCTTTATGTTCGGACTTCACCACGCCCATGGCACCGGTCCTTTCAGCAGGAGGAGTAGGACAGCGCTACGTCCCGCTGGGACGTCCGAGGCGCTGATCGCAGAACATTTATCGCCCCAGGCCCCATTGGCGCAGCAGGCGCTGTGCCAAGCGTCCGGGACGGGGAAGGTGTGGGGGGAGGGGTGGGCGCTTCGTCCCGCATCAGCACCGGGTCTGACGGAGCGGCAGGAGCAGGCACCGGCGACGTCGCACCGCTTGGCGGCGCGACCATGGACTGACCCACTCCTTGCTGCGATGCCGGAAGCGGCACAGGCAGGGTGGGTAGAATCGTCCCGTACAAGTTGGCCGGACGGCGGTGCTTGCCGTTGCAAACCGAGACGGGTTTGATGTGAGTCCCGGTGCAACCGCTAAGCGCAACCGCACCTAGCGCGACGATGGTCAGCCTTCTCATACGGTCTCCGTTCGTATCTTTGCCGCGCGAGCGGTGTTCGTGTTTCATGGTTCGAGATTGAGCATCCATTCGGCCTAGCTGGAGCGATTGGCCGACCCACCCGGGCCCCCTGCAGCCGGACGGTTCGCTTGCGTGGCGCGTTTGAACATGAGCCGATTGGCCAACATGTTCCCCCCAGTTTGCAGGAAGCCGTGTCCGCTAGACGACGCACCCCCTGCGATGCCGGCCGCAATGGCCGGCGACTGGAAGAAGAAGATCGTGCCGACGATGTAGATCGCGGAACAGGCGATCGTCGCCACGAGCATCACTGCGGCTTTGAGAACGATGTAGCCGTTCTGCGTCATCACGAAAGAGGAGCCGTCCTCGGGAACGGACCCCATGATCCCATCCATCGCGGCTTCCTGGAGCCCGGTGATGAACTTCGTCATGATCGCCATGACGACCATCAACAGGATAAAATTGACCGTCTGCTTCAACCAACCGTCGAACAACCAACGAGAGGAATTAAAAAGCAGGCACGCCAGCGCGAGCGGGGCCAGTGCGACGCAAATCGCGACTGACAGCTTGGCGAAGATGACAATACAGAAGCCGATGGACGCCGATAGAAATGCAAAAATGTAAAGAACAGCGATGCACAGATAGGTAATCAGCGTCGCGCTAAGCTGGATTACCGGCGTGCGGAAATCAGTGATGCCCTTCTGCTCTTGTGACTGAACCTTCAGGTTCGCATTGACCAGCTTACCCGCCAGCTTACCCGTGTCGGAAACATAGGTGTCGAAGGTGGTGCCCGGGTTCGTGACGGGTGAGCCCGATCCAGCCGCGATGATTTCGCTTGGCAAGTTGGTCACAACGTTCACCACGAACGCAGAATAACCGACGGCACTAGCAGCCGCCAACGCGAAGCCGACCTTGCCGGCCTGAAATACCAGCTCGCGTAGCGGTGCCTGTATCGCACCGCGCAACACGGCGAAGCCGAGCAGCAAAAAGTAGATAATCGCAGCCAGCGCCAACGGCGCCGCGACGAAACTTACGAGCCCCGACCCGAAGCTTGCAACCGATGTTGCTATGGCTGTCTCCACGTACCCATACATGGTCGTGAACAGCGTCATGATGTTGGGTGCGGGCATTACGTCAGATTCCGATCTTCAGCGATCAAGGCACAACGGGAACTTTCACTTTTTTCGGATCGTGTTCTGTCGGAAGAAGTCGGCCTCTTCGTTCCCGGCCTTGACTTGGGCGACCGCGATTGTGGCTTCTCCCGTGGTCGCGCACATGTTGGCCTTCTGGTCGGCAGGAAGATGGCTATACTCTCCCGTCTCACACTTCGCCCGCCACTCAGTGAGGAGTGGCGGACTTGCGATAAGTTCCTTGGCAGTTGGCCCCACGACGTTCTGTTGGCACCCACAGACAATGAGCAAAGCCGAGAGGGGGAGTATCTTGCGCATAATTACTTCCTGATCGTGTTGGCGCTGAAGAATGCCGCTTCCTCGCGACCCGCCGCTACTTGAGCCGCGCTGATTTGCATGTTCGCCTGACCAGCTTGCGACATCTGGATCGCCTGCATCTTGAGCATGTCATTCTGAAGCTGCGCCTGCTCGACACCGATACGGGCTTGCAGGTCCATCACGTCCTTGGGGTCCTTGGCAGAATCGAGCTGCGATCGGAGCTGGTCGAGACCCTGCATTCTGGTCTGAGTGATGCTGAGCGTATTTTCGCCCATAGCGGCCATTGCGGCAGATGAGCCGGTCGCGTCCTTCAACGCCTGACTATACGCGGCGTCGGCGTCGGAACCGGTCGATGGCAGCACGTAACGAGATTGGATGCTCGACGCGAGCGTGCCCAGCGAACCGATTTTCGACAGGTCGCCGCTGAGGAGCGCCGACGCATCGATTGTTGTGTTAGGCAGGATGTTGCGCACCTGCGATTGAAATAACTGCGGCGCGATGCTGTTAACGTTGGTCAGCTTCTGAAGCGAGTTAAGCTGGCTCGTAGCAGTGGAAATCTGCTGCTCGCCCTGCTGGATCATCTTCACCGTGTTCTGGACCTGGGCGAGCGCTTGCACATAGGTCGAGGTGTCGAACACAGGGATACCCTGCGCAGCGGCCGGCGACGCGAACGCAGCGAGCGCGACCGGCGCGGCTGCAAACATGATGATGTTCTTTAGCGACATGTCAGCTTCTCCTTTGATTAGCGTAGAAATGCGGCAGCCACGCCGCGGGATCGTTGCCCGCAAGGGCAATGGCCTCCTCCATGGCAACGAGGGTTTCCTCACGCCCAGAAAGCACTTTCAACTCATTCGGCATGCCGCCCAGATCGAGCTTCGCCACGATCGAGGTATGCCCTTGCTTAACCAGGAAGGTGCGGCTCTCCGGCGTCAGATCCTCACGAATCAGCCGGAACTCCGCCTCGGTCAGGCCGAGTCCGTCGCAATAATCCGATCGCTTCGCATCCGAATTGGGCAACAGGATCTTTGTTGCCGTCTGCTCGATGATCGAGTGCGCGATCGGCGAGCGCAGCGCATCGGCAGGCGACTGCGTGCCGAACACCATGAAGGCGTTGCGCTTACGGAAGGTCTTGAGGCCGTCCTGCGCGAACGCGCGGAACGCATCATCCTCCAACGCCTTCCAGAACTCGTCCACGTCGACCACGACCCGCTGCCCGTTCAGCAGCTCGTCGACGCGGTGGAAGAGGTACAGCATCGTCGGAGTGCGGATCTCCGGGTTCTCGAGGAAATCCGTCATGTCGAAGCCGACGAACTGCGCCGCCATCGACACCTCGTCCTGCGGACCGTCAAAGGCCCACCCAAGCGGTCCGCCTAGGCACCATCGTTCAAGCCGGGCGCCGATGCCTTCCGCATCGGCATAACCGAGCATCTCGCGCAGGGCGCTGAACGAGCGCGACGGCGCCGGCAGCCGCATCACAGCGTCGATACCCTCGTCGATCAGGCGCTCTTCCGCCACACTCAGCGGGCGATTCTCGCGCCGCACAAGGACGCGTATGAATTGCCGTAGGAAAGCGATGTTGTGCGGGCTCGCGGTCAGCCCTTTCAAAGGCGCGAAGCCGGTCGGCTCACCATTCCGCAGCGCCAGATAGGTGCCGCCACAGGCGCGCACGAAAATCTCCGCACCGCGATCCTTGTCGAAGAAGACCTGCTTTGCGCCGGTCTTCTCAAGCTGCGCTTGCAGGAAGTTCTGCAGCACCGTCTTTCCACCGCCCGTCGGGCCGATGATGAGGGTGTGGCCGATGTCAGCCCGATGGAAATTGAACCAGAACGAGGAGCCGGCGCGTGTCTTGAGCAGCGTCACCGCATCGCCCCAGTGGTTCCCCGACTTCCGACCGGCCGGGAAGGTGTAGAACGGGCTGAGCGCCGCAAAATTTCGCGTGTTGATAACCGCGGGGCGTGCCCGCATCTTGAAGTTACCGGGAAGCTGCGCCCAGAATGCGGCTTCAAGCGCAACGTCTTCGCGCGCCATCACCATGCCCGTATCGGCCGCGGCCGATCGGGCGATCGATAGCCGCTCAAGCAAACGCTTCGGATCGTCGTCGATCACCGAGATCGACAAGTGATGCTCGCCCATGGCGAACCGGTTCGCCATGAGATCGTCAACGCCGTCGAGCAGCTCTTCCGCCTGGCTGACGCCGGCGTCGTCCGACGACACCATCTGCTTATACTTTTTCGTGAACCGATCACTCGCCACCGACTTCACCAGCGGCGCGAAGCTCTGCGTCAACACGAAGGGGAAATCGAGCGTCAGCAGGCTGTTGAACTGCCCGCTCCGCGTGCTGGCGACATACTCGCGCACCCCGAACATGCCGAGGTAATGCGACTTGTGCGGCAAGCGGATCTCGGCCGCTTCGCGCCCGAACACTACCCGGGAGGAATAGAGTGCCTGACCGAGCCTGCCGTTGAGCAGGGGAATGCGAATGCGATCGCCGGTCAGGATGAAGTGCAGCACTTCCATCGGTTGCGAAAACATGACGCCGTTATGCTCGTAGAGCGACAGCGCCTCCGGCGCGACGTCGGCGAGCAGCGATTCAAAATCGCGGCACTTATCTGCCATGAGCACCATCGCGCGATCGTCGATCTCGGTGTTGGCCTGCTTTTTCGAAAAGAAGCGCCCGACCTGATCGCCGGCCATGCTCGATGGCCGCACGAGGATCGTGACGTAAAACTCGTTGTGATAGAGAACCTTCTCGCGCAGCGTCTCGGCGTATTTTTCCTGCAATTGCCGAGCAAAAGCAGAGTGAAAATCGCCTCCGAGAACAGGGTCAGTCGCCGTCCGCACAAGATGCGTCCACATCGCCACGCGATCGTCACCGATCGAGCGCCACGCGATGTTGAGCTTGCTATGCCATGTGTTGAGGTCAGAGATATCGCTGGTCTCAAACGGCCGCCCATCGACGCGGTACATGCGCATGAGCGAGCCGTCTTGAAGAGCCACCAAGGTATCGTCGACGTGCCGGGTGTAGGGGATGAACTTGATATCATCCGCTTCGCGAAGCGCGACTTTCTTATGCTTCAGCTTGGAATCAGTCATTGCCGAAATGCTTCCGCTTCACGCCTTTGGCGAGGCGGACAGGAGAGTAGCTCCCGCCCCCCCAGAACTTGCGATTCCTGGATAGAAAGCCCGTCTGGAACCACAGGCCCCAAAGCCGGAACGCGTTGAAGTCGTAGTGACAGATCATGCGCGCCGGCAGGTAAAGCGCCCCGAACAAGGCCAGGGGGTAGAAGGGATTATGAAAAATCCCCCAGAACACCATGCAGACCATGATGATCGGCAAGATCGCCTCGAGCGGCAATCCCATGAACACCGATGGCCTGGTCAGGGCGAGGAACACCTTATCCTCGACGAGCTTGTCTTCCATGTTATGCAGATCCACCCATCCAGCCGACGATCGTCGCTGCCGAGAAAATGATGCCGATGCCGATCAGCACCGTTACCGCTTTCCCCCAATCCATCCGACCGGTCAGCTTGGCATAGCCAACCGCCATTACGGCGATTACGCCGACGACGGAGGCGACCGTGGTCATCCATTGCTTGATCGTCGAAAGACCGGTCTCGATCGACGTCCCGCCGCTGCTCTGTGCAAGAACGGGTTGTGCGATTGAGATCAGGGCAACCGCACCGGCGATGCCTATGATTTGCCGGGCGCGGCGATCGGACATCATCCAGCCCATCTGCTGTGTGAACTTCATACGGGTCTCCATGGCTTGAGTTTACCTCTCGAAATCGGGGGTGGGGTGGATCGGTTCGATTTGCCGAACTGGCGTCGGCTCACGGACCGAAACATCTAGGCCGCGCATCAGCGCGCTCGAGATCAATTCGCGGCTCTCCAGGCTCGCGGACATCATACGATCCGCATTACCTTCAAAAGCCACGCCAATATGCTGCTCCATTGCCGCCTGCGCTTCGATCGCATTGGCGAGGCGTGGATCAGCCGCGATCCGCTCGGCGTTGCCGCGTAGGAACAGCTCCGCCAATTGTTCATTCTCGTCCCGCGCGGAAGAAGCGCGGTGCTCCCGCTCATCGCGAACGATTTGCGGTTCCTGCCCAGATCGCGGATACGGTAATAACTCTCCGGACCGTTCGTCTTCGCGCTCCGATTTCATGAACGAGGCGACCAACTCTTTCGCGACCTCGTCGCGGTTAAGCCCGGAGCGAACCATGTAGATCGCGTCCGCGACCTCACCGTCCCATTCACCCTGGCGCGCCATCCGCCGCAAATCGTCGGGCTCGTAGCCCGACTTCGCGAAAGAGCTTACCAGAGATGGACTTTCGAGCGCCCGCTCCAGCGCGCCGTCGAGCGCCTCCTTGTTCGCCTTAAGACGCTCGTATTGGAACTCTCGCTCAATCAGCTGCAGGGTCGGCGTAACGCGCTCGGAGAGCGCCTTGCGGTCCTGGGTATAGACGCTCAGCGTGAGCAGCAGACGCTTGTCGGCATCCGACAATTCCGTACTGCTTTGCGCGGGCGTCACCTCGGCAGCGGCCTCCTGGCCAACATCGGCCGGCCGAGCTAGAACTGTCGGCTCGATCGCGGCGACTGCTGCGATCGGTGCGACCTGCTCGACAACAGGGGCAGGCTTGGCAGCCGCCTCGCGCTCGCGCCGTTTTTCGTCCGCACGCCGCAAATCCGCTATCCGCTCATGTCCCTCGAACTTGGGCTCATAGCCACGTACCGTAAGCCCTTCGCGCGATCCGGCTTCCCAAACAGCCTTGCGAAACTCAGGCGAGCCATCGACGTCGATCCCCTCCCACCCATTGTGCTTGGCGATTTTGACGAGCGCCGCGACGGTTTCCGGATCCTCGTTCCGCGCAACGATCCGATCTCCGTTGCCCAAGACTTCGATCGAAGGATCACCTCGATCACCAGGCCGAAACATGCCCATACGAAGCTCGCTGGGGTCTTTTGCCGTGATGACGCGAACTTCGTACCGCTCCGCTAAATCGGGCGGCAGCTTGAAGCCAGCCTCTCCGGCTTCCTGCTCCACGTCCCGCCCGGGGCGTGCAACGGTATTGCCCACGCTCATTTGAAGACCTCGACTGAGTTGGAAGCGATCTGCCCGACCACCCAGCTATCGCCGCCACTGACGGGCTTGGCCGCGCTGGTGGTAGCGGACGCCACAGCCGGCGCACCTGGGATGGGCGGAGCTGCCTGTATCGTGCCCAAGTCGCTCGCAGCCGACCAGACGCGCCCGACGTAACCGTTGCGGAAGCCGCGCGTCAGCGTGCCGGTGTTGTAGAGCGAATAGGTCGCGGAGATCGAGTCGAGACCGCTGTAACGGCGGCTTGCGAGGCCATAGCCCGCTTGCAGCAGCGACGACGCAAGGCGCAGGTTCGTGCACGGATCGAACGCTTGTTCGACCGTCACGCCGAGCCGCGCGAAGTTGGCCGAGTTGATCTGGGCCAAGCCCACATCGACGGTATAACCCTGCGCCATGTAGCGCCGCACGAGCGCCGCACCTTCAGCGACAGAGCCGGCCCGCACGCGCGGGCCACGATTGACGTTGATTGAAAGATCGTCGCCGCCACTCTCCGTAACAACGAGGGGCACGACAGCCTCTGTCGCGACTTCGGACGCACATTTCTGCGCCATAACGGTGATGGCGGCGACGGCGTGGATCATTGCTGCGTCACCGTCTGGTAACGCGTATCGAGCGAATAGCGCGACGTGCTTCCATCCGCCTGGGTCACGGTCATGGTATAACCATGCTTCGCCGACTTCGTTTTGATGCCCACGCCAGTGCAGGAGGGAAACCCGCCGCCCATGGCCAACGCGTTCCACAGCTTCGTGATCGGGGGCACGCACTCTGCGTACTTCGTCGGCGAGCCAGGAGTGGCAAGGCAAAGGACGATCTGGCATCCCCAATCCGACGCAAAGGCCGGTTGGGGTGCCGCGACGGCGACCAAACCGCCCGCGCACAGCGCGACCGCACCAGTGGAGCCGCTCACCTTATTCAGAAAACGTCGGATCATGAACCACCTCCCTGAGAAGCGCGCCAAGCCGCGCTGGCAAAGACGTCCCATTGTGGCGGGGCTTTTGCTGCGGTTTGCAGGACCAAGGCAGGCGCGGTGAGCGCATCGGTCCTGACCGGAGCCGAAGCCGGCGCGTCAGCGCTGGCGATATTGACGATCCAGTCCTCATCCTCCTCGATCGGCCGTGTCCGGTCGATCACTTGGCCCGGACGCGCGAAGGCGACGTGCCAATGATTGGAGTGGCCACGATCCCCTGGTCCGAGAAGTTCGATCAAACGAACCCCGCTTTGCCCCATCAGGGCGCGAATCTGATCGCGGTTGATCGAATTGACGCCGCCGACGGGTACGAAGTCGACCGCTTGGCCGAACTTGTGCCAGCTATACCGCGCACCGTAGCTCGCGTTCATAGGCCGGATCGTGTCGGTGATACGCGCGCCAAAAGCGCGTCGAACCAAGGCAGCGACATTCGATACCGAGGGCGCAGTGCTTACCAACGTACCCTTTGTAACATCGTCGATATGCGAAAGAGCGCAGGCATCGAACACCGACGTCGGCGTGACACCGTAGGTCGCAAAATCGCGTCCGCTTATCGCGAGCGGACCCGCCTCGAAATCTGCGCCCAACGTGATGAGATCACGAACAGTCGCTTCAGCATCTGCCTCGGTGACCGGCTCGCGGCTCAGCGCCGCACCAGCATGTACCGTGACCGCATACGACGCGGGCACTGGCATCACACCGCCGCCAAGCCCTGCTGCGCAGAGCTGAATCGCCTTTGCCGTGAGACCCACTGGAAGCATTAGCGCCTTCCGTCAGCTTAGTACAAATTTGTTTCTAAGCGATAATTGACGCAACTGGCAACACGCAATTCTCTGCGGCAAACTCTTTTCTAGGGCATGAAATTGCACATTAGCTCGAGCCCATGATCTCCCCCAGTTGCCGAGCCGAGCGGCCTGACATAAAAACCTTCTCTTGGGCGCTTAGCGGGATTGCGCTCTGTCGCAGTTTCTTGGTGATGCGCGTCGCGTGAAGGGCACAAGATTGGGCAAAACCGTCGCTTTCCTCGCGCAAACCCCTGGCTCTGCCACGATTGAAGACCAACGTTCGTGCTTGAATCCTGGCGACCTCGAGATGCTTGCAGGACGTAAGACCTTTAATCAGCTCGCCGAGCTGCTCGATCGCAAAGGGATCGGTCTCGCCGCCGGCGACCGCGTCAAGGTCCATGACCTTTCCTGCCTAGCGCTCGCGACGCCGATGCTCATTCGCACCCTCACCAAGCTGCTCAGGAATGGCGTCAGCGTCGAAATCTGCACGCCGAAGATAATCATCGAGCCCTGTGCCGACGACAAACTCCACACCATGCTGGATGCCTTAGATAGCCACTACCGGCACATTCACGGCATCAAGACACACCCTGCCGAGATGTCGCCGCCAGGCCGCAAGCGCCTGTTGGCCCCTGACAAGCTCCCGGAGATTCGCGAAAAACTAAGCGCGCCCGGCGCGACCGCTACGGGCGTCGCTGGAGAACTAGGCGTCTCTCGATCCACGCTCTTTAACTATCTCGAGCGGTACGACCTCGACCGTCGTGTTGGTCGCGACAAGAAGGGAATATACCGGCGTCTCGAGAACAGCGGCGATCACGGTGATGTCGCGGAAAGTGATTCTGACGAGGCGGCCGTCTAAGATCCGATCGACGCGATCAGCGGGAAGCGCGCTGCGCTCTGCAAGCTCCTTGTTCGAAAGACCTCTGTCGCCCAGCAACACGTTAACGCGATCTGCAAAACGGGACCGCAATTCTACACCTGTCGGCACACGCACTTCCTCGGCTTCCCCTGCAGGGGCCAGTTCCGGTTGATGGCGGGATGACGCCCTAGTCATGCCTCTAGCGAGGAGCGGACGAGCGACATGTCGAGGGGGCCGGGTTCGTCCCAACTGCCCTCCGGCCTGATCGCCATCATCGGGTCTATCCCGAATCGGATTTCGAGCGGATCCGCGGTCAGTTCCGCGAAAATCTCGACATATTCGACATCGGAGAACCAGAAAGGCTGGCGTGCCGGGATGACATCGAAGCCCAGCCGTTGCCAAAATCCCACGAGATCCGCCCGTGAATGTCCGTAAATTCGGCGGAAACCCTTACGCGCGCAGTGCGCTAGCGCCACTTCGACCAACGGGCGCGAGAGGCGTCGGCTTCGATATTCGCGGCGGATGGCAAGGCGTTCGAGCTTCGCAAAATCACCGAAATAGCGGATGCGGATACACGCAGCCGGGTCATCACCGACGTAAGCCAAAAGCTGCGTCGCACAAAAATCGTTGCCGTCGAACTCCTCCTCGTAAGGGCATGCCTGTTCAGCCTGGAAAGTGGCGGAGCGGACGGAGAAGACCTTGGCCATGTCCTCGATTGAGCGGGCGACGCGGACGTGCACATGCCCCCGACGTGCTCGTTCGAGGTTCCGTGCGATGTCGATCGGTACGGCATTGTCCGGGCACGCCGCGACCAAGTGGGCGGAGGCGCCGGGGAACATTTCCTGGGCCGGACGGAAACCGACCGCACGCTGAATGCTCGCCGAGGCATCCGTCGCTCCGTAAGAGAATACAGCGCATCCTTCCGGACAAAGCTCACGGAAGAGCCGGGCAATGGGCTCGAACATACGGAGTAGCAGCCCGGGCGCGACGATCAGCCAGATAGCGATAGCCGACGGCTTTTCGCCTGCCGAGCAGATCCAGGCTGGGTCGGGCTTACTGCCATCATACCGGCCCGTCATCAGCGCCCATGCTCCGTACGCATTGAGGGGCAGGTAGGCGAAAATTCCCGCGGGCCCGCCTTGCCCGGGCACGGTTACGGATCGGATGATATCTGGGTTCTTCTCAAGCATTCGGGCGACGTGGACGCGGTCTGCCAGAGGAAGCTGCTCGCGCACGTCGTCGATGATCTTGATGGTGCTGCCGGCGGGAAGGCGCTGCAGCCGGACTTGCCGACCATGATTACGCGCAATGAGCGTATCCATGCGCTCATTGAAGCAACCGTCCCAGAAAGAGGTCGGTTGGGAGCCTATCGGATTGCCAACTTGCTGAAACATCATACCTCCCAGGGCCGTCGTGCGAACGGCGTCGTTCCGGAGGTAATATTGCGAAGACACCCAGACGGCAGGCTCACAAATGTTGAACCGCGTGTTCCAGGGGGGAACACTGACCAACGGGTCGATGGCGCGGATCTGCATTGGGACGACGTGAGGCTGTTCCGCGCCATCCAGCGCCTAGGCAGTATGCGGAAAGTCGCGGCAGATCATGGGGTTGTGGTCAACACGATCCGTCGAAGGATCGAGCGCGTCGAGACAAGGCTTGGCATGGATCTGGTACGTCGTAGCGCCAACGGAATCGTGCTCACCGAGGACGGCGAGAAGCTTCTTCGAATTGGGCAGGCGATGAGCGACGCCGCCGCGTGGGATGCCTCGGATGGCCCCAAAGACGTTCTTGTGAAGACGGGACAGATCACAATAGCCTGTACGGAGGGTATCGGAACGCTGTGGCTGACGCCGAGGATGTCGCTGCTTCAGGCGGTCCTCCCGGACATGACCATCGGTTTGGATTTCGACTACAACCTTGTTCGTGACCGAACGCATGAGGCCGACATCTGGCTGACGTACGAACAGCCAGCGGAGGCCGACCTCACCACAGCGAAGCTGGCTACCATTCATTTCGCTGTATATGCGAGCAAGAGCTACATCCAACGGTATGGCGCCCCTTCAACCGTGGACTCGCTCAAGGACCATCGGATCATTGAGCATGTCGGCCCTGGCGTGCGCTCGGAGCAACTCGACTTTCTGATCGGCACGGAACGCCCACAAGGCCTTATTGCCATGCGAACCAACTCCTCCCTATCTCAGCTGTGGTCGGTCGTGGAGGGCATCGGTATCGGTGCGCTGCCTACTTTTGTAAGCGCAATCACAAAAGCTGCGGCTCCAGTGCCACCAGACCTCAGGATACGGCGAGAACTTCGTCTCGTATATCGTTCTAAGGCAAAACCCTCTCCAGCCATCCTCGCGACAGTGCGCTGGCTTCGTGAATGTTTCGATCAATTGGTCCACCCTTGTTTCGCCGACACCTTTATCGACCCAAAAGGGTTTTCTCGAAATTCCATCGACACGAACATCGTGAACCTTTTTCGAAATACGTTCGACGAGATTAAATAACGATCACTAGCTAGCGTGCAAAATCTCCGACGCGGTTAGCAGTGACCTGCTCCCCATTTTCAGGCCGCTGATAACTTAGCTTCGTCGCTCATATGCCCCTGGCGGGGGCGGTTCGTAAACTTGGCGGGTGCCAACCCGCCAAGGCTGCTGTGCGGACGCATGGTGTTGTAGTCTGTCCGCCATGCCTCGATGATCCGTCTTGCTACAGCCAGCGATGGGAACAGGTGCTCGTTCAGGCACTCGTCGCGCAAGCGACCATTGAACGATTCCACAAAGCCGTTCTGCTGGGGCTTGCCCGGCGCGATGTAATGCCACTCGACCCCGGTGTCCTGGCACCACGCGAGAACGGCGTGACTGGTCAGTTCGGTGCCATAGCACATTGGGAAGCACTGGTTCGGGAGCCGCGACGGCCCTTATGAAGACAAGGCCGCGAAGCGGCCGCAGGCTTCATAAGGGCAAGCCATGGCCGGCCAGCGGGTGTCTAAAGTGAAGTTGTCGAGACAACACTTTGGAGGCCGACCGACCATGACCAAGCTCACCCCTACGCCTGCTGGTGCCGTGCTGGTAGCCATCGACATGTCCAAGAACCGATAGGAAGTCCTCATCGAGCGACCGGAAGGCGGTCGGCGCCGGCGGATGACCGTCATGGCGACCAAGGAGGACTATGACGGCTTTGTCGAACAGCTCGTTGCCATCGGTCGCCCCATCGTCGCCGGGTTCGAAGCGACCGGAAATTACCATCGTACGCTCGCGCACAGACTGCTGACCGCGGGGTTCGAGCTACGCCTCATCTCGTCGGTCGCGCTCGCCCGCACGCGCGAGGCACTGCACAACGGTTGGGACAAAAACGATTCCAAGGACGCCCAGGTCATCCTGCACATGCTGCGGATCGGGGCGACGCAGCGCTATGTCGATCCGCTGGCGGCCGGGATCAACGACCTGCAAAAACTGTCGAAAACCCACGAGACGATCTCCAAGGCCAAGACGCAAACCTGGCACCGAATCCTCACCCACTATTTGCCGCTCTACTTCCCCGAGATCGCCCGCTTCGCCGGCAACAGCAGTTCCGACTGGTTCTTTGCGCTCATCGAGCGGTTCCCCACTCTTGCCAGCATCACCGCGCTCGACGCTGAGGCATTCTCGGCCGCGGCCTGGCCTCTCATCGGCCGCAAGGTTTCCAAGGCCCGTCTTATCAATGACATATACGAAACGGCCTGCGCTTCCGTCGCTCTGCCGGTCCCAGAGGATTCGGCAGCAATTACCATGTTCCGCATGGTCACCGCGCAGGGACGCAGCCTCATCCAGCAGCGTGACGAGATAGAGCGGCTTGCCCATGCCAGGCTGGCTGAGCATGTCGATTACCAGCTGCTGCGCAAGATTCCTGGCATCGGCCCGATGAACGCGCTGACCATCCTGGCGGAAGCCGGCGATCTGCGCCGGTTCAATCATCTTCGCCAATTTCTGAAATTCTGCGGCCTCGATCTCGCGACGTGTCAGTCAGGCACGTTCCGTGGCCGCACAAAGCTGTCCAAGTACGGCAATGCGCGATTGCGCCGAACCTTCTGGATGGCCGCTCAGGTTGCCGCGCGTCAGCGCGACAATAGCTTCCGCGATAAGCTCGGACGATATGTAGCCGGGCACGCGGACGATGCCGACCGTCTCCGCAAGGCGATGACGGCGCTCACCGCCAAGATGGCGCGCGTGGCTCACGCCGTCATCAAGACGGGGACAGAGTACCGGCCGTTTCTCGAACGGTCGGATGCCAGGTGGAAGGACCCCTCTCTGATGTGCCGTGAGGGCGCGAGAGCGACCCTGTAGATAATGTTCGGGCCTTCCACCTGGGTGCGTATCTCGTCTTAAGGATGGTGAGGACCACGGCCGCCTCGGCGCCGCTGGATCCTGTGTTTGCTATGGCAGGGAGCGATCCCGTTGACGGTGGGAGCCATCTGGCTTAGAACGCATGCAGCGCCGATGGTTGTCGGCGCATAGATATCTGCTGGCCGAAACCCGCCGCTGCTTCCCAACATAGGACGTTGTCGCTGACCACCATGCACGGCAGCCCGCGCCGTTCGGCGATGGCGCTCAGCTCGCGGACGACGCGCCGGCCCGACAGCGAGGTATCGACGATGCAGGCCAGGCATTCCCGGCTGTAATCGTCGATGACGTTGAGCAAGCGGAACCGCCGGCCGCAGGCCAACGAGTCCGACACGAAGTCGAGCGACCAACGCTGGTTGGGCTCCTGCGGGATCGCCATCGGCGCCCGAGTCCCCAGCGTACGCTTCCGACCGCCACGCTTGCGCACCGTCAGCCGTTCCTCGCGGTACAGCCGATACACCTTCTTCAGGTTCATGCCTTTCCCCTCACGCTTGAGCAGGATCGCCAGCCGCCGGTAGCCGAACCGGCGACGCTCGTTGGCGATCTCGCGCATCCGCACGCGGACAACATCGTCCTGCCCGCGCAGCGGCTCATATTGCCATGCCGACCGATTGACCCCGATCAGCCTGCAGGCGCGACGCTCGGAGAAGCCGTGATCGGCCATCAGCTTCTCCACCGCAGCGTAGCGCTCCGCAGACCGGGTCAGCTTTTTCCCAGCAGATCCTTCAACGCCGACACGTCCAGCATCGACTCCGCCAGCAGCTTCTTCAGCCGTCGGTTCTCGTCCTCGAGCGCTCGCAACCGCGCCGCGTCGGACACCGTCAGCCCACCGTACTTCGACTTCCAGTTGTAAAAGATCGCATCGCTGATCCCGTGCTTGCGGCACAGGTCGGCCGTTTTCACGCCAGCTTCATGCTCGCGCAGCACGCCAATGATCTGATCCTCGGTAAATCGGCTTCGCCGCATCGCTCGTCTCCATCTGACGAGCTAACTTACCAATGGCATGAATTCTGGGGAGCAGGTCAAGAGGGCTGTCATGCGCAACGTGATAGCCGCTTTGCGGAACCTCAACGGGATTGGGGGAGCCGGTGTCGCAACTACTACTCTGCCAAAGCTTCAGGCGCTTTAAGGCATCCTAGCGACGAATCGGTCCTTAGATCAGCACCCGCTCTACCTCGTCCAAGGTCACGTCGTCGGGTCGGCGATCGTAGAGCTGGGTCGTGCGAGTTGAGGCATGGTTCGCCATCGTCGCGGCGCGCTCCAGCGTCCCGCCATTCTTCAGATAGGCGGTAATCCCGGTTGCGCGGAACGAGTGGTTGCCGATCGCCGTCTCGATCTCGGCCGCAACGGCACGGCGACGCACCATCTGGAACGCATTGGCTTGGGGCAGGGGGGTATCGCTCAACCGCTTGGTCCCGCGTCCGATTGTGCGAAACAGCGGTCCCTTACGATCGTCACGCAGTTCGCACCCATCAATATAGGCGGTCAGATACTCCTCAAGATTGTGGTGACACGGCATTTCGTGGCGCTTACCGCCTTTTTCGTGCAGCCGCACCCAAAGCCGCCCGTTCTGCACGAAGACGTCTTCCACTCGCATCGCCAGCGCCGCGCCAACCCGCGCGAACGAATAGACCATCAATCCGATCAGCGCCCGATCACGTAAACCTGCCGGCATCATCACGTCGATCGCGTCGAGCAACCGGCGCGCTTCGTCGGGGGCCAGCACCGGCGTCTTGCCGCGCCGGACGCTGTGTGCCGGCCCGCGCACCGACGCGGCCGGGTTCGTCGGAATGACCTGACCCGTTACCAGCCAGTCAAACAGGTGACGGACGCCGGCAAGCCGCTGCTTGACCGTCGGCGCGCTCGCCTCGCGCGCGAGCTGCTCGATCCAGGCTGCGACGTGAAGTGGCTGCACCGCCGCGATTGACGCCACGCCCCGCGCCTCGCACCAGGCTAGAAACTCGCCCGCAGCCCGCGCGTAGGCGCGTCGGGTATGCGGGTTGCGGATGGTGACGGCAAAGAACTCGACAAACCGAAGCTGCGCACGATCGTCGGCTGCAGCAACGAATGTCGGCATCGCGAAAGCAGTCGAGGGCTGGGGGACGAGCTGGTTTATGACGTCTGCTCCGGCCACAAATCCCTGTAAAAAAAAATTTCGGCCTCTCCGAGCGGAAGGAGGCCCACAATCCCACCTGCCCGCACCCAGCCCGCGCTTTCGAGCAATCGGATGGCGGAGATATTGTTGCCGGGCGCAGATATAAACACCCTGCCGACCAAAACCGTATTGAGCGCAGTGATCAGCTGCTTGGCCATACCCTTGCCCCGGCAGGCCTCGCTGACGACTAGCTTGTTGACGTAGTCCTTGCCAATGCAGCCGTTCTTTTGCCACGAGGCGTAACCCTGCGCTCGGCCGTCGATATCCAGGACGAGCATGCGGCGCTCGACGATCTCAATAATGCGATCACCCGGAAAGGCATCGAACGCTATGATCGCGGCCAAGTCGGCTGGTTCGGCCAGGCGGATTGTCAGCATAGCGGAACGCCTCGAACGGTCGCATCGCCAACGAGGATCTTGGCGACCCCCGGACCTATGATCGTGTTCACCCAGCCTTGCATTGTCTCGATCGCGTCACCGGGAAATGTGATCTCGACGACGTGCGAATTGGCAACGGGCAGGCCAGCTGTATCGATGACGATCGGACGCGGAATGAGTTGCACGCGGTAAGACGGAGCGCTCATTTTTCGGGCATTGCCGACTGAGAGGGATCGAGCGTGTCGATTGCAAATTGGAGATGGGAGGCGGCAAACGCTCTCGCTTACCTCGTCGAGCAACACGAGCGCGTTGCGCATCAATGCCAACGAGCGGACCGTTTGCAGCATTGGGAGAGGTTCGGAACCGTCAGGAATTATGTCGCTCATCCCTCGATCATAGCTGATTTCTACATATGATAAAGGACATTATCATATGTAGGGCCGGGCTGGAAGCGGCTAGTTGATCCCTGTCAAAGCGATCGACTCGCCTACGCAACAATCATGTCGTACTCAACCGGCGGAAGCTGGGGAGAATGCCCGAGGCATGGCATCTCGGATGCCGCTTCAAAGGGGGGACTGCAATGCCTGACGAGAACACGGTCGAATATTATGCCAAACGAGAAGCCCAAGAACGCGAGCTAGCGGAAGCCGCGACCGATCCAGCAATTCAGGCCATCCACCTCGATCTGGCGAAGCGTTACGCGAACCTTCAAGACGAAGCGGCGCAAGGCCGGTCGCGCCTGTCGCTTTTCAAAGAGGCGTAGCGCCGAACGCCGCGCACGGCTCCAGGCTCGATGGGAGGAATATGGCGTCAGATTGCACCAGCACGGACACAGGCCCTAGTACTGATCCGACCAGTGTGTGTCATCTGGTTGGCGACGCCGGCGGTGCAGCGATGTGGTTTATTGCCAGCATGAGAGCTTTCCTAAAAGCGAAGGGAGTAGAAAATCAGGATGAGCTTGCCGCGGTCGCTGATCGGCTTGAACGCTATGCCGAAACGCTACCCGAACGGGATCGGGAGAATGCGAAGCGCGCCGCGCGCTGGACGCGGCACCTTCTCGCTGACGACCCTTTTGTGAAGGATTGAATTGGAAGGACGCATTCAGCGTTGGGCTCGCACGCGTACCGCGACGTGATCGCGTATCGAGCAATTTAATCTGCTACAAACCACCATTTGCAAGAGAAAGAGAGGCAGTGTCAGTATCATTTAGGTTCGATACCGTAGTCGCCATAAGCCTCGCGGATCATCGTACTGGCAATTTTTGCGTAAAGCGCTTCCCACGCCTCTCGTGTAGCGGGTGTAAAGCGATCGCCGAGAATATGCTTGAATGTATCTAGCAGCACGTCGCCAACAAAGGCATATTGCTCTATTTTAACGCCATATCTCACATGTCTTATCGCGAGATCGACAATACTCTGCCAAACATGGCCTAAATCGCCGATTTCTGAATAAGGGAGTCAATAGTATTCTTGAATATAGATATCTGATTTGTCATATCATCTGGAAATAACGATCTTGTGAAAGGATGCTGTAAAAATAAATGATGATAAAAACGTTCTGAGTAATTTTGTTCGCTCATCTGTATGATATAATAGCTGTCTCTGATAAGTTTTACTTGAGAGTCTGACAATGCCACGACCGCTCTCCTAGTTTCTGCTGAGCCTCGGACCTGCCCGACAGGTAGCCCGTCTCACGGGCTATCGTTGAGAGGAAGATTCATCAGCTTGCCGAGAACAGCAAGGGCGTAATTCGCTTGTCTGCGATTATGACACCGCTTAAAGTCGAGGGCGGGCGATCACGTATCGGTGGTGCATGCCGGTGCCCGGATCAACGATCGAAATCTCGTTCGCTTCCCAGCGGGCTGCGCTCTTTCTCAAACCAGCAATCGGAGACCGCGCATGCCAGGACGGCCTTTTACGTGCGCCGCCCTGAGCGGTTGAATAGACTATTGTCGAGAATGCCTTCTACCTTCCGAACGAGGGCTTCCGGGTCGAATGGCTTGACGAGATAGCCATCTGCGCCGGCACCGAGCCCTTCATCGATCTTGTCCCGGCCTCCCGCCGCAGTCAGCATCAGGACTGGAATTAGGTACGTCTCGGGGGCCGTCCGAAGACGCTCTAATATCTCGATCCCCTGCATGCCTGGCAGTGAGCGATCAAGGATCACCAAGTCGGGCTTCTTGAACGCGATCGTCTCATATGCAAGCGTGCCATGACCAATTACGCCAATCAGATATCCAGCGTCCGTCAGCAGGATCTTGACGATATCTGCCATTAAATCATCGTCTTCGACGTAGATGATTCGGGTAAGTCGTTCACATGGCGGTGCAGTGTCAGGCGGGTGCATGAGAAACCCGATGCAGAATGATCATAGATGGCCTCGCTTAAAGTGCCGTAGAGCGGATCAGCGACGCTGTTGACGGGCTATAGCAACGCGCCGCTTTTCCAGTAGCTCATCGACGCGAAAAACGAGTTCGTCGGGGTCGAAGGGCTTTTTCATGTAATCATTTGCGCCTTCGTACATCGCAAGCTCCACGTCGCGCTCGCCGCTTCGGCCGGTGAGCATGAGGACTGGCGTATCGTAAAACTCGGCTGTGTTGCGCATCTCGCGAAGAACAAGAATACCGTTTTTCTCAGGCATATTGCAGTCAAGAATTACCAGATCAGGCTTTCTGGCGCGAATGACTTTCATCATATCCGTACCATCGGCTAATAGGGCGACCGCATGCCCGGCCGCGTTGAGCGCCTCAATGGCGATCCCGGCGACGATCTCGTCGTCGTCTGCCATGATGATCCGAGCCATTTCGTTTCCTTAGAACGCACGCCCTGCCTAACGATCTCCTTGCTTATGAACGGTTAGTTTTGTGCGTGCAATCGGCGGTGCAGGAGTAAAGGCACGCTTGGATTGACAAAGCCCACCGTTGATTGAGCAGGCGAGGTCGACCTATTTTATGCTACTTGCCGCAACGCGACGGCTGCGGCTTCGACGACTGAGGCGTGCTGGTCAGCCGGGCAGGCGAGAAAGTCATCCTCCAGCCGCTTCGCGCACTCGCCGAGTTTGGCCTCACCGAACATGGCCGCGACGCCGGCCAGCTTATGTAGAAGGTCCGCAGCCTCCATGATGGCTTCGTGGGTCGGACGATCAACCCGGGACAGATCGTCGAGCTTGCGGAGTGTGTCCATCTTGCGCGTGCGATAGCGGTCTAGAAGCTTTGTACTGACCTTTGGTGTTTCGATCCGCATGGGAGTATCCGCGACCACGAACCTCGCGAGGATTGCCGTCAGGTCTCGAACGCGGACGGGCTTGGCCAGATGGGCTTGCATCCCCGCTGCCAGGCAGGATTGAATATCCTCGGCATAGGCGTTGGCGGTCAGCGCTACGATCGGCAAAGCCTCGGACGTATAGCCGGCCTGACGCAACCGGCGGGTAGCCTCCAACCCGTCGACCTCGGGCATCTGCATATCCATCAGCACGAGCTCAAAAGGCTGGCCCGACTTCGCTGCCGACACGACCATCGTGATCGCCTCCGCCCCATTAACTGCGAGCATGGGCTCCATGCCGGCGCGATGAGCCATGGCCATGATCAGTTCCTGATTGATGTCATGATCCTCCGCGATCAGCACGCGCGGTTTTCGAACAACCTCAGGAGCAATCGCGGTCGTGGCAGCGTCTATCTCGACCGAGGCGACTTCACCTTCGATAATCCGAAGCGGCAGGCGCACGGTGAAAGTTGTGCCTTCGCCGACCACACTCCGAACCGTAATGGCACCGCCCATCAAGTTAGTAAGCTCGCCGCTGATGCTAAGGCCAAGCCCCGTGCCGCCATATAGCCTCGCAGTCGAATTGTCGGCCTGCGTGAATTGGTCGAAAATCATTTCCAGCCGCTCGGTCGGTATGCCGATCCCGGTATCCACTACATCGATCCGCAACGTGTCCTGTTCGACTAGAACCTCAACCGTCACCGCGCCCCTTTCGGTGAACTTGGCGGCATTGCCGATCAGGTTGAGCACCACCTGCCGCAGGCGCAACGGATCGCCCAAAATTCGCTGTGGTACCACGGGGTCAACCCTTGTGGACAGCACCACGCCCTTGACGCTGACCACGGTCTTCATGAGGTCCGCGCAACGCCGGACGATGTGGCGAATATCGACCGGCTCTTCGGTGACGTGCATCTTGCCCGAGTCTATTTTGGACACGTCGAGAATGTCGTTGAGCAACCGCATCATCGAGCGGCCGGATTCCGCGATCAACTCCACATGTCGGCGCTGGTCGGACTGGAGATCACCCGCCAACACTAGCTCCGTGAAACCCAGCACGCCATTCATAGGAGTTCGTATTTCGTGGCTCATATTAGCTAGAAAACCAGCTTTGGCGCGGACGGCGCTTTCAGCTTTATCGCGAGCCCCAACCAACTCGTCCTGAAGTTCCTTTCGGCGACCGATGTCGCGAATGGCCGAGATCACGCCCCCCTTCACGCCCTTGTCGCCTTCTGGTGCGCGCCAAGGCTTCATGTGAGACTCCAGCCAGCGCCAGTCACCGCTTTTGTGGCGAAGCCGATATTCGACCGTCCGCGCCGTCTGCGTGCCCGTAATAAGGGCAACGTGCGCGGCGTGAACGGCGTCCAGATCATCCCAGTGAATGAACTCGCCGCAATGCCGACCTGTCAGTTCTTCGGGAAGATAGCCCGACAGTTCGACACAAGATGGAGAGGCGTAAAGCACGAAGCCGTCGTCGCCTGTGCGCAGGACCACGTCGGTCGCGTTCTCGGCGAGCAGGCGGTATTGCTGCTCGCTCAAACGCAGCGCCTCCTCGGCCGCGGCCTGAGCGCTTATGTCCTGGATGACACCAAATATGCCGATCACCGCGTCGTCGGGAGCGCGTTCGGCCTGGCCCTGCGAAGCGACGCGTTTGGTGCCCCCATCCGGAAGGAGCAGCGTCGCCGTAAATTCAAAGCTCTCGCCAGTTTCGATGGCGCGCGCCACGAGAGCGCCGACCCGCTCCCGATCATCCGGATGGTAAGCGTAAATCGCGTTTTCCAACGCTGGCGAAAAGCCAAGCTCGACGCCGTGTATGCGACAAACTTCGTCCGACCAGATGGCCTGGTTGCGAGCCAGATCAACCCGCCAATGGCCAACTTGCGCCAAAGCAGAAGTCATCTCAAACAGGCGATTGTTCTCTTGGAGGCGAGCCGATGCTTCGGCAGCTTCCAATTCCACCGCGCGCCGCTGGCTCACGTCGCGTACGCTCGCCACGAACTCGATCGGGTCACCCGCCTCATTCCGAACGAGCCGATAGGCCGCCTCGAGCCAAACATAGTGACCGTCGCGGTGCTGTTGTCGGTAGGTGCATACGGGGCTGATCACGCCGACGAGCAACGTCCGGCAGACGTCCATGACACGGACGCGATCCTCAACATGAATCGCCGCGACTGGCGCGCCACCAATCATCTCTTCGGGCGAGTAGCCCAGCAGCGACAGGCAAGCCGGCGACACGTATCGGCGTATGCCGTCCAGACCGATCCGGACGATCATGTCGCTCGAATGATCGGCAAGGAGGCGGTGCATCCGCTCGCTTGCGAGCAGCGCCTCCTGTTGAACGACGCTGGAGGTCACGTCGCGAATGTTGCCGGTCGTGCCTAAGAAGCGGCCATCCTCTGTTGCAAGGCGTCGGATCACCACTTCGATGTGCCGACAATCATCAGCCGCGGTGGAAAATCGCTGACGCAGCGTGCAAGCGTCAATCTCACCCGACACTATCTTCGGGTACGTTTCTGCAGCCGCTTCGAGGTCGTCGGCGTGGAGCAGCCTCGTCGTAGCCCATCCTAGGCTCTGTTCGACCGGGTAGCCGGTGAGCAGTTCCCAGGCAGGATTGAGGAAAGTCCAACGGCCCTTCGCGTCCGTTTTGAAAATAACTTCGCCTACATTGTCGAGGATGGATTGCGCGAAATCGCGGCTGTCTTTCAGCTCGCGCCGCAACGCTTCGCGGGTCGCGAGCGTCGATGCGACCGGCAAACCCATGGCAAAGCTGACGGCTAGAAAAAGCTGAAGCGCCACGAGTTGGTCGCCGCTGCCTCCCTTTACCAGCGTGATTGGGCCGATGCCCGCCATGGTGAAGCCGGAAGCGACGATGCAGATGATCGCGATCGCCGCAGCGGTGCCCGCCACCCCTTTGCGGAAGGCGGCCAGGATCACGATCGGGCATGCTAGAAACAGGAACGGGAAACGACTTTGGGCGAAAATGAGCGTGGCCGCGATTGTCGCCAGCGTCAGGAAAGCAAGCCATTCCAGCAAGCATTGGCGGGTTGGCCGCGCCCTGTTTCGCCATTCATGTACGGCAATCATTATAAGCGGTGTGACAATAAGGAGGCTCAGTCCGTCAGCCAGCATCTTGGTCAGCCAGACCGATAGGTCGAAGTATTTGCCCGGTGAAGCAAGCACCACCGCATCGAGCGTCGCTGCGGCGAAAGGAGCGATCAGACATATCAGGAGGAGGCAGCCCAGTGAGCTAATTTCTTCGATTTCTGGCGAAGGTCCGCACAGTTTGCGCATAGTCCAGACAAGAATTGCAACCTCGATCGAGTTTGCGGCAGCCAGCGCGACCGCCAGCGAAACCGTGTCACCGACGATCAGGTTCGCGATCATGTTCGCGACGAAGCACGTCGCCAGGTAGGCTCTAGCGCCTCGTTCCTGTCGCCGTAGCAGCACGCCGGCAAGAACTGCGTTGGGTAACCAAAGCGCCGCGATGCGCCCGGTGCCGCGTGTCAGCTCGATCCCGAGCAGCGCCAAAATACCAAATAGGACAGCCATAGCCGCCAATCCCGGTATCAGGCGAACGAAGGCTTCCAGTTGGTTCGGTCGCGCATGACGGACAAGAAAGGCGGTTTGGCGCATCCTGTACGCATAGTTGCGAACCTCTTAAATTATCGTCGCTCGGGTCACGAGTTGCCGATGGTCTCGCAAGTGCGTCCCTTGACAGAGGGTTGGTGTCAAAACCGGTCGAGACCGTTGAAAAAGGCCTGCGCGAAATCGGCGTGGCGGATGGCTGGTGACGCCGGCCACGGGAGGATACGCCGCGTATCAGGCCGGCGCAGCCTGCCGGGCGAGCAGCTGAAGGTTGTATGCCGCGGCGGCCATGGTGAACTCCTCGGCGGCTCCTGACAGGCCCCGCAGCTTGAGCGTTCGTAGCCCCAGGTTGCGTTTCAGGTGGCCGAACACGCGCTCGATCCGCTGTCTTCGACGCCGTGCGTGCACATAGGCGTCGGTGCCGGCAAGGGCGCGCACGGTATCGCGGGCTTCCTCTCTGACGAGCCGGGTGACACCCCGCTTCGGACCGATGGTGCATTGCGGCTTCAGCTCGCAGGCGGCGCAATCGGCCGGCCGGCTTCGGTAGACAAGCACCTGCTTGGTCCGGTTGGTGCCGCAATAGCCGAGCAGCTTGTCCGCCGGACAGCGGTAGGCATCCGCTTCCCGGTCGTAGCGGAAGGCATCCCGGGTGAAGAAGGCGTCCCGCTGGCGGGTCCGGTCTATGACCGGGATGTATGGCGTGATGTTCCGGTCGATCAGCCAGCCGAGCAGCCGACCGCTACCGTACGCCTTATCGGCCGAGAGACTGGCGGGTTCGATGCCCAGCCTGGTGCCGGCGCGTGACACCAGCGTCCGGGTCGCCGCCACCTCGGCTGCGAAGCGGGCGGGCGTCGCCTCCACGTCGAGGATGCAGTCGGTGTCGAGGTCGAGCAGGGGGTTAATGGCGTATGCGTAGCGCGCCGGTCCGTGCTTGCAGGTGAGCGCCGCCTGCGGGTCGGTCGGCGAGATGCTGGTCGGATCGACGGGCGCTGGTTCGTCGGGGTCCGGCGGCAACGCGGCATCGAGCGCCGCCAGATATTCGGCGACGGGTCGCGATATGCTTTCCCCGGCACGAAGCTCGTCTGCGGCGTCGGCCCCCTTCAGCTTCTTCTCGCGGCTGGCGTCGGCCATGATCGTGCTGCCGTCCACCGCCAAGTCGCGCCCCGTTACCAGCCCGGCCGCGGCGCACCGCGCGACTACCTGCTCGAATAGCAGACGATGTAGGTCGCAGGCGCGGAAGCGGCCGTGCCGGTTCTTGGAGAAGGTGGAATGGTCGGGCACTCGGTCGGCCAGATCGAGCCGGCAGAACCAACGATAGGCGAGGTTGAGGTGCACCTCCTCGCACAGGCGGCGTTCCGAGCGGATGCCGAACAAATAGCCAACCAGCAGCATCCTGAGCATCAGCTCCGGGTCGATCGAGGGTCGCCCACTCGCGCTGTAGCTCGACGCCAGCGCCTCGCGCACGAAGCCGAAGTCCAACACGCCGTCGATGCGTCGGAGCAGGTGGTCGACCGGCACATGCTCATCGAGCCGGAAACCATAGAACAGCGCGCCCTGTGCCACCTGCCGACCCATCATGTCCGTGATCCCCCTACCGCCTTGCAGGAGTGAATCACGCCCTCGTCACCATCGCAAGCCGCCGTTTTTCAACAGTCTCGACCGGTTTTGACACCGAGCTATAACCGTTTTTGCGAGGGCGGGGCACGGTGTCACAACCGTTCGGTTATGCTGCGGTCTGATGGTGGACACACCTGCGTCAAACCCTGCGCAATCGCCAACAGCGGCGCTGGATATGGAACTAGCGCGGCACTTGGGCGCGCAGCGAACATCACATACCATCGTGCAAGGATAGGACAGTCTCCGGGTAGCGAGACATCATAGAGCGCTTTTGCGAACTGCAATGTTGCCATGCCGATACAGTCGGCGATCGTGACATCCGCGCCGGTAAGAAACGGTCCCTTTGTTTCGCCGGCCAATTTTTCCAGCAGTCGCAGTCGTCCGTAATAGGCGTCCGCCGCAAAGGTCGCCGCTTCCGAACTCTGCGGCTCGCGCCCGGCGAAAGCAGGACTACCCTTGTGACACCAGATGCCGAATTGCATCGCCGCTTCGTCGATCACGCCAACAAATTCGCGCGTCCGGGCGCGATATTCCGGTGTCGTTCCGAGCATGTTTGGCGAGGGGAATCGCTCTTCCAGATATTCGAGAATCGCGACCGAGGAACGGATTAACGTGCCTTCCTCTGTTTGCAGGATTGGCACCGTGCCGAGCGGACTCAACTGCGTAAGTTCCGGCGGAGGCCAGCCGGCCATGAGGTCGAAGCTCACCCGCTCGATACTGGTGATACCCTTCTCTGCAAGGTATATGCCGACACGTCGGGGATAGAGGCCCCAACTTAGTTCATATAGCTTCATGGATCAGGTTCCGTTCGGATCAAGCGGCCAGCGGCTCGAACACCAAGGCTTGGTGAAGCGACACGCCGGCGGTCACACCGTCGGCTGCCGCCCAGCTCGCATTATGCGGCGCGCGCGCGATGTCGCCAGCGGCATAGACGCCGGGTATCGTCGTCAGCTTGGCCGCGTCGGTGCGGATGATCGGCCCGAACGGGCCATCATCCAGCACACAGCCAAGCTGTTGCGCGATCGGGCTATTGAGACGCGTGGGCGGCGCGAGATATAACGCATCGATGCCGGACATGCGGTCTTCAGCCAGGACGACGAACGACAAAGCCTCGCCTGCACCTTCCAGCCTGGCGATCACCGCGGGCTCGATCGCCACGCCGCGCCTCGCCAGCTTGCCCAGCGTCGCAGCGTCGGGTGCCTCGCCGCCATTGAGGTACAGCGTCGTCGGCCCCCAATCGGCAATGAGCATGGCCTGGTGCGCCGACATTGGCGCGACGGACAGGACGCCAAGGCGCTGCCCGGCGAACTCGAAGCCGTGACAATAGGGGCAGTGCAGCACGCTCTTACCCCAACGCTCGGCCAGACCCGGCAGGTCGGGCAGAACGTCCGCAATCCCGAATGCGAGCACGAGCTTGCTGCCTTCCAGGATTTCACCGGTGCCGAGGGCTACCGCGAAGCCGCCGTCCGTCGAGCGTGCCTCCCTCGCTTCGCCCGTGATGAAGCGGACACTCGGATAGCGTTCAAGCTGTGCGCGGGCCGTGGCAATCATGGTGCGGGGCTCATCGTCGTCTTGCCCGAAGAAGCCATGCGAGACCGCAGCGAAACGGTTGCGGGGCGCGCCCGCGTCAATCACACATACCGATCGCCGGGCGCGAGCAATGTGAACGGCGGCGGACAGGCCCGCGAAGCTGCCGCCGACGACGATCGCATCATGCAACATCAGCGTTCTCCCGGTCTGCATGATGCCCGCTTGCTACCATGCGCGCATGAAAATCGGCACTAAGCGCGCCCAGTGTGATCTTGCCGAACCGGTCAAGCAGCAAAGCTTCTGCCTCGCGGAAAGATTGGTCCAGTGCTGCGTTCACGGCTTGCTCCACCAGACATCCCGGCGCTTCAGTGCGATGGCCTACCGCGAAAAGTCCGGGCGATCCCAGCGCCCGATACACGTCACGCAAGCTGACCGCTTCCAGCGCGCGCGATAGCGTCCAGCCGCCTCCGTGCCCCTTTTCGGATCGCACGAAGCCTCCATCGCGCAACCCGGCCATGATACGGCGGATGACGACCGGATTGGTCCCCATGACCTTGGCCATGATTTCAGATGTGACCGGGCCGTCGGCTTCGGCCATGTGGAGCAGGACGTGAAGCACGCCCGACAATCTGCTATCACGTTTCATGCAACTCTATATGTTGCGTAACTCGACAGTGTCAACCAAGCATTTGAGTAGTACTAACCCCTGTGATCGCGTTCCCTACTTCGTCCGCAAGACGATCGGATCGTGGGTTTCGTTCAGCCAATCGCCAAGCCGCGAAAGATCCCCTTCGGCTTTCCGGTCTCCATCTGCCTGATAGCGATTTAAGAGCGCTTTATAGGTCGGGTCTCCGCTGAGATGAAGGTTGAGAATGCGCGCGGCGTGCGATGTTACTTCCACGGTCACATCGCCGCGCTCAGCACGGCCGACTCCAACGCGATAGCTTGGCTCGCCTTTCCTGAAGTCGAGGCGGATGCCCTGAACAAGCCCGTCATCGATCTCGGCGCCGTCAGTATACCGTTCCACAAAAGTGAGATTAATGTCTGTGGGAAGATTCGCGCTCCGCGCCGCGTGGGCGAGAATGCCCCCAATCATATGGAACCACTCCAAACTCCCCTGCGTGATTTTTACATCTTCGGTCATGGCATTACCTCTTCAAAAGTCAGCAGGAAGCGGCGGAATGCAGCCTCCTGCATCAGGCTAGGCGGCCGCAGGGATGCGAGCGATGACCTTGATCTCGAAGTCGAAACCGGCAAGCCAGTTCACGCCAACCGCTGTCCAGTTTGGATAAGGAGGCTCACCTATGACCTCGGACCGAACCTTCATGATCGCCTCGATCTGAGCTTCCGGATCAGTATGTAAGGTGGTGATGTCGATCACGTCATCGAATGTGCATCCGGCCCCCAACAGAACAGCGCCTAGGTTCGCGTAGGCTAACCGTACTTGGTCTTCGAACACCGGCTCAGGCGACCCATCTTCGCGGCTGCCAACCTGCCCCGAAACGAAGAGAAGATCGCCGGAACGGATTGCGGGGGAATAGCGATGTACTTGGTAAAGGGCGTGGCGTTTGGCGGGAAAGATTGCTTCGCGTGTAGACATTAGAAGGGCCTTTTTTTGGGGGTACGTCACGGGGTGCGCCCTTTCCGCGAGCTCATATTGGACCGCGTTCGGGCATATCGAGTTCAGCGGCGTTGAGCGCGATCGGCGCGGCATCGTCGTCATCGGTCCGTGAGCGGGTTTTTGTAATCAGGCGACCGTAAGGACGATCTTGCCCTGGATGCCACCGGCGGCAGCCCGCTCATGCGCCTTCGCCGCATCGGCGAGCGGGAACGTGCTGTCGATGACGACTCGAACGGTGCCGTTGTCGAGCAAGCGAGCGACTTCGGCTAATTGCGGCCCGTTCGAGCGGACCTGCGTCGCCGAAACCGTGATACCCAGCCTTTCCGCCTCGTCTTGGCCAGCAAAGCCCAGAGGGAAAATCGGGAACAGCGCGCCACCGCGCTTTAGCGTGCGGAAAAAACGACTTGTATCCGGCCCGCCGACGGCATCAATGACAAGGTCCACGCCGCGCACGACCTCATCGGCCGCACTCTTCGTATAGTCGATGAACTCATCCACGCCGAGGTCGCGCATCAGTTTCTCGTTCTTGCCCGACGCCACGGCGATGACACGCGCGCCTTTCCATTTCGCCAGTTGGACGGCGAAGTGACCGACACCCCCCCCAGCGCCGTTGATAAGGACGGTCTTGCCTTCAAGCGGCACCGGCACATGCTTATACGATTGCAGCGGATTTGGTTCGTCGTGACCCAGATCGATCATGAACTGCCAGGCCGTAAGCAGCGACATCGGCGCGCCGGCAGCGTGAATATGATCGATCACAGCGGGTTTCAGCGCCAGATCGGACGAGGGAACGCCGATATACTCGGCATAGGTCTGGCTTCCCGTCATACCTTTCTCGGGAAAGCGCACCATCGAGTAAACTTCGTCTCCGACCCGGAAATCCTTCACGTTGTCGGCAACCGCCTCGACAACACCCGACATATCCGTACCGGGAATGATCGGGAACGAAGGTTGCGGCCGCCACTCGGGCGGAAGCGCCTGGTAGCCTTCACGCAGATACCAATCCGGCGGGTTGAGGCCGATTGCGTGGACACGGACCAGCACTTCGCCCGCCGCCAGTTCGGGCATCGGCGCGTCTTCATAGTGCAGCACGTCCGGGCCTCCGAATGCGTGTAGCCGGACAGCTTTCATCGTTTTCGTCGGCATTGCTTTTCCCTTCTCAACAGATGCGCTATGCAAGCGGAGCAGTGATCCTTATATACGGAGCACTGACCCGTTTTACAAGATGAGCATTATGAGAAGCGACGCAAAGAAGAATTATGACCACCTCCTGACGGTCGCGAGCGATCTCCTGTCGAAGGGGGGTGCGGACGCATCGTTGCGCGATATCGCACGTACGGCGGGTGTCGGGCTCGGTACGCTTTACCGTCATTTCCCGACTCGTGATGCGTTGCTCGAAGCCTTGCTCCGCGCGCGTTTCGACGAACTGACGGTGCGGGCTGGCGAGCTTGAAAAATCCAGCACGCCTGGTGCCGCTCTAGCGGCCTGGTTGCGCGAAACCGTGGCGATAGCGCACGCCTACAGCGGCTCCATCACAGCGATGGTAGCCGCGATCGAAGACGGGGTATCACCCCTTCATGCGTCGTGCCTCACGATGAGGACCGCCGGCGCGCAACTTTTAGTGCGGGCACAGACTGCGAAGCAGGCGCGGGACGATGTCGACGGCGCGGACCTGTTCGCGCTTGTCGGTGCGCTGTCCTGGGTCGCCGATCAGCCGGCCCTTGCATCTCGATCCGACCGTATTTTTGACATCGTTACTGGGGCGGTCTTGATCCCGCCGATAGATCTTGAAAGCTGACTTTGCGAACTTTTGCAGGTTGCCAACATGTCGCGCGGCATGGTCGCGGCCTTCCAACATCTCTTGATTGCCGCGCGGTTCTCCTCGGCGAAAGGGCGGTATTCCGCTAACCACCACGTACTCAACCAAGCCAATCAGCCCGGCGCGCGCGCACGGCGAAGCGCTTGGTCAAGAGCGTCGAGCTGATACGGTTTTGGGAGAATCGAGATATTTTCGTTCGCGGCATCCCGCGCTGCGGCTCCGGCATAACCCGATGTCAGTAATATCGGCAGGCCTGGTCGACGTCGGCGTATTTCACGCGCAAGCTCTACGCCGTTCATCCCCCCTGGCATCATATTGTCCGAAAACACAATGTCGACAGTACGACCGTTGGCGAGCGCACCGAGCGCACCTTCCGGACTCGCAGTTCGAATGACTTGGTAGCCTAAGTCGCTCAGCATCTCTGTGACTAGGGTGGCGACCTCATAATCATCTTCCACCAACAGGATCGAGCCCGCCTGCTGCACACTATGATCAGCGTTGCCGAAGTCGATGAGCTGTCGATCCTTCTGGATCGGCACTTCTCGGGAGCGGGGGAGCAGAAGTTCGACCGTCGTGCCTTTCCCTACGTAAGCGTGGCGCATAGGCCGCCTTGCGGCTGACGGTGATGCTGCGATGCTTGTGCCTTTCGGCGGAGCGGCGCGGTGGATGATGAAGTCGGGG
>NZ_JBEPNG010000006.1:0-248566 GCF_040546165.1 Sphingomonas sp. UYEF23 | reverse complement strand
GTGAAACCTGACTGCGCCGATGGTACTATCGCTTAAGCGATGGAAGAGTAGGTCGTCGCCAGGCATTGAAGCCGGTGAACACAAAACGTTCGTGTCTCTCACGAGAACCCATTTACAAGTCATCTACCCTGGCGCGGGGTGGAGCAGCCCGGTAGCTCGTCAGGCTCATAACCTGAAGGTCACAGGTTCAAATCCTGTCCCCGCAACCACACACCGACATACCAAACCGTCTCAGGGTACCCCGAGGCGGTTTTTTTGTGCCTGCTTTCCGTGGCTTGTCGCCACTCCGTCGCCGCTTGCTGCGCGCTATTGGGTGCCTTTTTGACCCGTGATGTCGAATTTCTTGGGATATTTTGGGGATTCAAGGCTGCATTCACGCAAGAGAAACCCCCCGTGCGCTTAGCGCCGGTCTCTATAGCTCGCCGATATAGCTGAGAGCGTTAAGGACGCAGATTCGGCGTTTCTTGTTGCCGTTGATTGTGGACTCCATTTGCCGCCCCTGCCTCAGGGCGACCTTGGCGCCATCCTGCGCCCCGCATGTCATGGCGACGCAGCGCGCGACCTTGGTCACACGCCGGAAGCGCTGGCCGAGGCGGTAGGGATAAGTCGGATCACACAGTCGCGGATCCAGCATTGTCGTGCCGTGCCTCGCATTGAAACGCTCAACAGGCTACTGACGGCGCTTGACCTGAAAACTGCCGACGTCGCGGTCCGGGGGCATGGGACTATTGCGACGCTCCTGTCAGCCGACATACCTCACGCCGACAGAGAATTAGACCTCGGCGGAAACCTGCGACACCGGCGTCGTGAATTCAGCTTGTCGATCGCGGTCGCCGCCGTTGCCGCCGGTGTCTCCGCTTCTCAACTGTCGCACATCGAGCGCGGCCAGAGCCGGCACTCGCGCTGGTTCGCATGGCACTCCGACGACCCAGATCTCCATGAGGATGATCGAGGGCGGGTGTACGTGCATCCGGTGCTCGATGATTTTCGCCGCGGACGGTGCGACGCGGACGTGCGCGGCCCGAGCACGTGGGTTTGTAATCTGCCAGTCCACCGGCTGAAGCACATCGCGCCGGGGATCCGCATCGTGCTCGAACTGCCCGCGCAACGGACGCGGTCGCGGCTCGACGAGGGACGGCTCGGCCTGTTCGTCACGCCGCAGGAGTTTGCCTCGCCGCGTCATCCGGTCGTATTGTTGTTTGCTGAGCGGCACGGCGTCGTGGGGTGTGCGGACAACCCGGCTCTGGCCGAGCGGCGTATGATAAAAAACGATTTTCTCGCGCTCGACCATGTCGCGGTGCTGCTTTGCACCAATGTTCCGGCGGCGTTCGCGGACCGGCAGCTCGAGGAGATCGGCAAGGTCCGGCAGATCGGCGTGACGGTGCCGAGCTTCGCCGCAGTCCTGTGGATGGTGGTCGGCACGCGGCGCATCGCATTGATGCATGACGGCTGGCGTGCATCAATGCGGACGTGCTTGCCGATTGTGCTGGTACCCGTGCCCTTTGTTTTTTCCGAAATGGCCGAGGTGATCCAGCATCACCGTGCGCGCGACGCCGATCCGGGCCTGCGCTGGCGGCGCGACCAATTGCGGATCGAGGCTGCCGCCGATTAGCCTTCGGGCGCGAAGATCGCGCTGGGAAGAAAACGGGCGAGCAGCGCCACCGCGGCGAGCAACACGATGTCGAGCGCGACGGCTCCACCGAAGGCGCGCTGTGCGCCGCCGTGATCGAGGATCGCGAAGAACAGCGAGCCGATCACCGCTGCGCCGAGCGCACCGCCGATCTGCTGCGCGCCATTGTGCATCCCGCCGGCGACCCCGGCATGCCCGCGATCGACCCGCGCCAGCGTGACCGGCCCGAGCGGCCCGGTGATGCAGCCCATGCCGATACCGCTCAGCGCGAGCGTCGCGGCGATCAACCCCGGGATCGGCGCGAACGCTACCGCTGAGGCGGTTCCCGCCAGGCCGAGCGCCATCGTCAGCGCGCCGAAGATCAGCAGCCCGGCGCCGACCCGCGGCAGGACGCGCGGTCCGATCAGCGCGATCCCCGCCATCACGCCCAGTCCGAAGGGTAAGTGGAGCAAGGCGGTGTCGAGTGGGCTCATGCCGAGGCCACGCTGCAGCACCATGCTCAGCACCAGCAGGAAGCCGTTGGTCGCGGTCGCGAACAGCAGCGTCATCGACAGGCCGAGGCGGAAGGTGGGTGCGGCGAACAGTTCGGGCGCGATCAGCGCCGATCCGACGCGCGCCGTTCGGCGCACCGAATGGCGCCAGAAGGCGATCGCCAGAACGACACTCGCGACCGGCAGTGCGATGCTCCACCACGGCCAGCCCAGCGCGCGACCTTCGATCGCCGGGATCAGGAGCGCCATTAGCGCCGCGCCGAGCAGAAGCGTCCCGATCGGATCGAGCCGAAGCGCGTGCGGCGAGCGCCCGCGCGGCAGCAGCCACCACCCCGCCACCAGCGCCACCAGCCCGATCGGCAAGTTGATCAGGAATACGACGCGCCAGCCGAGCCCAGCGGGATTGGCGGCGATCAGCAGACCGCCAAGGATCGGCCCGCCGATTGCCGCGAGCCCGCCGACCAGCCCGAATACCGCCAGCCGCGCGACGCGTTCGAGCGGCGAATACATCAGCTGGACGAGCGCGATCATCTGCGGCGCCATGATCGCCGCGGCGGCGCCCTGCGCGAAGCGGGCCGCGATCAGCGTCGTCGCATCGGGCGCCAATCCGCACGCGAGCGAGGCGAGCGTGAACCCGCCGACGCCGACGAGAAACAGCCGCCGGTACCCGTAAAGATCGCCCAGCCGCCCGCCGGCGACGAGCAGGATCGCGAACATCAGGAAATAGCCGGTGACGACCCATTGCGTCGCGCTCTCGCTCGCGCCCAAGCCTCGCTGGATCGCGGGGAGGGCGGTATTGACGATTGTCGTGTCGACAATCTCGAGCACGAGCGCGAGGATGACGGTCGTGAAGGCAAGCCGTCGACGATAGCCGAGCAGCTGCGCGACTCCGACCTCCGAAAGCAGTGGGGACGGCGGATGTGGTGGGATCGTCTCGCTTGACATGCACAGCAGCATATCGATACTGGTTTCAGAACAATAGTTCTAATTTGATGTCGGCATGAGCCCGGCGCGTAGGAGAGGCGAATCGTGGAAGCCACTGCACGTATTGCGTCGAACGCCGGTCGACGACCCGGTCTTGGGCAAGGTTCGACCGTCATCGCCGCAGGATTCCTGCCGATCCTGGCGATCGTCTCGCTATTCCCAGCGGTCCCGTCGATCATCGATCATTTCGCAGGCGACCCGGAGGCGGGCTGGAAAGTGCCGGCGATGGTGTCGGCGCCGGGCCTCGCGATCGCGGCGATCGCGCCGTTTGCCGGCATTCTGGTCGATCGCTTCGGGCGGCGGCGGCTGCTGCTGTTTTCGACGTTTTTCTACGCGCTGATCGGCGTCATCCCGTTCTTTCTCGACAGTCTCAACGCGATCTATGGCTCGCGCATCCTGCTCGGGGTCACAGAAGCGGCGATCCTGACGACGCTCAATACGCTGATCGGCGATTATTGGGACGATCGCGGGCGGCGCCACTGGCTGGCACTGCAGGGGACGGTCGGACCGTTGCTCGCCGCGGGCATGATCTATTGCGCCGGGATGCTCACCGCGGTGCGCTGGAACGGCGTGTTCCTGATCTATCTCGTCGCTCTCCCGATCTTCGCGGCGATGGTAGTGTATCTGTACGAGCCGGCAAGCGATGCGACCGCGCGCAAGATGCTCGGGATCGACCAGGATCGGGTCGCGCGTACGCCGTTTCCCTGGTCTTCGGTGCTGCAGATCGGCGCGGTGACGCTTGCCGCCGCCGTTTTGTATTACGTCTTCATCGTGAATGGCGGGATGGCGTTCCGCGAGGTCGGGATCCAGTCCTCGGCGAAGCTCGGTGAGCTGACCGCGCTGCCGAGCCTGTTCGTCGTCGTCGGCGCGGGCCTGTTCTGGCTGATGGGCCGCGCGCGCGCGCAACTGCAACTGGCGTCGTGCTTCGGCCTGCTCGGGGTCGGGCTCGCGATGATCGGGCTGGCGCCCGATTGGAAGTGGATGATCGCCGGACTGGTGATCCAGCAGACCGGCGCAGGCATGACGATCCCGACGCTGATCGCCTGGGCGCAGACCAAGCTGCCGTTCGAACATCGCGGTCGCGGCATGGGCGTCTGGACCGCCTGCTTCTTCTTCGGCCAGTTCGCCAGTCCGCTGCTCGTCAGCGTCGTGCGCGGTGCGGTCGTCACGATGCAGTCCGCCTTCCTCACCGCCGGCGTGCTCGGCGTGCTCTGCGCGCTGGTCAGCGTCGCCATGGCGCTGCGCGCCCCCGTTTCCCATCCAGTCGAGGTTTGATGCCGATGCCGTCCACGATCAAGCGGGGCGTCAGCCTCTACAGTTTCCAGGAAGAGCTGTTCCTGCGCCAGATGACCGTCGAGGATGCGATCGCGTTCGCGGCCTCGATCGGCGCGACCGGGATCGAAGTGCTTCCCGAACAGAACATGCCGAGCTTCCCCAATGTCAGCGACGCCGAAGTCGCCTGGTGGCAGGACACCGTCGCCAAGCATGGCTGCGAGCTCAGCTGCTACGACATGTTCCTCGACACCAAGATCCGCAAGGATCGCCCGATGACCGACGAGGAGCAGGTCGCCTCGATCCGCCGCGACCTCGAACTGTGCCACCGGCTCGGCATCCGATCGATGCGGATCCTCGTGTTCGTGCGGCCTGAGATTCTCGAAAAGTGCGTGCCCTATGCCGAGGCGCTCGACGTCCATATGGGGGTCGAGGTCCATGCGCCGTGGCACCTCGAACATGCCTGGATCCTGCGAACGATCGACACGGCCGACCGGCTCGGGACGAAGCATCTCGGCATCCTGCCCGACATGGGCATCTTCATGAAGCATTACCCGCCGGTGTTCCGCGCACGCTTCGAACGGCAAGGCGCGCGGCCCGAGGTCGCGCAGTTCATCGTCGACAGCCATGAAGCCAAGATCATGGCCGAATATACGATCTACGAGGTCGCGGTGAAGATGGGCGGCAACAAGGCCGAGGTGGCGATGGCCGAAACGCTGCGCCACGCCCCCTATGCCAACCCCAAGCGGCTGGCCGAATATGCGCCGTACTTCCGGCATATCCAGGCGAAGTTCTACGAAATGACGCCTGAGGCGACCGACCCGTCGATCTCGTATGACGAGGTCATCCCGGTGCTCGCGGCCGCCGGGTGGAACGGCTATCTGTCGAGCGAATATGAAGGCAATCGCTGGATCCAGGACGTCGAGCCGGTCGACAGCCGCGAGCAGGTCCGCCGCCAGCACACGATGTTCGAGCGCCTGATCGGCGCGACCGAGGCCGTAAAGGCATGATCCGCGCGGTTCTGACGGTGCTGTTGCTGGGTGTCGCCACCCCGCTCGGCGCTGCCCAACTGCCTGAGATGGGGCGCGAGACGATCCCGGCCCCGGCGCAGCCGGGCGTGATCGCCTTGCCGTTCGCGCCGGGCATACCCGACCGTGAGGTCTGGCACATGGACGGCAGCTTACGCGCAGTCCGCAACGTCACGCGCGCGACGCTCACGCCCGTCTTGCCGACGCACGGCGCGACCGGCGCGGCGGTGATCGTGGCGCCGGGTGGCGGTTTCCTCGGCCTCGCGATCGAGAAGGAGGGGTGGCAGGTTGCTCGCTGGCTAGCCGATCACGGAATCGCGGCGTTCGTGCTCAAATATCGGGTGCTCCCGACACCCACCTCTCAACCCGAATTCGTCGACCAGCTCGCCCGCGCGATCCGCGGTGAAAAGGTCGGGTTCGCGATGCCCGAAGATACGCCCGACCCCGCCTATGCCGACGGTCTCGCCGCGCTTCGCCTGGTTCGAGCAAAGGCGCAGAGCTATGGGGTCGATCCCAAGCGGGTCGGTTTCATGGGCTTTTCGGCAGGCGGATTCCTGACGCGCAGTCTGGCCGAGCGGGCCGGTGCCGATGCACCGGCGTTTGCCGCGCCGATCTATCCCAACATGACCGCGATGCGCGTGCCCGCCACCGCGCCGCCGATGTTCGTCGCGGTCGCGGCCGATGATTTCCTCCTCGCGCGCGTGACGGGCACGCCGCTCGTCGACAGCTATCGCGCGGCGAAGCGCTCGATCGAGTTCCATCTGTTCGCCAGCGGTGGGCACGGTTTTGCAATGGGCGTGGCAGGCACGCCGACCGAGGGTTGGATGGACCAATATCTGCGCTGGCTCGGCGCACAGGGCTTTCTGAAAGGAACACAGTGATGTTCGACAAATATCTGATCGTGGATGACAGCCTGCGCGCGACGGCGGACGGCTTCGCGTTCGACGCGCGGCTGGGCTATTATCGCGGGCTCGGGCTTTCGATGGTCGAGGATCTGGTCGTGACGATCGACGACCAACCAGTGGCCCGCGAGGCGATCCGCTTCGACGAGACCGGTGGTGGCGCTCCGCTGACGCTCGACGAGATGGAAACCACCTATGACCGCCAGTGGAACTTCGGCTCGGTCGCGACCATCAGCGTGATCGCGTCCGAGCCGCTGGCACCAGGCGCGCACAGCCTGACGTTGAGCGAGAAGCTGAGGGTCTCGTATCTGCCGTTCCCTGCGATGAACAGCGACGCCAAGACGCTGGAAGTCGCGGCGTGAGCGCGTCGCGCCGCGATGTGCTGGCGCTCGCGCTGGCGGGCGGCGCGGCGCTACCGGCGGTGGCAGCGCTGCCGGCTGCCGCTCGGCGCGGGGTCGAGGGGCAGCGCGCGCCCGATCTCGGCGATGGGCGCTATCTCAATCCGATCCTGGCAGGGGATCGGCCCGACCCGTCGATCCTAAAGGATGGCGACGACTATTGGATGACGCATTCGTCGTTCGATGCGTCGCCCGGGCTGCTGATCTGGCATTCGCGCGATCTGGTCAACTGGACGCCGGTCGGGCCGGCGCTGGCCAAGCCGCTCGGCACGGTCTTCGCGGTCGATATCGTCAAGCATGACGGGCGGTACTTCATCTACATCCCGTTCATGAAGGCGTCGTGGTCGGGACCGCTGCCGAGCTTCGCGAACATCTACGTCATCCATGCGCCGACCATGCACGGGCCGTGGAGCGATCCGATCGATCTCGGCATCGGCGATTTGATCGATCCCGGCCATGCGGTCGATGACGACGGCCAGCGTTACTTGTTCCTGTCGGGCGTCAACCGCGTCCGGCTTGCGCCCGATGGGCTGTCGACCGTCGGCAAGGTCGAGAAGGTCTATGATGGCTGGCACTATCCCGATGCCTGGATCACCGAAGCCTATCCGCTCGAGGGACCAAAGCTCTTCCGGCGCGGGGGCTGGCATTATCTGGTCAGCGCGGTCGGCGGAACGGGCGGCCCGGCGACGGGGCACATGGTGATCGCCGCGCGTGCGCGGACGCTGGCGGGGCCGTGGGAGAATTGCCCGCACAACCCGATCGTGCGGACGCGCAGCGAGGCCGAACGCTGGTGGTCGCGTGGTCATGCGACCTGCGTCGAGGGTCCGGGCGGCCGCTGGCACATGGTCTATCACGGCTATGAAAACGGCTATCGCTCGCTCGGGCGGCAGACCTTGCTCGAGCCGATCGTGTGGGGTGACGATGGCTGGTTCCGCGCGACAGGCGGCGATCTCTCGCAACCGCTGCCGCGGCCCGGTGGCGTGGCGGGGCCGCACGGCATTGCGGGCTCGGACGATTTCTCCAAGCCCGCCTTCGGAACGCGCTGGAGCTTCTACGGCGGGGGGCCGGGCGAGCTTGCGCGAGCGCGGATCGAGCGCAATATGCTGACGATCGCGGGGAAAGGCACTGGCCCGAACGATTGCGCACCGCTGACGCAAATCGTCGGCGACCATGCCTATGAAATCACGGTCGAGTGCGAACTCGGTGGCGACGCGCAGGGCGGGCTGCTGCTGTTCTTCAACGACCGGCTGTTCCTCGGCATGGGGATCGATGGAAAGCGGATGATCACCTACCGCGGGGGCAAGGCGAGCTATTGGCCCGAACCGGCGCCTGCAGTGCGGCGGCTGTTCCTGCGGATCGTCAACGACCGGCAGATCGTGACCTTCTATTACAGCGTCGACGGCAAGAGCTGGACGCGCCACGGCGTGCGCAGCGAAGTCTCGGGCTACAACGCCAACACGATCGACGATCTCGCGCAGCTTCGCCCGGCGCTCTTCGCGAGCGGGGCGGGCAGGGTTCATTTCCGCGATTTTCGATATCGCGCGATCGCCTGACCGGAACGCGCGGGAGCGTTCCGGTCAGGCGCTGATCAGGCGGCTACCTCGACCGGGGACGGCATCTCGGAGCGACGCAGCTGCATCAGGCGGCGTCGCGCGCGGATCGCCGCGGCGTCGACCGACAGGATGACCGGGCGCTCGGCCCAGAAGTCGCGGCCGAGCATCGCCTGCTGGATCGCCTCGAGCATCGGGCCATCCTCCGCGTCGAACACCTGCTTGGCCATCGCTTCGGATCCGTCCCCCGGCTCACGGGTGAAGAAATAGTGCGAGCTCGTCGCGGTTTCTGGCGTGATGATATGCGGATTGGCCATCGCCGGCACGACCATCTGCTGGCGCTCACTGCCGGCATGCGCGACGCCGATGAACAGCGCCATCGACGCGGGCGCGTGCCAACGCATTTCGAGCCATTGGTCGACGCGGCCGCCGTCGGGCACGAGCGCGGTGGCAAAGGGCGGTGGCGGGGTGTCGGGCATCCGCCAGTTCGACCAGATCGCGCCGCTATCATCCTGCGTCGCGCTATGCTCGCCGTTGAACAGCGCGCCGTTGGTCGCGAAGGTCTCGATATGGAGGAACTCGGCGTGGCTGAGGTCCATCAGATTGTCGGTGATGAACTCGAAATTCGCGCGCATGTGCGTGCGTCCGCGGACGATCGGCGGGCCTGCGTCGATGAACGAGAAATCGGGGATCAGCGCAGGATCCGTCGCGGCGGCGTCGCCCGGCCAGACCCAAACCGCGCCCCAGCGCGCTTCGGTCGGCCAGGACGAGACCTGGGTGTTGGGCGGGATCAGGTCGGAAAAGGGGTCGCGCACGCAGCCCCCGTCGGCGCCGAATTCCAGGCCGTGATAGCCGCAAACGATCCGGTCGCCATCGCGTTTGCCACGGCTGAGCGGGGCGAAACGATGCGGACAGCGATCGGCAAGCGCGGCGTAAGTGCCGTCGGCGAGTCGATAGATCAGGCGCGGTTCGTCGAGCAACGTCCGGGGCAACATGCCGCCTTCGGGAACCTCGTCCTCCCACGCCGCGACATACCACAGGTTGCGCACATAGGGTTCCATCGGCATTCCTTTTCCTAGTCATGATTATAAAGAAACCAGATGGTTCTTATAGCGCGTCCGGTGGCGTGCGCAAACCCCCTGTGAGCCGAGATCCGGAGACGGTGACGGCGCGTATTCTCGATGCAGCCGAGGCCGAGTTCATGGCGTCGGGGTATGAAGCGGCGAGCACCAATCGGATGGTCGCTGCGTTCGGGGGATCGAAGGCGACGCTGTTCCGCTACTTTCCGACCAAGCAAGCGCTGCTCGAAGCGGTGATCCGCCGCATCACCGCGCGCGGGCAGGCGCGGGTCAGCGGCGTTGTCGGGCAGGAGGATGATCCCCGCGCCTGGCTTACGACGTTCGTCACGCAGGTGTTGAGCTGGATTCTCGGGGACGATGCGCTGTTTCTCGGCCGGCTCGGCATTGCCGAAGGGCAAAAGCTGCCGACGTTGAGCGGCGTCTTCCATGCGACGGCGGGCGCGCCGCTCCAGCGGCAACTCGCGGAGCAGCTCGAGCGATGGACGCGTGATGGCCGCCTCGTGTGCGACGATCCCGCTGGCGACGCGCAGCGATTGTTCGACCTCGCGATCGCAGGGGCGGTCAGCCGCGCGCTGTATGGCGCCGAGCGTCTCGCGGGAGCGGCGCTCGCCGACCACGCGGCGGCTAGCGTTGCGCTGTTCCTGCAGGGCCGTGCGCCGCGCTAGCGGCGCGCGGATCTCAGAGCGCGTTGCGCCGTGCGATCGCGCCGAGCACGGCGGCGCTCGGCTTGGCGGTGCGGCGGAAGGTGACGCGGTCGAGGCTGTGCAGCCCGAACTTGGGCGCGTAGCCGAACACCCATTCGAAATTGTCGATCAGCGACCAGTGCATATAGCCCTTCACCGGCACGCCCTCGTCGATCGCCTTCTGGAGCTCGGCGAGCGCCGCGGGGATCAGCGCCACGCGCAATCGATCGTCGGTCGCGTTGATGCCGTGTTCGGTGACGATCACCGGCACGCCGCTGACGGAATGCGCATAGCGCACCGCATTGGCGAGCGAGGCGGGGTAGATTTCCTCGCCCGCAGCGTTGACCGGCGCTCCGCGTGGCACGGGCAGCTTGCCCGAGGAATCCCACAGCGTCCGCGTGTAGTTCTGGACCCCGACGAAATCGTCGGCGCGCGCGGCGTCGAGCCACGCGGCGTAGAAGCGCGCGCGCTTGGCGTCGCGCACGCTGTTCTTGCCGACCGGCTGATCGTCGATGATGGCGAGGCTGACGCCGACCGGCAGATCGGGCCGCACCGCCTTGATCGCCGCGCGCCCGAGCCGGTGCGCCGCCAGCAGGTGCTTCTGCGTGAGCTGCGGATCGGCGACGTAGAGCGCGCTGCCCGCGGAATAGAGCGGGACGCCGCTTGCGCGCGCCGCGGCGGCCGCCATCGCCTTGTCGGTTTCCATCAGCCGTTCACCCACGCCTGCCGGGAGCAGCTCGCTCAGCAGCCCGTTGAGGTTGGGCTCGTTGAGCGTGGTCGCGTAGCCGATGCCGTGCGCGAGGTGCCGCGCGGCGCGGTCGCAGAAGCGCGCGAACAGCGCCGGGCCTTCGGGGTTGGTCCAGCCGCCGGCTTCGGCGAACCAGCGCGGGGTGGTGAAATGGTTGAAGGTGACGAAAGGCGTCAGCCCGCGCGTGCGGCACCCCTCGATCATCGCGGCATAATGATCGAGCATCGCTTGCGAGAATTGCCCGCGCGCCGGCTCGATCCGCGCCCATTCCAGGCTGAAGCGATAGGCGTTGAGCCCCATCGCGCGGACCAGATCGAGATCGGTCGGCCACAATTCGAAGCTGTTGGCGGCATCGCCCGACGGCTCTGCAAACGCAGTCGGCTTCGCATGCTCGAGCGGCCAGAGGTCGCTGTTGATGTTGTTGCCCTCGACCTGATACGCCGCGGTGGACGCGCCCCACAGGAAGCCGGTGGGGAAGCTCTGGCTGGCAGATCGGCCGAACGCCGGTGCGGCGAGCGACGCGGCTGTCGCCGCCAGCAGGGTACGACGGTCGATCATGCTCTCTCTCCGGAAAAGGTCAGGCGCATCACAGCGTGCCAGCGCGCAGCATCGACACGGCAGCGTCGCAGGCGCGCGCGGTAAGCGCGAGATAGGTCAGCGACGGATTCTGCGATGCCGACGAACTCATCTGCGCGCCGTCGGTGACGAACAGATTGGCGACGTCATGGGCTCGACTCCATTTGTCGAGCACCGAGGTGGTCGGGTCGAGCCCCATGCGCGCACCGCCCATTTCGTGGATCGCGGAGCCGCCGGGGCCGGGCTGATCCATCCCCATCACGACCTGGCCGCCGACCGCGCCGAGCATCGCCGCCGCCTCGGCCTTGGCGTCGGCGAGCGCGGCATGTTCCTCCTTGCCGTGCGCGAAGGCGATGTTGAGCGCCGGCGCACCGTTCGCGTCGATCTTTGCCGGATCGAGCGTCAGCCGGTTGCTCGCGCGTGGCATCGATTCGGCGAAGGTGACGAGGATCATCTTCCAGTCGCCCGGCGTGCGCAGGTGCGTCTTGAAGCCGTGGCCGATCCCCGCCTGGCGCTTGCCCTGCGTCCACGTGCTCTGCAGCGCGCCGCCCTGGAACGAATAGCCGCGCGTGAAACCGTTGCCGTCGAGCGTCTCGAGGTTGCGGAAGCGCGGGATGACGATGCCGGTCGGGCGATTGCCGAAGGTGGTATGCTGCTCGAACCCCGGCATGATCGCGATTGCCGACAGCGTCGTCGCGTGGTCCATGATGTGCGTGCCGAGCACGCCGCTCGAATTGGCGAGGCCGTTGGGCATCGCTTCCGAGTGCGAGCGCAGCAGGATGTGGTTGGTGTTGAACGCACCGGCGTTGAGGAAGACGAGCCGTGCGGTGGCGCGGTGGCGTTCCTTCTTGGCGGTGTCGAGGAAACGCACGCCGGTCGCGCGGCGCGTCACGGGATCGTAATCGACGCCCTCGACGACGCTGTCGGTGACGACGGTGAGCAATCCGGTCTTCATCGCCGCCGGTAAAGAGGCGCTCTGCGTCGAGAAATAGGCGCCGTAGGAGCAGCCCCGCGCACAGATGCTGCGATACTGGCACGCGCTGCGCCCGTCCTTCTCCTGCGTCAGATTGGCGGTGCGGCCGATCGTCAGCCGCCGTCCGGGCCAGCGCGCGCTGATCCCCTCGCGGACGTGCTGTTCGACCACGTTGAGCGGCATCGGCGGCTGGAAATGCCCGTCGGGGAGCTGCGCCATCCCCTCGGCCGCGCCCGAGACTCCGACGAAATCCTCGACGCGGTCATACCAGGGCGCGAGCTCGGCATAGCGGATCGGCCAGTCGGTGCCGTTTCCGTCACGCTTGTTGGCGCCGAAATCGTAATCCGACCAGCGATAGCATTGCCGCCCCCAGGTCAGCGAGCGGCCGCCGAGATTGTACGAGCGGAACCAGGTGAATTCGCCGCCGGCGGGGGTCGTGTACGGGTTCTCGTCGTCGCGGCAGAAATGGTCCTGCGTGAATTCGGTGAAGTGGCGGTTCTTCGACTGGACCGGATAGACCGAGGCATATTCTTCGGCATCGCCGAGCCCGCGGAACGGCAGGTCCCACGGTGCGAGCGTCTCGGTCTTGTAGCCCGTGCCATGCTCGATCTTGGGCCCGCGCTCGATCATCAGGACCTTGAGGCCCTTCTCGGTCAGTTCCTTGGCGGCGAACCCGCCGGTGATGCCCGAGCCCACCACGATCGCGTCGAAATCCACCGTCATCATCCAAACTCCACCGCGGTCCAGTCGCTCGAAAACGCGTGCATGCCGGGACGCAGCGGCAGATCGGGGTCGAAGCGACCCGGCACCAATTCATAGGTGAGTTCCTTCGCGCCGCCGGGCTGCGAGGTGTAATAGCCGGTCAGCAGCAGCCCCTTGATCTTGGGCCACGGGCCGGTCGACTGGTGGTTGGCGAAGGCGGCGCCGTCGATCGTGTCGAGCGCAGCCTGCTGGCGCGCGAGCGGGGCGGCGAGGAAATCGCCATGCGCCTTGCGGTCGAGTTCTTCCTCGAGCCAGGTCAGGTGATCGAGCGACCCATCGGGACGGCGATACCGCGCGGTCGCGCCCTGGATCGCGGCGCCGCCGTCGGGTGTGCGCGTCCCGTCAAGGCCCGCGGCGAGCGCGAGCAGCAGAAAGGCGTCGGCGCCGACATCGGCGCCGCCGGGCGTATCGGTGCGCGGGATCAGGATCTGCGCGATCTGCTGCGCGATCAGCTTTTGCCGGTCACTCGGTTCGTCGTCGGTCGGCGCGCGCATCGCGCGCAGCACCGCGATCGGCACCGCAATCACACCGAGCGCGAGCGCGCCCGCACCGATCATCTCACGGCGGTCGAAGCTGGTCATGCGTCAAGTCCCATCAGCCGCGCATTGAGCGCGCGGTCGCTGCCGCTGGCGGCAAAATCGTCGAAGGCGTGGTCGGTCACCGGGATGATGTGGCGTGCGATGAACGGCGCGCCTTCGGCGGCACCCGCCTCGGGATGTTTGAGCGCGCACTCCCATTCGAGCACCGCCCAGCCGGCGAAGTCATATTGCGCCATCTTCGAGAAGATGCCGGCAAAGTCGATCTGGCCGTCGCCGAGCGAGCGGAACCGGCCGGGGCGGTCGACCCAGCCCTGATAGCCGCCATAGACTCCCGAGCGGCCCGACGGGCGGAACTCGGCGTCCTTGACGTGGAAGCACTTCACGCGCTCGTGATAGATGTCGAGAAACGCGAGATAATCGAGCTGCTGAAGCAGCAGATGGCTCGGGTCATAGAGGATATTGGCGCTCGGATGGTTGCCGACCTCCGCGAGAAACCGCTCGAACGTTACGCCGTCGTGGAGGTCCTCGCCGGGATGGATCTCGAAGGCGAGGTCGACCCCGACCTCCTCGAACGCATCGAGGATCGGGCGCCAGCGCCGGCCGAGCTCGGCAAACGCATCCTCGACGAGCCCCGCGGGGCGTTGCGGCCATGGGTAAAGATACGGCCAAGCGAGCGCGCCCGAGAAGGTGGCATGCGCCGCCAGCCCGAGATGCGCGCTGGCACGAGCGGCGAGCTTGAGTTGCTCGACGGCCCAGGCCTGTCGCGCCGCTGGATTGCCGCGGACCGCCTCAGCGGCGAAGGCGTCGAACTGCGCGTCGTAGGCGGGGTGGACCGCGACCAGCTGCCCTTGGAGGTGCGTCGACAGTTCGGTAACCGCGAGTCCCTTCTCGGCGAGCATCCCGGCGATGTCATCGCAATAGGTCTTGCTCTCGGCGGCGCGGGCGAGATCGAACAGCCGCGCATCCCAGCTCGGGATCTGCAAGCCCTTGTAGCCGAGCCCTGCCGCCCAATCGGCGATGTGTTCGAGGCTGTCGAACGGCGCCGCGTCGCCCGCGAACTGCGCGAGGAAGATGCCGGGGCCTTTGATCGTGCGCATGGGGGTCAAACCTCGAAATCTACCCAGCCCGCATCGGCGCGGCTGGCGGTGACGGCCAAATGGATGAACGCCATCCCGCGGAGACCTTCGTCGATCCCGGGGACGAGGCTGCCGGGTTCGCCGCGCAGCTGGCGCGCGAAATCGCGATAGAGATTGGCGAACGCTTCGAGATAGCCCTCGGGATGCCCGCCGGGCGTCCGGCTGGCGGCGCGTGCTGCGTCGCCAAGCCCGGCGTCGCCCGCCTGGACCAGCTCGGTACGGCCATCGGCGTGGTGGAGCGTCAGGAGGTTGGGCGCTTCCTGCCGCCAGTCGAGCGCGCCGCGGTCGCCATAGACGCGCAGCCGCAGCCCGTTGCGCTCGCCGAGCATGATCTGCGACGCGAGCAGGACGCCGCGCGCGCCATTGTCGAAGCGCAGCAGCACCTGGCAGTCATCGTCCAATCGGCGGCCGGGAACGACCGCGGCGAGATCGGCCAGCAGGCGGGTGACGCGCAGACCGGTGACGAATTCGGCGAGATGGAAGGCGTGGACCCCGATATCGGCGATCGCGCCGCCTTCGCCCGCACGCGCCGGATCGAGCCGCCACTCGGCCTGCTTGCCGGCGCCTTCACCTGCCAGCCAGCCTTGCGGATATTCGACGACGACCTTGCGGACGCTGCCGACGAGCCCCGCCGCGATCCGCGCGCGCGCTTCGCGCACCAGCGGGTAGCCGGAATAGGTGTAGGTCAGCCCGTACGGGAGTCCGGCGTCGGCGACGAGGCCGGCGAGCGCGTGCGCCTCGGCGAGCGTCGCGGTGGCTGGCTTGTCGCTGAGCACCGGGATCCCCGCGGCGAGCGCGGCGCGGGCGGCTGGCAGATGGTGATGGTTGGGGGAGGCGATCGTGATGAAATCGATCGAGTCGTCGCGCGTCGCTTCGGCCGCGAGCAGCTCCGCGACGTCGCCGTACGCCCGCGACGGGTCGATCCGATACGCCTCGCCCGCGGCGCGTGAGCGCTCTAGCGTGCTGCCGAACGCGCCCGCAACCAGCTCGATCTCACGGTCGAGTTCGGCGGCGATGCGGTGGATCGGGCCGATGAACGCACCCGGCCCGCCGCCGACCATTCCCATGCGCAAACGCCGCATCCCACTCCCATTCTGTTATCAGAATTACAGTTCTGATACGCGGCAGCAGGGTCGGTGGTCAAGCGATCCGCGGTGAAGTGGTGAGAAAGGCTGCGATCATGCGAGCGAGATCTTCCTTGAGGATCTGCCAATCGCCATCCCAGGCCGATCCCATCGTCGAGCCGAAGCCGAGATAGCGCGCGATCGACGAATAGAGGATGCGATAGGCCGAATGCACCGCACGCTCGGCGTCGGGCTGCGCGATCTCGGCGCTGTGCTCGAGCAAGGCCGCGCAGACGGCGTCGGCGATCTCGGCATAGCGCGCCTTGCCTTGCGCGGCGACGACGGTGTCGGTGCTCGCGCGGATCATGAACGGGCGCATCACGTCGGCGAAACGGCGAAGCGATTCGGCGGTGCCTTCGACCAGGCGATCGACCAGGATGACGAGATCGGGCGCCTCGGTCCGCGCCGACTCGACCATCGCGAGCTGCTCGGCATTGACGCGCTCGAGCACGCGCGTCTGCACCGCGTGGACGAGATCGTCCTTGCTGTCGAAGCGGCAGTAGATCGAGCCGATCGACACCTTGCCGCGTTTGCCGACCTCATTGAGCGTGAAGTCGTCGGTGCCGCGCTCGGACATCAACTCTTCGGCAGCAATCAACATGCGTTCGAACGACGCACGGCTGCGACCTTGTTGCGGGGCGCGGACCGCGCTGATCTTGGTTTCGACGTTCATAGCAGGACGCGTTCTACGGCACTTGCCGCGCAAATGGGACTGGACATATCAGAACTACCGTTCTAGTTCTAAATCCTACAACGATGCGGGATGGCCGGCAAGGCATCACCGCGTGAGCGTGCGAGGGGATAGACTATGCGATTTTCGGTTTTCCTGAATGCCCGATCGATGGCGCCGGAAGAAGATCGTGCGCTGATCAAGGATCTGGAGGGGCATGCGACCCGCGCGGCCGAGCTCGGCTTCGATGCGATCTTCCTGCCCGACCACCATTTCAACGGCTATATGCCGATCGCGTCGGACAGCTACATGTTCGCGGCCTATCTCGCGGCAAAGCTGCCGCAGATGTATTTCGGCTTCTCGATCACGTCGGTGCCGCTGCATCATCCGGTGCGCTTCGTCGAGCGGATCAACATCCTCGACCAGCTGACCGACGGCAAGCTGCTCGTCGGCGTCGGCAGCGGCACGACGCCCGAGGAAATGATCGGCTTCGGCGTCAATTATCAGGACGCCGGGGCGATCGCCGACCGCAACCTCGCGATTGCCGAGCAGCTCTGGGCCAAGCGTGTCGAGGATCCCGCGGTCGAGATCGACAATGGCCCATATAAGGGCCGCGTCCTCCAGCGCATCGCACCAGCGGCCTATACGCCGCGACACGCCCGGCTGATGCCCGTTGCGATGAAGGAAACGAGCGCGCGGCGTGCCGCGGAAAATGGCTGGCCGGCGTTCATCCCGGCCTTCACCCCGCCGGTGATCGGCGGGACCGAGCCGCTCAAGCACGTCACCAAGCATTTCACTGCTTATCGCACGATGCTCGAAGCGGCGGGCCACGCGCCCGAAATCGTCGCCGACGCGCTGTCCTGGTCGACGCATACCTATCAAGTCGTCCACCTCGCCGAGACCGACGAGCAGGCGCGGACCGAATTGCTCGAGATCCTGGCGAGCTACCAGGAAGCGATCGAGCGCGAGGCGGCGTTCAACGCGCGCGCCGAGACCGATGGCGCCAACAAGAAGACCGATCGCACGCCGAACGCGCTGACCGAGGACTGGATCGGAACCTGGTGCCTCTATGGCAGCCCCGAGACGGTGATCGAGCATCTCAAGCCGTATGTGGCGCTCGGCATCGGCAACATCCTGTGCGGCACGACGACGGGTCCGCTGACGGCTGAACGGTTGCGCTATGCCGACCAGACGCTCGAACTGCTTTCGACGCGGGTCATGCCGGCGCTGCGCGACGCGGCATGAGCGTTCGTCGCAAGCGCATCGTCGGGATCGGCGGTACGCTGCGCGCTGGCTCGAGCAGCGAGCGGCTGGTGCGCGCGGTGCTCTCCGCCTGTGGCGAGGTGGGTGCCGAGACGACGCTGTTCGACGGCGCGGCGCTCGCGCGCTTCGGGCATTTCAATGTCGAAGATACCGCGCGCACCGATGAACAGCGGGCCTTCATCGAGAGCGTCCGCGAGGCCGATGGTCTCGTGCTCGGGACACCGGGCTATCACGGCGGGGTCTCGGGGCTCGTCAAGAACGCGATCGACTTGCTCGAGGATCTGCGCGGCGACGCGCGTCCGTATTTCGAGGGGCGTCCGGTCGGGCTGATCGTGTCTGCCGCCGGGTGGCAGGCGGGCGGCGTGACGCTGAGCGCGTTGCGCGGGATCGTCCACGCGATGCGCGGCTGGCCGACGCCGATCGGCATCGCGGTCAATTCGGTCGAGCAGCGGCCGTTCGATGCGAACGGCGATCTGGTCGACGCCGGCATCGCCTCGGCAGTTTCCGCGCAAGCGCGGCAGATCATGACCTTCGCACTCGAGGCGCACGCCGCATGACCGATCCGCTTTCGCTCGAAGAACAAGCCAGCCTGTCCGCCGGCGGCGCGATGTGGTCGACGCTGGCGCTGCCCGCGCACGCCATCCCGGCGGCCACGATGGCCGATGGCCCGATGGGGATCGCGAGCGGCCGCGTCGACGAACGCGACGTGTCGCTGCTGACGCCGTGTGGGACGTCGCTTGGCGCGAGCTGGGACGTCGATCTCGTCGCGCGGGTCGGCGCGCTGGTCGGCGGGGAAGCCGTCCGCTGCGGCGTCGACGCGGTGCTCGCGCCCAACGTCAATCTCGCGCGCAGTCCGCTCGCCGGGCGGGCGTTCGAATATTTCTCGGAAGATCCCTATCTCGCCGGTGCGCTCGGCGCGGCCTGGACGACCGGCCTGCAGTCGACCGGCACCGCCTCGGTGGTCAAGCACCTCGTCTGCAACGACAGCGAGACCGCGCGCGACACGATGAACGTCGTGATCGACGAACGCACGCTGCGCGAAGTCTATCTGCTGCCGTTCGAGCTCGCCGCGGCGGCCGGGGCGGGGGGCATGCTCGCCGCCTATAACCGCGTCAACGGCAGCTATTGCGCCGAGCAGCATCACATCCTGACCGATATCGTAAAGGGCGAATGGGGCTTTGGCGGCGTCGTGATGAGCGACTGGTTCGGCACCCACAGCACCGTTCCGACGATCACCGCCGGGCTCGATCTTGAAATGCCGGGGCCGGCCCGCTTTCTCGGCGCCAAGGTCGGCGCGGCGGTCCTGGCCGATCAGGTCGATCCCGCGCGCGTGGCCGATGCCGCGGCGCGGGTCGCGGGCTTCGCGCGGCGGTTCACCGGTGCCAAGACGCCCTCGATCGCCACGGCTGATGTCGACGATCTGTTGACCGAGGCCGCCGCGGCGGGCTTCGTGCTGTTGCGCAACCAGGGCGACCTGCTGCCGCTGGTTCCCGGTCGCGATGCGACGATCGCGGTGATCGGGCCCAATGCCGATGCGCCCTGCTATCAGGGCGGCACCTTCGCCAAGATCGCGGTGACGCCCGATGCGGTGCGCCCGCTCGAGGCGATCCGCCGTCACTATGCTGGACAGGCGCGGATCGTCCACGAGGTCGGCGTCGATCCGCAGCCGCGACTGCCCTCGATGCCGGTGCGGCCCGAGCGCGACCTAGGCGACGGCTGCACCGTCGGCATGACGATCGACTATTTCGACGACACCGCTGTGTCGGGCACGCCACGCTTCAGCGAGACGCGCGCGACCAATTCGCTCGTCTGGTTCGTCGGCGTCCACGAGCAGGGTGCATGGGACCGCCCGGCTGCGATCCGTGCGCGCGGCTGGTTCACGCCCGAGCGCGACGGCGACTATCGTTTCTATCTCGGTGGCACCGGCGCGGTGGCGATGACGGTCGATGGAACCGAGGTGCTGCGCCGCGACGAGGCCGTAGCGGCGTCGGACGTGATGGGTACGCTCAAGCGCGGCGATGCCGATTGTTCGATCGTGCCGCTCGTGGCGGGCCGCGACGTCCTCGTCGAGATCGTCTTCCGGCACACGCCCGCGCGGGTCCAGGGATTGTGGTTCGGCGTTCGCACGCCCGATTCGGCGCAGGCGATGCACGATCGCGCGGTGGACCTCGCGCGCAGCGCCGATGCGGTGATCCTGGTGGTCGGCGAGACATCGGATTCGAGCGTCGAGAGCAAGGACCGTGTCGATACGCGGCTCGCTCCCGAGCAGATCGCATTGATCGAAGCGGTGACGGCGGCGAACCCGCGCACCGTGATCGTCGCCAATGTCGGCCATGCGTTCGATGCCGCCTGGGCCGAGCGCGCCGGCGCCGTGCTGGTCGCCTGGTATCCGGGGCAGGCGTTCGGTCGCGCCTTGGCCGAAGTGCTTGCCGGGGATCGCGAGCCGGGCGGGCGGATGCCGGTGTCGATCGCGCGCGACGAGGCCGACTATCCCGCGCTGGGGCTCACGCCCGACGCTGACGGTAAACTTGCGTATTCGGAGCGACTTGCCGTCGGCTGGCGCGGTATGGAGACGCCTGCCTACGCGTTCGGCAGCGGCATGGGCTATGCCCGCTTCGCGATCGAACAGCCGACGATCGACGGCGCGCAGGTCGGCGTGACGGTGCGCAATCTGAGCGAACGCGACGGCGGCACCGTCGTCCAGGTCTATCGCTCCGCGCCCGAGCGCGCGCTGGTCGGGTTCGCGAAGGTCTTCGTCGCGGCCGGTGCGCAACGTCAGATCGCCATCGATATCGAGCCGAGAATGCTGCGCGTCTGGCGCGCGGACGGCTGGATGGCGATCGCCGGGCCGCTGTCGCTGCACGTCGGACAAGCGTCGGACGATCTTCCGCTCGTCATTACGATGAAGACCGTTCCGACCGTCTTGACGGCATAGCCATATTGGTATTAGAACGCTAATTATAATTCGACGATGGTGTCGATCATGAAATGCGGGCGGTGCCGGATGGCGACCGACCCGCGGATGAAGGGGAGGACAGCATGAATACATCCGATTTCCTGCGGCTCATGGCCACGACGGCGCTGATCACCACCGCGCTGCCGGCGATGGCGCAGACCGAGCCGGCGCCCGCGCCGACCACGCAACCGGGCGCTCCGGCAGTTGCCGCGGCCACGGGCGACCAAGCCCCTGCCGACCAGCTGCAGGATATCATCGTCACCGCCAACCGCGTCGAATCGAGCGCGCAGAAGACCGCCACGGCGCTGACGGTCTATAGCGGCGCCGACCTCGCCGCCGCGGGCGTGACCAACGTCACCAACTTGCAGCGCATCGATCCGAGCGTGAACATCGTCTCCTCGACCGGCGCTGCCTATGTCGCGATCCGCGGCATCGCCTCGACCGACGTCACCGAGATCGGCGATCCGTCGGTGCCGATTGCGCGCGATGGGTTCTTCACCAACCGCTCGTTCAGCATCGCCACCTCGATCTACGATCTGCAGCGCGTCGAAGTGCTGAAAGGGCCGCAGGGGACGTTGTTCGGGCGCAATTCGACCGGCGGCCTGATCAGCCTGATCACGCGGCGGCCGGGCAAGGATCTTGGGGGCAATTTCTCGCTCGAGGCCGGCAATTACAAGACGGTCAACGCTGAAGCGGGTATCGATATTCCGCTCGCGAGCTGGGCGCAGCTGCGCCTCTCGGGCGTCGCGCGCCGGCACGACGGGTATCGCGAGCTGCTCGGCGTCGGCGGTCGCGGCGATGACGATCAGACGACGTCGGGTCGCGTCACCCTGGCGGTGCAGCCCTTTGCCGGGTTCGACGGCATGATCCAGTATCAGCATGACGACATCAACAATGTCGGCGATGTCGCGGCGATCCGTCCGATTGCGACGATCCTTCCGACAAGCTTTGATGAGAAGCAGTTCGTCAATTACGCGCCGACCTTCAATCGCATCAATGGCAACCGCATCCGCTGGGAATTCAGCTATGATCGCCTCCCGCTCGGTCTGACGCTGACCTATGCTGGTGGGTACGACTCGCAGCAGTGGCGCCATGCGCTCGACGCAAGCGGCAACGCGGCCAACCCGGTCAACTTCCGTCAGGCCGAAAATCCCGACACGTGGAACCACGAAGTCCGCCTCGCCACGCCGCAGGGCCGCGCATTCTCGGCGCAGGTCGGCTATTTCCACTTCGACGAGAGCAACTCGCTCGACAGCGGATTGCTGCAGCTGTCGGGGCAATATGCCGGGCAATATCTGGTCCGCTTCCGCTACAACACCAAGACCAGCTCCGACGCCGTCTTCGGCCAGGCGAGCCTGCGCGTGACCGACACGCTCAAGCTGACCGCGGGCGCGCGCTACACCTGGGACAAGAAGGACCGCACTGGGACCTCGCAGCTGCGCTGCGACATCGCGCATATCCCGGCGTTCCTCTATCCGATCATCGGCTGCCTGGGGAACCCGCCGATCCTTCCGGGGCTGGGCAACGGCACCTTGCGCCAGCAGCGTCCGACCTTCCTTGGCGGGATCGACTGGACGCCGACCGATCGCAATCTCGTCTATGCGAAATATTCGTCCGGCTACAAATCGGGTGGCTTCAATTCCAACGGTTCGGCGCCGTCGGTCGATTACGGCCCCGAGAACGTCTATTCGTGGGAGATCGGCACCAAGAACCGTTTCGCGGATCGCAAGCTGCAGCTCAACGCCGATATCTTCTACCAGAACTACAAGGGCTATCAGGCGTCGCAGGCTTCGCCCGTGGTCTCGTCGGGGTCTGGCGTGTTCAACATCGGCAGCGCCAAGATCTACGGCGCCGAGGCGCAGTTCATCGCCTTGTTCGGTGCCGCGCGCCTCGACCTCAACGGAACCTACCTGCACGCGCAGTTCGACAAGAATATCGGCACGGTGAGCAGCACCGATCCGGTGACCGGTGCGGCGGTGTCGCGCAACGTCTCGGGCAACGATCTGCCCAACGCGCCGCGCTTCGCGCTGACCGGTGGGCTCGAATATCGCTTCGACTTCGCCAATGGCGCGACGCTGACGCCGCGGGTCGATGGGAAATATTCGACGGCCTATTATTACAGCGTGTTCAACGACGCCGACACGCGCCAGACGGCGTATGCGACGGGCAATGCGCAACTGACCTATGCACCGGCGGGCGGGCACCTGCAGATCTCGGCGTTCGTTCGCAACTTCACCGACAAGGCGGTGTTCGCGAACGCGACGCGCAACTTCACGGCGATCCCGTCGATCAACACCTATCAGTTCCAGCCGCCGCGGACTTACGGCATGCGGCTGAGCTTCAAATACTGATCGTCGCGGGCAGCGCCGGCGTCCGCGCTGTCGCTGCCCGTCTGGATCTGGTCATGGCCGTCGCGTCCAGGCAGCGGCCAACCATGCTGGAAAGGCTTCCGATATGATGCGCGCGCGTGCCCTCCTTTTGCTCGCGGCGCTGCTGAGTACGACCGCGGCGAACGCCCAGACGGTTGCCGCGGCCGATCCTTTGGTCGATGGCTTTCGCGATCCCCCCGCCAGCGCGCGACCGCGCGTCTGGTGGCACTGGTTGAATGGCAACATTACCGAGGACGGGATCACCAAGGATCTCGAATGGATGCACCGGATCGGCATCGGCGGGGTGCAGACCTTCGACGCGACGCTCGGTACGCCGCAAATCGTCGAGCGGCGGCTGCCCTATATGACGCGGCCCTGGAAACATGCCTTCGCGCACGCCGTGGCGACCGCCGATCGGCTCGGGCTCGAATTCGCGATCGCGGCCTCGCCCGGCTGGAGCGAGACAGGTGGTCCGTGGGTCGCGCCGCGCGATGCGATGAAGAAGCTTGTCTGGAGCGAAACCGACGTCTTGGGCGGAACGCGGTTCCGCGGTGTGCTCGGGCCGCCGCCCGTAACGACCGGACCGTTCCAGGATATCGCGTTCAAGAATGACGAACCGGGCGGCGCGCCCGTCGCGTCGCCAAAGCCGAGTTTCTACACCGACGTCGCAGTTCTGGCGTACCCGATCCCCGAGGGTGCCGCGCCGCGCGTGACGGCGAACGACGCTATCGGAACGCCCCTCGACGCCGCGGCGCTCTCGGATGCATCGCTGGTCTCCGCCGTCGATGTCGCAAGGGGAACGGCCGCCGCGCCGGGACTGGCCATCCTGCGGTTCGCCGCCCCGCGCACCATCCGCGCAGCGACGGTATTCATCAGCGATGCCAAATCGACGTTTTCCGCGCCGGTGCTGCGTCCGATCATCGAGGCAGAGGTCGATGGCCGCTGGCGCAAGCTCGCCGACGTTCCGCTCGGGGTCGTACCGACGACGGTGTCGTTCGCACCCGTCCGCACGCGCGCGGTACGGCTGGTGCTCGTCCCGACCGCCATGTCGGGGCCAAGGCCGATGAGCATCGGCGCGCCGGGTGCCGAGATCATCGACATATTCCCGAAAGCCCCGCAGGGCCCAACAGTCCGCCTTGGCATGTTTCGCGTAAGCGATGCCGCGCGAGTCCATCGCGCCGAGACCAAGGCGGGGTTCGACATCGCGCTCGACTATTATGCGCTCGACGCGCCCGCGAGCCCGGGGGTCGATCCCGCGCGCGTGATCGACCTCACCACCCGGCTGCACCCCGACGGCACGCTCGACTGGAGCCCGCCGCCGGGGCGTTGGCGGATAGTGCGGCTGGGTTCGACGCTGCTCGGCAAGACCAACCATCCCGCGCCCCCCGAGGCGACCGGGCTCGAGGTCGACAAATATGATGCCGCAGCGGTTCGGCGGTATCTCGAAACCTATCTCCACCTTTATCGCGACGCCGCGGGCAAGGACGCGATCGGCAAGAGTCTCGGCGCGCTGCTGACCGATTCGATCGAGGTCGGCGCATCGAACTGGACGCCGGACATGGTATCTGCGTTCAAGCGGCTCCGGGGCTACGACCCTATACCTTGGCTGCCCACGCTGACCGGGGCGGTGATCGGCTCGGCGACACGGAGCGACGCGTTTCTGTACGACTATCGCCAGACGCTCGCCGACCTGCTCGCCGATGCGCATTACGGAACGCTCGCTGCGGTGGCGCATGAGCATGGGCTGAAAGTCTATGGCGAAGCGCTCGAAGACAAGCGTCCGGTGCTCGGCGACGATATGGCGATGCGGGCGCATACCGACATTCCGATGGCGGCGATGTGGACGTATGGCGCGGACGGACCACGCGCGACGCTGATCGGCGATGATCGCGGCGCGGCGTCGGTCGCGCACATTTATGGGCAGAATTTGGTCGCGGCCGAGTCCCTGACCGCCGCTTTCTGGCCGTGGGCGTTCGCGCCGGCCGATTTGCGGCCGATGATCGACCTGGAATTCGCGAACGGCATCAATCGGCCCGTGATCCACACCTCGGTCCATCAGCCGCTCGACCGGGCGCCGGGGCTCAGCCTGGCGATGATCGGGCAGTATTTCACGCGGCACGAGACCTGGGCCGAGCTGGCACGACCCTGGATCGACTATATCGCACGCACCAGCTTCCTGCTGCAGCAGGGGCGCAATGTTGCCGATCTGGCTTACTTCTATGGTGAGGAAGCGCCGATCACTGCACTCAACGCGGTCACACCGTTGGCCGACGTGCCGCCTGTCTGGGGCTGGGATTATATCAATGCACCCGCGCTGACCGATGCGGTAACGGTCGAGCACGGGCTGATCGTCGCGAAGGGCGGTGCGCGCTACAAGGCGCTTTATCTCGGTGGCACCTCCCGCCGGATGACGCTGCCGACGCTGCGCCGCATTGCCGCGCTCGCCGAGGCGGGGGCGACCGTGATCGGCAAGGCGCCAGATAGCAGCCCGAGCCTTGCCGACGATCCCGCGGCGTTTGCAACGCTCGTCACGCGGTTGTGGGCCGGGGGGCAAGAGACGCGCGTAGGGGCCGGCCGCGTGATCGCTGTCGACAGCGTCGCGCAAGGGCTGGCGCGCGCCAAGATCGCCCCCGATTTTCAGCATAGCGGACCAGCCGACGCCGAGTTGGCGTTCGTGCATCGGCGCACCGCTGGCGCGGACATCTATTGGATCGACAACCGCGGAAATCGAGTCGCGCAGATCGATGCCACCTTTTCGGTAAGCGGTAGGATCCCGGAACTGTGGCATGCCGAGACCGGCCAAAGCGAGCCGATCTCCTGGCGACGGTTCGGCGGGTCAACCGTGACCCCGCTTACGCTAAAGGCGCATGAGTCCGTGTTCGTCGTATTTCGCAAGCACACAGCGCTAGGCAGCGAGACTGTCGCACCGACCGTCGAGACGCTCCTTGCAACGCTGAACGCGCCATGGTCCGTGACATTCGAGCCGGGGCGCGGGGCGCCTGCCAAAACCACGATGACCGTGCTGCAGCCGCTCGATAAAAGCGCCGATCCGGGCATCCGCTATTTCTCGGGAATTGCGACGTACCGCAGTGGGTTCGACCTGCCGCGGGCAAGCGCGGCAAAATCGGTGGTGTTGGACCTTGGCAGCGTCGGGGACGTGGCGGAGGTGCGGATCAACGGGCTGAGCGTCGGTACGCTGTGGCACCCACCGTACCGCGTCGATATTGGCAGCGCTGTCCGCGCCGGCCGCAATACGATCGAAGTGCGAGTTGCCAACCTTTGGGTCAACCGCCTGATCGGCGATGCGCAGCCGAACGCGGAGAAAGTGACCTTCACCACCCTACCGACGTATCGCGCCGATGCGCCATTGCGGACCTCCGGCCTGATAGGGCCGGTGGTGCTATCGACTCGGCATTGAGAGAAATCTCGACCGCGCGGAAATCCTCATGCGGAGACAAGTGAGCGTCCTTAAGTTGCCTCGCCGCAAATCCATCGGCCCGGTCGACATCGATCCGAGCGTTAAGGCAATCACCGTGGTGCGAGGGACGCGTCGCTTCGTTCGCCCGATGCCCTCTTCAAGCGGAGCGCGAGAGTTCCAAACAATGTTAATGTTTATCGATGTCTCAGAACGGACGCCATTCCTCGGTAGTATTCTGATGCTGCCATACTTCTTCCGAAATTTTAATTACGACGCGGTTGGGTCGACCACGTGGTCGACGTAAACAAGCCAAGCTGAATGCAGGTTTCCGCAACCACACACCGACATACCAAACCGTCTCAGAAATTCCCGAGGCGGGTTTTGTGTCTGCTTTCGGTGGCTTGTCGCCGATTCATCGCCGCTTGCTGCGCGCGCTTTGGTGCCATTCTGGCCCGTGATGCCCCGCTTTTTTGGGGTATTTCGAGGGGCACGTCATCGCGCATGCCAATCTCACAAGCGGCCAATCGTTGCGAGTTGCCGGAATTCCCCCTCATAATACCGCGATGGTGGTCCGAGCGCAGCCGCCAGTATTTCTGCGGAAAGCGATGGTCGGTCTGGCATCGCCTACACCTTCTCGTCGGTCCGATCGATCAGGATTGGCGTACGGTGTCGAGGACACGCTCGCCCTTTGGCAACGTAAGCCGTACCAGGACCGGCATCGCGAGCAATACCAAGGGGTATTGCAAGATCAGACCGGCGATGATCGCAATCGCGAGCGGTTGCTGGATCCCCGAGCCCTGACCGATAGCCAGCGCAAGTGGCAGCAGCGTGAAGATCGCCGCGAGTGTCGTCATCGTGATCGGGCGCAGACGGTTGCGGCTCGCCTCGCGCGTCGCCGCCGCGGGCGGCATGGTCCGCGCCAGCTCTTCGAATTCCGAGACGTAGAAGATCGCCATCTCGGTGCCGATGCCGATGATCATCGTCATTCCCATCAGCGCCGTGATGTTGAGATCGACCCCCGCCGCCCACAGCGCGGTGAACACAGCGGTGGTCGACAGCAGCGAACAGCCGATGATGATCACCGGCAACCAGAAGCGGCGATAGAGGATCAGCAGCAAGACCAGCTCTGCCACCAGCGCCGCCCCGAACACTTTGATCAACCCGGAAAAAGCGATCTGTTGCTGCTGGTAGAGGCCGCCCAGTTCATACCGCACGCCGGGGCCGAGAACGCTTGGCCGGTCGAGCACCGCCCGCACGTCGCCGACCGCAGCACCGATCCCGCGGCCTTGGATTCGCCCGGTCACCGCGATCATCGGTTCGAGATTTTCGCGGCTGATCTGCGGCTGTCCGGTCACCGCCTCAATCGTGGCGACGCGCGACAGCGCGAAGACGTGTCCGTCGCTCGCGCGGATCGGCAATTGGGCGAGCCCGGCTTCGCTGAGCGTCGGTGCGTTGGGCAAGCGCACCCGCACGTCGACCGCCTTGCTCGGCTGGGCGAGCGTGGTTGCAACGCTCCCGGTCAACGCGGCGCTCAACTGCGCCTCGATATCGGCGGGAGCGACACCCTCGATCCCTGCGCGGACCGGATCGACATGCACGTCGAGCGCATCGCCCGCGAGCTGCACGCCATCCTTCACCTCGACCACGCCGTCGATCTTACCGATCAGCGCAGCGACCTTGCGCGCCTCGCCCTGCAGGACCGAAGGGTCGGCGGCATAGAGCTTCACCTCGATCGGCTGCGGCACTGCGGTCAAGTCGCCGATCAGATCCTCGATCAGCTGCGCGACTTCGACCTGGACGCCGGGTACCTCCGCGGTGATCCGCTCCGCCACCGCCGCCGCGATCTCCTCGGTCGGGGCGGCATGACCGGGCTTGAGCCGCACGAAATAGTCGCCGTGATAGCTCTGCCCGAGATCGCCGCCGAGCCCGGTGCCGAGCCGGCGCGAGAAGGTCAGCACGGCCGCGTTGGCCTTCAACATCGCGTCGATCTGGCCGACCTGCCGCCCCGTTTCATCGAGCGACGTGCCGGGCGCAGTGTAATAGTCCATCACGAACCCGCCTTCGTCGACCTTGGGCATGAAGCCGCTCGGCACGTTTTCGTAGCTGACATAGCCGATCGCCAGCAGGGGAACCGCGGCGATGGCGAGCAGCCAGGGGCGTGCCGACAGGCGGTCGAGAATGCCATCGTGGAGCCGCGCCATACGCCCGACTCCGGGCGTGCCGGGGTCATGCCACGCGCTGAAATCGACCAGCCAGCGCACCAGCACCGGCACGACGAACGCGGTCATCGCCCAGGAGATCGCAAGCGCCGCCGCCATCGTCAGCGACAGTGCCTTGGAGAAGGCGCCGGTCACCCCGGTGAGGAACGACAGCGGCACGAACACGATCAGCGTTGCAAGACTCGATCCGGTGAGCGGCGCGAGGAACTCGCGCGCCGCCGGGATCACCGCGGCGTCCCCGGCGGGTCGGCCGTCAGCGCCGATCGCGCCGGCGCGGCGTGCGATATGCTCGACCATCACGATGACGTCGTCGATCAGCAGCCCGACGGCAGCGGCGATCCCGCCGAGCGTCATGATGTTGAAGCTCATCCCCAGCATGCTGAGGACGAGCACCGTTGCCGCAAGCGTCGCGGGCACGACGATGACCGCGACCAGCGTCACCCGCCAGCTGCGCAGAAAGCCCAACAGCACCACCGCTGCGAGCACGAGCCCGATCAGCACTGCGTCGCGCACACTGGCGACCGATTGCGTGACGAGCTCGCTCTGGTCGTACCAGCAGACCAGCTTGACGCCGGGCGGGAGCGCGAGCGTGGCGAGCTTCTGCTGCACGCCCTGCGCGATCCGCACCGCATTGCCGTCGGGCTGTTCGTAGATGTTGAACAGCACCGCGGGCGTGCCATCCTCGACGATGCGCTGCCACACCGGGACGGCACCATTCTGCACGGTCGCTACGTCGCGAACGCGGACGACGCCCTGCGGATCGGCAGAGACGATGATTGCACCGATCTGCGCCGCGGTCGTCACGCTGCGATCGGCGATGACGAGCGACAGGCGCCCGCGATCCTGCACCTGTCCGACCGCGCTCAGCACATTGCCGTTGCGGATCGCGGTGGTGAGGTCGGCCATCGACAGAGCGTGATCGGCGAGCCGGTGCGGATCAGCGAGCACTTGCACCTCGGCGGTGTCGCCCCCCTGCACGCCGACGCGCGCGAGCCCTGGGACCGAGGAGAGCAACGGCGTGATCTGGTATTTTGCGATATCCTGCAGCGCGACCGGATCGGCGGCGGTCGAGACGAGCGCGTAGGAAATGATCGGGAACACCGTCGGGTCCATCCGCCGGACGGTGTATTGGGTGCCACTCGGAAGCGACGCGATCGTCCGCGCGATCGCCGAATCGACCAGCAGCGTGCTCGCGACCATGTCGCGGCCCCAGCCGAAATCGATCGAGATCTGCGCCGCCCCGCGGCTGGTCGCGGAACGGACGTCCTGCACCCCGGGAATCGCGCGGAGCGCTTCCTCGACCGGGCGGGTGACGGTCAGCGCGGTCTGATCGGCGGGGCGGCTGCCGGCATCGAGATCGACCACGACGCGCGGGAAGGACACTTGCGGAAACAGTCCGATCGGCAGCGACAGCGCGGCGACCAGCCCCGCCACTGCCAGTGCGATGGCGATCAGGACGAAGGCGCGCGATTGCTCGCGCAGCAACCGCTCGAGCATCAGCGCGTCCACCGCACGGCGGCACCGTCGCTGACCTGATAGGCACCATCGACGATCAGGCGACGCCGGGGGTCGATCGCCCCGCTGACGACATCGCCCGCATCAGAGGCGAGCGCCACCGTGACGGGGACGGCGACCGCCTTGCCGCCGCTGACCTGAAAGACGTGCGCCGGCCCGCCCGCGGTGACGACGGAGCGATGCGGCACCACCCAGCCGGCGACCTGCCCAGTGGCGATCGCGACCTGCATAGCTTCGCCCGGCAACAGGCTTCCGACCGGAAACGCAACGTCGACGTCGACCAGCCGGGTCTTGGCATTGAGCGCATTGCTGACCCGTAGCACGCGTCCGGTCAGCGACGTTCCGCCCGACAGCCGGACGAGCGACGCGGATTGCCCGACCGCGACGCGACCGCGCTCGGCAGGGTCGACGCCGGCGGTCACGATGATACCCGTTCCCTTGGCGACCGTCAGGATCGGGGCGCCCGCTTGCGTCCGGTCACCCTGGGCGACGCTCACGGTGGTGACGACGCCGTCGAACGGGGCGGTCAGCGTCTGTTCGCCGTTCCCCGCCCCATCCGCCTGCAACGCCGCAAGCGCGGTCTGCGCGTCGGACACCGCCTTTTCCGCCTGGACCAACTGATCCTGCGTCGCGAGTTGTTGCGACAGCAGCTGCGCGGTGGTCGTGCGTTGCTTGCGTGCCGCGCTCAGCGCATCGACCGCCTGGCGGTACAAGCTCCGCGACGCGGGCGCGGTGGCGAAGCTGGCGAGCGGCTGCCCGCGCCGGACCGCCGTGCCGGGGGCGACCATCAGCCGCGTGATCTGGCCCGGCTGCGCTTCGTTGAAGCTACGCGTTCCGTTGAGCGCGGGCGCAACGGTGCCATAGCCGATGACCGTTTGGGGCAAGGATCCCTGGATCGGAGCGACTGTGGAAACGAGCGCGCTCGGTACTGCGGTTTGTGCGGAATCTGGGGTGCCCCCCGCACCGCAGCCCGACAGCGCCAGCGCGATCGACAGACCGAGCGGCACCCTCATCGCGACACCGCCCGGGCGTCGTCGGCGCGCAAATCCACGGTCGGCAGGCCATCGCCGACAAGCGTCTGGATCGCGACCTGTCGGTCGAGCAATCCCAGTTCCAGCGTCATAATCTCCTGTTCCTTGGCAAAGCGGTTGTAGACGAGGTCGACATAGCCCCGCTCGTCGATGTTGGAGGCGCCGAACGCGGCCTGCGCGCGGTTGGCGGCGGACCGCGCCGCGGGTAGGTCGCGGCGCGCGACCGCAAGCTGCGCGGACAGTCGCTCCATCTCACGCAGCAACGCACCGACCGTGCCAACCGCCGTCGCAAGGCGCGCGGCATAGTCGGCCTGGAGTTGCGCACGAGTCGCGCGCGTGATCGCGACATTGCCCTGGTTGCGATCAAAGATCGGCAGGCCGATCGCGACATTGGGGCCGGCATTGATGACCTTCGAGCTGTCGCTGCTGACGCTGCCGCCGAGAACGACGTCGGGGAATTGCGCGACGATGGCCTGGCGCAGCTGTTCGTCGGCGGCGGCATAGCCCATCCGCAGCGCGATCAGATCGGGGCGGCGGTCGGGCAACGTCGCGAGCCCGGCGCGGATCGCGGCGGGGTCGAACCGCGGCAGATCGATCTGCGTCGCGAGCGGGACGACGACGTCGGGCGCGAGCCCGAGCAATGCGTCGAGCTGATGCATCAACGCCAATTGCCGCTGATCGAGCGCATCGAGCGCGGTCCGCGCGGCCTGCAGCGCGACCCGGTCGGGCGCGACCGTCACCAGCGTGACGTTGCGCGCGGCGAGTGCCTGTTCGAGCTTGGCGTTGCGCGCGGCCAGCAACCGATAGGCCGCGACATAGCTTTGCCGACTGGCTGCGCCGAGGATCAGGTCGCCTGCGACTTGCCGCGCCTGCCCCGCGACTTGCCATTCCTGCCAGACGATATCCGCGGCGACCTGGCGTTCGCTGTCGACAGCGGCGCGGCGGCGCGTGCGGTAGGTGAGCAGCGCCTTGATGTCCTGGCTGAGGCCGATGTTCCACGCGGGCACCGCCCCGCCACCCGACAGCAGCGGGAGGAAGGCGCCGGTCAGCGACGGATTGGGCAGGACACCGGCCTGCCGCGTCTGGCCCGCGGCGATCGCGCGCCGCAGCCGTGCCGCCTTGAGGTCGGGATTGTTGGCGAGGGCGAGGTCGACCACCTGCGCGACCGACAGCGGTTCTGTCGCGACGATCGTTTCCGCCCGCGCCAACGATCGCACGTCGGCCGCCAGCGGTGGCGCGGTCGCCAGCGGGAGCGGGGTGTAGCGCGCGCACCCGGTCACGCCGCTCAGTGCGGCGAGCGCAGCCATGGCGCGGCGCGGAAGGGTACGTCTCAACGCGGTCAACTCCGGAAGCCGAGCCGCGGAAAGAACGCGCGACCGTCGTGCGATATGGCATAGGCGGATGATGATCCGGATATTGTTTATTCCCAACTTGCGCGCGACGCGGGACGTCCGGCTAGGCGATCGTGCTACGCAGCTGGTGGAGGTGATGCGGTGAACCTGCTGCTGCTCGAGGATGACGAAGCGACCCGCACCCATCTGGAGCACACGTTGGTTGCGGCAGGGCATGTCGTCGACGCTTGCAGCAACGGTAGCGACGCGATCGTCCTCGGGTCCACCAACGATTATGCTGTCCTCATCCTCGATCGCATGGTGCCCGGAGTCGATGGGCTTGGCGTGCTCAAGGCGCTTCGCGCGGCCGGTGTTCGCGCCCCCGCGATCTTCCTCACCGCGATCGACGGAGTCCATGACCGCGTCGAGGGGCTCGACGCGGGCGCCGACGATTATCTGGTCAAGCCGTTCGCCGCGATCGAGTTTCTCGCGCGGGTCAACGCCTTGTTGCGCCGCCAGGCGGCTCGAGATGTGGCGACCGTGCTGCGCGTCGCCGATCTCGAAATCGATTTGATCAAGCGCAGCGTGCGGCGTGGCGGCCGGGCGATCCCGTTGCAGGCGCAGGAGTTCAAGCTGCTCGAATATTTGATGCGGCACGCAGGCGAGATCGTCACAAGGACGATGCTGCTCGAAAACGTGTGGTCGTTCCATTTCGACCCGCAGACCAATATCATCGAAAGCCACATGAGTCGCTTGCGCTCGAAGGTCGATCGCGGCTTCGATCAGGAACTGATCCATACGGTGCGCGGCGCGGGCTATCGGTGCGATGGCCTGGCTTAGCGGTTTCCGGAGCGGCGCGTTCCGCTTTGCCTGCCTGCTCGCGCTTGCCTTCGCGGCAGGCTCCGCGCTCGTCTTGGTCGTCGTCGAGCGGTCCATCGCGCATTATGCGGTCGATGCCACCGAAGGCGGCTTGACCAGCGAGGCCGCGATCCTTGCCGGCGAGGACCGGGAAGAGGGGCGAGCAAGCCTGATCGGGGCGATCGCCCGGCATCGGCGCGCCAGCGGCGCGGAAGCGTTCCGATACCAGGTGATCGACCGCGCCGGACGCCTGCTGGTCGACGATATCGGCACGCCGACGGTCAGGCTCGGCTGGGGGCAGGTCGCGGTGCACGACGACCCGCAGGACCCCGCCGCCGAAACCTTGCGGAGCCTCGGGGTTGCTCTCCCCAACGGCGGGACGCTGGTCGTCGCCACCGACACTTACGACATCCAGGAATTGCGGCGTGCGCTCGACCGCTTCCTGGTCGTCGCGGGAGCGGTCATCACCGTGCTTGCGCTGGTCGGTGGCTATCTCATCGGCGCGCTGTTCATGCGCCGCCTCGACCGCGTGAACGCTGCGATCGCGCGGGTGATGGCGGGCAATACGGCCGAACGTCTGCCGCCGATCGGTATCAGCCGCGAATTCGACCAGCTCTCGGCGAACCTCAACGCGATGCTCGACCGGATCGGCGCGCTGATGGACGGCCTGCGCCAGGTCACCACCGACATCGCCCACGATCTGCGCACTCCGCTCGGGCGGCTTCGCCAGCAGCTCGAGCAAACGCGCGATGCGCGTGACCCGGAGCGGTTCGACGCCAGCATCGACACCGCCATCGCGCAGACCGACGAGATTCTCGCGATCTTCCGGGCGTTGTTGCGGATCGGGACGCTCGAGGGGGGCGACGGGCGCCAATATTTCGCTCCGCTCGATTTGAGCGAACTGGTCGGGCGAGTGATCGCCGCGTATCAGCCCGTTGCCGAGGACGATGGGAAAACCTTGATCGCGGCGCATGCCGACGGCCTGCTGATCGAGGGCGATGCCGAATTGCTGGCGCAGATGATGACCAATCTGGTCGACAATGCGATCCGCCATACGCCGGCCGGAAGCACCATCGTCAGCCGGCTAGAGCAGATCGACGGCGCGATCGTCGCGAGCGTCAGCGATGACGGACCTGGCATTCCGCCGCATGAACGCGACGCCGTGCTGACTCGCTTCTACCGCCTCGACCGCAGCCGAAACTTGCCGGGCGCTGGGCTCGGCATGGCGCTGGCCGCGGCGATTGCGGCGCTCCATCGCGTCCGTCTCGAACTGCTCGACAATCGCCCTGGCTTGCGGGTTCGCCTGACCTTCGCGCAGCCCACACGCGTGGTCGAGACCGGGGTCGCAGCGCTGGATTAGCGATCCCTAACGTGACCGCGGTGGGGCGCTGGGGCAAAAGGCAGCCCTCATCTTCGTGGAGACCGCCATGCGCCGCCCTTCGCTTCTCGTCCTGCTCGCTGCAGCTGCCGCCACGCCGTCCGGTCTCGCGGCGACGCCCGCGCCGATCTATGCCGTCACCCAATCGATCGCTGGGCCCGACGGATCGTGGGACTATGCCCGCACCGACGACGACGGCACGTTCGTGTATGTCGCGCGCAGCAACGCCGTCACGGTGCTGGAAGTGGCGACCGGCAAGGTCACCTCGCTCGGCAGCGTGCAGCGCGGCCATGCGGTCGTGCCGCTGTCCGGCGGCAAGCTGCTGGTAACGAGCGGGACCGATGGCACCGTGCGGTTGTACGATCTGCGGTCGGGTGCCGAAACCGCGAGCATCGCCGTCGGCAAGAAACCCGACGCTGCCATTCTCGATCCGCAGAAGGCCCATGCCTATGTCATGAATGCCGATAGCGGTACCGTGTCGGTGATCGACCTCGCCACCAGAAAGGTGTCTCGCACGATCCCGGTCAAGCCCGCGCTCGAATATGCCGCGTTCGGCGCGGACGGGACGCTGTTCGTCAACAACGAGGAGGCGGACCAGATCGAAACGGTCGACGTCGCGCGCGGGGTCGCCGGCAAGGCGATCGCGCTGCCGGGCTGCAAGGCACCGACCGGGCTCGGCTATGACAGCGCGCACGACCGCCTGATCGCGTCGTGCGCCAACGGCAAGGCCGCCATCGTCGACGCCCGTCGGCGGCAGCTGAGCGCGCTCGTCGATATCGGCGCGGGGCCCGACGCCGTGATTATGGACGAGGCGCGCGGGCTCGCGTTCATCCCGTGCGGGAAAGACGGGGTGCTCGACATCCTTTCGCTGAAAGGTGTCCGGGTGGAAGCCGTGGGCGTCGTGACGACCGAAGTCGGCGCGCGCACCGGCGCGCTCGCCCCCAAAACGGGCGCGCTGTATCTGCCAACCGCGAAGTTCGGCGCGGCTGCAGCGGGCGGCGGACGTCCCGCGATGGTGCCGGGCTCCTTTCACATTCTGGTGGTCAAACCTGCGCGTTGAAGGTGCGGTTTTGCGATCGTCGAACTTTGTTCAACGATCGTCGGCACAGCCACGCGCGCGGCAAAAACCGCGCGCGCCGAGAAAAAAAGGCGGCCTCCCATCTCATCAACGTCCAGTCCGCCGAGGACATCGTCAAATATCCCACGACGCAACGCGAATTCTACGACCAAAGCTACGAGGCGGGTGTTCGGTTCAAGTTCTGACGATCTCGCGCGTTTCTCCGATGGTGATGCATACCGGCGGCGCAGCGTCCTGTGGCGTGCGTAGTTTCCGACGCTGTTCCGTCGCAGCGGCCTGCTAGATAGCGCCATCGCGACACGGCGTGCGCTTCAGAATGGGTGAAGCAGTCCCCGCCCGGTCGACGCTTTCGAGGAGACGAATGATGGCCGGCACCGACTCACGCATCAAAGACGTCGGGCCACAGCCGCAGTCGTTCGACCTCGAACGCGCGACTAGGGACAATGCCGAGTATCGGTCCGTCGCGTGGAGCGGTCGCTATCTGCAGGTGACGTTGATGTCGATCCCGGTCGGTGGCGATGTCGGTCTCGAGGCGCATCCCGAGACCGATCAGTTCCTGCGCCTTGATGCCGGCCATGGGCGCGTGCAGATGGGTGCTGCCAAGGACGCGCTGAGCTTCGAGAAAGACGTTTCGGACGGCTGGTGCGTGCTCGTTCCGGCGGGAACGTGGCACAACATCACCAACACCGGCACGACGCCGATGCAACTCTATACCGTCTACGCCCCCGCGCATCACAGGCCAGATACCGTGCAGGCCACGGCAGCGGCGGCCAAGGCCGACCAGGGCGACGAACCGGCCGCCTGGTCGGTGCAACCAAAGCCTGCAGCCGACAAGCACGGTTGACGGGGGAGATGCGCAAGGTTCGGATCGATATGGCCGGGCAGCGCTATGCGCGGCTTCTGGGGGTGGATTTTTCGCACACAGATCGGCACGGCCATTGTCATTGGCTGTTCGCCTGTGATTGCGGCACCATGATCGTGGCGCATGGCGGCAACGTACGGGCAGGAAGCACCACGAGCTGTGGCTGCAGACACCGCGAGATCAGCGCCGCGCGGCTGCGCACGCATGGCGAGCGCGCTGACAAACGGCATGCGCCGACCTACCGCGCTTGGCAGGCGATGAAGAGCCTGTGCGACAATCCAAAGGTCAGCGGCTATCCGCAATGCGGCGGCCGAGGGATTGCGGTGGCTGCGCGGTGGCGAGACGATTTTCCCGCATTCCTGGCGGATATGGGCGAACGCCCGCTCGGAATGACGCTCAGGCGCGACGATGCCCAACGCGACTTCGGCCCGAACGCCTGTCATTGGGCAGTGGTGCCGACGCGCGCTGAGCGGACTGCGCGCTCGTGGAGCCATCGCCACGCCGAGGTGTAAGGCGGATCATCGGCGCGCGCCGGGGCATCGCACGGACTGACGTCGTGGCGACCCTATGCGGTATCGAGGGCGGCGATGATGGGGCAATCCGGCCGCCCGTCACCATGGCATCGTTCGGCGAGATCGAGCAGCGTATTTCGCATCGCCTCCAGTGCAAGGGCCTTGCGGTGAAGGTCGTCGGCGCGCGCCAAAGCGAGGCGCTTGACGTCGATGCTCTGGCGGTCGCGATCGTTCCACAATCCCAGCAGCGAGCGGATGTCCTCGATCGGGAAGCCCAGATCGCGCGCGTTCGCGATGAAGCGGAGGCGGTGCACATCGGCATCGGCATAATCGCGATACCCGCTGTCGCGGCGGAGAGGCGCCGGGATCAGGCCGATCGTCTCATAATGGCGGATCATCCGCTGCGAGACGCCGCTCGCCTGCGATGCTGGCCCGATTTTCACAGCTTGGCCCGGTTCAATCGCAACGCGTTGGTCACCACGGTGAAGCTCGACAGCGCCATTGCCGCGCCCGCGATCATCGGTGACAGCAGCAAACCCGTGACGGGATAGAGCACGCCGGCTGCTATCGGGACTCCGATGCCGTTGAACACGAACGAGAAGAACAGGTTCTGGCGGATATTGCGCATCGTCGCGCGGGCCAGACGGCGCGCGCGCACCATCGCCGCCAGATCGCCCTTGGTCAGCGTCATGCCCGCGCTCTCGATCGCGACGTCGGTGCCGGTGCCCATTGCCACACCCACGTCTGCCGCGGCGAGCGCGGGCGCATCGTTGATGCCGTCGCCTGCCATCGCGACCTTGGCACCCTTTGCCTGGAGCTCGCCGATGATCCGCGCCTTGTCTTCGGGTTTGAGCCCGGCATGGACCTCGTCGATCCCGCCGATTGCCGTGGAAACGGCTTGCGCGGTTGCCTCGGCATCGCCGGTGAGCATGACGATCCGCAACCCTTCCGCCTTGAGAGCGGCAATGGCGTCGCGCGCGGAGTCCCGAATGGGATCGGCGACCGCGATCAATCCGGCCGGCTTGCCCGCGATTGCGACGAGCATCACGCCCGCGCCGTCACGGCGATAGCGTTCCGCTGCCTCCGCGAGGGACCCCGCATCGACTCCGATTCGGTGCATCTGCGCCGCATTGCCCACCACGACCGCCTTGCCATCGACATGACCGCTGACACCCAATCCGGTCTGCGATGCAAACTGCGCAAGCGACCCGAGCTTCAGTTTTGCGTCCTGCGCGGCACGCAGGATGGCAGCGGCCAGCGGGTGCTCCGACTGGCCCTCCACGGCCGCCGCCGCCGCGAGCACCGTATCGCGATCGAAGCCGTCACCAGGCTCGATCGCGGTCACCTTCGGGCGGCCCTCGGTCAGCGTGCCGGTCTTGTCGATCACCAGCGTGTCGACAACGGCCATCATCTGAAGCGCCTCGGCATCCTTGATCAGCACGCCGCCGCGCGCACCACGCCCGGTGCCGACCATGATCGACATCGGCGTCGCGAGCCCCAACGCACACGGGCAGGCGATGATCAGCACCGCGATGGCGTTGAGCAACGCGTGACCGAAGCGCGGCTCCGGCCCCACCATATTCCAGACGACGAAGGTAAGGATCGCGACCCCCACCACCAGCGGCACGAACCAGCCCGACACACGGTCGGCGATCGCCTGGATGGGGGCGCGGCTGCGCTGCGCCTCGGCGACCATCTTGACGATCCGCGCCAAGACCGTGTCGGCGCCGACGGCACGCGCCTCGATCGCCAGCGAGCCGGTGCCGTTGATCGTCCCGCCGGTGACGGAAGCACCCTTCTGCTTGAGCACCGCTGCCGGTTCGCCGGTCAGCATCGCTTCGTCGACCGACGACCGGCCATCGACCACGATGCCATCAACCGGCACTGCCTCGCCGGGCCGCACCCGCAGCGTATCGCCGGTGGCGACGTCGGAGAGGGGGATTTCTTCCTCGCTGCCATCCTCGCGCAATCGCCGTGCTGTCTTCGGCGCGAGATCCATCAACGCGCGGATGGCTCGACCCGTCGCCGCGCGCGCGCGCAGTTCGAGGACCTGCCCGAGCAGCACCAGCGTCACGACGACGCCAGCCGCCTCGTAATAGACCGGAATGACCTTGTGCATGCGGAACGAGGGCGGGAACACGCCGGGCGCGATCGTCGCGACGAGACTATAGCTGAATGCCGCGCCGACGCCGAGCGAGACCAACGTAAACATGTTGAGGTGTCGCGTGCGGATCGACGTCCAGCCGCGCTGAAAGAATGGCGCACCCGCCCACAGGACGATCGGTGCGGTGAGCGCGAGCTGGATCCACGGCGAATATGTCGGCGGCACGAGCGTGATGCCGAGCATCTCGGCCACCATGGAAATCGCGAGCAACGGAACGCTCAATACCCCGGCCATCCAGGCTCGTCGGGTAAAATCGGTGAGTTCAGGGTTTGGCCCCGTATCGAGCGTCGGATCTTCGGGCTCGAGCGCCATGCCGCAGAGGGGGCACGTTCCCGGACCGTCGTTCCGGATCTGGGGATGCATGGGGCATGTCCATACTCCACCGGGGCCCGCTTTGGGCGCGGGTACGGGTTTGCCGGCGCGGTAGGTCTCGGGGGCTGCGATAAATTTGCTCCGGCAGCGCGCACTGCAAAAGGAATAGCGGTGACCTTCATGGTCGGCGTGATGTGCGGTCTTTGTCGCGTCCACGGTCATGCCGCAGACGGGATCGGTCACCATCCCGTCCGCTCGAGGACTGTCGGCATCGAGGCCGTGCACGGGAACATCGCTGGTCATCTGGGTCTCCATGCGAACCCAGATAGGGTCTGACACCGTGTCAGGGTCAAGCCCGGAGCCGGTCTGGTTCATGACGCACAACGCGCCGGCCATCACTTCGGCCCTGTGAACGCGGGAGCGTGCGTTGGCGCCCGGGGCAACCGCTGCGCCGCCGCCGTCACGCTGCTCGAGCGGAGCGGCAACTCCGAGCGATGCCGACCGAATGCCGGCACCGCACCAGAAAGCGTACGGGGTTCCGCGCAGAAATACCTATGGTCGATCACCGCCGCCCGTCGCGCGTGCCGACGCAGGACGTAGCTTGGCGCATTCACGCAAAGGAGCGTTCGTTCAATGACAGCTCGGGATATACCGATCATCTGCGTCGGCGGATCAGCGGGTGGCCTTGATGCGTACAAGCGCTTGCTCGACAATTTGCCGAGTGATCTCGGGGCGGCGATCGTGATCGTGAACCATTTGCGAACCGTCTCGACCCTGCTCCACGAAATCCTCCCGCGGCATACCGCGATGCCGGTCGAGCTCATTACCGAAGGGCTCGATATCCGACCGAACCACGTCTTCATCATCCCCGCGCAACGCGACCTGCACGTGCTGGACGGGGCATTTCGCCTCGCAGCGATCTCCAAACCGCGGGGATGGCCGGACGTCATCACCGTCTTCCTGCAATCGCTGACGCAATATTGGCATGGCCGGCTCATCGCGGTGATCGTGTCGGGCTATGACGGCGACGGTGCGGACGCGCTGTGCGGGATTCGCGCGTGCGGCGGGGTCACGATCGCCCAATTGCCAGCGTCCGCGATTCAGGCGGACATGCCCGACAGCGCCATTGCCAGTGGCTGCGTCGATTTTATCCTAGGTCCCGAAGATATCGCCGCTAAAATTGGAGAAATCCTCGGATCGGATAGCGAGTAGGCGTCCGTCGGCTCGCGATGGTTGTTCCGTGCGTAGTTTCCGATCCTTGGGCGGCCCTGTTCGTCACCATAGCATCTGGCCCGAGGACCGCTCCACCCCGCCGCGGTCGGCCAGAAAGACCAGCGCCATGTCAATCGAAACCAGAGCGTTTTTGCGCGACCGGGCACGCACCGAAGACCTGATCGCGGCGGCGACCGACTGTGGCCCCGCCGCATGGTCGCACGCCCATCTCGCGCGCCTCTACCGTGCGCGGTGTATCGACACGGTGGGAGAGGCCGCGGCGTGCTGCGATTGCTATATGCAGGCGGACTGCCGGACCCTGATATCGGCCGGATAGCGCGGTGCAGCGGCGCTATGCTCCGCTCGACCGCTGCAACGCCCTGCCTCAGACCGCCGCGCTTTCGGTCGGGGGCAGAGCCGAACGCGGCCGTGCCGCATTCCCGTCGGCGGCGGCTTGCGCGATCCGCGCGAGTTCGGGAAGCGACTTGGCTTGCATCTTGTGCATGACCGTAGCGCGATGGTTTTCCACGGTGCGCTGGCTAATCCCGAGATCGGCGGCGATGTTCTTGTTGGGATGGCCCGCCAAAACCAGGTCCATGACTTCACGCTGGCGGTCGGTCAATTCGCCGACATGCGCGGCCGCTTTCTGGTGCGCGTCATCCCGCAGCCGAAGGTCGTGTGACTGATCGATTGCACGCGCGACGCTCGCAAGCAATTCGACCCGGCCGACCGGCTTTTCGATGAAGTCGCAGGCGCCGCTTCGCATTGCTTTGACCGCGAGCCCGATATCGCCGCTGCCCGTGATCAAGATCGCGGGGAGATGGTTTGCGCGGGCGCGCAGTTGCTCGATCAGCGCCACGCCGCTCATCCCCGGCAAGTGCGCGTCGACCAGCAGGCACCCGTCATTGCCCGGCGCATAGGCTGCAAGAAACGCCTCTGCATTTGGGAAATCCTGGACACTGCGTCCATCGCCCTCCAGCACATCGCGGATCGTCGCCAGAATGTACGGGTCGTCGTCGACGACATAGGTGATCGATGGGCCCGCAATCGCAACAGCTCCGGCCGGGTGCAACGCCGACGGCAGTGCCCGGGCCAACAGGAGTTCGATCGCCGCGAGCAGGTCGCGCGCCTTCACCGGCTTGCTCAGTTGCACGCAGTCTTCTGCCGCGATCCGCGCCAGCGCCGCGCTCGATATGTCTCCGGTGAGGACGATTGCCGGGAGCCCGTGCGGCAGGGTCGCGCGAAGGCTGCGCAGGAGATCGAGGCCATCCCGGCCGCCGGGCAGGTTATAGTCGGTCAACAGCAGTTCCGGCTTGATCGCACTGCCCGCAACCAGCTTGATCGCGGATGCTGCATCGGCCGCGGTCTTGACGATATGCCCCTCGCGTTTGAGGAGTTGCTCCAGCAATTCGACGACATCCGGGTCGTCGTCGACGACGACGATCTTGCAGGTGCGCCGGTGCCCGTCCGGGGCCGCATCGGGTTCGGGTGGTTTGGCGACGGCGCCTGGCGGATCGGCGGCCGGGCAGGGAAGCGTGATCGTGAAGACCGAGCCCGCGTTCGGGCGCGAGCGAACGTCGATGGCATGTCCGAGCAAATGGCCGAGGCGTTGCACGATCGACAGGCCAAGACCCAGACCGAGGCTGCGTTCGCGCGCGGCGTTGTCGATCTGGTGAAATTCCTCGAAAATCGCGTGCAACTGATCGGCGGCGATCCCGATCCCGGTATCCCAAACTTCGATTCGAAGCGTGTCGCCGCGCCGTCGACAGCCGAGCAGGATCTTGCCCTGCTTGGTATATTTGATCGCGTTCCCCAGCAGGTTGCGAAGCATCTGCGTGAGCAGCGTGGCGTCGCTGTGAACCAACGCCGCACTGGGCAGGATGTGCAGCGACAAGTTACGGGCCTGTGCGAGATAACCAAACTCGTCGCGCAGCAGATCGAGCACGTCGGAGATCGGAAAGACCACCGGCCTTGCCTCCACCACGCCGGCTTCGATCTGGTTTATGTCGAGCAGTGCATTGAGCATGCCGGACATCGCGGCCAGCGTCTGGCCTTGGCGGGAGACGAGTTTTCTGGGCTTCTCGCCCTCGACGGTCTGGCTCAGCAGTTCCTGCAGCAGCGTCAGCGACTGAAGCGGCTGGCGCAGATCGTGGCTTGCTGCCGCAAGGAAACGCGACTTGGCAAGATTGGCGCGGTCCGCCTCGATCTTGGCGGCCTCGAGCGCCTTGGCGGTCATCTTTCGGTCGGTGGTGTCGGCGAAGGTGATGACGACGCCTTCGACGGCATCGTCATGCGTGCGATAGGGAAATACGCGGCGCAGAAACCACGTATCGTTCGGCGCGCTGATCTCGCGGTCGATCAAGCCGTGATCCGCCAGCACCTTGCGCGCATCCCCCAGCAGGTCGGGATCGGTCGCGATCGAGCGCAGGTCGGTGATCGGTCGTCCGATGTCGCTGGCGATGATGTTGAAGACCGACTTGATCGCGGGCGTATAGAACCGGATCTTCAAGTCGATGTCGAGAAAGAGCGTCGCGACATTCGTGCTGTAGAGCACGTTCTGCAGATCGTCCGAGGTCAGGCGCTGTCGTTCCAGCGTCTCCTGCAACTGGCTGTTGAGCGCGGTCAGTTCCTCGTTGAGCGACTGCAACTCTTCCTTGGACGTCAGCAATTCCTCGTTGGTCGACTGGAACTCCTCGTTGACCGAGAGCGCTTCCTCGTTGATCGTCTTCTGTTCCTGGCTCGACGTTTCCTGGTTCAGGATCGACGTCTGCAATTCCGCCTGGGTTGCCTCCAGTTCCTGCTCGAGCTCGGTGACGCGCGCGGCGTCACCGCGATTGGGGGATGCCGTCGCACCTGCGCTCTCGCCCGGTTCCTCGACGAAGCAGACGAGCAGCATGTCGTCCTGCCCGTCGACCACCGCCATGACATCGATCCGAAACCAGATGGCGATGCCGTCCTGCATCACGCGCGTCCGGCCGCCATCGACGCGCGGCGTCGCTTCGCTGACCTTGTCGATCGCGAGCCGCAACTTGGTGCGGAGCGTCGGGGACGCCATCGCAAGCAAGTCGAGCGTGGCATAGCCCGGCGGGATCCGCAGATAGCGATCGGTCGGCCCGATCGAATAGAGACACTGCCGCTTGCGATTGATCAGGATGGCGGCGGGCGCGTGGGTGGCGATGACGGCCCGGCGGCAAATGTCCGCCAGCGTGGCCTGGCGCTGCGACGAGGCGGACCGGCCCGTCGTCCCCGGCATCGGCAGCGCGTCGCCGAAGCTGACGGGAAAGCCCGCGGTGCCGGTCCGGCCGTGCGCAACGTGCCGGTAGATGCGTTCCGACTTGGCGATCACTTCGAACCGGTCTCCGGCGCTGCCCACCGTCTCGGACGATCCGAGCAGCAGGATGCCGCCTTCGCGGAGCGCGAAATGGAACAGCGATATGACCTTGGCCTGCGCCTCGGGGTTCAGATAGATCAGCAGGTTGCGGCAAGAGACGAGATCGATCTTCGAGAAGGGCGGGTCCGACAGTACGTCCTGGACGGTGAAGACGACAGTGTCCCGCAGCGCGGTCGCCACCCGGTAGCCGGCCTCGTCCCGAACAAAAAAGCGCGCGAGCAGGTCCGCGGGGACCGTGTTCTCGATATCGAACGGATACAGCCCCTCGCGTGCGGTCGCGATCGCGTCCGGGTCGACGTCGGAGGCGAAGAGCTTGAGTTTGATGTCGCGTCCCGACGCCTTGATCGCGTCGCGGCAGAGCATCGCGATCGAATAGGCCTCTTCACCGGTGCTGCATCCCGCGACCCAGATCCTGAGCGGTGTTTGCTCGGGGAGGAGCCGGACGAGGTCGGGAAGGATCGTCTGCGCCAACGCATCGAAGATCGCCGGATCCCGGAAGAAGCGCGTCACGTTGATCAGCAGGTCCTTGGCGAGCAGGTCGCGCTCGGCCGGCTCTGTGCGCAGCAGATCGAGATAGCCGGCAAGATTGCCGGGCGCGAGCGTGCGTAGCACGATCCGCCGCTCGATCCGCCGTTCCAGCGTCCCCGACTTGTACTGGCGGAAGTCGTGCGCCGTGTTGTCGTTGAGGAAGGCGATGATCGCGTTCAGGTCGGTCGATGCGGGCGGGGCGGGCATGCTCGGCGGGGCGGGCACGCTCGGTGCGGCGGCGGACTGCGCGATCGCGACTTTGCGGTCCGCCAGGGCCTGGGGGATGTCTTCCAGCGCAAGGGTCTGATCGACCAGCCCCGTTTCGATCGCGCTCCGCGGCATACCGTCATAATCGGCCTGTTCGGGCTTTTGCGCGATCGCATAGCCGCCTGCGGCTTTCAGCGCGGCAAGCCCGCCACTGCCGTCTGCGCCCGTTCCCGACAGGATTACGGCAATCGTCCGGTCACCGCATTCTTCCGCCAGCGACGCCAGCAGACAATCGAACGGCAGGCGCGCGCCATGGTGCGCCTGTTGCGGGGAAAGGGCCAGCGCGCCGTCTTCGACCGAAAGATATCGGCCGGGGGGAATGACGTAGATATGGTCGCGGCGGATCACGCAGCCATCGATCGCTTCGCCGATGTCCATCGTGGTATGATCGGCCAACAGGTCGACCATCATGCTCTTGTGCGTCGGATCGAGATGCTGAACGACGATGAACGCCATGCCCGTGGTGGGTGAGATCGCGTCGAGCAGTCTGGATGCCGCCTTAAGTCCCCCCGACGAAGCGCCTATCGCGACGATCGGGACCGACTCCGCAAGCCGCGGCCCAGCGACTTTGGGGGTAGCTTTTTGCGGCATCGGCGACGCCGGATGGGGCAGAGGCTGGTCGCTTGCCCCCACCGATGGTGTTTTATTTACGGTCATGAAATGGACGTAGCACTGTCTGGTCCCATCCATCCTACGCATAGTTACGCTGAAAAATAAATCGCCGGTGCGCACCATGAGCTTGAGTATTTTCCGAGACTGACTGCGCGCATTTTTCTGAGGCAGTACCGCGGACGACCCTGATGACAACGCCGTTCACGATCGTGCCCGGGTTCATGTCTATCGCCGACGGGGTGGCCTGGAGGCTAGACAGTGTACCCGAACCCGAACAGCTTGCCCAAGATCGTGCGCGCGCAGCCACCGGCGGTGCACCACGGTGTGCCCCGGCGTGGACGTCGCGCGGATGAGGCAAGGCGTGCGCGGCTGTGAGCCCTGGACGCAGAATCCTCCTCGTCGAGGATGACGTCCTGATCGCGATGGATCTTGCCGACCTGCTGATCGCGATGGGGCACGATGTGTGTCACATCGCATCGACCGAGAGCGATGCCGTGGCGGCGGCGCAGCGCTTGGCGCCCGATCTGCTGATCGTCGACGGCAATCTTGCCGAGGGCAGCGGAGTATCCGCGATGCGGCGGATCCTTGCCCGCGGCTTCGTCGCGCATTTCTATATGAGCGGGGATACGATCCAGCTCTTGAAGGCGGTGCCGGACGCCGTGGTGCTCGCCAAGCCTTTCACCCTGCATGCGCTCACGACTGCGATGGACACGGCAACGCGTGTTCGGGGCGGCCAGTGAGATGCCGCTCACGGTGATCGCGGTGCTGCGTGCAGCAAAGCCGAGATCCTCGAGACAGATGCGATGGCGGACCTGAACGCCACGATCATGCCGTCATGCTGGGTGTAAATGGTACGACAGATGTCGTCCTAGACATCGATCGCCGAGAAATGATCGATGAAGCGTCGCAAGTAGCGGCGGAATTCGATTGCGCTGTGCCACGGCTCGAACGCGAACAGCGCGCCCCATTCCAGCCAGAAGGTGGTCTCGAAGAAATGGGCCGCGAAGCAGTCGGTGATGCGCTTGTCGTCGAGCCTGCGCTCGGATCCACCGATCAGCGCGAGCAGGTCGATCCGGTCGTGCTCGGTGAATCCCATAGCGTGCGCATCCGGGCGAGAGCCGTCCAGATTGGCGAGCCGCACCTCATTGTCCCACCGCCATTCCGCAGCGGCTGGGTTGGCTTCCTCGGGCACCGAGATCGTCGGGTCGCTCGCCGAAGAAATGTCGTCGAGCACGTCGACGGTGCACTGGTACATCGCTTCGAGCATATGGCTGCCGCTCAGGAAATATCGGTCCTCGGCGCTACCGTGCGCATCGACCGCGCCGCCGCTCTGGTGACGTTCCTCGAGGATCGTGATGTCCGCGCCCGCGACTTCTCCATCCCGCAGCAGGATGACCGCCCCGGCAAGCGCGGCAATTCCGCTGCTGACGAGAGTATAGCTGCTCATGCGTTGATCCTCTTGTCCCAAGGATCCCGCGGTAGTCCCGTTCCCCCGGCGCGAGCAGCGTCGGAAATTACGCACACCATCGGGGTATCGCTCGACGCGACGAACGCTAGAACGCCACGGCAAATGCTATCTGGGGTGCGGCGTAGGACGGTGTATTGCGGCCCGCGACGGTCACTTCGACCCCCGCAATGAGCCCGGCGCGAGCCGACCAATTATATTCCAGCGCCGGCGCCAAGGTCGTTCGGCTTGCCCGCCGGCCCGTGGTCCGTCGCACTGTCCCGCTGGCATCCACGCCCGTCAGCCGCGAACCACCGGCATCGCTCCGGACAAGATCGAGCGCAATCACCCAGCGCTGGTCGAGCGCATAGCCGGCGGCCACACCGACCTGCGCGGACACGCCCGGCATGGCGTGGCCGACGAAGCCGTCCGTCGTGCCATAGACGCTCAGATCGCGAACGCCCGCCGACGCCAGCGCCTCGGTCATTGAGGCGAAGAGCCGGAGACGAACCGGGTGGCCGCCCGCGGTGTCAAACAGCGATTCGACGACGATCCCCTGTTTTGCCAGCAGCGCGCCGGTGCCGAGCCCGTCGAGCACGGTCGTCAGGCGGTCGTAGCGGCCGATCGGCAGCACGAGGCCGGCGCTCGCGGTGATCGAGGGCGATCCGGTTCGGCCATTCTCATCCGTCAGGCGATATTCCAGCTCGATCGGCAGATCGGCGATCCCCAGGCCCCGCGCGTCATGCCCATCGGTCACGCGGACGACCGTCGGCAGCGCCTGAAAGCTCACCCGGTCGGTGAGCGCATATTTCACGACCGTCACCGACTGCGTCTGCTGCACGCCGTCTCCGCCGGAGTGGCGATGGCCCCGATCGTCATAGGCGCCGGTATCGATCTTGTAGATGAGATAGGGTTCGATCGCGAGCGTCCCCGCCGTCGACAAGGCTGGCGACGACGCCTCGAGCGAGCCGGTGAACCATTGATTGCGAACCGCGAGGTCGCCGTCCTGCGCCAGCGCTGCGCCAGGCGATCCCAGCGCGCACAGGGCGACCGCGGCGCACACCGTCTTCATCGCCCGCCGAGCCCGGGAAACAGCACGACCAGCGCGCTCGCCATCCCGCCGACCGCGATCGCGACGACGAGCAGGCCGAAGATCTTTTCGGTGATCAGCAAGGCCTTCTCCCCGATCACCCGCGTGATCGGCGCGGCCAGGAAATCGAGCGCGACGATGACCGCCGCATTCGCCAGGATCGCGGCCATCGCGGCGAGATAGACCGGGCGACTGCCGCTGCCCCAGGCGATGATGACCGACAAGACCCCGGGGCCGGCATAGATCGGGAAGCCCAGCGGCAGGATTCCGACCGATGCGGGGGAGGGGGCGACGGCATCGTGCGCGGCGACCGGCACATGCGTGTTGGACGCGCGGTGGTGGTGGCTGCGGACGGGCGTCGCTTCGCTCGGGGTCGGGGCGTTGAGCATCTGCCAGCCGATCACGCCGATCACCGCCATTCCCGCCACGCGCAATGCGGCGATGCTGACACCGAAGACGCCGAGCGCGGCATTGCCGACGAACAGCGCGAGCAGCCCCGCGACGACATAGGTCGCCGCCGCCATCAGCGCGGTGCGACGCTGGTCCCCTTGTGTCTGGCCAGCGGTAGCAGCGATGAACAACGGCAGGACCGCGATCGGCGCGGTGATCGCGAACAGGCCGACGGTCATCGTCACCAGCGCGCTGGTGTCGAGTGCCGTCACGCCGCGGTTTCGAACGGTTCGAAGTCCGACTCCGCCGCCTTCCAGTCGGGCTTGTGAAAGGCGTAGATCACGAAGGGAATGGCGAGGAAGACCGCCGACCCGACCACCAGCGCGCCGACATAGAGCACCGGGCTGCCCGTGCTGATCTGCGCCGGCGGGATGAAGCTGAACCCCAGCGCGACGAGCGCCCCGGCGAGCCCCAGCAGGCCGACCAGCCACATCCCGACATTCCCGCCGGGAATGCGGAACGGCCGCTCGCGGTCCGGCTGGGTGTAGCGCAGCCGGATCGCGGCGACGTACAGCAGGACGTACATCACCAGATAGATGATCGTCGCCATCTGGCTGAGCAGTTGATAGGCCGATTCGACCGACGGCAGCACGGTGAACGCGACGCACAGCAGCGTGACGAGCAGACCCTGCAGGATCAGGATCGCGACCGGAATGCCGTGCGCGTTGGTCTTCTGCAGGGCATGCGGCAAATACCCCGCCTTGCCCACCGCGAGCAGCCCGGTCGAGGGCCCCGCGACGATCACGCTGACTTGCCCCAGCACGCCAAACGCCAGCATCGCCGCCATCACGTTGCCGAGCCACGGCAGCCCGAACGCCGCCCACAGTTCGTTATAGGCGACGAGCAGCCCGCGGTTGATGTCGATCGCCTCGCGCGGGATCACCGCACCGACCGCGAGCGTGCCGAGCACGAAGATCACCACGACCATGACCGTCGCGATCAGCACCGACAGCGGATAATTGCGCGTCGGGTTCTTGAGGTCCTGCACATGGACCGCCTGCATCTCCATGCCCGCGAAATAGAGGAAGACGCTCGCCGCCAGCACCATGTTGTGGAAATCGCTGAAGTCGGGGATCAGGCTGGCGTGCAGGTCGAGGTGCATCGGCTTGCCCGCCGCGACATAGGCGACGCCGAGCGCGATCAGGATCGCGCCGGGGATGATCGTCCCGAACAGACCGCCGAGCCAGCTCAGCCGGGTCGATGCCGCCATGCCGCGGAAGGTGACCAGCGTCACGAACCAATAGACCGCGAGCAGGACGGTGATCGTGTAGACCTTGTTGTCGGCCAGCGCCTGGTCGAACGCGGGCGGCCACCAGATATAGGCGAGCGCGGCGGCGGCGAAGATCAGCACGGTCGGGAACCAGATCACCACCGCCTGCCATTGATAATAGATCGCGGCAAAGCCCCAGCGCGGGCCGAACGCCTCGCCGATCCAGCGGAACACGCCGCCTTGCTTGGGGAAGGTCGCGGCGAGTTCGGCAGCGACCAGCGTCACAGGTACCAGGAACACGATCGCGGCGAACAGGTAATAGAAGATCGACGCCATGCCGTATTCGGCCTGGGCGGGCATGCCGCGCAGGCTGACGATCGTCGTCACGTTCATGACCGCGAACGCCAGCATGCCGATCACGATCTTGGGTTGTGGCTTGGTCTGGCCGCCATGCGCGAGCCACCCCGCGGGCTTGGGCGTGCCGCCGGGCATGGCGGCGGCGGGCGAGGGCTCGGTCATGGGAACAGCCTTGAAAAAGCGCGCCGCCGACTGTTGCCGGCGGCGCAGACGTCGGACCAAGTGTTTAGCGCTCGAGCACTTCGTCGCGCGCTGCCGCGACGCAGTGCAGCGCCCATTGCATCGTCTCGGGCGTGATGAAGACGTTCATCGGAAACGATTTCAGCGCGTAGACGACGGCTTCGTCGTCGGTCCCGTCGCGATTGTAGGTCGTGGCGCGAAAGCCCGTGCTGAAGCTCATGTACGGCGTGTACTTGCCGTCGATCTGCTTGCCGCTACGGAACCATTCGAACAGTTTGTTGCCGACCGCTTCGGTCAAATGGTTATGCTTGATCAGGTCGCTGCGCAGCGCCGGGTCGCTCAGCTCGCGACCGAACTGGACCTGCGCGTCGATATCCTCGGGATAGACCCGGAACAGCGTGATCAGTCCGGTGTCGTCGGGGTTGACGCACACCATGTCGGGATGGCTGCGGATCAGGTCGTAGAGGTAGTATTTGGTCTCGAGGATGCCGCCGAGGATCGCCTGCATCCCTTCCTTGCCGAAATATTTGAGCGTCGCCCAACCCGCGAGCGAGCCCGATGCGGTGCGCGAGACTTCGAGCGTATAATACATCGGATTGTACGGCGTGCGCGCCTGCAGATAGGCGTCCGCGCCGCGGCGGTGGATCGACTCGAACTCGGTCGCGTCGCGGTACAGGAAGCAGCTGCTGACATAGGGCGCCCAGCCGACCTTGTGGAAATCGATCCCGACGCAATCGGCATGATCGAGCGCGCGCATCGCTTCGCCATTACGGCGCAGCACGGGCAGGATCCGCTCGGAGAATTCGAGCGGATTGGCGTCGAAATCATAATCCTTGAAATAGACCCACGACCATCCGACGACCGCATCGGCATAGAGCACCGCCTTGCCAAAGCCTGCGGGATTGGGGTGACGATCCATCACTTCGCGGACCAGCGCGATCGGATCGAACGCGCTCGCATCGGTCGTCCCCATCGTGCAGACGACGGTCGCGACCGGAATGCCGCGCGCCGCGAAATCGGTCAGCAGCTCCTCGAGATGGCCGAGGTCCATCTGGTTGGTCGCGACATCGGTGCGGACATGGACGATATTGTCCATGCCGAGGCCGAGCCAGTCGGTCGCGTTCTGCTGGACGTAATGCGCTTGCTGCGAACAGATGACCTTGGCGTCGGTTCGCACGCCCTTGTCGCGGGAGTCCTTCAGGACGCGCGTCAGCCCGTATTTCAGCCCGTAGGTCCAGCAACCGCCACCGCCATAGGTGTAGATCGCGCCGCTGTTGACCGGGGTCCAGCCGAACATGTTGGCGACCATGCCCGCGGTCTCGAGCTCGGCACGGTGGACGTTCCACGCATATTCGCCCTCGAGGATGTTGGCGGAGAACACCTGCGACAGCATCGACGCGACGACGGCCGCGGTATTCGACTGCGGGATGACGTTGCACATCGTCAGCGGGTTGCCCCAATTGGGCGCGCCCTCGAACAGCTTGACGACATCGTCGAGCACTTGGTCGAGATCGCCCATCGCCTGCGGCACGGTGATGTTCTTGACGTCGGGATAGGCATACGTGAGCGCCGGGTTCTTGCCGAGAAAGGCCGGGCCGCCCTTTTCGGGGCGCAGCATGTCGAGCTTCTCGACGAATGTGTTGATCTGGCGCGCGAGCGGATCGTCATCGCCGCGAAAGGGCGAGGGAAATTCGCCTGCCATCTTGGCGTGGTATTTCGCCCATTTGGGCGATCGCGCGGCGGACGACGGGGTCTCGCCATCGCGCTCGGTGGATGCCGCATGCGCAATGGCTGCAGCGGCGTGGGTCCGGTCGTGCATCGCAATACCTCTGATCAAGGGGCGGGAGAATGCCGCCTGATCGGCGCACCGCGGGCCGCGCGTCAGCCTCGGAAAATACCCAGCATGGGGCACGGCTTGGCCGCGCGACTCCCTTGACCTTGAGCGCTTGGATCAGCGCATGCAGCGCACCGGCCGGAAGGCGCCTGCCATCCGCACGGCGCAGACGCTGGCGATGTCCGCTGCGTTCGGTGGCATCAAGCACTCCGGTATCGGCGGGGAGAATGGCGTGTTCGGGCTCGAAGCGGATCTCGAACGCAAAGCCGTGATCGGCTGACGCGGCGCCATTTCGGGTATGGCGCCCAGCCGATCCTCGGCTACGATGGAGACACATGCCGCTGATCCTTTACGGATTATGGCGGCGAGAAGGGGACGCCTTGAACCACCGCCCGATCCAACCGACGCCCCAGAGCGTCCTTCGCGCCCTTTCCGCGGCGATGGCCCTCGTCCTGACCGCCCCCGTCCTGACCGCCCCGGTCCTCGCCCAGCCGACGGCGCAGCCGGTCGATCCGGTCCGCGTGCTGGTCAAGCGGCTTGATCTGGAGCGCTACAAGGCGACGATCAAAGCGCTCACCCAGTTCGGCGATCGCCGCCAGGGCACCGCGCGCAACCGCGCCGCGACCGACTGGATCGAAGCGCAACTCAAGAGCTATGGCTGCACCAATACCGAGCGCTTGAAGTACACGTTCGGCGAAGAGCCCGTCCATACGGTCGCACCGGCCAAGGCAGCGGTAGTGGCCGGGTCGGACGAACCCGGCCGGTCGGTCGGTGGCGGGCGCTCGCGCGGCTTCACGCGCAAGACCGGCGTGAACAGCGATCCTGGCGCGCAGTCTGACCCGCGGATCAGGGCGCTGGACACGCCCCCGGCGGTCCCGGGCGCGCGCGAGGAGGTCTATTGCACCAAGATCGGGAGCGGCCACCCTGGCGAGATGTATATCGTCAGCGCCCATATGGACGGGATCGGCTTTGGCGAAGCCGCCAATGACGACGGCTCGGGCACGGCGCTGGTGATGGAATTGGCGCGCGTGTTCAGCAGCCCCGACGTGCAGACCGATCGTTCGATCCGCTTCATCCTGTGGAACAACGAGGAGACCGGCCTCAACGGCGCGAAGGCCTATGTCGAGCAGCGGGCGGCACTGCAAGGCAAGGAGTCGCCTGCCGGATCGGGCCGCTACCCCGAGCCGAAATGGCTCGGCGTAATGCAACACGATATGATGCTGTTCGATCACGGCATGCCCCGCGCCGACGGCAGCATGAGTCCGGTGCAGCGTCCCGAGGCCGACGTGAACATCGAATTCCAGTCTGCATCCAAACTGGCCGGCCAATCGCAGGAATTGGCTTGGGCGCTGCAGGCGGCGAACGAGCGGTACGCGACAGACTATCCGGCCGCGGTCGGACGGCACATGACCAACACCGATTCGAGTCCGTTCATGGACCTGGCACCGGCCGTCAGCCTCCGCGAGAATGACCGCGGCGCGCAGGTCGGAAGCGGCTGGGACCCCCAGTGGCACCAGCCGAGCGACCTCTACAGCACCTATGACGACAAGGATTTCCGCCTTGGGCTGAACGCGGCGCAGACCACGCTGTCTGCCACGGCGCACCTGGCGGGTGCGACGCTGCGCTAGACGCGGCTGCCGATCCGCGGCCGCGTTTCGAGCGGTCGCGGTTTCCTCAGCGGATCCTCCGCGGCGTCGGCAAACGGCCGCGCCACCCTGATGCCGCCGGGCGGGGCCGCGGCGTCACAGCGGCACCCCGTCCTTGTCGAGCATCTCGAAGCGGTAGCTGCAGCCGTAGAAGGTCTTGCCCGGATGCGTCGTGGCGTTGGAGATGGTCCGCGCGACGACCATATGGCTGCCGTAGCTTTGTCCCTCCGCCGCCGGCTCGGTGACGTCTTTCAGAATGCGCTCGCCCATGAATTTGCGGAACGGGACCGCAGCCTCCGCCTGCGCATCGGTCATGGTGCCGGTGTCGACGAGCGCGGCGATCATCGGGTCGCTGGACATGGCGTTTTCGACCTGCTCGGGGCGCGCGACCGTAGCTGGCTCGGGCAAGTCGAGGATGGCGAGGATCGCGTTCGCGGTGAACGCGATCCGGCGGGTGCTGTACGCGCCGGCGACGGTGATTGCCTGCGGCAGCTCATATTCGTTCAGGAAGGCATTGCGCGAGGCGATCCGTTTCCAACGGCGCGTTTGCGCGAGTTTCTCCTCGCCATCGATCGCCATGGCGAACTGCGTGTAGCCGGGGACATCGAGGCGGCAGTTTATGGCGTCGACCTCAGATGTGCTCGCGGGACCGCCATTTGCGGTGTCGGCGTGCTGCAATGCTGAGGCCAGCGCGAGCGCGTAGAGAGACATCATCCGCCCGTGATAGCCCTACGCCCGGCATTTGCCAGCAGCTGCGCGGCACCGGACCCGGGCACGATCAGGCTCGAATCATCGACACGCGGTCGCGGCGCTTCGATGCCGCCATGCCGCCTTGCAGTCTGTCTGCATCCGGTCGCCGCGCGGTGCACAGCGAACTGGCGGCGCACCGCGCGGCGCGATAGAGCTTGGCGATGGCATCCCCCACGCTCCCCACGGTCGACCGTCGCACGCTGCTGATCGCGGGCGGCGCGGGGATCGGTCTGGTCGTCGCGTGGCAGCTGTGGCCGCGCAATTATGTCGGCAATCTCACCGCCGACCCTGGCGAGACGATCTTCGGCGCGTGGCTCAAGATCGGCGACGATGGACGCGTCATCGTCGCGGTGCCGCAGGCCGAACATGGCCAGGGCGTCTATACCGCGCTGCCGCAGATCGTCGCCGACGAGCTCGGCGCCGACTGGCGCACCGTCGGGGTCGAGCCGGCGCCGAGCAATCCGCTTTACGCCAACCCGTTCGGCGCCGAGCAATTGTTCGAACAGCCCGATAACGGCCTGCTCAAGCATTGGCGCGATGGCCATGCGGTGCGGATCGGGCTGACGCTGACCGCAGGGTCGAGCTCGGTGCGCAGTTTCGAGGATCCGCTGCGCGCGGCGGGGGCAGCGGCGCGTGTCCTGCTGTGCAAGGCAGCCGCCGCGCGGTGGAAGATCGATTGGCAGGCCTGCACCACCGGCGAGGGCTTCGTCGTACACGGCAAGGACCGGCTGCGCTTCGGCGAGCTCGCGGTCGAAGCGGTGCGCGATTTCGGGAGGGCGGCGCTGCCCGATCCGCTTCCGCTGCGCAGCGATCCCGCCGGGCGGCTGTCGGGACAGTCGCTGCCGCGGCTCGATGCGCCGTCGAAGGTCGACGGTTCGGCGACCTTTGCCGGCGACGTCCGGCTCCCCGACATGGTCTATGCGAGCATCCGCCAGGGTCCGGTCGGCGACAGCCGAGTGGTGCGCGTCGATCGTGCTGCGGCCGACCGCGTTAATGGCGTGCTGCAGGTCGTCACCAACGATCGCTGGGTCGCGGCGATCGGGAATACCTGGTGGTCGGCCAACCGCGCGCTCGATGCGCTCGCGCCGCGCTTCGAGACCAGGGGGCCGATTGTGAACAGCGCGAGCATCGCCGCTGCGCTCGCCGCCGCGCTGGCAGCGCCGGGGACGCAGATGGTCGCGCAAGGCGATGTCGCCGCGGCGTTCAAGGGCGCGCGGCTGGTCAGCGCGGCGTATCAGGTCGGGCTCGCGCCCCACGCTGCGCTCGAGACGATGACCGCGACTGCGCAGTTCAGCCATGGCCGGCTCGAACTGTGGCTGCCGACGCAAGCCCCAGGCGTGGCGCGCGCCGCAGCAGCGGCGGCGATCGGGATTGCCGAGGATGCAGTGCTCGTCCACCCGATGCTCATCGGCGGGTCGTTCGGCGCCAATCTCGAGACCGAGTGCGCGGCGCAGGCGGCGGTGCTGGCGCACGCGATCAAGCGTCCGGTCCAGCTCGTCTGGAGCCGGGTCGAGGATCTGCTGCACGATCGCTATCGCCCGCCGGCGCACGCGCGGATGACCGCGCGGCTCGGCACCAACGGCCAGATCCTCGGGCTTTCCGCCAAGATCGCCGCACCCGCGACGGGGCACGACCTCGCGCGGCGGATGTTCGCGCACGACGCGGGCACGAGCGCCGCGCTCGCGCTCGCCGGGGCGGCCGACCCCTATGCCGTCGCGGGCGCGATGCCGGCGTATCGCATCCCCGCCGTCGCGATCGATCACCATCCCGCCGAGATCGGCGTGCCGACCGGGCATTGGCGCTCGGGCGCGCACAGCTACACCAGTTTCTTCACCGAATGCTTCCTCGACGAACTCGCGCATGTCGCCGGAACCGAGGCCTTGTCGTTCCGCATCGCCATGCTCGGCGGCGACGCGCGGCTCGCGCGGTGTCTCTCGACCGCCGCCTCGCTCGGCGGCTGGGAAGGCGGCGTCGCGGGAAGCGGGCAGGGGATCGCCTGCCACAGCTTTCGTGGCAGCCACATCGCGGTGCTGGTCGAGGCGCATGTCGGCGAGGGGCAGGCGGTCAGCGTCGACCGCATCGTCGCCGCGGTCGATTGCGGGCGGCAGATCAACCCCGACCTCGTCCGCCAGCAGATCGAGGGCGGGCTGCTGTTCGGCATGGCGGCGGCGACGGGCTGCACGACGGGCTTCAAGGATAATCTTGCGACCGTTCGCGGGTTCGGCGGCCTCGGGCTGCCAAGGCTCGCCGACACGCCCGATATTACCGTCGAGCTCGTGCCGAGCGAGGCCGATCCGGGCGGGGTGAGCGAACTTGCCGTGCCGCCCGTCGCGCCAGCGATTGCCAATGCGCTGCAAGCCGCTACGGGCTATCGCCTGCGGAGCTTGCCGCTAATGCCCGGAACCCTGTGATGCTGCCTGCCGATCATCCCCCCATCCCCAAGCGGAAAGTCGGCATCTTGCTGACCAATCTCGGCACGCCCGACGGCGCCGATACCAAGTCGGTCAAACGCTATCTGGCGGAATTCCTGTCGGACCGGCGCGTGGTCGAGATTCCGCCGCTGATCTGGCAGCCGATCCTGCGCGGCATCATCCTCAACACGCGGCCGCAGAAATCGGCCGAGGCCTATGCGCAGGTGTGGAGCGAGGACGGATCGCCGCTCGCCGCGATCACCAAGGCGCAGAACAAAGCGCTGCAAGGCGCGTTCGGGCCGGGCGTGATGGTCGATTGGGCGATGCGCTACGGCAAGCCGTCGATTCCCGAGCGGTTGCAAGCGATGAAGGATGCGGGCTGCGAGCGGATCCTCGTCGCGCCGCTCTATCCCCAATATTGCGGCGCGACGACCGCGACCGCCAACGACAAGGCGTTCGAGGCGCTGGCCAAGATGCGCTGGCAGCCCGCGTTGCGCACGCTCCCCCCCTATCATGACGATGCCGTCTATATCGACGCGCTCGCGACCTCGATCGAAGCGGGCGTCGCGGCGCTCGATTTCGAGCCGCAGGCGATCGTCGCGAGCTTCCACGGCATGCCGCAGCGCACGCTCGAACTCGGCGATCCGTATCACTGCCATTGCCAGAAGACCGGGCGCTTGCTCGGCGAGCGGCTGGGGAAGCCGCTGATCGTGTCGTTCCAGTCGCGCTTCGGGCGCGCGAAATGGCTCGAGCCGGCGACCGACATCACGCTCGAGGAATTGCCGGCCAAGGGAATCACCAAGATCGCGATCGTCGCACCCGGTTTCTCGGCCGATTGTCTCGAGACGCTCGAGGAACTGGCGATCCGCGGGCGCGAGAGTTTCGAGGAGAAGGGCGGCACGCATTTCGCCTATATCCCGTGCCTTAATGCCAGCGACACCGGTGTCGAAATGTTGCGCACTTTACTCGCGCGTGAACTTGAAGGCTGGGTGAGCGCCGCTTAGCGTGGCGCCCGGACACAGATCCTTTGAGGAGAGTAGAATGGCACGCGTCGCGATCGTAACCGGCGGAACCCGCGGGATCGGCGAGGCGATCAGCCTTGCGCTCCAGGATCACGGGATGACCGTCGCAGCGACCTATGCCGGCAATGACGACCGCGCGCGCGACTTCACCGAGCGCACCGGAATCGCCGCGTACAAATGGGACGTCGCCGATTATGACGCCTGCCAGGACGGGTGCGCACGTGTCGTGGCCGATCTCGGGCCGATCGATGTGCTCGTCAACAATGCCGGCATCACGCGCGACGGCACGATCATGAAGCTCAGCTACCAGGCGTGGAAAGAGGTGATCGACACCAATCTCGGCGGCTGCTTCAACATGGCCAAGGGCGTGTTCCCGGGGATGCGCGACCGCAAATGGGGGCGGATCGTCAATATCGGGTCGATCAACGGCCAGGCCGGGCAGTACGGCCAGGTCAATTACGCCGCAGCGAAATCGGGTATCCACGGCTTCACCAAGGCTTTGGCGCAGGAGGGCGCGCGCGCTGGCGTGACGGTCAATGCGATCGCGCCGGGGTATATCGACACCGACATGGTGGCGGCGGTGCCGGCCGATGTGCTGGAGAAGATCGTCGCGAAGATCCCCGTCGGCCGCTTGGGCCAGGCGAGCGAGATCGCGCGCGGCGTTGCGTTCCTGTGCTCGGACGAGGGTGGGTTCGTGACTGGGTCGACGCTCAGCATCAATGGCGGGCAGCATATGTACTGACGGGCGCAGGCGCGGCCCCGCCCGCGCCGATGCGCCTGCGGCGCAGCGCCCGGCACGGCCGGCGGACGGGGTTCACCCCGATCCGGCCGACGGCTTTGCCGGCGGCGATCCCAGCCAGACGGATAGCTAAAGAAGAGGCCGGCCTCCTCGAGGAGAAGCCGGCCTCACACCCTCGCTTTGCGTGCGCCGAGGGTAACTCTGAAATCCTCCAGCGCCGGCGGCAAAGCCGCCGTCGGTCGGGTTCGCCCGGGGGGCGACCCGCCGGCCGTGCCGAGTGCTGCGGGCTAAGCCCGCATCGGCGCGGTCGTAGCCGCGCCTGCACTCGTCATCGGCAGCGCTGCCCGTCCTTCTCGATCGCGCGCCCGGCCAGCGCACCACCGCCTGCGCCGAGCACGGTGCCGAGCGTCCGGTCGCCGCGCCCTGCGATGGTGTTGCCGAGCAGACCGCCCGCGATCGCGCCGAGGATCGTTCCCGTATTGCCCGAATTGCAGCGCGAACGGTTGTAATAGCGGCGGTCGTCATAGCGCCGCCCATCGTCATACCGGCGGTCATCGCGGTATGCGCGGCGGTCCTGATAGCCATCGTCACGATTGTAGCCGTCGCGATAGGCCTGGGCGTAGGCATAGCTCTGATCGTCATAGCGCTGCGCGGCAGCGGGCGTTGCGGCCAGGCCCGAGGCGGTCATGGCAATCGCGGTAGCGGCGAGCGTGAGCGTCTTCATCATGATGCGTCTCCTGGTAGGCGGTGTTCCAATGCTGACGGTATGGCGACTCGCTGCTGAGGTAAGCCTGAATGCGCTTGTTACCCACCGTTCATCGCAGCACTGGGTCGAAACGCGGTTGCGCGCGCTTGATGCCTCCCGCAGGGGCGGGGAATGCGAATTCTGTGGTCGGTCCTGCTGTGCGTCGTTCTCGTTCCCGACTGGATGGGAGCGCAGCGGCGCGAGGTGTTCGACCCAGCCTATCCCTTTCAGGTCGAGCCGGTCGAGCTCGACTTCGCCGATCCGCACCGCACGCGCGTGGGGGATCTGGCGTGGCTCGGCGGGATCAAGCTGTCGAGCGGCGACCCCGCCTTTGGCGGCTTTTCGTCGCTGCACGTCGCGGGCGACCGCTTCACGCTGCTGAGCGACGGCGGCGATGTGCTGCGCTTCACGATGGGGCGCGATTTTCGTGTCCATCAGCGCAGTATCACCACGCTCCCCGACGGACCGGGGCAGGGCTGGAGCAAGCGCGACCGCGACAGCGAATCGATGAGCGTCGACCCGAAGACCGGCGACGTCTGGGTCGGGTTCGAAAGCTATAACCAGTTCTGGCGCTACGATTCGGGCTTTCATCGCGCGCTGGCGCATGTCGCGCCGCCGGTGATGAAGAACTGGCCCGAGAATGAGGGGCCCGAGGCGATGACGCTGCTGCCGGGCGGCGGGATGGCGACGATCAACGAGACGACGCCCTGGCCCGATCAGCCCGGGCGGGGCGGGATCGTTTTCTATGGCGATCCGGTCGTGCACCCGCGCGGCGGCTTCCGCTTCAACTTCATTCCGCCCGAGGGGTATGACGTGACCGATATGACGGTCCTTCCCGACGGACGCTGGCTGATCCTCAGCCGTCGCTTCGCGCAGCTGCGCTTTTCGAGCACGCTGACGATCGTCGACGCACAGCAGGTCAAGCCGGGCGCGAGCGTGCGCGGACGCGACATCGCGACGATCGCGGCACCGCTGCTGCACGACAATTTCGAGGGAGTCGCCGCCACGCGCGAAGCGGGCACGACGATTATCTGGCTCGTCTCGGACGATAACCAGTTCGCGCTAGAGCGCAGCCTGCTGTTCAAGTTCAGGCTCGATCCGGTCGAGCATAAGCCCGACCGGAGCAAAGGGTAGGTTAGGCGGCAGCCTGCGGCGCAGCGGCCGTCAGCTTCTTCGACACGTCGCGCTTGAGGCGACGCGCGCGCAGCGAGAGCTTGTCGTTGGTCGTCTTGACGAGCCAGTTGTCGAGCCCGCCGACATGCTCGACCGAGCGCAGGCCGTGCGCCGAGACGCGCAGCTTGACGCTGGTGCCGAGCGCGTCGGAGATCAGCGTGACGTTCTGCAGGTTCGGCAGGAACGTACGCTTGGTCTTGTTGTTCGCGTGGGAAACGTTGTTACCCACCATCCGGCCCTTGCCGGTCAGTTCGCAGATGCGCGACATCTTGAATTCCTGAATACCAGATTGAGCCGTGAAGCAGCTCGTGAAGGCGGGGCGCATACCGAACGCGAGCCAGTCGGTCAACCGCGCGTGGCGATTCGGCTGCGTGTTCGGCACCGCTTGCAACCTTCAGGAAGACGCGGCGTTGGTTACGGTAACGATTCGAATGCGCAGTGTTCGAGTGTCCTGTTGGAGAAGATCATGCGGTTTCTGTTAGCTCTGGTCGGCCTTGCCGCGCTTGTCGTGGTCGCGCTCGTATCGCTGGGTATGCTCAAGATCGACACCAGGGCGGGCTCGTTGCCGTCGCTCAGCGTCAACGGCGGCAAGGCGCCCGAGGTCACCGCCAACATGGCGACCGTAGAATTCGGCAGCAAGACCAAAGAGATCGAAGTCCCGACCGTGACCACCACGACCAAGACGATCTCGGTCCCGACGCTGCGCGTCAACAAGCCGACCGGCGCCGACGGCAACAGCGTCACCACGCAGTAAGTAGCGATTCGCGCCTGAGTGGGGCATGGGGACGGTCGTGATCCCCATGCCCCTTTTCATGCGTGCCGCACTCGATGCCGCCGCCGCCGCCGGTGCCGCCGGTGAAGTGCCGGTCGGCGCGGTGGTGGTGCTCGACGGCCGCATCATCGCGACCGCGGCAAACGCTCCGCGCGCGCTGCACGATCCGACCGCGCACGCCGAGATGCTGGCGATTCGCGCCGCCGCCGCCGCGATTGGCGAAGATCGGCTGCAGAACTGTGATCTGTGGGTCACGCTCGAACCCTGCGCGATGTGCGCCGGCGCGATCGCCCACGCCCGAATCGCGCGGCTCTATTACGGCGCGAGCGATTCGAAAGGCGGCGCGGTCGAGCACGGCCCGCGGCTGTTCTCGCAAAGCACGGTGCATCACCGGCCCGAGATCTTTCCCGGGATCGGCGAGGGCGAGGCTGCGGCGTTGCTGAAAGGCTTCTTCGCCGCGCGGCGCTGAGACCCGCGGACCGTTACCCCATCCGTCACCCCAGCGAAAGCTGGGGGCTCCGGCCTGGAGGCACCGCGCGAGCAGCACGAGACCCCAGCTTTCGCTGGGGTGACGGGCGCACTGCCGCGCCTTAGCGCAGATCGGTATCGGCGATCGGTACGATCTTGATCTCGACGCGCCGATTCGCCGCCTGGCCGTCGGGCGTCTCGTTCGAGGCGATCGGCTGCGCCTTGCCGAACCCCTTGGTGCCGAGCCGCGCCGCGTTGACCCCATGCGAGACGAGATACGCCGCGACCGACGCCGCCCGCCGTTCGGACAGCCGCTGATTGTACGAATCCGACCCGACCGAATCGGTGTGGCCATAGACGTCGACAAGCGCGTGATCGTACGCTTTGAGCACGCTGGCGATCTGGTCGAGCGTCGGCTGGAAGCCCGGCGCGACGCTCGCATCCTTATAGGCAAAGCTCAGTCCCGACGGGATCGTCAGGATCAGATCGTCGCCGCGCCGCGTCACTTGAACGTCGGTCCCCGTGATCCGCGCGCGCAGCTCGGCTTCCTGTCGGTCCATGTATGCGCCGATCCCGGCGCCCGCGATCCCGCCGATCCCGGCGGCGCTGATCCTCGCGGTGCGGGCGCGCCGCCCGCCGATGACGTCGTCGAGCAGATAGCCGCCGAGCGCCGCGCCGATCCCACCGACCGCGGTGTCCGCCACGCGCGGCGTCTGCGCCGCCTGCGGCGTCGCGCACGCGCCGGTCGCGAGCAGGGCGCCGAGCGCGGCGGTGGTCGCCAAGGTGCGGAAGGTCGTCGTCATGCTGCTATCCCTTTTCCAGCCGGTACGCGCTGCTAGGGCTGATCAAACCCGCCGGATGCGCCGGTTGTTCCGCTTGCGCACCGATGTCCAGCCACGCCCTGACGCATACCCGCCTGCACGATGGAGCGCGAGAACGGTTGTGCAATGACCCGATTCGCGCGAAAGGTGCGCGGCGCCATGCACCCGCTTCCCCCCTTTCCCTGGATCGACGTCGCGATCATCGCCGTGTTGATCATCGTCAACGGCGTCTTCGCGATGTCCGAGCTCGCCATCGTTTCTGCGCGCAAGGCGCGGCTCGAGGCGATGGCGCGCGTCGGCGCGCGCGGCGCGCGCACCGCGCTCGCGCTCGCCGCCGATCCGGGCAAGATCCTCTCGACCACGCAGATCGGCATCACGCTGATCGGCATCCTCTCGGGCGCCTATTCGGGCGCGAGTCTCGGCGGCCCGGTCGCGGCGCGGCTGGCATTCCTCGGACTCGGCGCCGAAACGACGCAGTCGCTCGGCTTCGCGATCGTGATCGGCATCACGACGTACGCCTCGCTGGTGATCGGCGAGCTCGTCCCCAAGCAGATCGCGCTGCGCGCGCCCGAGCCGCTCGCCGCGATCATGGCGGGGCCGGTGCTGTTGCTCGCGCGGATTACCGCGCCGTTGGTGTGGCTGCTCGATTCGTCGTCGGGGCTGCTGTTCCGGCTGATGGGCCTGAAGCGCGAGAGCGAGGAGCATGTCACCGCCGAGGAGCTCCATCTGATCGTCGCCGAGGCCAGCAAGTCGGGGATCATCGAGGAGCATGAACGCTCGATCATCTCGGGGGTCGTCCGCCTCGCCGATCGCCCGGTGCGCGAGGTGATGACACCGCGCACCGACATCGAGTGGATCGACGCGACGATGGACGATGCCGGGATCCGCGCCGCGCTGATGCAGGCATCGCACAGCCGGCTGCCGGTAACCGAAGGCTCGGTCGACACCGTGATCGGCGTGGTGCAGGCGCGCGACATCGCGGTCGCCCTGCTGGAGGGCGGGGCATTCGACCTGCGCGCGCTGATGCGCCAGGCGCCGGTCGTGCTCGACCAGATCGACGCGATGGACGCACTCGATGCGCTGCGCCAGGCCGAGGTGCCGATGGCGTTGATCCACGACGAATACGGCCATTTCGAAGGGATCGTCACGCCCGCCGATCTGCTCGCGGCGATCGCTGGCGAATTCGCCTCGGACACCGATCCCGACGATGCGCCCTCGGTGGTGACGCGCGACGACGGTTCGCTGCTGGTCGCGGGCCAGATGGCGGTCGACGCGCTCGCCGAGCGACTGGGGATCGATCTGCCCGAGGGGCGCGATTACGCGACCGTCGCGGGGCTCGCGCTCGCGGTGTTCCGGCATCTGCCGGGCGAGGGCGAGAGCTTCGTCGAGCAGGGCTGGAAGTTCGAGGTGGTCGATCTCGACGGGCGACGGATCGACAAGCTGCTAGTGAGCCGCGCGCGCGAGGCCGGGTTCCGGCTGGGCTGACCCGGCGGGTTTCGCGGCGGCTGAGGCGCCCCCACGACCTCTAGAGTGACATCGGTTTGGAGACTAGGATCCGGTCCGGCGCAGCACAGACCGGTTGCGCGGAAGCCAGACGTCCTGCTTGTCGCCATCGGGATTCACCTCCTTCAGCGTCGTCATCGTATCGCCCGCGCGCGTGGTCGTTTCCCGAACCTGCGCCATGTCGTTGCCGTCGCCGCGCCGCTCGGTCGTCACCATCGTCCAGTGCGCCGCATCGACCCCCGGCACGACCGAGACGATCTTGGCGCTTCCCGAATCGGGCGCGCGGCTGCGGCGGAAGCTGGCGTAGGCCACCGTCGCGGCGGCGGGGTCGACCATCGTTACCGTGGTGATCGTCACGATCCCCGTCTTGGGTCCGTCGTCGAATTGGGCGGTGCGGATCGTCGTCACCTGGTCGGGCTGCGCGGCGATCGTCACGGTCACGGGCAGCGCCTGCCAGCTGTTCGACTGGTAATCGCGATATGCGAGCTCCCCCTGCCAGCGACCGGCGGTCTGCGCCAGCAAGGCGGCGGCACCATCGGTCGGCGTGCTTGCCGAAAGCGCCGGAGTGGTGACGAGCGCGAACAGAAGTGCCAGATAGCGCATCGATGGTCTCCGACAGATAGCCACGACGAGTAGCCCGCCGCCGAGGATATGCCCGGGATCGGGCGTCTGCAATGGAGCGTCCGCTGACCCCGCGCTGTCCTACATCACGGGATTGTGATATGCCCTCCAGGCTCTTTGAAATCGTCGAACGCTCCCGCCTGCATTATGCAAGAAATGGAAACGATCGCCGCTGAAGATGTCGCGTCTTGGGGTCAATCGAGTCAAGCAAAAGTCCCCCGACCTGCGTCCCCCGTTGCCCTGTTTACCCGCCCAGCTTCCCGAACGCCGCCTCATAGCCCGCGCGGTCGCCCGTGCTCAGCAGCGTGGCCTGCTCGATCCAGCGGTCGCGCGTCATGCGGCCCTTGAAGACGCCGAGCTTGGCGTCGAGCGCGGCGGCGGCATCGGGGGTCAGCGCGGCGATCTGCTCGACGCGGGTGATGCCGAGATCGGCGAGCGTTGCCGCCAGCTTGGGGCCGAGCCCCTTGATCTGCGTAAGGTCGCTCGCGATCGGTGTCGCCGCGGCGGGCGCTGCAGCCGGGGCTGGAGTGGGGACGGGCGCTGGGGCCGGGACAGGTGCTGCAACTGGGGCTGGGGTCGCAACCGGCGCTGGAGCCGCGACAGGTGCGGCAATCGGAGCCGGAGTCGGAGCCGGAGCAGAAACTGGTGCAGCCGCAGGCGCTGGACGCGGCATCTCCGCAGCATCGGGCGCGCGCTCCGCCTTCGGCACGTCGGACGACACCGCCGGCGTCCCGTCGATCGACGCGCTCCCCGGCTCGGCGGTCGCGCCGTGCTCCTCGGCGATCGCGAAATTCTCCTCGACCTGCTTTGCCGCATTGCGGCGGCGGCGGGCGATGATCGTGCCGTAGATCAGGATCGCGATCGCTGCGGCGGCGAGCGCGACCATCAGGATGACGTGCGAGATGGTGATCGGCACCATCACGTCGATTGCCTGATTGGGGTTCTGGGGGCCGGAAGACATGACGCTACTCCTGATGTTTACAAAGGCTAACGCACAAGCTCAGCCCGCGTCGCGCGCAATCTCGCGCCAGCCGATGTCGCGGCGGCAGAAACCGCTCGGGAAGACGATCTGGTCGACTGCGTGATACGCCGCTTGCTGCGCGGCGGCGACGGTATCGCCAAGCGCCGTCACCGCGAGCACGCGCCCGCCCGATGCGACGAGCTGCTCGCCGTCGAGCCGCGTTCCCGCCTGGAAGACCAACGCGCCGGTCTCCTCGGCTTCTGCCACGTCGTCGATCGTCCCGCCGCTCGCCGGTGTGCCGGGATAGCCGTTGGCGGCGAGCACGACGGTCAGCGCGGTCTGCGAGACCCACTTCGTGGGCTCACGCTCGCCGAGCGTGCCGGTCGCCACCGATAGCAGCAGCTCGAGCAGATCCTCGTCGAGCCGCGCCATCAGCACCTGGCACTCGGGGTCGCCGAAGCGCGCATTGTATTCGATCAGCTTGGGGCCGTCCGCGGTCAGCATCAGCCCGGCATAGAGCACGCCCGAAAACGGTGTCCCCGCCGCCGCCATCGCCGCGACGGTCGGCTTGACGATATCTTCGATCGCGCGGGCTTCGAGGTCGGGGGTGAGCACGCGGGCCGGGCTGTACGCGCCCATGCCGCCCGTGTTCGGCCCGGTATCGCCTTCGCCGACGCGCTTGTGGTCCTGCGCCGAGCCGAAGCTGAGGATGTCCGTGCCGTCGGTCAGCACGAACAGACTGGCTTCCTCGCCTTCGAGGAATTCCTCGATCACTGCTTCCCCGCCACGCGCGCCGAACAGATCGGCGAGCGCCGCCTCGGCTTCTTCACGCGTCATCGCGACCGTCACGCCCTTGCCGGCGGCAAGGCCATCGGCCTTGACGACCACGGGAACGCCGAAGCGATCGAGCGCATGGCGCGCCTCGGCGCGGCTCGTCGCATGGACATAGCCCGCGGTCGGGATGCCCGCGCGGTCGCACAGCGCCTTGGTGAACGCCTTCGAGCCTTCGAGCTGCGCCGCCGCCTTGTCCGGGCCGAATACCGCGACACCAGCCGCGCGGAGACTATCGCCGAGACCGTCGACCAAGGGGGCTTCGGGGCCGATCACGACCAGTTCGACCGACTGCTCGGCGCAAAAGGCCACCACCGCGGCGTGATCGGTCAACTCGAGCGATACGATCTGCGCATGCGCTGCAATGCCCGGATTGCCGGGTGCGGCGAACAGTGTACGCAGGCGCGGCGATTGCGCGAGCTTCCAGCTCAGCGCATGTTCGCGACCCCCCGAGCCGATCAACAGGACATTCAATGGCGGACCCTTTTCTAGAGATTGCGCGGCGCGAGGGGATGGGCGCCGGATTGGGCGGCCTCGTAGCCGAGCCCGCTCCCGGCGACAACGCCGCGCCGATGAGTGTCGGGGAACTCGCCGGAAAGCTCAAGCGCGTCGTCGAGACCGAATTCGGCTTCGTCCGGCTGCGCGGCGAGATCTCGGGCTACAAGCGCGTGTCGTCTGGCCACGCCTATCTCAGCCTCAAGGACGACAGCGCGGTGATCGACGGCGTCATCTGGAAGGGCAATGTCGCGCAACTGGGCTTCACCGCGCAGGACGGCGCCGAGGTGATCGCGACGGGCAAGATCACCACCTATCCGGGTCGCTCCAAATATCAGATCATCATCGATCGGATGGAGCTGGCGGGCGAGGGCGCGCTGATGGCGCTGCTCGAAAAGCTCAAGGCGAAGCTTGCGGGGGAGGGGCTGTTCGCACCTTCCGCCAAGAAGCCGCTGCCGTTCCTGCCGCGCCGCATCGGCGTCGTCACCTCGCCGACGGGCGCCGTCATCCGCGATATCCTTCACCGGCTCGAGGATCGCTGCCCGACGCATGTGCTCGTCTGGCCGGTCAAGGTGCAGGGTGCGGGCGCCGCCGAGGAGGTCGCACGCGCGATCGCCGGGTTCGACGCGATGCCGCTCGGGGACCGGCCAGACCTCGTCATCGTCGCGCGCGGTGGTGGGTCGATCGAGGATCTGTGGGCGTTCAACGAGGAAGTCGTCGTCCGCGCGATCGCCAAGTGCAGCATCCCTTTGATCTCGGCGGTCGGCCACGAGACCGACACCACGCTCGCCGATTTCGCCGCCGACCTGCGCGCGCCGACCCCCACGGCGGCGGCCGAAATGGCGGTGCCGGTGCTCGCCGATTTGCGCCTGACGCTGGCGGGCTATGGCAACCGCACCGAGAAATGCGCGCGGCGCTATGCCGAGCGCGGCCGCGAGCGGCTCGACGCGCTGGTCCGCGTGCTGCCGCGCCGCGACGCGCTCCTGGGGCCGCAGCGGCAGAAGGCCGACGATCTCGGCGCGCGGCTCGATCGGGGGCTCGAGCGCCGCGTCGTCGTCGCGCGCGGGCAGCTCGATCGCTCGGCAGGCGCCTTGCGGCTCGCGACGCTCGACCGCCAGCTCGAACGCGGGCGCGACCGGCTGAGCGCGACGTGGCGGCTGGTCGAATCGCTCGGGCCCAATGCGATCCTCGACCGCGGCTATGCCTTCGTCTCGGCCAGGCCCTCGGGCGCGGTGGTCGGCTCGGCGAGCGCGGCGCGCAGCGCAGGGACGGTCACGCTCCACTTCCGCGACGGCGAGGTCGACGCCAAGGTTGAGCGCAGCGGCGCCAAGGCATATGGTGGCCCGTCACCCGAACAGCCCACCCTCCTCTAAAAGAGCCGCGCCATGTTGATGTCCAATACCGATCGCCCCGCGCGGCTCCACTTCATGGCGAACGGGTTTCGCGTGCTGGCGCCCGGCGATCACGTCGTCTGCGCGGTCAGCGGCACGCGCATCGCGCTCGACGACCTGCGCTATTGGAGCGTCGCCAAGCAGGAAGCCTATGCCAGCGCGGCGCTCGCGACCGAAGCGATGACGCCCGCATGAAGGCCCGGGGGGGCATTTCGATCATCGCCAGCTGGACCACCGGTTTCGCCGCAATGGTCGTCCTCGGCAGTTGCGCGGCGGCGGCCGAGCGTTCGGCCCCTCAACAAGCGGCCCCCCAGCGCGTCACCGCGCCGCCGGCGCGCCGTCCGGCAAACCTCAGCTACACCGGATCGATGATCCAGGGCGGCATCGTCATCGGCATCGCGCCCGCCGGCACCAGCCTGTTGAGCTTCAACGGCGCGGCGATCCCGGTGGCGAGCGATGGCCGCTTCCTGATCGGCTTCGACCGCGATGCCGGCCCGAGCGCGACCCTCGTCGCGACGCTCGAGGATGGCCGCGTCGTGCGCGACACGCTGACGATCGCGCCGCGCGGCTGGGACATTTCGCGCCTGTCGACGCTCCCCAAGATTCCGCTGCCGCAACCCGAATTCGACCGGCTCCGCCCCGCCGAACTCGCGCAGATCAACGCCGCGCGGCGCGTCCAGTCGGATTCGCAAGGCTGGCGGCAGACCTTCCTGTGGCCGACGACGGGCCGCATCTCGACGCTGTTCGGCTCGCAGCGGATCTACCAGAATGGCGAGGCAGGGTCGTACCATTCGGGCCTCGATGTCGCCAAGCCGCAGGGCTCGGTGCTCCTCGCGCCCGCCGACGGCGTGGTCATTCTGGCCGCCGATCACCCCTTCACGCTCGAGGGCAACCTCTTGATGATCGATCACGGCAATGGCCTCAACACCGCGTTCCTCCACCTCGCGCGGATCGACGTGCGCGTCGGCGAGCGAGTCCGGCGCGGGCAGCCGGTGGCGCTGTCGGGGATGACCGGGCGCGCGACCGGGCCGCATCTGCACTGGAGCCTGAAGTGGCGCGAAGCGAAGATCGATCCGCTGCTGGTTGCGGGGCCGATGCCGCGTTCGGAATGAGCGGCGATCGGTGAAGCGGCGTTTGTAACGCCAAACCGGTTTCATTTGAAATAGTGTTGCATTGCGGCGACACTTGGAAAAGTTCCGTTACGAACCCTTTACAATACGGTCTCTGCCTTACAGTCTCGTGACATAGCGACGACACGGGGGATCGTGGTCGTCGCCGGCAACACTGCCGTCAGCACAACAGGGGTTTTCTTCGATGCAGTCCATGCAAGCCCGCGCAGTCGCGCGTCTTCGTTCAACCGCAGCGCCCGTCGCATTGCTCATTGCGCTTTCGGCGGGGCCAGCCTTTGCGCAGAGCACCGCACCGCTGCCACCTGAGTCCGCGCCGACCCAGGCGAGCGAAGAAGGCAAGGACATCGTCGTCACCGGCTCGATCTTCCGCCGCACCAATACCGAGACGCCGTCGCCGGTCACCGTGCTGACCACCGAGACGCTGTCGCGTGCCGGCATCACCAACATCAACGACGCCGTGCGCTCGATCTCGGCCGATGGCGCGGGCTCGATCTCGACCGGCTTCACCAACGGCTTCTCGGCCGGCGGCGCCGCGGTATCGCTGCGCGGCCTCGGCGTCTCGTCGACGCTGGTGCTGATCGACGGGCTGCGCTCGACCAACTTCCCGCTCAACGACGACGGCCACAACGCCTATGTCGATCTCAACTCGATCCCGTTCAGCGCGGTCGAGCGGATCGAAGTCCTCAAGGACGGCGCTTCGTCGAGCTACGGTGCAGACGCCATCGGCGGCGTCGTCAACATCATCATGAAGAAGCACTTCACCGGCGTCTCGGGCACGGTCGAAGGCGGCGTGACCGAGAAGGGCGACGGCGCCCGCTATCGCGCCAACCTGACCGCCGGCTATGGCGACTATGACGCCAAGGGCTGGAATTTCTACGTCAACGGCGAATATCAGAAGGACCAGCCGATCGGCGCGACGACGCGCGGCTTCCCGTACAACACCAACGATCTGAGCTCGATCGGTGGCCTCGACAACAATAGCGGCGACAGTTCGCTGCAGTTCCAATCGACCAACGCCGTCGTGCGCCGCGCAACGCAGACCGATCCCAACAATCCCTTCGCCGGCGGCGCCGCCTCGGGCACCTACACGCTGCTCGGCGGGACCGCGCAGTGCACGCGCGGCACCTTCACGGTGGCGGGCGCTGCGGGGGGCACGGGCTGCGCGCACGATTACGGCCAGGAATATGGCACGCGCTATAACGACATCCAGCCGTCGCAGGAGCGGTACAACTTCAGCGGGCGACTGAGCGTTCGCCTTTCCGACGCAATCGAGGGCTATGCCACCGGCAGCTATTCGCACAGCCAGGTCACGATCGGCCGCGCGCCCAACGGCATCCGCCAGACGCAGCCATACGGTGCTTCGCCGACCCAGTCGTCGAGCAACCCGGGCATCGTGCTTCCGGCCTTCGTGTGCGCAGCCGGCATCAATTGCCTGACCGCCGCAGATCGCCGCTTCAACCCCAACAACCCGTATGCGGCCGAGGGCAATGCAGCGCGCATCTATTACGCGTTCGGCGACATCCCGGTCTATTCGATCCGCAACAACGAAGTGATCCGTGGCGCAGTCGGCTTCAACGGCGACATTGCAGGCGATTATCACTGGAAGGTCGATGCGGTCGGCGCGCGCGACAATTTCTCGATCGAGAACCACGGCGTGCTCGACATTGCCGGGCTGAAGAACGCGATCAACACCGGTGCTTACAACTTCGTCAATCCGTCGCTGAACACCGAGGCGGTGCGCAACACGATCGCGCCGGTCTACACGACTCCGTCGCACACCTCGCTGATCTCGGTCGATGCATCGATCGCCAAGGACCTCTTCGCCCTGCCAGGTGGCAATCTGCAGGTCGCGGTCGGCGGGCAGTTCCGCCACGAGACCGAAGTCAACAACAGCAACAACCCGGGTCTGACCAAATACGCCAACACCTCGGCGGCGTTCGGTACGCATGATGTCTTCGCTGGCTATTTCGAAGTCAACGCGCCGATCCTCGATACGCTCGAGGTCAACGCTTCGGGCCGCTACGATCATTATTCGGAAGGCTTCAGCCACTTCTCGCCCAAGATCGGCGCCAAGTGGACACCGATCAAGCAGCTCGCGATCCGCGGCACCTATTCGAACGGCTTCCGCGCGCCGACCTTCGCCGAAAATAATCCGGCGTCGAGCTATGCCGGCTTCGTGACGGTAACGCCGCCGGCGAGCTTCCAGCTGGCACATGGTGGCCTGATCACTGGTGGCAACACCAACCCTTACGCCCAGGCCTACAGCCTTGGTTCGGGCTCGACCGGCAACCCCAATCTGAAGCCCGAGAAGTCGCGCAGCTTCACCGCCGGGATCGTGGCCGAGCCGGTCCGCAACGTCAGCTTCACGGTCGATTACTACAACATCAAGAAGACCGACGTGATCGTGACCGGTCCGGATGCGCTCACTGCCCGTGCGAACTATTTCGCTGGGACCGCGCTGCCGGCAGGCTACACCGTTTCGGCCGTCGACTCGCCCGATCCGCTGTTCCCGAACGCGCTGCCGCGCGTGCTCATCATCAACGTGCCGTTCGTCAACGCCGGCTCGATCAAGAGCTCGGGCCTCGACTTCGGCGCCAACGTGACCGTTCCGATCGCCGACGGCGTGAAGTTCACCAGCCGCCTCGATATGACTTATGTGATCCAGTACGACCTCGATCCGGCGACCGGTGGCAAGATCCAGAAATATGCCGGTACGCTTGGGCCTTACGAACTGTCGTCGGGTGCTGGCACGCCGCGCGTCCGCGGCAACTGGCAGAACACGCTCGACTTCGGTCGCTTCGCGCTGACCGCGACGACCTATTACGTGTCGCGGATCAAGGAAGTCGCCGCTGACGAAGGCGACGATCTGAGCTGTGCCAATGCGAAGGGCGAGAACACCGGCAACCTGTACGGCACTGGCAACAATTTCTGCTATATCAAGCGGTTCGTCTATGCCGACGTCAACGCTGCCTTCAAGGTGAACGACAGCTTCACCTTCAACGTCTATGTCGGCAACATCACCGGCGAGAAGGCCCCGCTGGCACCGGCATCGTATTCGGGCGCCAACTACCTGCCGACCTGGCACATGGCCGGGATCGTCGGTCGCAGCTTCCGCGCTGGGGCGAACTTCAAGTTCTGATCTCGCGGCTCCCCGAGCGGGTTTGCCTGCTCGGGGGTGCCGGCGGGACGGCGCAGCGTCGTGGCGAAAGCCCCGACGCTGCGCCGTTTTGCTGTGTGCGGTGCCGACGCGGCGATTGCCGCCGTCATCCGGGCTAACGCCTGGATCGCTTCAACCCGGCGCAGCGCATGCGCGTCACACGATCCCAGCCTTCGCCGGGGGGGGGCGATGCGACCGCGACCGAATCAGCGGAGCCGTTTCACATCGACCGCGCGGCCTTTGCCGATCTTCGCGGTATAGCGGCCCAGCATGCCTGCCTTGATGGTGACCGTGTCGCCCTTGCGCGGATCGAAGGTCGGCGATTCGGCCGTCGACTGCCATTCCCCGCCTTCGGCAAGCCCGAACGCCCACAGGCCGTAGGCCGCCTGGCGGGCGGATGTCACGGTGCTGGTGATCTCGCGAACGTCGGTGTCCGAGTCGGCGCGGGGATCTTCCTTGCCGGTGCCGAACAGATTGAGGTGCGGTAGCGAGAACCCGAACAGCGAGCGCTTGGCGCGCTGGACCGCTTCGCGGTCGACGATCCTGATCTCGTGGCGATCGCGCGCGGAGATAAGGGCCGCGCTGGCCTGTTCGTAACACGCCAGGCGTTGGTCGGCGGCTGCCGTGCGACATGCAGCGAGCGCCGAGACCAAGCCTTCACCCCGGCTCTCGGTGGTCTGCGCTGCGGCAGGGAGTGGCGCTAGCGCAAGGCAGGCGATCAGGGCAGTGGCGCGTGTGGGCAAGAGACCGTGCTCCCATGGTTGTAGCCGTCGTAGCGGGCGCCCGCCGGGCGGAAATCTGTCCGAACGTTGCGATCTGTATCTAAAACATCACAGGCCGAACAATATTCACACGGCGACGTATTAGCCCGTTGCGGTCCTACCTCGGGATATCATACCCATGTGTCAACATCCGTCCAAGATCGGGCACAGATTACACCAGCCGAACAGGCCGGAATGGGGGTTTTATGAAATCGACGACGCGGTCCATTTTGCTTGGGTCCACTCTCTTCGCCAGCGCGGCACTGGCCTCGGCGCCTGCCTTCGCGCAGACCGCGCCCGCTACGCCGCCCGCCGACACCACCGCGCAACCCGCGCCCGCAGCGCAGTCGACTCCCACGGAAAGCGGTGCCGATATCGTCGTCACCGGCAGCCTTATCCGCAATCCCAATCTCGTCAGCTCGACGCCGGTTGCAGTGATCGGTTCGGACGAACTGGCGCTGCGCCAGACCAACACCGCCGAACAGGTCCTGCGCGATCTGCCGGGCGCGGTCGCGAGCATCGGCTCGGCGGTCAATAACGGCAATGGCGGCGCCAGCTACGCGGATCTTCGCGGCCTCGGCAACTTCCGCAACGTCGTGCTGCTCGACGGCAACCGCATCACGCCGTCGAACACCGTCGGTCGCGTCGATCTCAACAACATCCCGCTCGCGCTCGTCCAGCGCGTCGAGACGGTGACCGGCGGCGCTGCCACGACGTATGGCGCCGACGCCGTGTCGGGCGTCATCAACTTCATCACGCGCCAGGATTTCTCGGGCGTCGAGGCGACGGTGTCGAACCAGATCACCGAGCGCGGCGATGGCCACACCTATCGCGCCGATCTGACGATTGGCGCCAATTTCGACGACGGCCGTGGCAACGCGGTGCTGTCGGTCGGCTATCAGCATTCCGACCCGGTCTATCAGGGCGCGCGCAACATCGCGGTCAACAACTACACCTCGACCAGCGGCGCGGCCGGTGGTTCGGGCACGACGGTGCCGACGCGCTTCTCGGTCGCCGGTCTTGGCACGGGAGCTGCACGCGTTTCGGGCAATCGCCAGATCAACCCGACCACGGGCGCGCTGCAGTCGCCGGTCGTGCCGTTCAACTTCAACCCGTACAACATCTTCCAGACGCCGTTCCAGCGCTACAATATCTACGGCGCGGCGCGGTATGACATCTCCGACCATGTCGAAGTCTATTCGCGCGGAATGTTCTCGAAGAACCAGGTGAGCACGATCATCGCGCCGTCGGGCAGCTTTGGTTCGTCGCTCGCGATTCCGTTCTCGAACCCGTATCTGCCAGCGGCAGCACGGCAGACCTTCTGCGATAACAACCCGACCTTCAGCGCGACGGGCGTTCAGGTCGCTCAGCTGACGGCAGCGCAGTGCGCCGCCGCAGCGACGGCAACCGCGACGACCGATCCGAACTTCCGCTACTTCACGGTGGCGACCAACCGCCGCACGACCGAAGTCGGCTCGCGTCTGTCGGATTACACCACGACGCTGTTCGATTACCGCGCCGGCGTGAAGATCGGGATCACCGATTCGATCAAGCTCGACATCAACGGTTCGTACGGCGAATCCGAGAACATCCAGTCGATCCAGAACTATGTGCTGACCTCGCGGCTTCGCGCTGCGGCGTTTGCCACCAATACCACGAGCTGCCTTCCCAACGGGCCCAACGGTGCCGCCAGCATCACGGCGGGGACCGGCTGCGTTCCGATCAACCTGTTCGGACCTGAAGGATCGATCACGCCGAATCAGGTGTCGTATCTGACCGCGAACAGCACGACGTCAAACCGCGCGTCGCTGGCGCAAGCGCGCGCGCTGCTCAACGGTGACATCGGCGTGACGTCGCCCTTCGCCGATACGCCGATCGGGTTCGCGCTGGGTACCGAGTATCGCAAATACACCGCGTCGCAGGCGTCCGACACGCTGTCGCAGACGCCGGGCGAGCTCGGTGGCGCAGGCGGTGCTGCGCCGACCTTCCAGGGCGGCTATCATGTGACCGAAGGCTATGGCGAGTTGATCGTTCCGGTGGTCACCGACAAGCCGTTCTTCAAGAGCCTGACGCTCGAAGGCGGCCTGCGCTATTCGAGCTACAAGGTCGATACCGCGGGTTCGCGTGGCTATGACACGCTGACCTACAAGGGCGGCGCAACGTGGGAGCCGACGAGCGGGATCCGCATCCGTGGCACCTATCAGCGCGCTGTTCGCGCGCCGAACATCAACGAACTGTTCGCACCGGTTTCGACCGGCCTGACGAACCTGTCGTACGATGCGTGCGCCGGCACCGGGCCGACCACGAATGCCAACCTCCGCGCGGTCTGCCTTGCACAGGGCGCCCCGGCGGCCTCGATCGGCAGCATCCAGACCCCGACCGCAGCGCAGGCCAACTTCACCGGCGGCGGCAATCTCGCGCTCCAGCCCGAAAAGTCGGACTCCTACACGCTCGGCCTCGTATATCAGCCGAACTACGTTCCCGGCCTGTCGGTCTCGGTCGATTACTACAATATCTCGATCAAGAACGCGATTTCGCAGCCGACCGCAGGCGACGCCTACAATCTGTGCTTCGGCAACCGCACGGGCGCCGGGATCACCGCCGCCAGCGCGTCGAACGTGGCGTGTACGTCGATCCGCCGCAATCCGGCGACGGGTGCGCTCGACGGCGATCCCGCAACCACGGCCGGTCTGTTCATCGCTCCGAGCAACCTCGGTACGGTCCTCACCGATGGTATCGATCTCAACGTCAACTATCGCCGCAACCTCGGTTTCGCGAAGCTGAACCTCGGCTTCCTCGGCAACTGGACGTCGCGGTCGAAGTTCCAGGCGACACCCTTGTCGCTGGTCCGCAGCTGCGTAGGCTATTACGGCCAGAACTGCGGTTCGCCCGCTTCCGCTGGTCCGTCGTCGTCGGCCGGCTCGCTCCAGCCGCAGATCACGTGGAACCAGCGCACCACGCTGACCTTCAACCGCGTCGATTTCTCGGTGAACTGGCGCCACATCAGCTCGATGCGCGTCGAGCCGGGCGTCACGACGTTCAGCGGCACGATCGCCACGGGCGCACTGGCGGGCAAGGCCGTCAACTTCGGCAAGATCCCGTCGTACGATTACTTCGATCTGACGACGCGCTTTGCCATTGGCGACCATTTCGACCTGACCTTCACGGTCATGAACCTGTTCGATCGCGACCCGCCCGTCGTCGGTGGTACCGTCGGTTCGACCACGTTCAACAGCGGCAACACCTATCCGTCGACCTACGACGCGCTGGGCCGTCGCTTCGCAGTCGGCGCCACCGTCAAGTTCTGACGGATCTCCGGCACGGGCAAACAGGGGGCGGGCCGCAAGGCTCGCCCCTTTTTGTATGCGTGCAGCGCTCGCGGGGGATGCTTTGAGACCGTGGACTTCGTAGGCAAGGCGGCGGCACGCGCGCGCCGCCGCCGGGCCTAGTCGCCGCTGCCGAAGCGCTCGATCCACGGCGCGAGGATTGGCAGGACCGGGCCGAGCTGGTCGGCATAGCGCCGCCACTGGCCACCGCCATTGTAGAGCCCCTTGCGCACTTGCGTCTCGCTCGCGGTGCGGACGCCGCGGTTCCTCGCCGTGCTGGCGAACGCTGCGAAATCCTCGGTCCAGGCGATCCCGATGAACTCGGCCAGCGCGCGGACGGTGGGTTCGAACTCCCCGACCAGTCGATCGTAACGGACGTCATGCGTCGCGATCGGCAGCGTCTCGCGCACAAGGTCGATCAGCCGCATCAGCGAATCATAATGCCGCGCGGTCTCTTCGAGATCGCTGAACGCCCACGCACCCGCACCGGGCGTGAAATTGACGCGGAAACAGCTCAGGACGACGTCGCGCGGGTCGCGGCGCATCACGACAAAGCGCGCCTGCGGGAACAGCCGCGCGAGGATCGGCAGCTTGATCCCGTTGAACGGGTTCATGTCGACGAGCACCTTGCCCGCGACAGATGTTTCGGCGAGCGCTGCGACGCGCGCCCAATAGCGCGTCCGCAAATCGAGCAGCAGCGCGGGGTCGAGCGTATCGAGGTCGGGCATCGTGCCGTCATTGGCAAGCAGCACGGCGTCGATATCGACCAGCGTGTCGCGTTCCTCGAGCGCGACGACATCGGTCGCGCTCGCCAGCACATTCTCGATCAACGTCGTTCCCGACCGCGGATAGCCCAGCAGGAAGACGTGCGTCGCGGCGGCACCCGCGACGCGCTCGTCGGCGGGCAGCGCCGCGATTGAGCCGGTCGCGGCAACCTGCGCGCGGATCGAATCGATGAAGGAGCGGTGCGACGGACGGTCCACCGCCGGCGCGAGCTGTTCGCGATACGCCTCGCGAAAGGTGGCTTGCGCTGCACGATACGCGTCGAACGCTTCGGCGGGGCGGTCGAGCCGGTCGAGCGCGTCGCCGAGCAAGGTCAGCGTCCGCGTGCGATCGTCGAGCGCGAGCGGCGTCTCGAGCAAGGGGCGCAGCAAGGCCTCGGAACTTGCGCCGTCACGCGCTTCGACCGCCAGCAGCGCGAGCGCGAAGATCGCCGACGGCTCGTGCGGGTTGAGCGCCAGCGCGCGCTGTGCATAGCTTTGCGCGCTCCCAGCATCGCCGCGCCGCGCGGCGGCGTCGCTCAGCTTGCCGAGCGCCGGCGACAGCGTCGGATCGAGCGCGAGCGCGTGGTGATAGCTGTCGGTCGCCGCGGCATCGTTCCGCAGTGCATCGAGCACATAGCCACGTTCGAGCCACGCCGCCGAATGGCGCGGTTCGGCCGCAACGACGCCATCGAGCACCGCGAGCGCGTCTTCGAGGAACCCCTGTTTGCGCAGCACCGCGCCGATCGAGCCGAGGATCGCAACGTCGCCCGGGCTGAGCGTCAGCGCTTGGCGGAGCAACGCGTGTGCCGCTGCGAAATCGCCGGCTTCCTCCTTACGCCATGCGGCGAGGTTGAGCACGAGCGGATCGGCGCGCCCCGCCGCGAGCTCGCGTTCGGCGAGCCTTGCGGCGTTCACGACATCGCCCGCTGCAAGCGCTTGATCGATCTGCGATCTTTGCGATCGAGGTGCGATCGGCGGACGGCGGTTCTGCGTGTTTCGCTTTGACATTAGTCCGCCATAATCCGTATCGTTACGCAGGCACATCGCCATATGCTGTTATGCTGTGAGGACGTCATGCTGATCCTGCTCTTGCTATCGCTGACGGCTCCCGATCCGCAGCCAACGCCCGCGCAAGCGACGAAGACGGCCGCCACCGCGCCCGAGAAGCGCGTTTGCCGGGAATTTCCGGTGACCGGCTCGCTGGTCGGAAGCCAGAAGGTGTGCAAGACGCGGCGCGAATGGGACATCGACCGCGAAAGAATCCGCGCGAGCGGTCTCACATCCGGTGTCTGCGGCAATCAGGGCATCAGCGGGAATTGCTGAGCGCCTAGTCAAGCAAGCCCGCCGGGGCGATCAACGCGATCGCGTTTGCCGCCGCGACCGCTTCCGCCCAGATCGCGACTTTCTCGATTTCATCGGCATGGAGCATATCACCGCGGGCCAGCTCGGCGGCACGATCGCGTGAATCGAACGCCGCGCCGGATTTGGAATGGGTGGTGAAGGCCGGTCCGTGCGCCATCGCCGCGAGCGTCACCGGATCGATCGCGCGCTGCGTCAGCGCAGCCAGACTCGCGAGCACAGCCGACGGATCCGCCATCAACGTGGCGCTGTCGAGCGTGCGCACCCGCGCCGGCCCGAATTGCGCGACCAGACGCGCGAAGAGCTGCTGGTGCGCGAGCCATCCGACAGCTGCGACCTGCAGGTCGGTCAGCCCGAGATAGTCGCGCGGACCAAAGCCGAGATTGACGAGCCCGTCGTCGAGCATTCCGGTCAGCAGCGTGCGCACCCAGAGCCGCCCGTCCAAACCCTTGCGCGCGATCGAGCCGAGATAGGTGCGCAGTGGCGCATAGAGCAGCACCGCACAGGCATCGCCGCGCAGCGTCAGCAGGGCAGGGGCCAGCGCGTTGACCGCGGTCGACGGCTTGACGAACACCGCTTCGCCCGGCTCGAACGGACGCGCCAGCAAGGTCAGCACATCGTCGAGCACCTCCGCCATGTCGGGCCCTTGGCCGCCGCGGCGGCGCCAGCCGATGATGTCGTTGAGGATGACCGGCTCTTTCAGCCCCATCGCCCAGCCGGGGTGATCGAGCGCGCGCGCCAGCAGCGTCGAACAGCAGAAGGCCGAGTGAAACAGGAAGTGGATCGGCGCGGCCGTCGGTGCGGCGGCGATCGCGTCGGCGCGGCGTACGACGAGCGGGGCGAGGCCAGCGGGCAAATACTCGTCGGTGAGGAAGGTCGCGCGGCGGTGCTCGGCGCGCGGCACCGGCACGAAATGCACGGCGTCGTGGCCGGGATCGTAGCGATGCGCGAGCCAGCTCGCATCGCGCACCGCTTCGGCGATCGATCCCGGCTGGCCTTGCGGGCCGCCCGACAAGGTGGCCGGCGTCATTGCGCCTGTTTGTGCAGCCGCGCGCGCGTTGTCTAGTCGGTTCGACGCCGATATGCAGGTGGCATGGACGATGCGGATATTCAGCGGATGCTTCAGGCGGCGGTCCAGGAGCGGCGCGCCGGACGGCCTGAAATCGCCGCGGGCCTGTTTCGCGACGTGCTGGCACAGGCCGGCGAGCATCCGCTGGCGCTCAACGCGCTGGGAATGCATGCCTTGGCGCTATCGCGTCCGGGAGAGGCCGCGGCCTATTTCGAGCGCGCGATCGCCGCCGACGCGCTTGCCCCCGAATTGTGGATGAACCTCGCGCGCGCGCGCCGCGAGCAGCGCGACGACGCGGCCGAGGCCGCCGCGCTCGAAGGCGCGCTGGCGATCGACCAGCGGCACTTCATGGCGCTGGTGCGGATGGCGGAACTGCGCGAGCGCCAGGGGGATGTCGCCAGTGCCGCCGATCGCTGGGGCAGCGTGCTCGCGATGGAAGCCTCGATCGAGGAGCGCAGCCCGGCGCTCGAGTTGATGTTCGACCATGCGCGTGCCTTCGTTCGCGGGCAGCGCGCGGCGTTCGGGGATACCATCGACCACGGGCTCGCCGCTGTGCGCGAGGCGATCCCGGTGGCGGAGCGTCGACGCGCCGATGCGTGTATCGATCATGCGCTCGGGCGGCGCGCGATCTATGCGAACGTCTGTGCCGGGATGCACTTTCCCTTCCTTCCGGCCGAGGAATATTTCGCGCGTGCGCATTTCCCGTGGCTCGCCGAGATCGAGGCCAAGACCGACATGATCCGCGCCGAGCTCGAGGCGATCCTTGCCGAGGATGCCCAGGCGATCCGCCCCTATGTCGCGATGCCGCCGGGGACGCCGCAGAACAAATGGTCGGCGCTCGATCATTCGCTGCAATGGGGGGCGCTGCATTTGTGGAAGGACGGCGTGCGCGACGACGCTGCCTGCGCGCGCGCGCCGCGTACGGCGGAAGCGATCGCGGCATTGCCGCTGTCCGATCTGCCGGGCCGCACGCCGACGGTGTTCTTCTCGCTGCTCCAGCCGGGCGCGCATCTGCCGGCGCATACCGGGGTTAGCAACGTTCGCTCGATCGTCCATCTGCCGTTGATCGTGCCGCCCGGCTGCAGCTTCCGCGTCGGCGGCGAGGAGCGCGACTGCCGCGCGGGCGAGGCGTGGGTGTTCGACGACACGATCGAGCATGAGGCGTGGAATCGCTCGGACCAGATGCGCGCGATCCTGATCTTCGACGTGTGGAACCCGTATATCACCGAAACCGAGCGCGAGCTGTTGCGCCGCTTCTACGCGGTCGCTGCCGAGACCGACGTCGCGGGTCAGTCCGCGCTCGGCGTCAGCGACTGAGCGCTGCGGCGAGAAGCGCGGCGTCGGGGGCCGCGGTCGCCGCGTGGCGTGCGACATAGGCTTCCGCCAAGTCGAGTTCGGGCGCGATCGCGGCGGCAACCTCGGCCGCGCGGGTGCGCCGCGCCGCATTATCGAACGCGACGCTCGGATTTTTCGAATAGGTCGAAAAGAGCGGGCCCGCGACGACCGTCTCGAGCGTCTGTGGCGCGATCGGCACGCCGAACTGCGCCGCGGCGGCGCGCAGCGTCGGGAGCGGCGCATCGAACAGCGTTTCGGCATCGAGCGTGCGGGCATTGGGCATTGCCGACAGCGCGGTGGTGAACGCCTCGACCTGCGCGAGCCATAAGGCGGCACCGCGCTCGGCATCGCTCAGCGCCGACCAGTCCCCGAGATAGGGCGCCAGTTGCGTCGTCACGTGGCGCAGCCAGCCGCGGTGATTGTCGTCGCGCAGGATCGCGAGCAGATACGCGCGCAGCGGGAGATAGAGCAGGATCGCGGGCGCGTCGCGCTGTGCCGCGGCGATCTGGGGCAGCAGGAAATTGACCGGCACGTTCGCCTTCACCAGCGTCGGCGCATCACCGCGATAGCGCTTGCCGAGCATCGCCAGCACCAGCGCGAGCCGGGCAGGGTCGCGCTGGATCGCGCTCTGCCGCAGCGCGAGCGGCTCGCGCAGCACCAGGCTGGCGGCCGGATCGTCGAGCGCGCGCGCGAGCAAGGTCGATCCGCAATGCGCCATGTGGAAGATCCACGCGGTCGGCGCGGCGCCCCGCGCGCGCGGCATCAGATCGGCGAGCGGCAATGCCATGCGCTGCGCCGCCGCCGGCGAAATCCGGTGATCGAGAAAGATCGAACGATGATAGGCGGTGCGGTCCATCGGCACGAACACCGCATGGTCCTGCTCGAACGCCTGCAGGAAATGATCGGGCGAGCCGAAGAGATCGTCGAAGGTCAAGGCCACGCTTCGCTGTAGCGCGCAGGCGTGATGGCGGCTATCCCCGGTAGGCCATGGCCGCCATTCATTTGCCCGCGCTTCACCAGCCGCACGTCGTGATCGAAGCGACCGGCGAAACCTCGATCTTCGAACTCGACCGGGCGCAGCTCATCGCGCTCTACAAGGCGCATGGCGCGCTGCTGTTTCGCGGCTTCGGCGTCGATGTCGCCGGCTTCGGGACCTTCGCTAAACAGTTCTGCGCAACCTCGGTGGTCAATGAAAGCCCCGGGCGTCAGCCGGTCGATCCTGCGGCGAACGTCTTCACGGTCGATGCCGGAAACGGCGCGTTCGCGCTCCATCCCGAACTGTCGCGCGAGCCGTGGAAGCCCGATGTCGCGTTTTTCGGCTGCATCGTCGCGCCGCGATCGGGCGGGCGCACGACGATCTGCGACGGCGTCGCGCTCGCCCGCGAACTGCCCGAGCCCGTGCGCCGCGCGCTCGCCACGCGGCGCCTGCTCTACATCAAGCCGACATGGCCGGCGCTGCTCGACTATTGGCTCGGCACGCCCGAGCCGAGCGACGCGCAACTCGCGTCCCCGCCGCCCGGCTGTCCCTATTATTTCCGGCGCTATCCCGATGCGGGGATCTTGCGCGTGTTCAGCCGGCCGGCGCTACACATTCCGATGTTCAACACTGCGCCGGCGTTCGGCAATTTCCTGCTGTTCTCGCGCTTCAACCACGGGCGCGCCGACCATCCGGTGCTCGACGACGGCCATCCGGTGCCCGAGGAGTGGTTGCAGGCGATCAAGGCGACGGGCGATCGGCTCAGCGCCGAGATCGAATGGGATCCGGGCGATCTGCTGATGCTTGACAATACCCGTTTCCTGCACGGCCGCACCGCGATCGTCGACACCGCCGAACGCGTGATCCTGACCTATTTCGGCTATCTCGATTTCGCGCGGCCCGACCCCGAGGAGCCCGCGAACGCGATCTGGCGGCGCGAGGATTTCGAACCGCCGTTGCGGCCCGATCATCCACGGTTGACGGTCGCCGATTGAGCGCTCGATCGGTGCGCGCGGGAGCGTTTAGCGGCCGCGGACGAGCCAGCACCGTCACGACGCAATCTGTGCGGGGATGCACGCAAAAGACCCCGAATCTTTCTTAAATCGCCCAGTTACAGGCCGATATGGCCGGTCCGGATGCAATGTTGCAGCGCGGTTACAGGTCGTTGCAGAAGTTATCATCGATTCGTTTCGCGTATTTACAGCGACCCGGCGCGCCGCCAATCAATCGCCATGTCTCGGGGGGCCGAGCACATGTTCGGTTACGAGACTTGCCATCTACGCAGCACCGCGAGCGATCGCGGGGCGTGCGTTCAGCAAGGAATCGCATGTGACTGACACGACCTTTATCGCGCGTAGGACCCGGCTGCTGGCCAGTGCTGCATCGTCCGCCGTCCTCCTTTCGCTCGCCGTCCCGGCTTTCGCCCAGGATCAGGCGCCCGCTCCCGCTCCCGTAGCGCCCGCGCCCACACAGGCTGCGCCGGAAGACAATGGCGGCAAGGACATCGTCGTCACCGGTTCGCTGTTCCGCCAGGCGGTGACGCCGTCGCCCGTCACGACGCTTTCGGTGGAAAGCCTCGACCAGCGCGGCATCCAGACGGTGCAGGACGGTATCCAGCGGCTGTCGTCGAACAACGGCCCGGCGCTCACCAACTCGTTCACCGCGAACGGCGCTTTCGCCGGTGGCGCATCGGCCGTGTCGCTGCGCGGCTTGTCGAGCAGCTCGACGCTGGTGCTGATCGACGGCCTGCGCGCCGCCTATTATCCGCTGGCCGACGACGCGACGCGCAACTTCGTCGATCTCAACACCATCCCCGACGACATCGTCGACCGGATCGAAGTGCTCAAGGACGGCGCCTCGTCGAGCTATGGCGCCGACGCGATCGCGGGCGTGGTCAACATCATCACCAAGCGCAGCATCCAGGGTGTTTCGGGCCGCGCCGAGGCCGGCATCTCGCAGGACGGCACTGCGCCGAGCCAGCGTCTGTCGCTCACCGCGGGCACGGGCGATCTGAACGAGAAGGGCTATAACGCCTATATCAGCGGCTTTTATTATCACAGCGGCCAAGTCCGCAACAGCGACCTGCGCGCGCCGTTCAACTCGTCGAACCAGAGCGGCATCGGCGGCCCGAACGATATCGTCAGCGGCGACAATTTCGGTGCGACCACGGCCGGTTCCAACCTTTACGTACGGCCGACCGGCGGCACGCAATATTCGCTGCTGGGCAATGGCTGTGCCAACGGGACGCCGTCGACCAACACCGTCGGCGGGATCGTACCCTCGACGGTCTGCGGGACCGACGCGATCAACCAATATGGCGTCGTCGCCCCGAACATCGATCGCTTCGGCGGGTCGGCCAAGTTTACCGCCAAGGTCGGCAGCACTTCCGAAGCCTATGCCGAGTTCAACTTCCTGCAGACGCGCAGCAGCTACACCGGAAACCCGTCGCAGATCTACGCGAACGCTCCGGCCGGCATCTTCTTCCAGCCATACTCGACCCGCTCGAACGCTGCCTCCTATGCGGCGGGTTCGGGTGCGCTGACGCTGCCGGTGTTCGTCTGCGCGGCACGCGTCAACTGCACCGCGGCCAACGGCACGTTCAACCCGAACAACCCCTATGCCGCCTCGGGCCGCACCGCACAGGTGATCGGCACGCTGCCTGACACCGTCATGCGCGACGAGACGCGCTACCGTGTGTATCGCGCCGCGGCGGGCATCCACGGCACGGTGTTCGGCGATTGGGACTATCGCCTCGACCTGACCGCGATGCATACCGACTTGCGGCGCAAGCAGGACGGCTATGTCTACATCCAGCATCTGCTCGATGTCGTCGCGGACGGCACCTACAATTTCGCCAACCCCGCGGCGAACAGCCAGGCGGTTCGCAACTATCTGACGCCGACCAACACCACCGATTCGAGCTCGGATCTGTATCAGGCGCAGGCAAGCGTGAATAAGGCGCTGTTCCAGCTTCCGGGCGGTCCGCTCGAGCTCGGCGCGGGTGCGTCGGTCTATTACGAAGCCGTCGACTCGCCGAGCGCAAACTCGGACATTAACGGCCCGACTCAGCGTTACTTCACGATCAATGCGTTCGGCACCAGCGGTCACCGGACCGTCACCTCGGGCTTCGCCGAGTTGAACGCACCGATCGTCGACCAGTTCACGGTCAACGCTTCGGGACGGTACGACCATTACTCGACCGGCCAGGGCGCTTTCTCGCCGAAGGTCGGCGCGAAGTTCACGCCGTTCAAGCAGCTGACAATTCGCGGCACCTGGTCGCGCGGTTTCCGCATCCCGAGCTTTGCAGAAGCCAATGCGTTGCCGACCACCGGCTATGTCACGAACTCGGCAGGCCTGTTCAACAACGCCTACCTCGCGCAGTATAACTGCACGACCGCGACCTTCAGCACCGCGTGCCCGACCTATCTGCGTTCGGGAAGCTATGGTGCGACCACGCTCGCCTCGCCCAATCTGAAGCCCGAGCGGTCGCGCAGCTTCACCGGCGGCGTGGTGTTCGAGCCGATCCGCAACGTGACGCTGACGGTCGATTACTTCAACATCAAGAAGACCAATGCGATCACCTCGCTGACGTCGGGCGACGCGCTCAACGCGTATTATTCGGGTGCAGCGATCCCGGCTGGCTTCACCATCACGCCGGACGCGGCGGACCCCGCCTTCCCGAATGCCAAGCCGCGAGTGCTCTACGTTGCATCGGCGCTGGTGAACGCCAACACGATCAAGTCGTCGGGTATCGACTTCGGCATCAACAGCCGCGTCCGCTTCCACGGGATCACTTGGACCAGCAACCTCGACGCGACGATGCAGATCGAGCTCAGCACGAGCTTCCCCGATGGCCACTCCGAAACGTATGTCGACACGCTCGGCAACTTCAACCTGACCGCGGGTTCGGGCACGTATCGTTGGCACGGCAACTGGCAGAACACCTTCGAGGCAGGTCCGGTCGCGCTGACCGGCACCGTCAACTATACGTCGGGCTATGATCTCTCGGCGGAAGACCAGGGCACGGGCTATAAGGATTGCGGCCTGGCACCGTCGCCGGCGTACACCGGCTGCCGCGTGAAGAGCTATATCACCTTCGACCTCAACACGAGCGTCAAGGTCAACGACCGGATGACCTTCTACGTCAATGCGATCAACCTGTTCGATCGCCTGCCGTCGATCGATCCGGTCACCTATGGCGGGTATCTGTACAACCCGGTCCAGTCGGGCGAGGGCATTTACGGCCGTCGCTTCCTGGCAGGGGCAAAGTTCAAGCTGTAAGATCGCACTTTGCGCGAACGGGAAAAGGGGCGGCCTCGCGGTCGCCCGTTTTTTGTCGGTCTCGCCAAAGGCAGGCGGCTTACTCGACCGCCAGCTCGAGCTTGCCGTCGCCCTCGTCGACCCGCACCGTCGCGCCGTCGTGCACGCTCCCGCGCAGGATCAGGTCGGCGAGCGGATCCTGCAGATAGCGCTGCACCGCGCGCTTCAGCGGCCGTGCGCCGTACACCGGGTCATAGCCGACCCGGCCGAGCCACAGCCGGGCAGCATCGGTGAGATCGAGCTCGACCTTGCGTTCGGCCAGCAACGTCGCGATCCGCTTGACCTGGATATCGACGATCGGCGCCATTTCGGCCTGGCCGAGCCGGTGGAACAACACGATCTCGTCGAGCCGGTTGAGGAATTCGGGCCGGAAGTGCGCGCGGACGATCTCCATCACTTGCGGTTCGACGCTCGCAACATCCTCGCCTTCGCCAAGCGTTGTCAGCACCTGGCTGCCGAGGTTCGAAGTCAGCACGATGATCGTGTTGGTGAAGTCGACCGTGCGGCCCTGGCCGTCGGTCAGCCGCCCGTCATCGAGCACCTGCAACAGGATGTTGAAGACATCGCCGTGGGCCTTCTCGACCTCGTCGAACAGCACGACCTGGTACGGCCGGCGCCGTACCGCCTCTGTCAGCACGCCACCTTCCTCATAGCCGACATAGCCGGGAGGCGCACCGATCAGCCGCGCGACCGCATGTTTCTCCATGAACTCGCTCATGTCGATGCGAACCATCGCGGTTGGATCGTCGAACAGGAATTCGGCGAGCGCCTTGGTCAGCTCGGTCTTGCCGACGCCCGTCGGCCCGAGGAACAGGAACGAGCCGAGCGGCCGGTTCGGATCCTGCAGCCCCGCGCGCGCCCGCCGCACTGCGGTCGACACCGCGCGGATCGCGTTCTGCTGGCCGATCACGCGCTTGCCAATCGTCGCTTCCATCGCGAGCAACTTGTCGCGCTCGCCCTCGAGCATCCGCTCGACCGGGATCCCGGTCCAGCGCGCGACGACGCCCGCGATGTCCTCGGCGGTCACCTCCTCGCGCAGCATGGCGCCCTTGGTCGCGCCCGCCGCGGCATCGAGCTGGCGCTGCAGATCGGGGATGCGCCCGTAGGACAGCTCGCCCGCCTTGGCGAGGTCGCCGGCCCGTTGCGCCTGCTCGAGCTCGAGCCGCGCGGCATCGATCTGTTCCTTGAGCTTGGCCTCGGCCGAGATCTTGTCCTTCTCGCCCTGCCAGCGTGTGGTCAGCTCGCTCGATTGCTGCTCGAGATTGGCGAGCTCGCCGTCGAGCTTGACCAGCCGGTCGCGTGACGCTTCGTCGCTCTCGCGCTTCAGCGCCTCGCGTTCGATCTTGAGCTGGATGATCCGCCGATCGAGGATCTCGATCTCCTCGGGCTTGCTCTCGACTTCCATGCGGATCCGGCTCGCGGCCTCGTCCATCAGATCGATCGCCTTGTCGGGGAGGAAGCGGTCGGTGATGTAGCGGTTCGACAAGGTCGCCGCCGCGACGATCGCCGCATCGGTGATCCGCACGCCGTGGTGCAGCTCGTACTTTTCCTTGAGCCCACGCAGGATCGAGATCGTGTCGGGCACGGTCGGCTCGCCGACGAACACCGGCTGGAAGCGGCGCTGGAGCGCGGCGTCCTTCTCGACATATTTGCGATACTCATCGAGCGTGGTAGCGCCGACGCAGTGCAGCTCGCCGCGCGCGAGCGCTGGCTTGAGCAGATTGCCCGCATCCATCGCGCCTTCGGATTTCCCTGCGCCGATCAGCTGGTGCATCTCGTCGATGAACAGGACGATGTCGCCCTCGGCAGCCTTCACTTCGTCGAGCACGCCCTTGAGCCGCTCCTCGAACTCGCCACGATATTTCGCGCCCGCGATCAGCGAGCCCATGTCGAGCGACATCAGCTTGCGGTCTTTCAGCGTGTCCGGAACGTCGCCATTTGCGATGCGCAACGCGAGCCCCTCGGCGATCGCGGTCTTGCCGACGCCGGGTTCGCCGATCAGCACCGGGTTGTTCTTGGTGCGGCGCGCGAGGATCTGGATCGTGCGGCGGATCTCCTCGTCGCGGCCGATGACGGGGTCGAGCTTGCCGTCGCGCGCCGCCTGCGTCAGGTCGCGCGCGAACTTCTTGAGCGCGTCGAACTTGTCCTCGGCCCCCGCGCTGTCGGCGACGCGGCCGTTGCGCACGTGCTCGATCGCGGCATTGAGCGCCTCCGGGGTGACGCCCGCGGTCTTCAGCGCCTTGCCGGCGACGGTGTTGAGCGACAGCGCGAGCGCGACGAGCAGTCGTTCGACCGTCACGAAACTGTCGCCCGATTTGGTCGCGATCTGCTCGGCCTGGTCGAGCACGCGCACCGCGTCGTTATCGAGCCCCGGCGTCGTTTGCGCGCCGCTACCCGACACTGCGGGGATCTTCGCGAGCGCGAGATCGGTCTCGCTCAGCGCGCGTTTGGGGTCGCCGCCGGCGGCGGTAATCAGCCCGGACGCCATGCCCTGCTCGTCCTCGAGCAACGCCTTCAACACATGTTCGGGCGCGATCCGCTGGTGGCTCATGCGGATCGCGACGGTCTGCGCCGATTGCAGGAAGCCCTTGGCGCGGTCGGTGAATTTCTCGATGTTCATTGGGAAGTGTCCCTCCTTCTTGCCAATCGATGTAGTGTTGCACTTATGCAACACAAGGGGCCGTGCCGGCGCGATCTCTCAAAACACGTCTAGCTGTAAAGACCGTCATCGGCGTGCCACGGAATCTACGCATTTCGGCAACGCAGCATGGCTAGGCACCGCGGCAGGGCGCGGGGAGTAGTGCCCCACAAACGATCAAATCGGGGATCCTATCATGCGTCGTTTCACGCTTTGCCTGCTTGCGGGCGCCGCCCTTTCCTGGCCACTGGCCGCGTCCGCGTCCGCGTCCGCGTCCGCGTCCGCGTCCGCGTCCGCGTCCGCGTCCGCGCGCGATGGCGCGCTCGCGCCGACGCCGGCACCCGCCGCGCCGGCACCCGAGGCCGAGCCGGTTGCGGATGATGCCGGCAACGACATCATCATCGTCGGCAAGGGCCAGACGCGGCAGGTCCAGCAATTGGGGCAAGCCGACATCGCGATTCTCGCGCCGGGCACCAGCCCGCTGAAAGCCATCGCCAAGCTGCCCAACGTCAACTTCCAGTCGGCTGATGCGTTCGGCGCGTACGAATGGTCGCAGCGCGTCTCGATCCGCAGCTTCAACCAGAACCAGATCGGCTTCACGCTCGACGGCATCCCGCTCGGCGACGGATCGTATGGCAACACCAACGGGTTGCACATCAGCCGCGCGCTCTCGTCGGAGAATATCGGGCGGACCTTGGTATCGCAGGGATCGGGCTCGATCGGCGCGCAGGCGACCAACAATCTCGGCGGGACGATCGAATTTTTCTCGAGCGATCCCAAGCCGACCACCGCGCTGACGCTCAACGGCAGCTATGGCAGCGCGAACACCGTGCGCGCGTTCGGGCGGTTCGACACCGGCGTGCTCGGCGACAATGGGCCGAGCGCCTATGTCTCGTACGGCTTCCTCGATACCGACAAGTGGAAGGGCTTTGGCGTCCAGCGGCAGAACCAGGTCAACGCCAAGTTCGTCGCGCCGGTCGGTGCGGTACGGCTCGTAGGCACCTTCAACTATTCGGATCGCCGCGAGCAGGACTATCAGGATCTGTCGCTCGATATGATCAAGCGGCTCGGCTACCGCGTCGACAATATCGCCAACAATTTCCCGCTCGCGGTGCTGATCGCCGATACCGGCGCGAACAGCGGCTATACCGGCGCGCCGAAGCTTAACCCGGCGGCAGGGTCGGTCACGCCCGCACCCTATGCCAATGCCGACGACGCCTATTTCGACGCGGCCGGGTTGCGTCAGGATTACCTCGCCTCGCTCGGCGTCGAGACCGCCAAGGACGCGACCGTCCACGGTGAATTGAAGGCCTATTATCACGCCAATCACGGCCAGGGCCTGTGGTTCACGCCGTATGTCCCGTCGCCGTCGGGCGTGCCGATCTCGGTGCGCACGACCGAATATGACATCCACCGCAAGGGCGTGTTCGGTTCGCTCGGCACCAAGCTCGGCTTCAACGACATCACCGTCGGCGGCTGGTACGAAGTCAACGACTTCCGCCAGGCGCGCCGCTTCTACGCGCTCGACAGCCGCACCGCGCCGAGCCGCAGCGCGCGCGACTTCCAATACCTTCCGTTCGCGACGCAGTGGTACAACACCTACCAGACCGACACCGTCCAATATTACGTGCAGGACAAGATCGCGCTCGGCGATCTGACGATCGATCTCGGCTGGAAGGGGTTTGCCGTCACCAATAAAGCGACGCCGATCGTGTCGGGCGGGCTCGCCTCGGGGCGAATCCAGGTCAAGGACTTCTTCCAGCCGCACGCCGGGCTCAATTACAGGATCGGCGATGCGTTCGAACTGTTCGGCGATTTCACGCAAGTGAAGCGTGCGTTCGTTTCCGCCGCGACAAGCGGGCCGTTCGCGACGACGCAGGCGGGGTTCAATGCGCTGCTCACCACCAACAAGCTCAAGCCCGAATCGTCGGACACGTTCGAGCTCGGCGGGCGATACCACTATCGCGGCGTGACCGCGTTGCTCGCGGGCTATTACGTCGATTTCTCGAACCGCACGCTCGCGCAGAGCGTCGGCGCCGGGATCGTCGGCAACCCGCCGATCCTGTCGAACGTCGGTTCGGTGCGGGCCTACGGGCTCGAGACCGCGCTCGAGGCGAAGCTCGGCTACGGCTTCGGGGTTTATGGCTCGTACAGCTACAACGACTCGACCTATCGCGACAATGTGACCGTCGGCGGCGTGGTGCAGGCGATCCGCGGCAAGCAGACGGTCGACACGCCCAAACACCTGATCAAGGGCGAGCTGACCTACGACAAGGGCATCTTCTTCGGCCGCGTCGGGGCGGATTATATGAGCCGCCGCTACTTCACCTACACCAACGACCAGTCGGTGCCCGGCCGCGTGCTGGTCGATGCGACGATCGGCGCGCGCGTCACGATCGCCGATCGCAAGTTCGAGATCCAGGCGAACGCGACCAATCTGTTCGACAAAAAATATGTCGCGACGATCGGATCGAACGGCTTTGGCTATAAGGGCGACAACCAGACGCTGCTGGCGGGCGCGCCCGCGCAGTATTTCGTGACGATCAAGGCAGGCTTCTAAGCCAAAGGAGGAGGGCAGGTCGCAAGATCGGGCTGCCCTCCATTCGCTCCGGGACGCGAATACGATATTAACCCTGACTGCCATAGGATCGCGCCGAAACCGCAGGCAATCCGGGGATACCGTGGCAACGCACTATGACACTCTGCGCTGGACCGCCGCAGCACCGGCACCCGGCTCGCTGTCCGACCCGTCGCGCGCGATCCTCGGGCCACGCCGTGATGCGCTGGTGTTCTGGGGCGCGCCGCTCGTCGCATTCCTCGCGGTCGAGCTGTGGCTCGACGGCTGGGCGCTGGCGGCACCGCACGACGCCGCGTCGGTCGCGATCAAGGGCATGTTCGCGGTGATCGCGATCACGACTTGGGCGCATCTCGTCGCCGTCGTCCCGCGCGCCTATGGCAATCGCACGGTGTTCGCGGCGCATCGCGGCAAGCTGACAGTCGCGCCGATCGCGTTGATCGCGACGCTGTTCCTCTCGCCGATCGCTTTGGTCGCGGCGAGCGTGTTGGCGGTGTTCTGGGATGTCTACCACTCGGCGATGCAGAATTTCGGCTTCGCGCGGATCTACGACATGAAGGCGGGCAATCCGCCCGAGCTGCTGCGCAAGACCGATTTGCGGCTCAACACCTTGCTCTATGTCGGCCCGCTCGCGGCGGGAGCCGCGCTCGCGACGCATCTCCAGAGTTTTGCGAAGTTCGACCATACCGCGCTGGCCACGTTGGCCAGCGTGCCGGGCGTGCTTGCCGGCTACAATACCGGCATCCGCGCCGCCGCGCTGCTCGCTTATGCGATCGTGTTGGTGTGGGCGATCCTCGACTATCGGCAGGCGATGCGCGCTGGGTATCGCCTCCCCGCCCACAAGGTCGCGACGCTCGTCTCGACGGGCGCGGTGTCGATCCTCGCCTGGGGCTTCACGCCGCCGATCGTCGCGCTGGCGGTGATCAATCTCTATCATGCGGTGCAATATTTCGCGCTCGTCTGGGTGAAGGAGGGCGGGCGGATGACGCAGGCGTCGGGCGGGCGGCAGGGCCGCACGATGCTGTATTTCTGGGGCGGTTGCATCCTGTTCGGCCTGGCCTATGCGGCGGCGATGACGGGGAGCGTGCGCGTGTTCCTGGCGCCGTTCATCGCCTGCTCGCTGCTGCATTTCTGGTATGACAGCTTCATTTGGTCGGTGGCGCGCAAGCACGTCTAGCCTAATCCCCCGAAGGCTGCTCTATTCGCCCCGAGAGGGGATCCGAATGCGGACGATACGATCCGGGGCGGTATGGCTGGCGGTGGTGCTGCTCGGCGCCGCAATTGCGTTGGCGGTGTGGGAGCCGTTCACCGCGGCGCGCGTCGTCGCACCGGCCGAGCGCCCTTACGACAGCGTGATCGCGCGGGATCGCTTCGGCGTGCCGCACATCTTCGGCAAGACCGATCCCGATGTCGCCTACGGTGTCGCCTATGCCCATGCCGAGGACGATTTCGCAACGCTGCAGGAGGCGGTCGCGATGGCGCGCGGGCGGCTCGGCGCGATGACCGGCGCGGACGGCGCCAAGGTCGATTACACGCTCGCCTTACTCGGCGCGCGCGAGACCGCGCAGCGCGATTACGACAAGCAGCCCGCCGATGTGCGCGCCTTGCTCGATGCCTATGCCAGCGGGCTCAACGCCTATGCGCGGCGGCATCCCGGCGAGATCCGGCTCGCGCGACTGTTCCCGGCGAATGGCGAGGATATCGCGACGGGTTTCGTGCTGCGCACGCCGTTCTTCTTCGGGCTCGACCAGACGCTCGGTGCGCTGTCGGGCGACAAGCCGCTGCCGGCCGAGACCGCGGGGGCCGTGCCCGACAGCCCGGATCCGACCGCGCTCCCCGCCACCGGCGAAGCGATGCCCAATGGCTCGAACGCCTTCGTCGTCGCGCCGAAACGCTCGGCCGACGGTTTCACGCGCGCGATCTCGAACTCGCACCAGCCGTGGAGCGGGCCAGTCGCGTGGTACGAACTCAGCGTGCAATCGGGCACTGGCTGGCATTTCTCGGGCGCGACCTTCCCCGGCGTGCCGTTCCCGGTGCTCGGGCATAACGAACATCTGGGGTGGACCAACACCGTCAACCGGCCCGACCTGACCGACGTCTACAAGCTCGTGCGCAATCAAGCGGGCACCGAGTATCGCTTCGACGGCAAGTGGCTTCCGCTCGAGGCGCGGCGCGTGTGGCTCAAGGTGCGCTTCGGGCCGTTCGTGCTGCCGATCCCGAAGATGGTCTATCGCGCGGTGCAGGGGCCGGTGATCGTCAACAAGAGCGGCGCGTTCGCGATCCGTTATGCCGGTGCCGACCAACTCCGCATGGTCGAGGAATATTACCGCCTGACGCGCGCGCGCGATTTCGGCGAGTGGCAGAAGGCGCTGGCGCTCCAGGGCGTTCCCGCGACCAATTTCCTCTATGGCGATGCCGCGGGCAACATTGCCTATGTCTACAATGCCAGCTTCCCCAACCGGAAGCCGGGGTTCGATTATCGCCACCTCCTGCGCGGCGATACCTCGCGCGATCTTGCGGCCGGCACGGTGCCGTTCGCGCAAGTGCCGCGCAACGTGAACCCCGCATCGGGCTTTCTCGCCAATGCCAACAACACGCCGTTCCAGGCGGCGGGGGCTGGGTCGGAGCTCAAGCCGGGCGACTATTCCCCGCTGCTCGGGATCGAGACCGACACGACCAATCGCGGTACACGCGCGGTCGAGCTCCTGGGCGCCGATCCGTCGATCTCGGCCGAGGATCTGCTGCGGATCAAGTTCGACACCGGCGTCAGCAAGCTGAGCTGGGCCGCGAAATGGTATGGCGATGTCGCGCGCATCGATCCAAAGGGCGATGCGCAGCTGAAGCAAGCGATTGGCCTGCTGCGCGGCTGGAACTGGGATTTCGACGGCCATCACAGTGGCCAGGCGCTCGCCGCGATCCTGCTGCGGACGGGGCAGAAATGGCATTACCAGCGCCGCCCCGAGCTCGACCCGCGCGACGCGCTGGCCAAGGCCGCGGCATATCTGCAGACGCATTTCGGCACGCTCGATCCGCCGCTCGGCACGCTGCTGCGGTTGCGCCACGGGAGCGCCGATCTGCCACTCGATGGCGCCCCCGATGTGCTGCGCGCGGCCTCGACGTGGGACGAAGCCGATGACGGGCGGCTGGTCGTCAAGCATGGCGACAGCTTTGTCATGGTGATGGCGTGGGACAAGGCCGGGCGCGTCGCGTCGGAGTCGATCCAGCCCTACGGCGCGGCGACGACGCGGCCCGAATCGCCGCATTATGCCGACCAGGCGCCATTGTTCGCGGCGCACCGGTTCAAGCCGGTGCTGTTCTGGCGCGACGATCTGCGGAAGAATGTCGAGCGCGTATACCGGCCCTAAAGCGCCTCCCCTGAAGGGGAGGCGCTCAAAAGAGACGCGTTGCCAGGGCAATACGGCTGCTATAGCCTCACACTACAGTTCATCTTTCAGACGCCATTCCCAGGGGATTTCCATGACCGTCAAGCTGCTCGCGCTCTCTGGTGTAGCGCTCGCAACCTTCGTCACGCCGGCGCTCGCGCAAACCGCGCCGAAGCCCGTTCCGGTGGCGGACCTCGTGAAGCAGGTCGACATCCCCTATAGCGAATTCCGCCTGCCCAACGGCCTGCGCGTCATCGTCAACACCGACCGCAAGGCGCCCGTCGTCGCGGTGTCGGTGTGGTACAATGTCGGCTCGAAGTTCGAGCCCAAGGGCAAGACCGGCTTCGCGCATCTGTTCGAGCATCTGATGTTCAACGGCAGCGAGAACGCGCCGAAGGACTATTTCACCTATACCAAGGCGATGGGCGCGACCGATCTCAACGGCACGACCTATTTCGACCGCACCAATTATTTCGAGACGGTGCCGGTCGCGGCGCTCGACCGTGCGCTGTTCCTCGAAAGCGACCGGATGGGCTATCTGCTCGGCGCGATCACCCCCGCCGTCGTCGACGAGCAGCGCGGCGTCGTCCAGAACGAGAAGCGCCAGGGCGACAACCAGCCCTACGGCCTGGTCCAGTACAAGCAGACCGAAGCGCTGTTCCCCGCCACGCATCCGTATGGCCACACCACGATCGGCGCGATGGCGGATCTCGATTCGGCGAGCGTCGAGGATGTGAAGAACTGGTTCCGCGGGCATTACGGGCCGAACAACGCCGTGCTCGTCCTGTCGGGCGATGTCGACGCCGCGACCGCCAAGACGCTCGTCACCAAATATTTCGGTGCGATCCCCAAGGGGCCCGAAAGCGTCGTCCCGACCGCCGATGTCCCCACGCTCGCCGCGCCGAAAAGCGAGGTGATGAAGGATCGCGTCGCCAATACGCGGATCTACCGGATGTGGGCGGTACCCGGCATCAACAACCCCGACGCGGTCGCGCTCGATGTGGCGGCGGGCGTGCTCGGCGGGCTGTCGAGCAGCCGGCTCGACAATGCGCTGGTGCGCAAGGAAAAGCTCGCGGTGCGCGTCTCGGCGAACAATGAGAGCTTCGCGCAAGTCGGCATGTTCGTGGTCAGCGCCGATGCGCGGCCTGGTGTCGACCCCGCGCTCGTCGCCAAGCGGCTCGACGAGATCATCGCCGACGTCATTGCCAACGGCCCGACTGCCGACGAAGTCGCGCGCGTCGCGACGCGCGACGCCGCAGGGCGGATCGCCGGGCTCGAATCGACCGGCGGCTTCGGTGGCAAGGCGGTCGCGCTCGCCGAGGGCGCGCTGTATGAAAACGATCCAGGCTTCTACAAGAAGCAGCTCGCCGAGCTCGCCGCGCAGACGCCGGCGCGCGTCAAGGCGGCGAGCGCCAAATGGCTGACGCGCCCGGTCTATGCGCTGACCGTCATCCCCGGCGCGCGCGACGCCTATGTCGAGGCGACGCCGCCGGTGAAGGTCGCCGCCGCGCCCGAGCCGGAATTCAAGGGCACGCGCGGTGCGCTCCCGCCGGTCGGCACGCTGTCGAGCCTGGTCTTCCCCAAGGTCGAGCATGCCAAGCTCAAGAACGGCATCGAGCTCATCTACGCCTATCGCAACGCCGTGCCGATCACGCAGGCGTCGATCAGCTTCGACGCGGGCGTCGCGGCCGACGTGCCGGGCAAGCTCGGCACACAGGGGCTGACGCTCGACATGCTCGACGAGGGCACGACGACCCGCGATTCGATCGCGATCGCGGAGGCCAAGGAGCGGCTCGGCGCGAGCATCACCAGTGGTTCGGCGCCCGACCGCACGATCGTCGGCATGTTCACGCCCAGCGCCAATCTCGCGGCGTCGACCGAATTGCTCGCCGATATCGTGCGCCATCCCAAGTTCGATCCGGCCGAGGTCGCGCGGCTCAAGAACCAGCAGCTCTCGCGTATCTCCGCCGAGCTGACGAGCCCGCAGGGCCTCGCGCTGCGTGTGTTCCCCAAACTCGTCTACGGCGCGGCCTATCCCTACGCCAAGGCGCTCGGCAGCGGCGACGCCAAGGCGGTGGCGGCACTGACGCGCGACGATCTGGTCGCCTTCCAGCAAGCCTGGATCCGTCCCGACAAGGCCAAGATCTTCGTTGTCAGCGATCGTCCGCTCGCCGAGATCAAGGCCGCGTTCGACGCGCGCTTCGGCGACTGGACGCCGACCGGGCCCGCCGGCGTCAAGGATTTCAGCGTGAAGACCGCGCCGTCCGCGCCGAAAATCGTGCTGATCGACCGGCCCGATTCGCCGCAGTCGTTCATCATCGCGGGCGCACCCACCGCGCTCGTCGGCACCGACGATCTGCTGCCGCTGGAAACTGCGAACGACACGCTCGGCGGGGATTTCCTGTCGCGCGTCAACATGGACCTGCGCGAGGCGCGGCACTGGTCGTACGGCGTCAACGGATCGTTCCGTCGCGCGCAATACGCCACGCCGTATCTGCTCGGCACCGGCGTCCAGGCGGACAAGACCGGCGAATCGATCGCATCGCTGCGCACCGACTTCGCCGATTTCGTGACGACCAAGGGGATCACGAGCGACGAGTTCGACCGCACGATCACCGACGCGATCAGCTCGCTGCCGGGCAATTTCGAGACGTCGGGCGCGGTGCTTGGCGCGCTGCAGTCGAACGACCTGTATCGCCGCCCCGACGATTATTATGCGACGCTGCCGCAAAAATATCGGGGCTTCACCGCAGGCCAGCTTGACGCTGCGGCACGCGCGGCGCTCGACCCGAAACGCTTCGTCTGGATCGTCGTTGGTGACGCAGCGAAGGTCCGCGGTCAGCTTGACAGCATCGGGTTGCCGGTCGAGGTGATCCCTGCGGCGTCCGTGGCGGACGTGCGCTAGAAATTATTGGCAGGAGACACATCATGGCTGCAGTTGATGGGACGTGGGATACGATCGTCAAGTCGCCGCTCGGCGACCAGAAGGCGGTGCTGACGGTCAAGACCGACGGCACCAGCTGGACCGGCTCGCAGAACGGCGCGATGGGTTCGGTCGAGATCACCGACGGCACGGTCGAAGGTGACACGATCAGCTGGAAGATGTCGATCGTCGTCCCGATGCCGATGACGCTCGACTGCAAGGCGACGGCCGAGGGCGACACGCTCACCGGCACCGTCGGCGCAGGCGCGTTCGGCAGCTTCCCGATGACGGGCACGCGCGCGGCGTAACGCCGTTCGTTTGAGCGATGAAGACGGCCTGCGCTCCAATCGGAGCGCGGGCCGTTTTTGTATCGCGCGACCGTCACCCTAGCCTTGTGCCGGGGCCCACCGTGCCGCACACTTTGCGCGTCGGGGTTTGCAATCCGGTGTGCCCCGGCAGCATGAGGTCGTTCGATCGCCCCACTCCTGTCACCCTCGCGAAAGCGAGGGTCCTGCTTCTTCTTCGGGGGCGGGGCCAGGCAGCGGGATCCCCGCCTTCGCGGGGATGACGGCGGGGGGGGGCGTCATGCGTGTGACCGGAGCGAAGAGCTGGGGAGCGGGGCATGAAGGCACGTTGGTTGTTGGGCGCAGCATTGGCGGTCTCGCCGCTCACCGCGCACGCGCAAACCTATGACGAGCGCCCGGCGAAGCTCTTCCCCCCGAGCGAAGGCTTCAACTACGAGCGTCGCATCGTCGAGATCCCGATGCGCGACGGGGTCAAGCTCCACACCGTCATCCTCCTGCCCAAGGGGGCGCACGACGCCGGCATCCTGATGACGCGCACGCCGTACAACGCCGACGGGATGACGGGCAAAGGCGGCAACAACGCCGATCTCGCGACGAGCCTTACCGGCTATGACAATGCCACCGACGTGATCGTCGACGGCGGCTACATCCGCGTCGTGCAGGACGTGCGCGGCAAATACGGGTCGCAGGGCATCGCGATGATGAACCCGCCGCTCCACGACACCGCGCTCAACCCGACGCATACCGACGACTCGACCGATACCTACGATACGATCGACTGGCTGGTGAAACATCTGCCAGAGTCGAACAAGAAGGTCGGGATCCTAGGCATTTCCTACGACGGTTTTCTGTCGCTGATGCCGCTGATCAACCCGCATCCGGCGCTCGTGGTGGCTGTCCCCGAGAACCCGATGGTCGATGGCTGGCGCGGCGACGACTGGTTCCACAACGGCGCGTTCCGCGTCGGGATCGACTATATCTGGGAGCAGATCGCGACGCGCGACAATTCGTCGCCCTATGCGCGCACAACCTATGACGAATATGACGCGGTGATGCGCGCTGGCTCGACCGGCGCGCTCGCCACGGCGCACGGGCTCGACCAGATCGGCTTCTGGCGCAAGATCGCCGCGCACCCGGCATATGACAGCTTCTGGCAAGCGCAGGCGATGGACCAGGTGCTCAGCCGCCAGCCGCTCAAGGTGCCGGTGATGCTCGTCCACGGCCTGTGGGACCAGGAGGATATCTACGGCGCGACAGCGGTGTATCGCGCGCTGAAACCCAAGGATACCGCCGGGAACATGGTCTATCTGACGATAGGCCCGTGGTATCACGGCCAGCAGATCGACGACGGCAAGGCGCTCGGCGATATCCAATGGGACCAGGACACCGCCAAATGGTGGCGCCGCCAAGTGCTCGGCCCGTTCCTTGCGCATTACCTCAAGGGCACGCCCATGGACGTCGCGCCCGTCACCGCGTTCCAGAGCGGCACCAACCAGTGGCAGCGCCTACCGAGCTGGTCGGCGCAGCCGGCGATGACCAAGCTGTTCCTCCAGCCGGGCGACGCGGTTGGTTTCGCACCCGCCGCTGGACCGGCGCAGACTGCGGACTATGTCTCCGATCCGGCGCATCCGGTGACCAACGTGCCGCGTCCGGTTCGGCCGGTTAGCTACGAGGACAATCACTGGAAGGCGTGGCTGGTCGGCGACCAGCGCATCGTCTCGAGCCGCCCCGACGTGCTGACCTTCACTGGCCCCGTACTGACTCAGCCCGTGACGATCGCGGGGCAGCCGGTCGTCCATCTCACCGCGGCGACGAGCGGCACCGACAGCGACTGGGTGGTCAAGCTGATCGACGTCTATCCCGACCAGGTGCCGAGCGACCCGAAGATGGGCGGATATCAGCTCGCCGTCGGCATGGACATCTTCCGCGGGCGGTATCGCGAGGGGCTCGACCATGCCGTCGCGCTGAAGCCCGGTGTGCCGCTGGCGTATAGCTGGGCGCTGCCGCAGGCGAACCATGTGTTCCTGCCGGGGCACCGCATCATGGTGCAGGTCCAGTCGAGCTGGTTCCCTCTCTATGACCGCAACCCGCAGCGCTTCGTGCCCAACATCTTCTACGCCAAGCCGGCGGATTACGTGAAGGCGACGCAGCAGGTGACGGTGAGCGGGCCGGACCAGAGCTATATCGCGCTGCCGATCGTCCCCTAAATCCTCCCTCGCCCAGCGAGGGGAGGATCAAGCGTTTACCGCCCCAGCCGCGTGACATGCCCCATCTTGCGGCCCGGCCGACTTGCGCCCTTGCCGTAGAGATGCAGATGCGCGCCCGGCTCGGCGAGAATCTCGGCCCAGCGGTCAGCATCGTCGCCGATCAGGTTCTCCATCGCCACGGTGGGCGCCGTCAGCGCCGTGTCTCCCAGTGGTAGCCCGCAGATTGCGCGGATATGGTTCTCGAATTGCGAGCAGACCGCGCCCTCGATCGTCCAATGCCCCGAATTGTGGACGCGCGGCGCCATTTCGTTGAACACCGGGCCGTTAGCACCGGCGAAGAATTCGCACGCGAGCACCCCAACGTACTCGAGCCGATCGGCGATCCGCCCGGCGAGCGCCGCCGCCTCGCCCCATTGCGCCGCGATCTCGGGCGGGGCGGGGAGGGTGGAGGTGGCGAGGATGCCGTCTTCGTGCTGGTTCCACGGTGGCGGATAGCTCACCATCAGCCCGTCGGCGCGGCGCACGAGGAGGATCGAGAATTCGTGGCTGAACTGCACGAAGCCTTCGAGGATCGCGGGCCGCTGGCCGATCGCGTCCCACGCGGCGTCGATCTGGTCAGGCGCGGTGATGCGCACCTGGCCCTTGCCGTCATAACCCATCCGCAGCGTCTTGAGGATCGCCGGCGTGCCGATCTCCACCACCGCGGCTTCGAGCTCAGCGCGCGTCTCGACCTTCGCCCAAGGCGCGGTCCGCCCGCCAATCTCCGCCACGAACGCCTTCTCGACCGCGCGGTCCTGCGCGATGCCGAGCGCGGCGGGCGCGGGATGCACCGGGACCTTGCCCGCGAGATAGGTCACCGGCGCGAGCGCGATATTCTCGAACTCATAGGTGACGACGTCGGCCGCCGCGGCGAATTCGTCGAGCACGATATGGCTGTGATAATCGGCGCGGATGTAGCTGGAAGCGGTCTGCGCGGCGACGGCTTCCTCGTCGGGCGCGAGGATCCGCGTGTGATAGCCGAGCTGCGCCGCGGCGACTGCAAGCATCCGCCCGAGCTGCCCGCCGCCGAGGATGCCGATGGTCGAGCCGGGGGGAAGGGGGGTCATGCGTGCCTATCCGTTGGGTAAGGGGAGATCGTGGGAGCGGGGCTCCCCTCCCTGGAAGGGAGGGGCCGGGGGTGGGTTGGCCCGTTGTTCGACCGGACGCCCGCCCTAGGCCGACCCACCCCCAACCCCTCCCTTTCAGGGAGGGGAGAAAGGTGGGGACTGCGCGTCATTCCGGATCGACAGCCACGCCGTCGGTCTGCGCCGCACGCCAGGCCTGCAGCCGCGCGCTCAACGCCTCGTCCGACAGTGCGAGGATCGCCGCCGCCAGCAATGCCGCGTTCTTCGCGCCGGCCTTGCCGATCGCCAGCGTCCCCACCGGAATCCCCGCAGGCATCTGGACGATCGAATAGAGGCTATCGAGGCCCTTCATCGTCTTGCTCTCGACCGGCACGCCGAGCACCGGCAGATGCGTCATCGCCGCCGCCATGCCCGGCAGATGCGCCGCGCCGCCCGCGCCGGCGATCACCACCTGCAAGCCGCGTTTGGCGGCACCCGTCGCATAGTCGTAGAGCCGCTGCGGCGTGCGGTGCGCCGAAACGACCTTGGTCTCGTGCGCCACGCCCAATTCGGCGAGCAGATCGGCCGCATGGTGCATCGTCTCCCAATCGGACGTGCTGCCCATGATGATGCCGACAAGGGGGGACGCGCTCTGTGCCATGGCGCCGGACTAGCGAGCGGGGTGACGCAGGGCAACCGTTCCCGCCGTCATATCGCAAGCGGAACTTGTTTGGCGCGGCGCGGGTTGGGCGAATCCATACAGTCATATCGGATACACGCCATGACCCGTTTCTCGACCCTTTCGTCCGTCGCGCTTGCCAGCGTGCTGGCTTTCTCCGCCCCCGCCTTCGCCGAGGGCAAGCATGACCGCGCCGAGCAGGCGATCGCCGAAGCGCGCGCCAAGATCGAAGCATCGGCCAAGGTCGGCGCGACGACCGAGACGCCACGGCTCCAGGCCGATGCACAGGCGCAGCTCCGCGCCGCCGAAGAGCATCTTGCCGCGGGCAAGAAGGCCGAAGCGATCGACGATGCGCATCGCGCGTCGCAGCTTGCCGACACCGCGCTCGGCCAGGCGCAGCGTGCGCATAACGATGCCGCCCATGCCGCCACGACCAACGCCCGCAACGTCGCAATGGACGCGCAGGCCGATGCCGCAGCCGCCAACGCCCGTGCGAACGCCGCCGAGCAGGCCGCCGCTTCGGCAGCCGCCGACGCAGCCGCAGCACGGTCGGCGCCGCCGGTTGTGGTCCAGGCGCCCGCACCGACCACGACGGTAACGACCGAGACGACGAAGACCGCGGCGCCTGCCGTTCGTCACACCGCAGTCAAGCGCGTCGTGCGCAAGGCAACGACGCGCCGCGCTGCACCTGCGCGCGTGACCGAGAAGACCACCACGACGGTTACGACGGGCCAGTAAGCCCTAGCGATGGTTTAATCCCCTCCCCCGGCGATCGGGGGAGGTGGACGCTGAGCAGTCAGCGAATAGTGGAGGGGGCAACATGCGCTGTGCGCGCTATCGATCTCCCTCCACCATCCGTTTGAAGAAGGCGGGCAGTTCCCCTTTCCGCCCAGCGGCCGAGCTACGAGCTCAGCGCTCGCTCAAATAATAACGATCGGTCGCCGCCAGCGAATCGTCGAGTTCGTAGACGATCGGCTGACCGGTCGGGATCTCGAGCGTGGTGATCTCGTCATCGGGGATCCCCGACAGATGCTTGACGAGCGCGCGCAGTGAATTGCCATGCGCCGAGATGACGACCCGCTGCCCATCGCGCAGAGCAGGCGCGATCCGCCCCTCCCAATACGGCAGCACGCGCGCGATCGTGTCCTTGAGGCTCTCGGTCGCAGGGACATCGATCCCGGCATAGCGGCGATCCTGCGACAGATCGTACTCGCTGCCGGCCTGCAGCGGCGGCGGCGGGATGTCGAAGCTGCGGCGCCAGATATGGACTTGCTCCGCACCGTGCTTGGCGGCGGTCTCGGCCTTGTCGAGGCCGGTCAGCCCGCCATAGTGCCGCTCGTTGAGCCGCCAGTCCTTCTCGACCGGAAGCCACAGCCGCCGCATTTCCTCGAGCGCCAGGTTGAGCGTCTTGATCGCGCGCGTCTGCAGCGAGGTGAAGCAGAGATCGAAATCGAGCCCCTTCTCGGCCATCAGCCGCCCCGCGGCGCGCGCCTCCTCGACGCCCTTGTCGGTCAGATCGACATCCCACCAGCCAGTGAAGCGGTTCTCGAGGTTCCAGGCCGACTGGCCGTGGCGGATCAGGACGAGGGTGGGCATCTGGGTCTCCTTTGCGAGGGGGCCTAGATTGCGTCGATCATGTCGGCAAGCACTTCGAGGCACGCATGCGCCAGCGTCTTCGAGCGCGCGCCCGACCAGCCGAACTCGGCATCGGGGTTGGGGTCATGGTCCTTGAACGGCATTTCGAGCGTCATCGACACCGCGCCGAACCGCTCGGCGAGCTGGTTGGTCGACATCGACAGGTTGGCCTTGCCCGGCGCCGCCTTGTCGTAGCCGCGTGCGGTCTGGAAATCGGGCGAATGCGCCGCGAGCCGCTCGCCGAACTCGGTATATTTGGCGCCGAGCGCGTCGGTCCAGGAGGGGATGCCCTCGAACCCGGCGAAGAAATTCGCCGCGATCGCCTCGTCGCCGTGCACGTCGATCGCGAAGGCGACGCCGGTCGCGTCCATCGCATCGCGGACGCACAGCACTTCGGGGCTCTTCTCCGGCGTCGGCGTATGCCATTCGCGGTTGAGGTTCACGCCCGCTGCATTGGTGCGCAGATGCCCGCGGAACGAGCCGTCGGGGTTCATGTTGGGGACGCAGTGGAAGGTCGCCTTTTCGCGCAAGGCGCGGGCCACCGGATTGGCGGCATCGGTCAGCCAGTCGAGCGCGCCTTCCATCCACCACTCGGCCATGCTCTCGCCGGGATGCTGGCGCGCGTAGAGCCAGACATGCTTGGGGCCGCTGCCGATATCGAGGCAATCGATCGCGCGGCCGTCGAGCGACTGGCCGAGCTCGCGATGCGTCACGCCTGGCTGCCCCGCGATGCGGGCGACCAGCGCGTCGTGCTGCTCGATCGTATAGGGTTCGAAATAGGCGAACCAGACGAGTTCGCTGTCGCCGTTCCACTCGAACTCAAGCATCCCGTCGACGTAGCGCGTCGGGATCATCCGCCATGCCAGGCGATCGGTGCTCGCGCGCACCTTGTAGCCCGGCCAGCCAAACGGATAGGCCGATTGCGCAGCGTTGGTGATGCGCAAGGTGAGCGTCCGCCCCTTCGCGCCCGCGACGCGGAAGTGGAACCACTGGAAGAAGTCCGACTGATGGTCGAGCCGGATGGCGAGATCGACGTGGTCGCCGTCAATGGCGACCACGTCGATGTTTCCGCTATCGAAAGCGGCGTTGATGGTGATGCTCATCGCACCGTAATAGTGCGACCCGATTCCCCGGGGAAGCCCAGGAACAGCGCATGCGACAATTTGGCTGCCGCGGCGTTGGCTTGTGCAGCGGGCGCCTCGCCGGGCGAGAAGGTCTGCGCATGGCCTTCCCAGATCACCGTCGCGTCGCGGCGGCGGCGGATCTGGACGGTGAGGTCGGTGAGCACCACGGTGCGGTATTTCTGCTTGCCGATCGGGAAGGAGATGCCGCCACCGAGGCCCACGCCGCCGCCGCCACGATAGCCACCACCACCGCTATAGCCACCGCCGCCGAGACCGATGCTCACGCCGCTGCCGCCATTGCGCGGCGGCGCCGGGCGCGTCGTCCGTGTAAAGCCGACGACCGCGAGATATTGCGCATCGGGATCGGTTTTGGGGACGGTGAAGCCGTGCGCCAGCGCCTCGGTCTGGACGGCGGCGGCATAGGTCTTGAACTCGAGGCTGGCGGGGCCGCCACCGGGCGCGGGTTCGACCGCGAGCGTCCCCGTCTCGAGCGGCGTTGCCGTCGATCCGAGGTGAAACCGCGTCACTTCGACCGGACCACTCGTCGTCGTCGTCGCGCAGGCGCTCAAGCTCGCTGCCGCGGCAATTGCCATTCCCAAAGCCAGCTTCATACTCTTGTCCTTGTTATCACAGTCGTTGCAGGGGTGTAACGCCTGGACCCGGGCTTCGGGTTCCGTCGCTATAGCGCGGCGTATCGACGCGGTCGCGCTTGACTTGGGGAGGGCGCGACCATATGCGCAGCGGCTCTTTTCCACATTCCAGATTTTGCAAAGCGAATCGATCATGAAGATCCGCAATTCCTTGAAGTCGCTCAAGGGCCGTCATCGCGATAACCGCGTGATCCGTCGTCGTGGGCGTACCTATATCATCAACAAGACCAACCGCCGCTTCAAGGCCCGCCAGGGCTAAGCGACGTGACGCGGGCCGTCGTCTTCGACGTCGGCAACGTCTTGTACGATTGGAATCCCAGATTCCTCTATGAGCGCCTGATCGGTGACGATCGGGCGCTCGATGCATTCCTGCGCGATGTCGCGACCAAGGAATGGCATTTCCAGCATGACGCTGGCCGTCCGTTCGCCGACACCTCGGCCGAGCTCGCCGCCGCGCATCCGCAGCATGCCGCTCTGATCGCCGCCTGGGGGCCGCGCTTCGGCGAGCAGCTTGGCGGGATGTTGCCGGGGATGCGCGACCTCGTGCGCGAACTCGAGGAGGCGGGCGTGCCGCTGTATGCGATCACCAATTTCTCGGGCGAGTTCTGGCCGTCGTTCCGCGACCGCGAGGCCGATCTGTTCGATCGCTTCGACGACATCGTCGTCTCGGGCGACGAATTGCTGACCAAGCCCGATCCGGCGATCTATCGCCTCGCGCTCGAGCGGTTCGGGTTGCGCGCCGAGGACACGCTGTTCGTCGATGACCGCGAAGACAATGTCGCGGGCGCGCAGAGCGTCGGGATGGGCGCGGTGGTCTTCACCGACGCCGCGACGCTGCGCGCGGATCTCGCGCGCTACGGCATTCTCGCCTAAGCCACGCCTTCGGTTCCATCGCGTAGCACCCACTTCGTCACCCCGGCCTTGTGCCGGGGCCCACCGTGCCGCGCGCGCTCGGGCGGCAGGGTGGGCATCGCAGTGGACCCCGGGACAAGCCCGGGGTGACCGTGAGGGGTTGGACCTAGCTCGCATACCCCTTCAGCTCATCGCCACTGACCCGCACGACGTGGAGCACGTTGGTCGACCCCGGCGTCTTGAACGGCACGCCCGCGATCAGGATGATGCGGTCGCCCGCCTTGGCGAGGTTGTGGCGCAGCGCCATGCGCTTGGCCTTGGCGACCATCTCCTCGAACGAATCGACGTCCTTGGTCAGGATCGCATAGGCGCCCCACAGCAAGCCCGCACGCCGCGCGGTTTCGGCATTCGGGGTAAGGATCATCAGCGGGACGCCGGGCCGCTCGCGCGCGACGCGGCGGGCGGTCGAGCCCGAGGCGGTGAAGCAGATGATCGCGGCGGCCTCGACCGTCTGCGCGATGTTCTTGGCGGCTTCGGCCAGGGCATCGGCGGTGGTCGGGTCCGAGCGGATCACGGTGAAGTGGATCCGGTCGCCATGCGTCGGATCCTTTTCGACCGCTTCGCCGATCGCGTTCATCATCGCTACCGATTCGGTCGGCCACGCGCCGGCCGCGCTTTCGGCCGAGAGCATGATCGCATCGGCGCCGTCATAGATCGCGGTCGCGACGTCGGACACCTCGGCGCGCGTCGGCGAGGGCGAGGTGATCATCGATTCGAGCATCTGCGTCGCGACCACCACCGGGCGGCCCAGGCGGCGCGACACTTCGATGATGCGCTTCTGCAGCGGCGGGACGCTCTCGGGCGGCATCTCGACGCCGAGATCGCCGCGCGCGACCATCACGCCGTCGCACATCTCGACGATTTCCTCGAGCCGCTGGATCGCTTGCGGCTTCTCGATCTTGGCGAGCAGCGACGCCTTGCCGCCGATCAGCTTCCGCGCCTCGGCGAGATCCTCGGGGCGCTGGACGAACGACAAAGCGATCCAGTCGACGCCCTGGTCGACCGCGAAGGCGAGATCGCTGCGGTCCTTTTCGGTCAGCGCCGCCATCGGCAGCACGACGTCGGGGACGTTCAGCCCCTTGCTGTTCGACAGCGCGCCGCCGACCACGACCTCGGTGACGATCGTCGTGTCGGTGTGGTCGGTCACGCGCAGCACGAGCTTGCCGTCGTCGAGCAGGAGGCGTGCGCCGGGCTCGATCGCCTCGAAGATCTCGCGGTGCGGCAGCTCGACGCGCGTCGTGTCGCCGGGCGTGGTGTCGCGGTCGAGCGTGAAGGTCTGGCCCTTGACGAGCTCGATCTTGCCGCCCTCGAACTTGCCGACGCGCAGCTTGGGCCCCTGCAGATCGGCGAGGATCGTGGTCGGGCGCTGATAAATCTTCTCGAGCGCGCGGATCGCCTGGATGACGGCGATCTTCGATTGCTGGTCGCCGTGGCTCATGTTGACGCGGAAGGCGTCGGCGCCCGCTTCGAACAAAGCGGCGATCATCTCGGGGGTGCTGCTGGCGGGGCCGAGCGTGGCGAGGATACGTACCTTACGCGCGCGCGGGGCGATGGTCTTGATCATGGGGAGGTCCTTGCCGTGGGGAGGCTGTACGGCTGCTGCTCTACCTCCTATCTCGCCACGATCAACCGTGGAGCGAAACGATGCGCGATTTGGATGGACTGGATGATGCCGTAGCGGCGGCAGCGTTTCGGCGGCTGGTGCGCCATCTGCGCCACCGCAGCGACGCCGAGAATATCGACTTGATGGGGCTGGCCGGTTTCTGCCGCAATTGCCTGTCGGACTGGGTCGAAGAGGCTGACGGCGGCATGACCAAGGACGAGGCACGCGCGATCGTCTACGGCATGCCGTACGCGCAGTGGAAAGCCGAGCATCAGGGCGATGCGACGCCCGAGCAACTCGAGCGGATGCGCCAGAGTGTTTCGAAGAATGCGTGACGGCGGCGCTGCGCTGGCCTAAAGCGCGCGCCTTTCACTGATTCAAACCCCGGGGGATTTACCGTGAGCGACATTATCGCCGCCGACCAGCTACGCCTTCTCATCGAGCGCATCGAGCGCCTCGAGGAAGAAAAGAAGGGCATCGCCGACGACATCAAGGACGTGTACGGCGAAGCGAAGTCGACCGGCTTCGACGTCAAGACGATCCGCTCGATCGTGCGGCTGCGCAAGATGGAGAAGCATCACCGCGAGGAAGCCGAGGCGCTGCTCGAGACCTACAAGCAAGCGCTCGGGCTCGACTAAGCCGACCCGTCATGCTGAACTCGTTTCAGCATCCATGCGATCGGCCGAGCGTCGCCCATGGACCCCGGCTCCCACGTCCGGGGTGACGACACTGTAGTTTGAGAGAGATCCAATGGCAGGCCATTCCAAATATAAGAACATCATGTACCGCAAGGGCGCGCAGGATAAGAAGCGCTCGGGCATGTTCTCGAAGCTCAGCCGCGAAATCACCGTCGCGGCGAAGATGGGCCTGCCCGATCCCGACATGAACCCGCGGCTGCGCATGGCGATCAACGCCGCCAAGGCGCAGTCGATGCCCAAGGACAATATCCAGCGCGCGGTCGACAAGGCGTCGAAGGGCGACACCGAGAATTACGAGGAAATCCGCTATGAGGGCTTCGGCCCCGGCGGTGTCTCGCTGATCATCGAAGCGCTGACCGACAACCGCAACCGCACCGCGACCAACGTTCGCACCGGCATGGCGAAGAATGGCGGCAACATGGGCGCTTCGGGCTCGGTCAGCCATGCGTTCGACCGGATGGGGCTGATTTCCTATCCGGCGTCGGCGGGCGATGCCGAAAAGGTGTTCGAGGCCGCGCTCGAAGCCGGCGCCGAGGACGTCCAGTCGAGCGAGGACGGCCATGAGATCTGGACCTCGAACGATTCGCTCCACGAAGTCGTGACGGCGCTGACACCGGTGCTCGGCGAGCCAGAAGGCGCCAAGCTCGCCTGGCGCCCGCAGACGATGGTCGAAGTCGGCGAGGACGATGCGGCGACGCTGTTCAAGCTGATCGACACGCTCGACGATGACGACGACGTGCAGACCGTGTGGGGCAATTACGAAGTGTCCGACGCGATCCTCGAGAAGCTTGGGTGATTTGGGTTTCACGCGAAGGCGCGAAGGCACGAAGAGAAGAAGGTTCGTTCGCGCGGAGGCGCGGAGGCGCGGAGATGGTGCGCTCCGGATCGGGCACCATTCCCCGCGCGTCATGCCGGGCTCGTCCCGGCATCCACCGTGCCGCACTTCCTGCGCGTGATGCGCTCGGACGCCGGTGGACCCCGGGACAAGTCCGGGGTGACGGTCAGGGTGCGGTCGAGAAAATCTCTCCGTCTTCCTCTTCTTCTTCTCCGCGCCTCCGCGCCTCCGCGCGAACAAACGCCTTCTTCGCGCCTTCGCGCCTTCGCATGAATCCTGTTCGCGCAGCGCAATGCTGATCCTCGGCCTCGACCCGGGCCTCGGCACCACCGGCTGGGGGCTGATCCGCGCCGAGGGTAACCGGCTCAGCCATGTCGCCAACGGCAAGCTCAAGACCGACACCGCCGCCCCGCTGCCGCGCCGGCTCGCGCATCTCGACGCGATGCTCTCGGCGCTGATCATCGACCATGCGCCCGATGGCTGCGCGGTCGAGGAAGTGTTCGTCAATTCCAACCCGCAATCGACGCTCAAGCTCGGCCAGGCGCGCGGCGTCGTGCTGTGCGCGGGGGCGCGCGCGGGGCTCGAGGTCGGCGAATATGCTGCGCGGCTCGTCAAGAAGGCGGTGGTCGGCACCGGCGGCGCGGAGAAGGCGCAGGTCCATGCAATGGTCTCGGTGCTGCTCCCCGGCGTCAAGATCGACGGCGCCGACGCCGCCGATGCGCTCGCGGTGGCGATCTGCCACGCGCATCATATCGCGAGCGCGCGGCGGCTGCCCTGATTTCGCTTTCCCGCGACCGCTCGTTCCTGTTACGTACCGGCGCATGATCGCCCATTTAAAAGGCCGCCTCGATGCGACCGGACTCGACCATGCCGTGATCGACGTCGGCGGCGTCGGTTATCTCGTCGGCGCGTCGAGCCGCACGCTCGCCAGCATCGGCCCGGTTGGCGAGGCGGTGATGCTGCATACCGAAATGCTGGTGGCCGAGGATTTCATCCGCCTGGTCGGCTTTTCGAGCGCGGCCGAGCGCGACTGGTTCCGCCTGCTGACCGGCGTGCAGGGGGTGGGCGCGCGCGTCGCGCTGGCGATCCTCTCGGCGCTCGAACCGACCGACCTCGCGCGCGCGATCGCGAGCCAAGACAAGGCGATGGTGGCGCGCTCGAACGGCGTCGGCCCCAAGCTCGCCGAGCGGATCGTGCGCGAATTGAAGGACAAGATCGGCGGGGTCGAGCTCGGCCACGCTGGCACGGCGATCGCGCCGGTTGGGGCGGGCGCGGATGCTGTGTCGGCGATGCTCAACCTCGGCTTCCGCCCGGCCGAAGCGTCGGGCGCGGTTGCGGCCGCGGAAGAGGAATTGGGGGCGGGCGCTACGCTCGATGCGCTGGTCCGGCTGGCGCTGCGCAAGGCGGCGAAGTAGCATGGTGACGGTGTGGAAGGCCTCGATCGGCGAACGCCGGAGCACCGTTTCGGATTTCGCAACGTCGTGAGCGGACGGGCATCAGATCCGCGAACCGGGGACGCCATGCACGCGGTCCCGACGATCGAGCATATCCGCGAGATCCTATGGAACGACGATGGCGGCATCGCAGAGATCTACAACCATCTGATCTATCGATTCGAAGAGTCGGGGATCATCGCGCGCGCCTATCTCGATGATCCCGACAAGGTATCGATCATGGCGGTCGGCCCGGTGCCCGATCCGGTGCTCGCCTATCTCAAGGATCGCTTCTGGCGGATCGACCAGATCGGCGCCCAAGGCTATCGAACGATTTGGACAGCATGACCGACAAGCCTCTCCTCTCTCCCGCGCGGACGCCCGAAGACATCGACGCCGCGCTGCGCCCCAAATCGCTTGACGATTTCGTCGGGCAGAAGGCCGCGCGCGAGAATCTGCGCGTGTTCATCGCCGCCGCCAAGGCACGCGGCGATGCGCTCGATCATGTACTCTTCTTTGGCCCGCCGGGGCTCGGCAAGACCACGCTCGCGCAGATCGTCGCGCGCGAAATGGGCGTGGGCTTCCGCGCCACCTCGGGGCCGGTGATCGCCAAGTCGGGCGATCTTGCCGCCTTGCTCACCAATCTCGAGGATGGCGACGTCCTCTTTATCGACGAGATCCACCGGCTCCAGCCCGCGGTCGAGGAAGTGCTCTACCCGGCGATGGAGGACCGCGCGCTCGATCTGATGATCGGCGAGGGGCCATCGGCGCGCTCGGTGCGGATCGACCTGCCGCGCTTCACGCTGATCGGCGCGACGACGCGGCAGGGGTTGCTGACGACCCCTTTGCGCGATCGCTTCGGCATCCCGGTGCGGCTCAGCTTTTACACCATCGAGGAGCTCGAAAAGGTCGTGTCGCGTGCGGCGCGGCTGCTCGACCTGCCGCTGTCGAGCGATGGCGCGACCGAGGTCGCGCGCCGCTCGCGCGGGACGCCGCGGATCGCCGGGCGGCTGCTGCGCCGGGTGCGCGATTTTGCGCACGCCGCAGGGCATGACCTGGTCGATGCGAAGGCTGCCGATGCCGCGCTCAATCGGCTCGAGGTCGACCGGCTCGGGCTCGACGCGATGGACCGGCGCTATCTGATGATGATCGCCGACATCTATCGCGGCGGTCCGGTCGGGGTCGAGACGCTGGCGGCGGGGTTGAGCGAACCGCGCGACACGGTCGAGGAAGTGATCGAGCCGTATCTCATCCAGCTGGGCCTGATCGCGCGGACCGCACGCGGGCGCTGCCTGAATGCGGGCGGGTGGAAGCATCTCGGCCTCACGCCGCCCGAAGGCGCGCAGGAGAGCCTGTTCGATAGCTGACCTAAAAGCCCCTGCCCTGAAGGGGAGGGAAGGACCAGAGAAGCAAATCTTGTGCGGCGCACGATAGCCAAGCCCCGCACCAATCTGTTAGCCCATTCGTATGACTGCAGCCGCCTCCGCCCGCGAAATCCTCGTTCGTCTCCACGACGTGATGGCCTCGCGCACCGCGCCGCAGGCCAAGCTCAACGCAGTGGTCGCCATCGTCGGCGAAGGCATGGCGAGCGAAGTGTGCTCGATCTACCTGCTGCGCGAGGGCGTGCTCGAACTCTATGCCACCCGCGGCCTTGCGCAGGAGGCGGTCCACGTCACCAAATTGGCGCTTGGCGAGGGGCTAGTCGGCACGATCGCGCAGCAGGCCGAGATCCTCAACCTCGACGAAGCGTCGAGCCACCCCGACTTCGTCCAGAATCCCGAGACGGGCGAGGAGAAGTTTCGCAGCTTCGCCGGCGTGCCGATCATCCGGCGCGAGCGCGCGATCGGCGTGCTGTCGGTCCAGCATGTCGATCCGCGCCGCTATGACGAGGTCGAGATCGAGGCGTTGCAGACCGTCGCGATGGTGCTGTCCGAGCTGATCGCCAATGCCGAACTGGTCGATGCGAGTGGCGCCGCGACGATGCGCCCGCAATCGACCGCGCCGATGCGGATCATGGGGTTGAAGCTCGTCGAGGGCATGGCGAGCGGTTACGCCGTGTTCCACCAGCCGCGCGTCCATGTCGAGCATACCGTCGCCGAGGATACCGAGGCCGAGCGTCACCGCGTCTATGCCGCGTTCGACAAGATGCGCGCGCAGATCGAGCGGCTCGCCAGCCAGGCCGAGTTCGGTGGCGGTGGCGAGCATGAAGAGGTGCTCGAGACATACAAGATGTTCGCCTATGACGAGGGCTGGGCACGGCGGATCAACGAGGCGATCGATTCGGGGCTGACCGCGGAGGCCGCGATCGAGCGCGTCCAGCAGCGCACGCGGATGCGGATGCGGCAGATCGACGATCCGTTGCTCGCCGACCGGATGCACGATCTCGAGGATCTGTCGAACCGGCTGCTGCGCATCGTCTCGGGCCAGATGGGGACCGCGGCGCAGATGGGACTGCGGCAGGACACGATCCTGATCGCGCGCAACTTGGGACCCGCCGAACTGCTCGAATATGATCGGCGGCGACTGAAGGGCGTGTTGCTCGAGGAAGGGTCGCTCACCGCGCACGTCACGATCGTCGCGCGCGCGATGGGGGTGCCCGTGCTCGGCCGCGTTCGCGACGTGCGGCGGTTGATCGGCGAGGGCGATCTGCTGCTGCTCGACGTTACTGCCGGCAATGTCTTCGCGCGGCCGTCCTCCGCGATGGAGGAGGTTTTCGATACCGCGCTCAACCTGCGCCAGAAGCGCCGCGCGGTCTTCGCCGCGCTCAAGACCGAGGCGCCGGTGACCAAGGACGGACATCGCCTGACGGTTATGGTCAATGCGGGCTTGCGCGACGACGTGGCGGCGCTCGACGTGACCGGCGCCGATGGGATCGGGCTGTTTCGAACCGAATTCCAGTTCCTCGTCTCGGCCACGCTGCCATCGCGCGAGCGCCAGCAGCGGCTCTACAAGGACGTGCTCGACGCCGCGGGCGACCGCCCGGTGATCTTCCGCACGGTCGATATCGGCGGCGACAAGGCGCTGCCGTATCTCAACAAGGAAGACGCCGACGAGGAGAACCCGGCGATGGGGTGGCGCGCGATCCGGCTTGCGCTCGAGCGCGGCGGGTTGATGAAGGTCCAGGCGCGCGCGCTGCTCGAGGCGGCGGCGGGGCGGACGCTCAGCGTGATGTTCCCGATGGTCAGCGAACCGTGGGAGTTCGACGAAGCGCGCGCGCTGTTCGAGGCGCAGCGCGAATGGCTGAGCGCGCGTGGCAAGAAGATGCCGAGCGAGATCCGCTACGGCGCGATGCTCGAAGTCCCGGCGCTCGCCGAACAGCTCGATTTGCTGCTGCCCAACATTGCGTTCCTGTCGGTCGGCACCAACGACCTGACGCAGTTCCTGTTCGCGGCCGACCGCGCCAATCCCAAGCTAGCAGAACGCTATGACTGGCTGAGCGGGGCGATCCTGCGCTTCCTCGCAAAGCTCGTCGCGCCGACGCGCGCGGCCGGCGTCCAGCTCACCGTCTGCGGCGAGATGGGCGGGCGGCCCCTCGAGGCGATGGCGCTGATCGGGCTCGGGATCGAGCGGCTGTCGATCACCCCGGCGGCGGTCGGGCCGATCAAGGCGATGGTGCGCTCGCTCGATCGCGCCGCGCTGACCGTGTTCATGGCCGATCTGCTCAAGACTCCGCCGCGCGACATGCGCGGGGCGCTGCTTGCATGGGCGGGCGAAAACGGTGTCGAACTGGCGTGATCGTACGGCAGGCGGCGTGACAAGGCGTTGACTTGTCCCGCCCCCTTTGTGAGACAGCCGCTGGGCAAGGGACATATCGGGCCGCACGCGCCTTGCCGGAGGAAGTGATGACCGAACCGATCCCGGCCGACGAGCCGAAGCTGTTTCCCAAGACCGCGGGGGACACGCTGCGCGAGGCGCGCGAGGCGCAGGGCCTGTCGCTTGCCGAAGTCGCCTCGCGGACGCGGATCCCGGTGCGCCAGCTCGAGGCGATCGAGGAGGGCAATTATGCGGCGCTTCCGTCGATCACCTATTCGGTCGGCTTCGCCAAGGCCTATGCCCGCGCGGTCGGCGTCGACGAGGTCGCGATCGCGCGCGAAGTCCGCGGCGCGAGCGACCAGCCGAGCGCCAAGCGCACCAATTACGAAGCGTACGAAATCGACGAGCCGTCGCGCGTTCCGCCGCGCGGCCTGGCGATCACCACCTTGCTGATCGCGGTCGTGGTGCTGATCGGCGCCGGGCTGTTCTACGGCACCTCGCTGTTCCGCGGCGATGGCGAGCCCGCCAGCGCCCCGAGCACGCAAAGCGCCAATACCATCGCGGCCGCCCCCACCGTAGCCCCGTCGCCGAGCGTGCCGACCGGTGCAGTCGTGCTGACCGCGTCCGACGAGGTGTGGCTCCGGATCTATGACACGGCCGGCAAGACGATCCATCTCGGCACGATGAAAGCGGGCGAGAGCTATACCATCCCCGCCGACGCGGTCGGCCCGATGATCAATGTCGGGCGCCCTGACAAGCTGCAGGTGACCGTCGGTGGCACGGCTGTCGCGCCGCTCGGCGACGGCAAGCGCGCGATCAAGGACGTACCGCTCGACGCCGCTGCGCTCACCGCGCGCGGCACCGCGCCCGCGGCCGCGGTGACGCCTTCGGCCGCTGTTGGACCGACGGCGCGGCGCGAGGAGACACGCTCGACGCGGACGCGCACTGCGGCATCGACTTCGGCGCCGTCGTCGTCGCTCCAGCCGCTCAACATCGCGGCGCCTGCCGCGGTGGCGCCCGAACCGGCCGCACCCGCCGCCGCTCCGACGCCCGCCCCTTAACGCTGGCGGCACAAGGCTAATGTCGGCTATGCTACTCGCTTCATCAGCACCGGGGGGTGTACGAATGCGTAACCATCTATTGACCGCTTTCCTGCTCGCCGGGAGCATGCTGAGCGCGCCGCCCGCGAATGCGCAGAGCAGCAGCGGCAACGGGCGCGCGATCGAGGGCCGGGTCGACCGGCTCGAAGGCGAGATGCGCGCGGTGCAGCGCAAGGTGTTCCCCGGTGGCAGTGGCGGCAGCGGTGGCCAGTATATCCAGCCCGACAATCGTCCGGCCGATCCCGACGCGATCCTCGGCGGATCGCCGACCAGCCCGGTCGCCGATTTGACCGCACGCGTCGATTCGCTCGAAAACCAGCTGCGCACCTTGACCGCGCAGACCGAGACCAACCAGCACCGCCTGCAAGGGCTCGACAGCCGCCTGAAGGCGCTCGAGGCCAATGCCGCCGCGGCCGCTGCTGCGGCGACGCCTGCGGCTGTGCCAGGGGATGACGGCGGCAGCTTCGACCGGCCCGTGCCCGCGCGCCCGACGGCGGATCGCACCCCCGATCGCGGGTTCGACCGACCCGCCACCCCAACACGCCCCGCGCCGGCAAAGTCGACGGTGACCCCGCCGCCAGTGGTCAGCACCAAGGATCCGGCACGCGCGCAGCAAGTCGCCGCGGTCGAGCGACCCGATTCGGGTGACGTCGCCGAGGACACCTATCTCTACGGCTATCGCCTGTGGGCGGCGCACCTCTATCCCGAGGCCGAGGCGCAGTTCACCACCGTCACGACCAAGTTCCCGACGCACAAGCGCGCGAGCTATGCGCAGAACCTGCTCGGCCGTTCGTATCTCGAGGATGGCCAGCCGTCGCGCGCGAGCCTCGCTTTCTACGACAATTACAAGAAATGGCCCGATGGCGATCGTGCGCCCGAAAGCCTCTATTACCTCGCCCAGGCGCTGGTGAAGCTCGACAAGCCCGCCGCGCAAGTGTGCAAGGTCTATACCGAGCTCCAGCGCAGCTATGGCGCGAAGGTCGATGCCGATGCGCGGATGAAGGCGGGCGTCGCCAAGGGTCGTGCCGCTTCCAACTGCTCGTGAGATGAGAGCGCCCGACCGCGTGCCGGTGGAGCCGGCACTGGTCGCGCGGTTCCGCAAGGATTTCGAACGGGTGCGCCCGCTGGGCTCGACTGAACGCCTCGCGCTCGCGGTATCGGGCGGGCCCGACAGCATGGCGCTGCTCGCGCTCGCCGCCGCCGCTTTTCCCGGACGGATCATCGCTGCGACGGTCGATCACCGGCTGCGCGTTGCCGCCGCCGACGAGGCGCGGATGGTCGCCGAATGGTGCGCCGCGCAGGGCATCGCGCATGCGACACTGGTGGTCGACGACGCGATCGGCTCGCGCGCGGTCCAGGGTCGCGCACGCGACCGGCGCTATGCGCTGCTGCGCGACTGGGCGGCAGCGGCGGGGGCGACGTGCCTCGCCACCGCACATCATGCCGACGATCAGGCCGAAACTTTCCTGATGCGCGCGGCGCGCGGGGCGGGGGTCGCCGGGCTCGGCGGTATTCGCGCGCACCAGCAGCTCGGCGCGATCGCGCTGATCCGGCCGTTGCTCGGCTGGCGGGTTGCCGAGCTGCGCGCGCTTGCTGTGACGCACGCACTGCCCTTCGTCGATGACCCGAGCAACGCCGATCCGCATTACGAGCGCACCCGCTTTCGCGCATTGCTCCGCGACACGCCGTGGCTCGACCCGTTGCAGATCGCGCGCGCCGCGGCGCACGCGGCCGAAGCCGATGCCACGATACGGGGGATGGAAGACTGGCTATGGCAGACCCGCCGCAGCCCCACCCCCAACCGTCACCCCGGCCTCGTGCCGGGGACCACCGCCGTCCACGAGCAACATCCGCACGACGTGCGGCACGGTGGATGCCGCGACGCGCCCGGTATGACGGGGGCGGGGGGCGTCGTCATCGACCTCGACGTCGCGGACCTACCCCGCGAGTTGAAACGCCGCCTCGCCCGGCGCGCGATCCACGCCGTCCGCGCGGCGCACGCGCTCACCACGCCAGCCTTCACCGACTCGGCCAATATCGAACCGCTGCTCGACGCGCTCGAAGCCGGCAAAACCGCGACCCATGCCGGAATCCTGGTCGCGGTGCGCGACACCCTCTGGAATTTTGCGCCACAACCGCCGCGTCACTCACACTGATCGACGATTTGATCGACGATTGCGCGGGCCGTTGCATTGCCATTAATCGCGCTGTGCTTATCTTATGGGTCACGAAAGGTATCCCGTGCCCATGAACGACAATGACAAGCAGCCCGGCGACGACTCTGGCGGGCCCAACCCCTGGATGAAATCGCTGCTGATCTGGGTCGGCATCCTCGTCGCGCTGGCGTTGTTCGTGACGCTGATCGACAATCGTTCGGTCGGCCCCAACGTCAACGGGATCGCCTATTCGCAGTTCCTCGACCGTGTCCAGAACGGGCAGGTCAAGGACGTCAACATCGCCGGCGAAGTCGTCACCGGCACGATGAGCGACAACACAAAGTTCCGCACCTATGCGCCGCAGGACCCGCGCCTGACCGATCGTTTGCGCGAGAAGAACGTGACGATCACCGCCAAGCCTGAAGAAGGCGCGCCGATCTGGCAGGTCCTGCTCGTTAATTCGCTACCCTTCTTCCTGTTCCTCGGCCTCGGCTATTTCGTGATGCGCCAGATGCAGAAGAACAGCGGCTCGGGCGCGATGGGCTTCGGCAAGAGCCGCGCGAAGATGCTGACGCAGAAGGAAGGTCGCGTGACCTTCAACGACGTCGCCGGCATCGACGAGGCCCGCGAAGAGCTGCAGGAGATCGTCGAGTTCCTCAAGGACCCGACCAAGTTCGCCCGCCTCGGCGGCAAGATTCCCAAGGGCGCGCTGCTCGTCGGCTCGCCCGGCACCGGCAAGACGCTGCTTGCGCGCGCGATCGCGGGTGAGGCTGGCGTTCCGTTCTTCACGATTTCGGGGTCGGACTTCGTCGAGATGTTCGTCGGCGTCGGCGCGAGCCGTGTGCGCGACATGTTTGCCGAAGCCAAGAAGTCGGCGCCGTGCATCGTCTTCATCGACGAAATCGACGCGGTCGGCCGTCACCGTGGTGCGGGCCTCGGCAACGGCAATGACGAGCGCGAGCAGACGCTCAACCAGCTGCTCGTCGAGATGGACGGCTTCGAGGCTTCGGAAGGCATCATCATCGTCGCGGCGACGAACCGCCCCGACGTGCTCGATCCCGCACTGCTCCGTCCGGGTCGCTTCGATCGCCGCGTCACGGTGCCGCTGCCCGATATCGAGGGCCGCGTGAAGATTCTCGAAGTGCACATGAAGAAGGTGCCGCTCGCGCCCGACGTCGATGCGCGCACGCTCGCACGCGGCACGCCGGGCATGTCGGGTGCCGATCTCGCCAACCTCGTCAACGAGGCGGCGCTGATGGCGGCGCGGCTCGGCAAGCGGCTGGTGGCGATGGCGCAGTTCGAGACCGCCAAGGATCGTGTCATCATGGGCACCGAATGGCGCTCGCTGGTGATGACCACCGATGAGAAGCGGATGACCGCCTATCACGAGGCGGGCCATGCTCTGGTTCGTGTCCACACGCCCGCGTCGGACCCGATCCACAAGGCGACGATCATCCCGCGCGGTGGTGCGCTGGGCATGGTCGTGTCGATGCCCGAGCGTGACAATTACTCGTATCACCGCGACAAGATGTATGCCGATCTCGCGACCGTAATGGGCGGCCGCGTGGCGGAAGAACTGATCTTCGGCTACGACAAGGTGTCGAGCGGTGCCTCGGGCGACATCAAGCAGGCGACCAAGCTTGCGCGTGCGATGGTGTCGCAATGGGGCATGTCGGACGCGCTCGGCCCGCTGCAATATGAAGAGCAGCAGGGCGAGACCTTCCTCGGCTACTCGCAGACGCAGCGCCAGAACATGTCGAACGAGACCGCGCTGATGATCGACAGCGAGATCCGCAAGCTGGTCGATGGCGGGCTGGCGCAGGCCCGCGAAATCCTGACCGAGCATATCGACCAGCTCCACCGGATCGCCGGTGCGCTGCTCGAATATGAGACGCTGACCGGCGACGAGATCAAGCGGCTCGCGTTCGACGGCGATATCGGCCGCGACGATGCCGATGCGAAGGTATCGATCGTGCCCGGCGCGGGGACCTCGATCCCCAAGACGCGCCGGCCCAAGGGCGGCGGGCCGTTCGGTAACCCGGCGCCTGCCGGGGCGTAACGCTCGCGGGACTGGAACGGTAAAAAAGCCGCGTCCGACAAGTGTCGGGCGCGGCTTTTTCATATCTGCGCGGTGTGCGGACGTTGCTGCGCTGTTTTCCGCATCCGGTCGTCCTTGAGCGTGTCAAAGGACTATCGTTCTCGCTGCGACCAAGAGAATGGACGAGCTTCGACGCGCACAGCACGACCGGGACTAGGCGGGCGCGATCGAAACGCGGTCGCTTGCGTGCTCCGTCACAGCGCTAAGCCGCCGTTTGCGCTGAGGAACGAGTAGGACGCGTAGGCAGTGCGACTTTACGGGGCGCCTCCCGTGGCGCTGCAAGCGGGCCGGTCGCCGCTATTCCATGAACCCCATCGCCAGCAACAGGCAGGCGAAGGCGGTAAGCGCGATCCAGGCGAAGACGATCAGCGCGACCGTTCGCCACAGCGCCGAGCGTTTGCGCAGCGTGTAGGCACCCCGCAACTGTGCGAACATGTGCACCGGCGGCGCGAACATCACGAGCAACCCGATCAGTCCACTGCGAACGCCGACCGCGCCGGCGGTGCTCAGCGAGGCGACCAGCATCATCATGAAGGCGAGTGAATAGGTCACGAAAATGGCGTGGTCGTAGAGTTTGTAGCGCCGCCGCCACAGGAAGAGCAGCGCGACGAACGGAGTCGAGATCGGGATCAGCGCCCAGCTGTATTTGTAAGCGCTCGACTGCAGCTTGTAGAGCGCCAGTCCGGGATTGGCCTTCACCTTGGCGATGCCCTTGTCGAGTGCGTGCCAGTCGGTGCGCAGCCCGGAAAGCGGGACGTCGCCGATCGTGACGCCCGACCCGCCATCCATCACGCTACGCGCGACCTGCAGGCTGCGCAGATCTTCCTGCACCTTGGCGATCTTGGCGTCGGCATTGGCGCGGCGTGGGGCGGTCTGCAGCCGGGCGAGCTTGGCCTGTCCCTTGGCGATGTCGGCGTCGATGTTCTGCAATGCGGTCTCGCGCGCAGCGGGGGGCAAGTCGGTGCCGAGCTCGCCGCCAAAGGCGTGGATCGTCGCGAACATCAGGAACACCGCGAACAGGAACAGCGCCAGCGGCGACACGAAGCGCGCGCGTTCGCCCGCGATGTAGCGCCGCGTCAGCGCGCCGGGCTGGAACACCAGCATCGGCACGGTGCGCCAGATCTTGCCTTCGAAATGGAAGACGCCGTGAAGCAGATCATGCCCGATCGAGTGGAGCGAGCGGTGGACATGCCCGCTTTGCCCGCAGGCATGGCAAAACTCGCCGTGCAACGCGGTCCCGCAATTGAGGCACAGTCCGTGCGCGAGTGTCCGATGCGCGGTTTCGCCCGCAGGCGGCTCGACCGCACGCGCGACAAAGAGTCCCGTGGCGATATCGCCCGCTGTATCGATTCCCCCCGACATTGCGGCAGCATAGCAGTGGCTTTGGCGAATGCGATAGCTTTTGCCGCAAGGGGCGCGGTCGTGATACCGCGAGCGTCATGACCGACGCCACGACCCTGCTCGCCACCATGACCGATCGCGCCCGCGGCGCTGCCCGCACGCTCGCGACGCTGCCGACTGCGGTGAAGGCGCGCGGACTGCTGGCGGCGGCGCAGGCGCTGCGCGATGCCGCCCCGGTAATCCTCGCGGCGAATGCCAGCGACATGGCGAAGGCGACTGCCGCCGGCTTGTCGGGCGCGATGCTCGACCGGCTCAAGCTCGATACCGCGCGCGTCGCGAGCATGGCCGACGGTGTCGCCGCGGTCGCAGCACTCGCCGATCCGGTCGGCGCGGTGATCGACGAGAGCGTGCGTCCCAACGGGCTGCGCTTGCGGCGCGTCCGCGTGCCGATCGGCGTGATCGGGATCATCTATGAAAGCCGCCCCAACGTTACCGCGGATGCCGCCGCACTCGCCGTCATGGCGGGCAATGCCGTCATCCTGCGCGGGGGGTCGGAGGCGATCGAAAGCAACCGTGCGATCCATACCGCGCTCGTCGCGGGACTGGTGGCCGAGGGCATTCCGGCGGATGCCGCGCAACTCGTGCCGACCACCGATCGCGCTGCGGTCGGGGCGATGCTGACGGCAGACGGGTCGGCGGGCGCTGCCGCGATCGATCTGATCGTCCCGCGTGGCGGCAAGGGTCTCGTCGCGCGCGTCCAGGCCGAGGCGCGCGTCCCCGTGCTCGCGCATCTCGACGGGATCAACCATATCTATGTCGACGGCTCGGCCGATCCGGCGATGGCGAAGGCGATCGTCGTCGACGCCAAGATGCGGCGTACCGGCGTGTGCGGCGCGATGGAGACGCTGCTGATCGACCGCGCCTATCCCGATCCGGCGGGCCTCGTCACGGTGCTTTCGGCGGCCGGCTGCGAAGTGCGCGGCGGGCCTGGTCTGCGCGCGCTGGTGCCGGGCCTCACCCCCACGACCGACGCCGATTGGGACACCGAATATCTCGACGCGATCGCGTCCGCCGGGCTGGTCGACGGCATCGATGGCGCACTGCGCTTCATCGCCGCGCACAGCTCGCACCACACCGACGCGATCGTCACCGCCGACGAGACCGTGGCGACCCGCTTCCTTGCCGAGGTCGACAGTGCGATCGTGCTGTGGAACGCCTCGACCCAGTTCGCCGATGGTGGTGAGTTCGGCCTCGGTGCAGAGATCGGCATCGCGACGGGGCGCCTCCACGCGCGCGGGCCGGTCGCGCTCGAGGGGCTGACGACGTACAAATGGGTGGGTTACGGCAGCGGACAGGTGCGGGGTTGATGGCGGTGGGGCTCCGGTGTAATTTACCGCGATGAACCATCCTGCGCCTTTTTCGCGATCGGTCACGATCGACCTGGACGATGAGACGGCTGCGCGGGTCGCCAAAGCAGCGGCTGCGCAAGGGATAACCGGAGCCGCATTTGCGGCCGAAGCCATCCGGCGAGTCGTTGAGAGCGAAGACGATCTTCTCGCCTTCGTCCAAGTCGGGATTGATGCGGCCGATCGTGGTGCCCTGACCCCGCAAGCTACCGTCTTCGAAAACCTGCGCCGCCGGAGGCAGCAGCGCGCCGTCGCATGAGGACCGTCGAATGGAGCGACCCCGCGATCGCCGATCTCGAGGAGATTGACGATTACTGGTCGGCATATTCGCCCGACGCCGCCGAGCGGATTGCAGCCCTGATTGAGGAGGCAGCCGAATTTGTCGCGGCCACCCCGGCAGCAGGGCCGGCGATTCCCGAGGTCGACGCTCGAAAATGGCGCGTCGCGCCCACCGACTATCTCCTTCTGTATCGGGTAAGCGACACGCACATCGAGGTGCTGCGTATCCGTCATGCGCGCGAAAATTGGATACGGACCTGACCCGCATCGGCATCCTCGGCGGCTCGTTCAATCCAGCGCATGCCGGCCACCGCGCGATCAGCCTTGCCGCCCTCGATGCGCTGGGGCTCGACGAAGTGTGGTGGCTCGTCTCGCCCGGCAATCCGCTCAAGGAGAAGAGCGGCGACATGGCGCCCTACGCCGCACGCTTTGCCTCCGCCGTGCGGATGGCGCGCCACGCGCCGATCCGCGTCAGCGCGATCGAGCACAAGCTCGGCACGCGCTACACCGTCGACACCGTCACCAAACTCCGCCGCGCTTTCCCCAAAAAGCGCTTCATCTGGTTGATGGGATCGGACAATCTCGCGCAGTTCGACCAGTGGAAAGGGTGGCGCCGGATCGCCCGCGAGGTTCCGATTGCGGTAATCGCGCGTCCGGGGTATGAACGTGCTGCTCTCGCGGCTCCCGCGATGGGTTGGTTGCGGCGCGCACGTCGGCCCGCACACCAGGCGAAGAACTGGACGCAGTGGAGATTGCCGGCACTCGTGCTGTTGCGCTTCCGCCCCGACCCGCGCTCCGCGACACAGCTTCGTGCTGCCGACCCCGCCTGGCAGCGGCATTTCCTGCCAGCCGTCCCGACCCCACCTTCTGCATAGGAATCATCTTGGCCTCATCTTCTCCCGTCTATCGCGCGTCCGAACCCGAAGAGGTCGACGCGCTGCTTCGGCTCGTGCTCGCGTCGCTCGACGACGATCAGGCCGTCGATGTCATCTCGATCCCGCTTGCGGGCAAATCGAGCATCGCCGATTACATGGTGATCGCGAGCGGCCGCTCGACGCGCCAGGTCGCGTCGATGGCGCAGAAGCTGTCCGAGAAGATCAAGGCCGAATACGGCCGGCCGTCGCGTATCGAGGGCCTGCCGACCGCCGATTGGGTGCTGCTCGATGCCGGCGACGTGATCGTCCATCTGTTCCGCCCCGAGGTCCGCACCTTCTACAATCTCGAGCGGATGTGGGCGTTCGGCGATGCGCCGACCCCGCCCGCCGCGCCGGTTATCGAGGACTGATCGCTGGATCTCCTGCTCCCCGGCGAAGGCCGGGGTCCAGGAGCGAGCGGTGCGGCGGAGTGCGCAGCGCCCGGCTATGGCGACCTTCGCGACTGGGCCCCGGCCTTCGCCGCGGAACGTGTAGCGGTACAGCGCTGAGCATCGCTCGCAACGGAGGCAAGCATGCTGCTCCACATCGTCGCGCGCGGGCGGATCGGGCGCAGTCCCGAGGCCGAACTGGTCGAGCGCTACGTCAAGCGGCTGTCCTGGCCGTACAAGCTGACCGAGCTGCCCGACACCGGCGGCAAGATGCCGGCGGTCGAGCACGGCTGCCGGATCGTCATGCTCGACGAGACGGGGCAGGTCCTGCCATCGCGCGATTTCGCGGCCACGCTCGAGAAATGGCGGGACTCCGGGGTGCGCGAGGCGCGTTTTCTGATCGGGGCGGCCGATGGCTTCGACGATGCGCAGCGCGCCTCGGCCGATCTGCTGCTGAGCTTCGGGCGGGCGACGTGGCCGCACTTGCTAGCCCGCGCGATGCTCGCCGAGCAATTGTACCGCGCGACGAGCATCCTTGCCAATCACCCCTACCACCGCGAAGGGTAGCGCGATGCGGGGGCGGGCTCTTATGATCGCGGGTGTCGCAGCGGCGATCGGCGCGAGCGTGGCCGTCGCGCAGGAACCCGTCGACCAGCGCACCCGGCTCGCCGAGGCCAAGGCGCAATCCGATGCCGCCGCGCGCCGCTCCGCCGCGCTCGAACGCCAGGCCGCCGCAGAGCGCGACCAGGCGCGCCAGGCGCAAGCGCAGGAAGCCGCGGTCGCCGCCCGCATCCAGCAGGCCGAGGCCGACATCGCCGCAGGGCAGGCGCGGCTCGCGATCGTCGATCGCTTGCTCGATGCCCAGCGCACCAAGCTTGCCGCCAAGCAAGTGCCCGTCGCGCGGCTGATGGGCGCCCTGCAATCGCTCGCGAGGCGGCCTGCGATCATCAGTTTAGTCCAGCCCGGATCGGTCGACGATCTCGTCCATGTACGTGCGGTGCTGGCGAACACGATGCCGGTGATCCGCGCGCGCACCGCCGACGTCCGCGCCGATCTTGCGCGCACCCGCCAGTTGCAGGCGGCAGGCGCGGTCGCGACCCGCGCGCTCGCCGAGAGCCGGTCGCGGCTCGAAGTCCAGCGGCTTGCGCTGACGCGACTCGAGGTGGCGCACCGGCTGCGCTCGCGCGCGTTCGGACGCGATGCGCTGATCGAATCCGATCGCGCGATCGCGCTCGGTGAAAAGGCGCGCGACATCGTCGACCTGATGGACACGATCGGCAACCAGGCGGCGACGCGCGAGAGCCTTGCGTCGCTGCCCGGCCCGCTCGCGCGCCCGCCACGCCCGGGCGAGGTCGCCGCGCCGATCGACCGCGGCACCTGGTCGCACAGCGCACCGCCGTATCGCCTGCCGGTGGAGGGCAAGATCGTCACCGGGCTCGGCGAACTCTCGGACACCGGCGTCCATTCGCGTGGGCTGACGATCGCGCCGCTGGCAGGCGCGCAAGTCGTCGCCCCAGCGGCGGGGCGCGTCGCCTTTGCCGGGCCGTTCCGCGGCTATGGCACGATCGTCATCCTCGATCATGGCGGCGGTTGGACGACGCTCGTCTCAGGGCTCGGCAGCACCAGCGCGCGGATCGGCGAAACGATCGGCCAAGGCGCGCCGATCGGGCAGGCGGCGCGCGGCGAGGCGCCGACCGTGACGGTCGAGCTGCGCCGCCGCGATCGCGCGGTCGACATGACGCCGCTGCTCGGGTGAGGCGAAATCCGCGGCGGCAATCCCGCTCAGCTTCGGTTCAGCCCGGGCACGCCATCGATTGCCCCGCTTTGATCCCCGCGCAAACCCCGCTACGGTGCCTCCAAGACCTCTTGCTTGCCGAGTATTGACCGATGTCGCGTTTCACCACTTCGCTGCTCCAAGCTTCCGCGATCGCGGCGGTGCTGGCGATCGTGCCGGTCGGTACGAGCGCAATGGCGGCGGTCGACAACGGCACGTATCGCGAGATGGCGGTGTTCCTCGACGTCTATAACCGCGTGAAGGCCGAATATGTCGACAAGGTCGACGACAAGGTGCTCGTCAAGGGCGCGATCGAAGGGATGCTGGCGGCGCTCGATCCGCACAGCGCGTACGAAACCGGGCTCGATTACGACAACCTCAAGATCCAGACGATGGGGAGCTATGGCGGGCTCGGCCTGACCGTCACGATGGAGGACGGCGCGGTCAAGGTGATGTCGCCGCAGCCCGATGCGCCGGGCGCGCGCGCCGGGATCAAGTCGGGCGATTACATCACGCATATCGACGGCAAGCTGATCTTCGGCGACACGCTCGACGAATCGATCCAGAAGATGCGGGGGCTGCCCGGCAGCAAGGTTGCGCTGACGCTGCTGCGCCCGGGACACGACAAGCCGATCGTCGTCTCGCTGATCCGCGAGAAGATCGTTCAGAAGCCCGTCAAATGGAGCGTCAAGGACGGCGTCGGGCTGATCACCATCACCGCCTTCTCCGAACATACCGGCGACGCGGTGACGGGTGCGATCCGCGGGATCGTCAAGCAGCTCGGACACGATCCGCTCGGCTATGTCATCGATCTGCGCGACAATGGTGGCGGTTTGCGCGACGAATCGATCGCGGTCGCCGACAATTTCCTGTCGTCGGGCGAGATCGTCTCGCAGCGCGGGCGCGACAAGGCCGATATCGAGCCGTTCTACGCCGAATCGTACGTGAAGGGCGATCTCGCGCACGGGCTGCCGGTGATCGTGCTGACCAATGCCGGCACTGCGTCCGCCTCCGAGATCGTCGCGGGCGCATTGCAGGATCATCACCGCGCGCTGGTGATGGGCGAGCGCTCGTTCGGCAAGGGATCGGTCCAGACGGTGATCGACATGGGCGCCAACGCCGCGCTGCGGCTCACCACCTCGCGCTATTACACGCCGTCGGGCCGGTCGGTGCAGGAGGGCGGGATCGAGCCCGATATCGCCGTGCCGCAGCTTTCCGACCCCGACTACAAGTCGCGCCCCGTGTTCCGCGAGGACGATCTGCGCCGCCATCTGATCAACGAAGCCAAGACCACCAACGCCGCGGTCGAGGAAGACGGCAAGCCCGATCCGCGCTTCGTGATGACGCCCGATCAGCTCAAGGCGAAGGGGATCGAGGATTTCCAGTTGAACTACGCGCTGAAGACGCTCGCGCGGCTGTCGAGCACGACGCAAGCGGTGGCGGCGCGGTAATGGCGCGCGACCGTTTCATCCTCGCCCGGCTGCTCGCGCTGCTGATTCCGCTCGCTCTGCTCGGCGGTGCGCTCGCCTTCCAATATATCGGCAAGCTCTACCCGTGCGAGATGTGCTGGTGGCAGCGCTACCCGCACATCGCCGCGCTGCCGCTCGCGTTGCTCGCGTTCGTGGTGCCGAGCCGCGCGCAGCGCGAGGTGTTCGTCAGCCTGGCGGCGGTCGCGATCCTCATCAGCGGCGTGATCGGCGCCTATCACGCAGGCGTCGAATATCATTGGTGGGCGGGTGTTACGGCCTGCACTTCGACCGTGTCGGGCGCGATCACGCTCGACAGCATCATGGCCGCGCCGATCATCCGCTGCGATGTCGCGCAATGGACGCTGTTCCATGTTTCGCTCGCCGGCTTCAACGCGCTCTTTTCGGTCGGCGGGGCGATCACCATCTTTGGCCTGATGCGAGGAGCAAAAGCATGAGCGGCTGGAAACCCGGCGACCCGAAGCGCGACACCCGCTCGATGGTGCGCGTCGATCAAGCGGGTGAATTCGGCGCGACGCGGATCTATGCCGGGCAGCTGGCGGTACTCGGCGACCGCAGCGCGGCGGCGCGTGCGATCGCTGGGATGGCCAATCAGGAAGAGCGCCATCGCGCCTTTTTCGATGCGATGATGGCGCGGCGCTCGGTACGGCCGACATTGCTCGCGCCGCTCTGGGATGTCGCCGGCTTCGCGCTCGGCGCGGTGACGGCGGCGCTCGGGCCCAACGCCGCAATGGCGTGCACCGCCGCGGTCGAGACCGAGATCGACAAGCATTACGAGGACCAGCTCGTCGCGCTCGGCGACAGCGATCCCGAACTGTCCGAGGCGATCCGCGATTTCCAGGCCGAGGAAGTCGAGCATCGCGAGACAGCGCTCGCTGCGGGCGCCGAGAACACGCCGGGCTATCCAGTGTTGAGCGGGCTGATCCGGCTCGGTTGCAAGGTCGCGATCGCGACCGCGAAACGTATCTGACGGGGAGACAGGATCATGCAGAACCTGATGACGAAGGGCGCGCTTGCCGCGCTCGTGCTCGCTGGCTTCGGCGCGGGTGGGCTCGCCTCTGCGCCTGCTGCGGCGCAGGGCGTGAGCAACCCGCCGCTGGTGATCTACGGCAAGCAGAAATGCCCGACCGATTCCGATGGGAATGAGATCGTCGTCTGCGTGCGGCGTGCGCCGGGCGAGCAGTTCCGCATTCCCAAGGAATTGCGCGAATTGAAGGTTACGCCCGAAAACGAAAGCTGGGCCGCCAAGGGCGCAGCCAACGATCGGGTCGGTGCGACGGGAATCGGCAGCTGCAGCAACGTCGGCGCCGGGGGCGGCATGGGCTGCTTCGCGCAGGCGGGGCGCAAGTACAAGCGCGAGAAGCAGGACGCCAAGGCCGACCAGCGCGCCGTCGACGCTGCGCTGGTTCCCTGACGCAGGCCGGGGGGATGGCGACGCCTGCGGGGGCAGGGCGGACGAATGCGAGCAAATCGCTACGCGCCGACCGCTATGAGACCGTGCTTGCCGGCGCGGCGGTGGTGCTGTTGGTCGCCATCCTCGTCGCGCTCGCCAAAGGCGCGGCGCATTGGGGAAGCGTGCCGCTCGCCGTATGGGGCCATCTCGCGACGGTTGTGATCGCGCTGGCGTTGACCCCCGTGATGCTGCTGCGTCCGCGCGGCGATGCCGCGCACCGGATGCTCGGCAAGGTGTGGGTCGTCGCGATGTTCCTGACCGCCGCCGAATCCTTCTTCGTCCGCCACGGCACGCCGCCGCGCTTCAGTTTCATCCATATCCTGTCGGCCTATGTCGTCCTCGCCGCGCCGCTCATTTGGTGGACCGCGCGGACGCACCGGATCGCGGCGCATCGCCGACAGGTTCGCGGGATGGTGACGGGGGCGCTGCTCATCGCGGGGTTCTTCACGCTGCCGCCGTTCCGGCTGCTCGGCCAATGGTTGACCGCCTGACCTTATGACCCCCTCCGCTCCGATCGTTCGCGCGCCGCATGCGGTCGCGCTCCTGCTGTTCGCGCTCGTCTGGCTGTCGTGCGTGTGGTTCGGCTCGTTCGTATTCAATCCCAACAGCGCGACGCGGCTGTTCGGGACGCTGGCGCTGGTCGAGCGCGGCGAAGCGACGATCGATCGCTACCAGACGCTGACGATCGACAAGGCCGAGTTCAAGCAAGGCGGCGTGACGCATTACTATATGGACAAGGCGCCGGGCATGACGCTGATGGCGGCGCCGGTGGTGTGGGCGACCAACCGCGTCACGGGCGTCAGCTCTTACGATCATATCATCGACATTACCAATCCCCGGCTTGCCGAGTTCCTGCGGCTCCGGATGCAACTCGCGGTCGCGTGTGGCGCAGCGATCCTCACCGCGTTTGCCGCGGTGCTGCTGCTCGATCTGGCGACGGGGATCACCGGCAGCCCGGCCGCGGGGATGTTTGCCGCGCTCGGCTATTCGCTGGGGTCGATCGTGTGGGGCTGGTCGACGACGCTGTTCGGCCATGCGCCCGTTGCTGCGCTGTTCCTGATCGCGACCTGGGCGATCTGGCGCGGCACGTCGGGCGAGCGCGAGTTCGGCCGCTGGCGCTATCCGTTGATGGCAGGCGCGGTGCTCGGCTTTGCCGTGACGATCGAGTTCCAGGCGGCGCTCGGCGGGCTGGTGATCGGTGGCTGGGCGTTGTGGCGCAGCCGTGACGCGGCCTGGCCGGTGCGGCGGCGGCTGTATCTCGTCGCGGTGGCGACCGCGCTCGTCGCGGTGCTGCCGATGCTCTCCTATAACCAGCTCGCCTTCGGGACGCCGTTCATGACGGGCTATACCGGCGTGGTCGGGTTCAGCGGGATGAACCAGGGGCTGTTCGGGCTGACCTATCCCAAGATCACCGCGCTGCTCGGAATCACCTTCGGCGTACGGCGCGGGCTGTTCTGGGTTGCGCCGATCCTGTTGCTCGGCTGGTTCGGCGTGGTGAAGCTGGTGCGCGACCCCGCGACGCGCGACCTTGGCGTGCTGTGCGTCGCGATGATCGTTATCGTACTGTCGATCAACGCATCCTATGCCTATTGGGATGGCGGCGCGTCGGTCGGCCCGCGGCATTCGGTCCCGGCGATCCCGTTTTTCGCGATTGGCCTCGCGCCAATCTGGGCGTCGATCGAGCGGCGCAGCGACAAGATCAAGGCGATCGCGCTGCTCGCCGTGTCTATCCTGCTCAACCTGATCGTCGCGGCGACCGACATCTTCGCGCCCGAGACGATGATGACGCCGGTGTGGTCGCGAAACATCATGGGGTTGCTCGCGCACGGCTATCTCAACACCGTGCCCAATATGTATTGGGGATTTTCGCCCTGGATCGGGCTGATCCTGTATCTCGATCTGGCGCTGCCGATGCTCGGGCTGATGCTGTGGTGGACCCGCCGGGCCGAGCGTCGCGGCTCAGTATAGCCGACCGCCGTTGGGGATTGGCAGATTGGGCTGGACGAGCACGACCTCGCCATTTTCATCGGGAAAGCCGAGCGTCAGCACTTCGGACATCATCGGGCCGATCTGACGCGGCGGGAAGTTGACCACCGCGGCGACTTGCCGCCCGGGCAATTCCTCGAGCGTGTAGCGCGCGGTGATCTGCGCCGAGGAGCGCTTGATCCCGATTTCGGGGCCGAAATCGATCGTCAGGCGGAATGCGGGCTTGCGCGCCTGCGGGAAGGGCAAGGCCTCGACGATCGTCCCGACACGGATGTCGAGCTTCGCGAAATCGTCGAAGGTGACCTGCTCAGAAATCGACATCGTCATAATGTTTCGGTGCCATGATCCCTTCCATCCGTTCGGACAGCAGGGGACGGAAGCTCGGTCGGCTCTTGAAGCCGCGATACCATTTCGCGGTCTGCTCGTGGTTGCGCCAGTCGATCCCGCCGAGATAATCGGCGACGGAGATCTGCGCTGCCGCCGCCAGATCGGCGAGGCTCATCGTCGCGCCGGCCATCCAGTTATGATGGTCGAGCAAATAATCGATATAATCGAGGTGGCGCACCGCCGCCTTCATCGCATCGCGCAGCCGCTTCGAATCGGGCGGTTCCTTGGTGACGAGGCGCTTCTCCATCCGCTCGTGCAACAAGGGCGCAACGACATCGGCGAAGAATTGCGAATCGAACCAGGCGACGAGCCGACGAATCTCGGCGCGGTTGACCGCGGTGCCGTTGATCATCGCGTTCTTCTTGACCGTCTCTTCGAGATATTCGCAAATCGCCATCGAATCCATCAGGCGGATGCCGCGCTGTGGATCGGTCATCACCGGCACTTGGCCGGCGGGGTTCATGTCGAGGAACTCATCGCGCTGTTCCCACGGGTTTTCGCGAACGAGCTCGCAGCCGACGCCCTTTTCGCCGAGCAGAAGCCGGACCTTGCGCGAGAACGGGCAGAGCGGGAATTGGTAGAGTTGCCACATGCCCGCTTGGTAGAACGCACGAGCCGGGAGGGGAAGGCGTCACGCGACTTTGTGTCGGGCCACCCCGGATCAGCGGACCGCGTTAACCTCGGCCTGGGTGAGCGCAATCGCCGCGCGGAGGCGTTCGGTGGTGTGCTTGAGCTGGGCGCTGAGGCTGGCGATGTCGCGCGCGGCCTGGCCAGTCGCGGCGACCGCGCTGCGGGTCTGGTTGTGCAGGTCGCGCCGGTAATCGGGGTGGGTGCGCGCGGCGAGATCGCCGAGCGTGTCCTCGGGGCGGACATGGTCGCGCGTGTCGGTCAGCTTGGCGAGCGGGCCGACATGCGTCTGGAGCAGCGCATCGGCATATTGGTCGACCGTGGTCGCGATGATTTCCTGGACGAGCGGGCTCGACAGCAGCGCGCCGACCTGCGCCGCATCGGGGAGCGGGCGGGGCGGGGGTGCGCTCTCATTCGCGAACGCCGGAGTGGCGATGCCGCAAGCGACCAGACCGAGCAAAATTCTACGCATAATCAACCCTCGAACGCCCCCGATCGAGCGGAGCGCATAGCACGATTCGGGGCGTTTTGTCGATCCGCGAGTTGCATCGGGACAGATGCACCTACCCCGTCATCCCCGCGAAAGCTGGCATCCCGCTTCTTTCCAGCGTCGGCAGAAGAAGCGGGACGCCCGCTTCCGCGGGGGTGACGGAGGGGCTGTCCCCCGACGGAAGGGGCCTACTCCGCCGCGACTTGCTCCACCCGATCATCGAGCGGGTGGCTGAGGCGAGTGAGCATTTCCTTCGGCACCACCTGCCAGAAGCGATCGACCACACGGCCCCAGTCGTCGAGTAACGCGCCCGACCATTTCGAATCGGTCGCGGCATGGTGCGCGCGAACCAGGCCGAGCAGCACCGCTTCCCAATGCAGCGACGACAGTCGGTTCCAGGTGATGTTCTCGGGGTTGGCGCGGCGTGCGAAGCTGCCGTCGGCGTCATAGACGAATGCCATCCCGCCGGTCATCCCCGCGCCGAAATTCGCACCGACCGGCCCGAGCACCACTGCGGTGCCACCGGTCATATATTCGCATCCGTTCGCGCCACAGCCCTCGACCACGACGGTAGCGCCCGAATTGCGCACCGCGAAGCGCTCGCCCGCCTGGCCCGCGGCATAAAGGCTGCCCGAGGTCGCGCCATAGAGCACGGTGTTGCCGATGATCGTGTTGTCCTGCGAGGCGAGCGGCGAGCTCACCACCGGGCGTACCGCGATGATCCCGCCCGACAGCCCCTTGCCGACATAGTCGTTGGCGTCGCCGAACACTTCGAGCGTGATGCCCTTGCACAGGAATGCGCCGAGGCTCTGCCCGGCCGAGCCGCGCAGACGGACATGGACGTGCCCGTCGGCGAGTGCCGACATGCCGAAGGTCCGCGTGATCTCGCTCGACAGTCGCGTACCGACCGCGCGGTGCGTGTTGCGCACCGAATAGGTCAGCTGCATCTTCTCGCGCCGGCTGAACACCGCGGCGGCATCCTTGATGATCTGCGCGTCGAGGCTGTCGGGCACCTCGTTGCGGCGACCGGTCAGGCTGAAGCGCCGCTGATCGTCCGGCGCATCGACCTTGGCAAGGATCGGATTGAGATCGAGGTCGTCGAGATGCTCGGCGCCACGGCTGACCTGGCGGAGCAGTTCGGTGCGGCCGATCACTTCGTCGAGGCTGCGGAAGCCGAGGCGTGCCAGAATGTCGCGGACTTCCTCGGCGATGAAGGTCATCAGGTTGATGACCTTCTCAGGGCTGCCGCTGAACTTGGCGCGGAGCTTCTCGTCCTGCGTGCAGACGCCGACGGGACAGGTGTTCGAATGGCACTGCCGCACCATGATGCAGCCCATCGCGACGAGCGACAGCGTGCCGATGCCGAATTCCTCGGCGCCGAGGATCGCGGCGATGACGATGTCGCGCCCGGTCTTGAGCCCGCCATCGGTGCGCAGCTTGATGCGACCGCGCAGGCCATTGAGCGTCAGCGTCTGGTTGACCTCCGAGAGCCCCATTTCCCACGGCGTACCGGCATATTTGATGCTGGTCTGCGGGGAGGCGCCGGTCCCGCCGACATGGCCGGCGATCAGGATGACGTCGGCATGCGCCTTGGCGACGCCCGCCGCGACGGTGCCGATCCCGGCCGAGCTCACCAGCTTGACGCAGACGCGCGCGACCGGGTTGATCTGCTTTAGGTCGTAGATGAGCTGCGCGAGATCTTCGATCGAATAGATGTCGTGATGCGGCGGCGGCGAGATCAGCGTCACGCCGGGCGTCGCATGGCGCAGCTTGGCGATGAACTCGGTCACCTTGAAGCCAGGCAGCTGCCCGCCCTCGCCGGGCTTGGCGCCTTGCGCGACCTTGATCTCGATCTCGTCGCAGGCGTTGAGATATTCCGCCGTCACGCCGAAGCGGCCGCTCGCGATCTGCTTGACGCCGGAGTTGGCGTTGTCGCCGTTTGCGTACGGTTGGTAGCGTGCCTTGTCCTCGCCGCCCTCGCCCGACACCGCCTTGGCGCCGATCCGGTTCATCGCGATCGCGAGCGTCTCGTGCGCCTCGGGGGAGAGCGCGCCGAGCGACATGCCCGGCGTCACGAAGCGCTTGCGGATCTCGGTGATCGCCTCGACCTGGTCGACGGGAACGCCCTCGGCGGGGAAGTTGAACTGCAGCAGGTCGCGCAGATAGACCGGCGGCAACGCCTCCACCCCGCGCGAGAATTGCAGATAGGTCGAGTAGGAATCGGTCGCGACCGCGTTCTGCAGCAGGTGCATCAGCTGCGCCGAATAGGCATGCGTCTCGCCGGTATGGCGCTGGCGATAGAAGCCCCCGATCGGCAGCGTCGCGACGCCCTCGTCGAACGCCTTGTCGTGGCGCAGCTGCGCGTTGAGATGGAGCGAGGCATAGCCCTCGCCCGAGATCTTTGCGGGCATGCCCGGGAACAGATCGTTGACCAGCGCACGGCTCAAGCCGACCGCCTCGAAATTATAACCGCCGCGGTAGGACGAGATTACCGCGATCCCCATCTTCGAAATGATCTTGAGCAGACCCTCCTCGACCGCATGGCGATGCCGCGCGAGGCATTCCGCGAGGCTCAGCGCGCCGAACAGCCCGCGCGCGTGGCGATCGGCGATCGACGCCTCGGCCAGATAGGCGTGGACCGTCGTCGCGCCGACGCCGATCAGCACGGCGTAGTAATGCGTGTCGAGGCATTCGGCGGTCTGCACGTTGATGCTGGCGTAGGAGCGCAGGCCCATCCGCACGAGATGCGTGTGGACCGCCGCCGCGGCGAGGACGCCGGCGATGCCGATCCGGTCGGGGCCGATGGCGCGATCGGTCAGGAACAGCTCGCTATGCCCCTGGCGCACCGCGGTGACCGCCTCGGCGCGGATCCGCGCGATCGCGGCGCGCAGCGTCTCGGGGCCGCCGCCGGCTTCGAAGGTGCAGTCGATCTCGGCTGCCTGACTGCCGAAATGCGCCTTGAGCTTCGCCCAGTCGGCCCCGTCGAGCACGGGCGATTCGAGCACGAGCACGCCATCGCGCCGATCCTCTGTGTCGAGGATGTTGGCGAGGTTGCCGAAGCGCGTCTTGAGCGACATCACGTGGCGTTCGCGCAAAGGGTCGATCGGCGGGTTGGTGACCTGGCTGAAATTCTGCCGGAAGAACTGGCTGATGAGGCGTGGCTTGTCGGAAATGACGGCGAGCGGCGTATCGTCGCCCATCGAGCCGATCGCTTCCTTGGCCCCCTCGACCATTGGCGCGAGGATCAGCTCCATATCCTCGAGCGTCTGGCCGGCGGCGACCTGGCGGCGCGTTAGATCGGCGCGGTCGAAGCGCGTGACTGGATCGCCGGCAGGCAGCGGCAGGTCTTCGATGCTGGTGAACTCGCCGATCATCGCGGCATAATCATGCTCGCCCGAGATCCGGTCCTTCACCGCGCGGTCGTGCAGCAGCACGCCTTCGTCGAGATCGATCGCGATCATCTGGCCCGGCCCGAGCCTGCCCTTCTCGATCACGGTCGATTCGGGGACGACTACCATCCCGCTCTCCGACCCGACGATCAGCAGGCCATCGATCGTTCGGACATAGCGGAGCGGACGCAGCGCGTTGCGGTCCATGCCCGCGACCGCCCAGCGGCCATCGGTCATCGCGAGCGCGGCGGGGCCGTCCCACGGCTCCATCACGCTCGCGAGATACTGGTACATCGCGAGATGATCGGCGGGCATGTCGATCGAATCGGCCATTGCCTCGGGGACGAGCATGAGCTTGGCGGTCGGCGCGTCGCGGCCCGAGCGGCAGATCGCTTCGAACACCGCGTCGAGCGCCGCCGTGTCCGACGCGCCCGCCGGGATCACCGGCTTGATGTCCTCGCTATGCTCACCGAAGGCGAGGCTTGCCATGCGGATCTCGTGGCTAAGCATCCAGTTCTTGTTGCCGCGGATCGTGTTGATCTCGCCATTGTGCGCGAGCGTACGGAATGGTTGCGCCAGCCACCATTGCGGGAAGGTGTTGGTCGAATAGCGCTGATGGAAGATCGCGACGCGGCTCTCGAAGCGCGTGTCGCGCAGATCGGGGTAGAAGATCGACAGCGATTCGGCGAGGAACAGCCCCTTGTAGATGATCGAGCGGCACGACAGGCTGCAGATATAGAATCCCTGGATCTGCGCTTCGATCACGCGCTTCTCGATCCGGCGGCGGACGAGATAGAGGTTCTTCTCGAACTCGGCGTAGCTCGCCTCCTCGGGCAAGGGCCCGGCGATCATGATCTGCTCGATCTCGGGGCGGGTGGCCAAGCCCTTCTGGCCGATCACCGACACATCGACCGGCACCTGGCGCCAGCCGTAGATGGTGTAGCCCTCGTCGATGATGATGCTCTCGACGATCGTGCGGCACGCTTCCTGCGCGCCGAGATCGGTGCGCGGCAGGAAGATCATCCCGACCGCGAGGCGGTTGGGGAGCGGGCGGTGGCCCGACGCAGCGATCGCGTCGTCGAAGAACTTGAGCGGCAAGTCGATGTGCAGCCCGGCGCCGTCGCCGGTCTTGCCGTCGGCATCGACCGCGCCACGGTGCCACACTGCCTTCAGCGCATCGATCGCCGACTGGACGACGCGGCGCGAGGGCGTGCCGTCGGTCGCGGCGACGAGGCCGACGCCGCAGGCATCGCCTTCGAATTCGGGGCGGTACATGCCGTGCTCGGCGAGATAGGCGTGCTGGTCGGTCATCGTTGGGACCCCTTGGTGTCGGCGGCTGTGGCGGCGCTCAGATAGCGGCGCACGATCTCGCGCTTGCGGGATTGAACTTCGTTGAGGAGCTGCGGCGAGGTGAGCGCGTAGCGCTGCCCGACCGTCGTGCGGAAGAAGCGCGCGATCTCGTCGAGCTCGGCAGCGGTGAAGCGCCGGGCGTAGATCGTCTGGCTCGCCGCCATCAAATCGTCGAGGATCGCGGATTCGCTCGCGGCGAGCCGCGCCCGCGTCCCCGCGCTCGGGCTGACAAACGCCTGGCACGGCTTCATGTCGCGCCCTGTCGCCGCGCGATCGAGGCAATTCTCGGTCAGTTCGGACTCGGCAGCGCGGATCGCATCCTTGATCAGCACCGCTTGCCGTGCACGGAAGCGGCTGACGACGAGCAGCCGACCGGCGGCCGCGCGGCGTTCGTCATAGTCGGCGGCGGCATCGGCATTGGCGGCGGGCGCGGGCAAAGCAGGGCGCCGCGTCTCGGCATGCGCCGTCGCGCCAGCAAGCAGCGCGACGCCGAGCGTGGCACTCCGACCGAGCCACAGGCGGGTCCGACGCCGCATCATGCCGCTTGCTTGCTCGCCGCCATATCGGCCGCGGCCTTGGTCTTGAGATAGCGGTGCATGTTGGCCGCGACGTCGCGCCCATCGCGGATCGCCCAGACGACGAGGCTCGCGCCGCGCACGATGTCGCCCGCCGCGAACACGCCGTCGAGCGAGGTCATCAGCGTCTTGTTGTCGACCAGCACCGTGCCCCAGCGCGTGACGTTCAATTCGGGCGCGCCGAACAGCGTCGGCAGGTCCTCGGCATCGAAGCCGAGCGCCTTGATCACCAGGTCGGCATTGAGCTCGAATCCGCCTTCTGGATCGATCTCGGGCGCGCGGCGGCCCGAGGCATCGGGTGCGCCGAGCCGCATCGCGCTCGCCTTGACGGTCGAGACCGCGCCTTCGCCGGCAAAGCTCTCGGGCGCGGACAGCCAGACGAACTCGACGCCTTCTTCCTCGGCATTGGCGACTTCGCGCTGCGAGCCCGGCATGTTGGCGCGGTCGCGGCGGTAGAGGCACTTCACCGACGCCGCATCCTGGCGGATCGCAGTGCGGACGCAGTCCATCGCGGTGTCGCCGCCGCCGATCACGACGACATGCTTGCCCGCGGCGTTGAGGCTGCCATCGTCGAAGCTCGGCACGGCATCGCCAAAGCCCTTGCGGTTCGATGCGGTAAGGAAGGCGAGCGCATCGACCACGCCGTTCGCGTCGACGCCCGGCGCCTTGATCGCGCGGGCGCGGTACACGCCGGTGGCGATCAGGATCGCGTCGTGGCGTTGGCGCAGCTCGTCCATGCTGGCGTCGCGGCCGACTTCGAAATTCTCGTGGAAGACGATGCCGCCGGCCTTGAGCCGCTCGACGCGGCGCGTCACGATGGGCTTTTCGAGCTTGAAGCCGGGGATGCCGTAGGTCAGCAGCCCGCCCGCGCGGTCGTAACGGTCATAGACATGGACGTCATAGCCATTGCCGCGCAGGTATTCGGCGGCGCTAAGGCCTGCCGGGCCCGCGCCTATCACGCCGACCGATTGCCCGCGCGCGCGGCCGGGGACGAGCGGCTCGACCCAGCCTTCTTCCCATGCGGTGTCGGTGATGAACTTCTCGACCGCGCCGATCGTCACCGCGCCGTGGCCCGAGAATTCGATCACGCAATTGCCTTCGCACAGGCGGTCCTGTGGGCAGATCCGTCCGCAGATCTCGGGCATCGTCGAGGTCGCGTTGCTGAGCTCGTACGCCTCGCGCAGCCGGCCCTCGGCGGTCAGCCGCAGCCAGTCGGGGATGTGGTTGTGGAGCGGGCAGTGGACCGAACAATAGGGCACGCCGCATTGCGAACAGCGCCCGGCCTGGGCTTCCGCATCGGGTACGGGATAGCGCTCCGCAATCTCGCGAAAGTCTTCCGCGCGGAGCTCGGGCTCGCGCTTTGCGGGATAAACCTGCTCGCGATCGACGAATTTCAACAGGGACGTGTCAGCCATGTGCGCACCTTTCGGATGCGCAAATACCGAGCGATCGTCACGCTGTCATTACGAAAACGTAATTTATGGCAGCAACGCTGACCTATTTAAATCGTGACGCCGGGAATGCAACGAGTTTCAGCGTTGTTCGCAGCCTAAATATGGCCGAAACGGACTAAATAGTCATAAGCCACACGAAAGCCGCGGTTCCGGCAATAATGCGGTACCAAGCAAACGGCACGAAGCCATAGCGTGTCACGACACCGACAAACCACTTCACGACCAGCAGCGCGACGATGAACGCGACGACGAAGCCGAGGCCGATCGCGCCAAGCCCGACGCCTTGCCCGCTCAGCAATTCGTGCCGGTTCTTGACGAGTTCGAGCGTGGTCGCGCCGAGCATCGTCGGGATTGCGAGGAAGAAGCTGAACTCGGCAGCGGTGCGCCGCTCGACCCCGAGCGCGAGCGCACCGAGGATCGTCGCGCCCGAACGGCTGACGCCCGGCACCATCGCCAGGCATTGCAGGCAGCCGATCCCGACGACCTTGCCGAGCGGAATGTCCGCGACGCCGACGATGTCGCTTTTGGGGGCGAGCCGCTCGACCGCGATGATCGCGATCCCGCCGACGACGAGCGCGATCGACACGACCACCGCATTGCCGAGCAGCGCTTCGATCTGCTTGTGGATCGCAAGCCCGAGGATCGCGGCGGGAATGAAGGCGACGAGGATGTTGCGCACGAAGCGCAGCGACACCGGATCGCGCCGCGCCAGACCCATCGCGACCGCGAGGAAGGTCCGCCAGTACAGCACGACGATCGCGAGGATCGCGCCCAGCTGGATGACGATGTTGAACACTTGCCAGCGCGCCGCGTCATAGCCGAGCAGCTTGGTCGCGAGGATCAGGTGGCCGGTCGACGACACCGGCAGGAATTCGGTCACCCCCTCGACGATGCCGAGCAGGATGATGCTGATGATGTCGCCCACGAAATTCCCCCTAATAGGCGGCGCTTATGCCGCCGCCGGCACCGCGAAGCGTCCGCCCTTGCGGTAGCGCACCAGCCAGCCCGGCGCGACCGCGTCGAGCGGCGTCGGCGTGATGCCGAGCAGCTCTAGTCCGTTGGTCGCCGAAACCACATTGTCGTTTGCCAACATCTTCCACTGATCCTGCGTGATCGGTGCACCCGGGAGGAAGCCGGCCGCAGCGATCGCTGCGCCGATCGCATCGGGCAGCTCGACGATTTTCGGCGTGCGGTTGGTCGCCTTGGCGATCCAGCGCACCAGCGCCCCCATCGACAGCACGTCGGGCCCGCCGAGCTCGAGCGTCTTGCCGGCGGCGAGCTCGGGATGGCTCAGCGCCGCGATCACGGCGTCGGCGACGTCACCGACATAGACCGGCTGGAACTTGGTGCCGGCGCGCAGCACGGGCACGACATGGACGAGCGGCATCGACGCCGCCGTCGCGACCATCGCGGCGAAGCGGTTGATGAACTGGTCCTCGCGCCCGAACACGATCGACGGGCGCAGGATCGTGGCGGTCGGGAAGGCGGCGTGGACGGCGGCCTCGCCTTCGCCCTTCGAGCGGCCATAGGCCGAGGCGGAGTGCGGATCGGCCCCGATCGCCGAGACGTGGACGAGCGATGCGACCCCCGCGGCGGCAGCGGCCTCGGCGACGATCCGCGCACCCTCGACTTGGATCTTCTGGAAGTCACCGCTCAGGATGCCGACGAGATTGACCACCGCGTCGGAGCCCGCGACCGCGCGGCGGATCGAATCGGGCTTGGAAATGTCGGCGACGGCGAATTGCGTCTGACCCAAGCCACCGAGTGGCTTGAGAAAAAACGCCTGACGCGGATCGCGCTGCGCGATTCGCACGCGCGCACCGCTTGCGAGCAGCGCCTGTGCGACATAGCGGCCGAGAAACCCTCCGCCGCCGATCAGCGTAACCAGTGTATTCTTCATCGCGTGCGCCTTGTGCCTGCCATTCGCTTGGGGTGGTCAGCCCTTGCCCCAGCACGCAGTGTGTTGACAAGGCCGACTCGCCTCCCCTAAGGCCCGCGACCTACCCAGTGCCCGGATGGCGGAATTGGTAGACGCACCAGCTTCAGGTGCTGGCGCTCGCAAGGGCGTGGAGGTTCGAGTCCTCTTCCGGGCACCATTTTCTGCGGAATCGAACATCGTGCAAAACAAAGTCGGGCAATGGCCTAGGCTTTGCCTCGTTGATCGCCGCGATGGTCGATTGACTTGTAGGAAAATGTTGCTCAAATGTTCTCGCCGCACGAGACAGCGAGGGCGGCATGGTTCCCATAACCGATAACGAACGGCGACGCGCTTTTTCGATCTGGCTGCGGACCGGCAGATTGCCGAGCGTGGCTATCGCGGACGGCGTCGAACTCAAATTCAATCCTTGGCATGATCCCGCGGACGGTCAGTTCACCTTTGCTGGGTCGGGGCGTACCTATGGCCAAAGCGGGGGTGGCGGCTTTCGCAGCAGCGGGGGATCGGGCGGCGGCGCGTCGTCTCGCGAAGATTGGTCGCGCGAAGCTCGTTCGACGAACAATCGACAGCGGCCACGCTCGGGCCCGACACCCACAGCACAGGCGTCCGGCCCGTCCCCTCGTCCGGCTCCGAACACGAACACGCAACGACCGATTTCCAATAATGGCTGGGGTGGTGGGGGCTTTACGCTAGGCGGTGGTGGCAGCTTCGGCGGTGCGGGGGCGTCGGGCGATTGGGGCGCCGATCCGTCAAAGCAGCGGACGGTGTCTAGAGAACCTGCAACTGCCAGAGAGCGGCAAGCATCGGCGCCGCTGACAACGACCGCCCGGCGCTTCAGCGCCGCAAGGCCGCTCCATCGGGAAGTCCGCAATGGGTACGAATACCAGATCGACGACGCAGGACAAACTCATAGGGTTTCAGGCACCCTCAAATTCGGCGACAAGCAAGTGCGATCGAGGACCGCACAAGCGCAGGCGGGAGGTCCCGATCGGCGGGCGACTGATGATGGCGGCCATTATATCGCTGCTCGGTTCGCAGGGCCGACCGACGCTTTCAACCATTTCGCGCAGGATGCGAGCTTCAATCGCGGCCGCTATCGAGCGCTCGAAGACCAATGGGCAAGAGCGAAGCGAGCCGGGAAGAATGTCACGGTAACGATCGTGCCAAGCTACACTGATGTTTCAAAGCGCCCAACAGTGATCGACATCTCATTTACGATCAACGGTCACAAACAAAGTGTGAAACTTGCGAACGAACCAAGGGGTAAGCGTCATGGCAAATGATGATACGGATCGCCTCCTCAACGAAATCGGTCAGCTTCTGGCGAAAGATACGGTGTATCCGCTCGACGGTACCTTGCTCTATGCCCAAGTCGATTCCAATTACGTCGCGCCCTCGATTTTCAAAGATCAAGGGAACAGCATCGCATATCTGGATCCCGACCTAGGCCAACTCGGCGATGCGCTCCTTGACCTGTGGGAGGCCGAGAAGGCGAACAGCCGCTGGGCGGAAATCGAGTATCTTGTGCAAGGCAACACATTCGCGGTGACCTATACCTATGCCGGCGAGATCGACCCGAACGAGGACACTCTCGACCGGCGTGATCGCATCGTGAAACGGTATTTCGGGGACAAGCCGGTTATATATCCGCCTTTATCCACCGAGGATGACGGGATCCCGAGCTACGATCTCTAGTCACCCGGACTGCGGCAAAGGGGGGGCGCTAGACCGAAATTCTCCAATAATTCGAGTGCCCAGCTTCGCCCCCTCTGGGGCGCCATTCGTTCTTCGCAGGACATCCGACAACCATTGACAAAACCGCAGATTTTTGCCAGCTTGTCCTGTGTGGTGTCGGATGCTGTCCGAGCAGATTTCGGTCGATCTTAGCTCAATATGGGCCATGGCCCGAACCATCGGTGGCCCGGCTGAAAGATTGCCCGGCGGGCCATCCCGACGCGGTTGACTGGATGTCTTCGATCGAACCCGATCATATCGGGATGTGCAGGCGGCCCTCACATAAGGGGCGCGAGCGCGGGATTTGTGATCTAACGCAGGCGCGATGACAAAGCCTTTGCCACGACCGTCCGCTGCCCTGTTGCGGAACGCTTCGCTGTTCCTCGATTTCGACGGAACGCTCGTCGCGCTTGCCGCGCGCCCCGATCTGGTCGCGGTCGATGCGCGGCTTGCGGCGTTGATCGCGCGGTTGACGGAACAGCTCGATGGCCGCGTCGCCGTGATCAGCGGGCGCTCGGTCGATGGCATCGCCGCGCTCTTCGGGAGCCTGCCGCTCACGATCGCCGGGAGCCATGGCACGGAGGTGCGCTGGCGCGACGGAACGGTATCCGTACCGGAACGACCGGCTGCTCTCGATCGTATTCATGCCATCATGACAGAATTAGCACACGCAACGCCGGGCCTGTTGGTCGAGACGAAGACGCTGGGCGAGGCGCTGCACTATCGCGGCGCCCCCCATATGGAAGCCGCGGCACACGCGCTCGCCGGGACGCTTGCGGACGAGACGGGGCTGCACTTGCAGACCGGCAAGATGATGGTCGAACTGCGCGTCGGTGGGGCCGACAAGGGAAGCGCGCTGCGCCAGTTGATGCAGCGGGCGCCGATGGCGGGGCATCGCCCGGTCTTCCTCGGCGACGACGATACCGACGAACCGGCTATGGCCGCTGCTTCTGCGCTCGGGGGTGCGGGCATCCTCGTGGGCGATCCGCGCCCGAGCAGCGCACTCTACGGTCTGCACGATGTCGCCGACACGCTCGCCTGGCTCGAAACCGCGTGCGAGCAGGCGGCATGAGCTCGGTCGATCTGTGGCCGATCGGCAATTGCCAGGTCAGCGCGCTCGTCGATCGTGCGGGTCAGTTCGTGTGGGGCTGCGTCCCGCGGATCGACGGCGATCCGGTCTTCTCGTCGCTGCTCGGCGGCGAGACGCCGCAAGCCGGCTTCTGGGCGATCGAGATCGAAGACAGCGTCCAGGTCGAGCAGCACTATGTCCGCAACACGCCGATCCTGGTGACCCGCCATACCGACGCGACCGGCAACGCGATCGACGTGATCGATTTCTGCCCGCGCTTCGAACGCCAGGGGCGCAGCTATCGTCCGGTGTCCTATGCGCGGATCGTGCGGCCGGTGACCGGCAGCCCGCGCATCCGCGTGCGGTTGCGTCCGACCTGCGGTTGGGGCGGGTCCTGCGGCGAGCAGACCGGCGGGTCGAACCACATCCGCTTCCTGATGCCCGGCATGGCGCTGCGTCTGACGACGACCGCGCCGGTCGGGATGGTCGAGGAAGAGCGCGCGTTCCGCGTCGAGCGGCCACTGCATTTCTTCCTCGGGCCCGACGAGGGGTTTGCGGGCGATCTGGCCGCGACGCTCGACACGATGCTCGCCGACACCAGGCGCTACTGGCAGGAATGGGTGCGCGGCCTCGCCATTCCGCTCGAATGGCAGGATGTCGTGATCCGTTCGGCGATCACGCTGAAGCTGTGTCAGCATGAGGAAACCGGCGCGATCGTCGCGGCGATGACGACCTCGATCCCCGAACATGCCGGATCGCAGCGCAACTGGGATTACCGCTACTGCTGGGTGCGCGACGCCTATTATACCGTCCAGGCGCTCAACCGCCTCGGTGCGCTCGACGTGCTCGAAAGCTATCTCGGCTACCTGCGCAACATCGTCGATGACGCCGCTGGCGGGCACATCCAGCCGCTGTACGGCGTGCTGGGCGAGGCGCGGCTCGAGGAGCGGATCGAACCGGCGCTGGCGGGGTATCGCGGCATGGGGCCGGTTCGCGTCGGCAACCAGGCCTATGAGCAAATCCAGCACGATGCTTACGGCCAGATCGTGTTGTGCGCGGTGCACGCCTTCTTCGATACGCGCTTGTTCCGCATGGCGGGCCTCGAGGATTTCGAATCGCTCGAGCGCGTGGGCGAGCGCGCCTGGCTCAATTACGACGCGCCCGATGCTGGTCTGTGGGAGCTGCGCACGCGCAAGAGCGTCCACACCTATTCGTCGGCGATGTGCTGGGCGGCGTGCGACCGGCTCGCCAATGCCGCGCTGGCGCTCGGCCTGACCGATCGCGCGACCTTCTGGCAGGAGCGCGCCGACACGATCCGTGCGCGGATCGAGACGGCGGCGTGGCGGCCCGAGACCAAGCGCATGTCGGCGACCTTTGCGGGCGACGATCTCGACGCGAGCGTGCTGCAATTGCTCGACCTGCGTTTCCTGTCGCCCGACGATCTCCGCTTCCTCGATACGCTGACGGCGGTCGAAGCGGGGCTGCGCCGTGGATCGTTCATGCTGCGCTACGCGATCGAGGACGATTTCGGCCTGCCCGAGACCGCGTTCAACGTCTGCACCTTCTGGCTGATCGAGGCGCTGCACTTCACCGGGCGCAGTGCCGACGCGCGCGCGCTGTTCGAGGAGATGCTCGCCCGGCGCACCGCGGCGGGGCTGCTGTCGGAGGACATAGAGCCCGAGACCGGCGAATTGTGGGGCAATTACCCGCAGACCTATTCGCTGGTCGGCATGATCAATTGCGCCGTCCTGCTCAGCAAGCCGTGGAGCGCGATCCGATGAGCCGGCTGATCGTCATCTCGAACCGCGTGTCGGCCCCCAAGGGATCGCAGTCCGGCGCTCAGGGTGGGCTGGCGGTCGCGCTCGCGTCGGCGCTGCGCGAGCATGACGGCCTGTGGTTCGGCTGGTCGGGCGAACGGATCGATACGTTCACTGGCGAGATCGACTATCAGGTCAATCAGGGTGTCACGACTGCCACGATGGACCTGGAGGACCAGGACATCGACGAATATTATAACGGCTACGCCAACCGGACGCTGTGGCCGCTATTCCACTACCGCGTCGATCTGGCCGAATATGAGCGTGATTTCGCGGGCGGTTACCAGCGGGTCAACGCGCGCTTTGCCGACATGGTCGCGCCGCTGCTCGAGGCCGACGACGTCGTGTGGATCCAGGATTACCATTTGTTCCCGCTCGGCGACGAACTGCGCCAGCGCGGCTGCGGCAATCGGCTCGGTTTCTTCCTGCACATTCCCTGGCCGCCGCGTCGGCTGCTGTCGATCCTGCCCGAAGCGGCGGAATTGGTGCGACGGATGTTCGCCTATGACGTGATCGGCTTCCACACCGCCGAATGGCTCGAGTCGTTTCTCGACTTCGTCCGTCTTGAGCTCGGCGGGGTCATCGGCGCTGACGGGATCGTGACGCTCGGCGACCGCAGCGTGCGCGCCTTGGTGTGCCCGATCGGGATCGACACGCCCGAATTCGTCGAGCTCGCAGCGGGTGTGCCGGCGCGGCTGGCGTACCGGAAGATGCGCGACAGCGCCGATGGCCGCGACATGATCGTCGGGGTCGACCGGCTCGATTATTCGAAGGGGCTGGAGGAGCGCTTCCTCGGCTACGAACGGTTCCTGGTCGAGCATCCCGAAGAGCGCAAGGAAGTGTTTCTCCTGCAGATCGCGCCGCCGTCGCGTGGCGCGGTTGGCAGCTATCAGCGGATTCGCGACACGCTGCAGGGCCTGTCGGGGCGGATCAACGGTGCCTATGCCGATGTCGATTGGGTGCCGATCCGCTACGTCAACCAGGGCTATGGCCGCGATACGTTGGCCGGCATCTATCGGGCGGCCAAGATCGGGCTGGTCACGCCGCTGCGCGACGGGATGAACCTGGTGGCGAAGGAATATGTCGCCGCGCAGGATCCCGAGGATCCCGGCGTCCTGATCCTGTCGCGCTTCGCCGGGGCGGCCGCCCAGTTGACCGAGGCGATCCTGATCAACCCGTATAGCGCCGAGGAAGTGTCCGACGCGATCCTGAAGGCCATGCGAATGGATCGCGCGGAGCGCATCCGTCGTTGGCGCGCGTGCATGGATTCGATTGAATCGCAGGACATCAATTGGTGGCGGCAGACGTTTCTCGACGCGCTCATGCTGCCGCGAGCAGGCGCCTAGGGTGTTGCGCCGACTGTACAGCGATCCTCCGATCCGATCGGATTGACCGCAGACCCCGGCTAACCGGAGCGTTGGTTTTAACCCGGCGTGACAAGGCGCGGGGTCGTGGGATCGGGATCTCCTCGCTCGGCAGGCGCAGCGGCGCCTCGACGGACCGCTCCGACTGCACCAGATTGCGGCCGAGCGCAGGGGCGATCGGCAGATCGATGATGCCCGACAAGCCGCCGGCCTGGTCGGTCGGCGCGATCGAGCCTAGCTCCGCCCAGCATCCTTTCGCTCGGAATAGCGGTCGACGAGTTGCGCGGTATGGGGTCGCAGCACGATCGTGAAGCGGACCAGCTCCTCCATCACGTCGACGATCCGATCATAGTAAGCCGACGGCTTCATGCGGCCCGTTTCGTCGAACTCCTGATACGCCTTTGCAACGCTCGACTGGTTCGGGATCGTGAACATCCGCATCCAGCGCCCGAGGAGGCGTAGCGTGTTGACGCTGTTGAACGACTGCGACCCGGCCGATACCTGCATGACCGCGAGCGTGCGTCCTTGCGTCGGGCGCATCCCACCCATGGCGAGCGGGAGGTGGTCGATCTGCGTCTTCATGATGCCGGTGACTTGTCCGTGCCGCTCCGGGCTGCACCACACATGTCCTTCGGACCATAGCGACAGTGCGCGCAATTCGTGCACCGCGGGATGGTCGTCGCCTGCCACCTGATCGGGCAGCGGCAAGGTCGAGGGATCGAAGATCCGCGTTTGCGCACCGAAGAACTCGAGCAGCCGCGCGGCTTCCTCGACGCACAGGCGCGAGAACGAGCGTTCGCGAAGCGACCCGTAGAGCAGCAGGATTCGCGGGGCGGGATCATCCGGTCCAAGGCCGATCGCCGGACGCCGCTGGGCGTAGCGCGGATCGAGCGCGGGGAGATGGGTTGGATCGGGCAGCGAGCGCAGCGGCATCAGCGAAGGCTGAGCCGTAGCGCCAACGCCGCGAGCGTCACCAGCAGGATCGGGATAGTCAGCGTCACGCCGACGCGGAAGTAATAGCCCCAGCCGATCTTCACGTCCTTCTGCGCGAGGACGTGGAGCCACAGCAGCGTCGCCAGCGAGCCGATCGGCGTGATCTTTGGCCCGAGATCGCAGCCGATGACATTGGCGTAGATCATTGCATCCTTGATCGCGCCGGTGGCGTGGGTCGCATCGATCGAGAGCGATCCGACGAGCACGGTCGGCATGTTGTTCATGATCGATGACAACAGCGCTGCGATCATGCCGGTGCCGAACGCCGCGCCCCATACGCCGCCGTGTGCCGCGTAATCGAGCGCGACCGCCAGATGATCGGTCAGGCCCGCATTCTTGAGGCCGTAGACGACCAGATACATGCCGAGCGAAAAGATCACGACCTGCCACGGCGCCCCGCGGACGACCTTGCGGGTTTCGATCACAGAACCACGCGCGGCGATGACGATCAACACCAGCGCCCCCACCGCGGCGGTCGCGCTGACCGGGACGCCCAGTGGTTCCAGCAGGAAAAACCCGGCAAGCAGCAGCGCCAACACCACCCATCCGGCACGGAACGTCGCGCGGTCGCGGATCGCTTCGCGGGGCACGCGAAGCTGCGTCACGTCGTAATTCGAGGGGATGTCGCGGCCGAAGAACAGGAGAAGCGCCGCCAGCGTCGCCGCTATAGCCGCCAAATCGACCGGCACCATGACGAGCGCATAGTGCGCAAAGCCGAGCTTGAAGAAGTCGGCCGAAACGATGTTGACGAGGTTCGAAACGACGAGCGGCAAGCTGGCCGTGTCGGCGATGAAGCCCGCCGCCATCACGAACGCCAGCGTTGCCTTGGTGCCATAGCCGAGCGCCCGCAGCATCGCGATCACGATCGGGGTCAGGATCAACGCCGCGCCGTCATTGGCGAACAGCGAGGACACTGCCGCCCCCAGCAGCACGACGAGCGCGAACAGCCGCTTGCCGTTCCCGCCACCCCAGCGCGCGACGTGGAGCGCCGCCCATTCGAAAAAGCCTGCTTCGTCGAGGATGAGGCTGATCAGAATGATCGCGACGAACGCGCCGGTCGCGTTCCACACGATCCCCCACACCACCGGCACGTCCGCCAGCGTGATCGCGCCGGCCAGCAGCGCGACGAGCGCACCGGCCATCGCACTCCACCCGATCCCGAGCCCCCTGGGCTGCCAGATGACCAGCGTGAGCGTCGCGAGGAAAATCAGCACGGCGATCGTCATCAGACGATCCGCGCGCCATCCGCGTCGATGACCGCCTCGCCATCTTCCTTGGTGAACGCCCCGATATGCGTTGCGGGCAACAGGTCGAGGACGATTTCGGACGGACGGCACAGCTTCACGCCGAGCGGCGAGACGACGATTGGGCGATTGATCAGGATCGGATGCGCGATCATCGCATCGAGCAGGGCATCATCGCTCAGCGTTTCGTCGTCCAAGCCCAGGTCGGCGTAGGGAGTGCCTTTTTCGCGCAACAGGTCGCGCGGGCTTAGGCCCGCCCGGTCGATCAAGCGGCCGAGCAACGCCCGCGACGGCGGCGTCTTGAGATATTCGACGACGTGGGGCTCGATCCCGGCATTGCGGATCATCGCCAGCGTATTGCGCGACGTTCCACAGGCGGGATTGTGATAGATGATGATATCGGCGGTCATGCCAGGCGCGCGCGCGTCGGGCGTCGCGTCTTCGGCCACGCTGGTATCGATACGGTCGCTCATGCGGTGCCTTCTTTGACGCAGCGGCCACGCAGCACCATGTCGCCCATGCGCGCGCAGATTTTCGGATTGCCATCGCAACAATCCTCCAGGAGATATTCGAGCAGGTTGGCCATGTTCTCGTATCGTGCCGAGTAGATCAGCGACCGGCCATCGCGGCGGTTCTCGACCAGATCGGCATTGGTCAGGATGGTGAGGTTGGACGATAGGGTATTGGGCGGGACGTCGAGCCGCCGCGCAATCTCGCCGGCCGCGATCCCCTCATGCCCAGCCTGTACCAGCATCCGAAAGACGGCAAGCCGACTCGGATGGGCAAGCGCCGAGAGCGCTGTGACAGCGTTTTTTAGTTCCATTGTTCGACTATAGCCGAAATATCGTATTGTGCAATGAAAAGCGCTGACCTGTGTCGGGCCGACCCCGACACAGGATCCGTCGTTCGTGCGATCGTTATTGGATGCGGAACGCGCCGGTATACGCGTTGTCGGCATCGCCCAGCGTCGTGCTGCTGAACTGGAACATCCCGCCCCGGCGCGTCAGCGGAGCCTGGAAGCGGATCGTGGCGCGTTCGCCCGCTGCAAGCACGATTTGCCCGTCGCGCACGACACCACGGTCTTCGCTTCTCAGGCGCGCCGCGGCGAAAAAGGCCTTCTGCGTGAGGTTGTGGCCCTTGTCCGATCGGTTCGCGATATGCAGCACGTACGAGCCGCCGCGGCGCAAAGCGATATTGCGGGGGACAAAGCCATGATCGGTCATCGTGATCGTCACTGGCTGCACCGAGCGCGAAGCGGGGGTTTGCGCGAGGGCAGGGGTGGCCAGGGCAACCTTGGCAAGCAGGACGGTTTTCATTGCGGTGTCTCCGTGTCGCATTCGCAGGTGCAAATGACGGAGGGCGTGGATCGTTCCGCGCGCCGTCGGCTGTCGCGGTGTTCGGACGTTTGGGTGGGGTTGCCCGTTTTAGAGCGTTCAAGCACCGCCCGAAAATTGACGCAGGTCGTATCGAAAAAGGCCGCCGCGTCTCCGCGGCGGCCCCTGACAAGATCAGCGTTTGTTTAGATCTTGTCGCCGAGTGCGCCCTTGACGCTGCCCTTGACGTCCTGCGCGGTGCCCTTGAGCTGCTGCGCTTCGCCTTCGGCGACCAGCTTCTCATTGTCGGTCGCCTTGCCGATCGCTTCCTTGACGTTGCCGGCGATCTTGTTGCCTGCGGCGTTCAGCTTGTCGGTGAGTTCGCCCATGATTTTTCTCCATGACACCGCCGGGACCGCCTGCCGGCCCGGTCGTTTCGCGAACAGAACAGGCAAAGGCGACGTCGGTTCCGTGGTCGGCCGCGATCGTGCGTTATGCGTCGAATGTCGCGAACATGCCGATCGCCGCCAACGCCATCGTCGCGGTCGCCAGCCAGCCGATGATCGACAGCATCCGCGGCAGGCGGAAGGCGCCCATCGCCTTTGGATTGTGCGCCAGAAGCATCATCATGATCATCACGGGAACGGCGACGACGCCATTGATGACCGCGCTCCAGAACAGCGCCTTGATCGGGTCGATCGGCGTGAAGTTGAGCGCTCCGCCCACCAGCGTCGCGGCGGCGATCATTCCGTAGAAGCGCTTGGCCCGGCCCGGTTTGCGGGTGAGGCCGACATGCCATCCAAAGACTTCGCCCAGCGCATATGCCGATGATCCGGCGAGCACCGGCAGCGCCAGCAATCCCGTCCCGATGATGCCAAGCGCGAAGATCAGGAAGGCGAAGCGCCCGGCGATCGGTTGCAGCGCCTGCGCTGCCTGCGCCGAGGTCTGGATGTCGGTGACGCCGTGCGCGTGCAGCGTGGCGGCGGTCGTCAGGATGATGAACAGCGCGACGACGTTCGAGAAGCCCATGCCGACGATCGTGTCCCAGCGAATCCGGCGCAATTCGGACGGGGCCTGTTCGGGCGCGCGAATGAGCGGCTTGGCGCCGGCGCGTTCCTTGACGTCCTCGGCTTCTTCCTCCGCCTGCCAGAAAAACAGATAGGGGCTGATCGTCGTGCCGAGGATCGCGACGACCACGGTCAGATAGGCGGCGTTGAAGGTAATATCCGGGATGACCAGCGCATGCGCGACGATGCCCCACGGCAGCTTCACGATGAATGCGACGCCGACATAGGCGAACAGCGATACGGTCAGCCATTTGAGCACCGAGACATAGCGCGCGTAGCGCACGAAGATCTCGAGCAGTGCGGATGCCACGGCGAACAGGGCGACATAGAGGAGTTGCGGCCCGCCGATCAGCAGCTGCAACGCCGCCGCCATCGCGCCGAGATCGGCACCGAGATTGATCGTATTGGCCACGACCAGTAGCGCGACGATCGCGTGGAGCAAGGGCGCCGGATAGTGTCGTTTGAGGTTGCCGGCGATCCCGCGGCCGGTGATCCGCCCGATCCGTGCGCTGATCTCCTGGATCGCGCACATCAGCGGCCAGCTGGACAGCATGATCCATCCGAGGGTGTAGCCGAACTGCGCGCCTGCTTGCGAATAGGTCGCGATGCCGCTCGGATCGTCGTCTGACGCACCGGTAATGAGGCCGGGGCCGAGCACATCGCGGAGCCTGGGGCGCTGGGGCTGTTTGACCGCGTCGGGTGGATTGGGCGATGCTGCCAGATCGGTCACGTATGCAGTCGCCTTGGTACGGCCGAAGGCCGGTTGCCGGACGCGTACTCCCGAAATGCGCTTTCTCCATAGCGTGTTCGATGCGCTACTCAACGCACGTTACACGGTTCCGACTGTGGGCGCGCCGCACCGACTTCGCTCGACGCCGTCGACGCCGTCGACCGGGATGACCCCGGCGACGCCTCTCCGCGCGCCCGGGAAGAGCAACGCCCTCCCCAGGCCCGACGGCTTACGCCAGCTGGCAGATATCCAGCACGTTCATGTCGGTATAGTCCTGGTTCTCGCCCGCCATCGCCCAGATGAAGGCATAGGCCTTGGTGCCCGAGCCCATGTGGATCGACCAGGGCGGCGAGATCACGGCTTCCTCGTTCGCCATCACGATGTGCCGGGTGGCCTCGCCCTCGCCCATGTAATGAAACACGCGATCCTTCTCGAGATCGTCGAGCTCGAAGTAGAAATAGATTTCGCTGCGGCGCTCGTGGATGTGCGGCGGCATCGTATTCCACACACTGCCTTCCTTGAGCACGGTGAGGCCCATCACCAGCTGCGCCGAATCGCAGATGCCGGGTATGACCATCTGGAAGATCGTCCGTTCGTTCGACTCGGCGAGGGTACCACGCTCGAGCGCGGTCGCGTCCTTGGTCGAGATCAGCTTGGTCGTGAACGCCTTGTGCGCCGGGCACGACGCCAGATAGAAACGCGCGCCGTCGCCCGAGAATTGCACGTCCTTCGCGCCCATCGTCACATACAGGCAATCCTTGTTGCCGAGCGTGAAGGCCTCGCCATCGACGGTAACGGTGCCCGCGGCCTTGCCGACATTGACGATCGCCAGTTCGCGCCGCTCGAGGAAGGGATGCCCCGCCGCCGAGGCCGGCTCGGTCTGATCGGGCAGCTTGACCGCACCGCCCGCCACCGCGACGCCGCCGATCACGAAGCGCTCGGCATGCGTATAATTGAGCACGCATTCGCCGGCGCGGAACAGATCCTGGATCAAATAGCGGTCGCGCAATTCGTCGTTGGAGACGCACTCCATCATGTCGGGGTGCGTTGCGTAATAGGTTCGGTCGAACATGTGAAACTCCGTTTCAGATATCGGACCGACTGCGCCGCGAACGCGCCGAGGTCAAGCGGCTACGCGTTCGATCCGCTGCGCCGCACGCCAGAATGCCCGAGTACGGTCCCGACCGCCTCGGCCGCCTGTTTCACCCACGGCGCAAGCTCGGCCATTCGCGCGTCGCTGAGATAGGAGGCCGCGGCGGCGACGTTGATCGCGGCGACGATGCGGCCGGTGGCATCGCGCACCGGGGCTGCGACCGAGCAGATCGAATCGGGCGGCGGTCCGCGTTGCAGCACGACGCCGCTCTCCGCCGCGGCCTCGAGCGCCGGCAACAAGGCGTCGGGGCGATGCTCCGGTCCGATCAGCGTCTGCAGTCGCGCCCATTCGGCGGGCGTGTCGTCGAGCATCAGTGCCTTGCCCATGCCGGTCTCGGGCAACAGGCGGCGCGTGCCAGGCTGGGTCGTCACGGCAACACGCTCGCTGCCCTGCGAGCGCAGCAAATGCACCGAATACTCGCCGTCGCGCCGGCCGAGGAACGCGCTCAGCCCGGTGCGCTCCGACAGCGCGTCGAGATGCGGGCGTGCGATCGCGGCGATGTCGGTCTGTTCGCCTGCGCGGTGGCTCAGCCGCAACAGGCTTGGCCCGCCGCGAAAGCGACCGTTGCCCGATTGTGCGAGAAACTCGCGCCCGGCGAGCGCGGTCACCAGGCGATACGCCACACCGCGCGGCAAGCCCGAGCGCGTCGTCAGCTCGGCGAGCGTGAGCGACTCGTTGACCGCAAGTTCGAGCAAATCGAGCCCGCGCTCGAGCGTCTGCGTCCCGGTCTTGCGCGAATCATCGGCGTCGCTGTTCACCGCCTTGTCGCTCATGCGGCAAGACCAAGGGGGCGGGGGGAGGCGGGGAGAAGCGCGGACATGCGCTGTCCTAGCAGATTTGCGGCTGCGCTTGCCAGCGGCTCGATGATGGCGGGAGCGGTCGGATCGGTTCGCCAATCGCGTCGGGATGGCATACGCTAACTTCCATTTTGTAGTAGTTCGATTCGCAGTGCGGGATTGTCGCTTGAGCGTCAGGTGGGTACCCCTACCGAACACCACGCGACACATCGTGGATCGGGAGGTCGGTATGCACAGCAATGGCAGAGCGCGCGCGGGCGCCGTCGGGACCGCGACTTGCCGCTGGCTGGGTATCGCGGCGCTGCTCGTCTCGACGTCCGCGCTTGGGCAGACGGTTGTTGAAATCGATGCCAGCCAGCCGCCGCCGCCGCTGCGCAGCGCCCATCTGCACATGGGGACCGCTACGGGCCCTGGCGGCACGATCGGCGTCAACAGCCTCTATCTGACGCGCGACGGCAAGCCGTGGCTGCCGGTGATGGGCGAGTTCCACTTCACGCGGACGCCCGCGGCCGAGTGGGAGCAGGAACTGCTTAAGATGAAGGCCGCGGGGGTCGACATCGTGTCGACCTACGCGATCTGGAATCAGCTCGAACTGGCGCCCGGTCGGCTCGACTTCACGGGCAACCGCGATCTGCGCCGCTTTGCCGAGCTCTGCCGCAAGCACGGGCTGCTGCTGTTCCTCCGTCCCGGACCGTGGGCGCATGCCGAGGCGCGCTTCGGCGGCATCCCAGATTGGGTCGTCGCGCGCTCGCGCCCGCGCAGCGACGATGCCGCGTATCTGGCGGAGGTCGACCGCTTCTGGCGCGGGCTTTACGGACAGGTCGAGGGGCTGCTGTGGAAAGACGGCGGGCCGGTGATCGGCCTTCAGATCGAGAATGAATATAATCTCGACGGCCCGGGCCAGGGGCGTCAGCATATCGCGACGCTGAAGGCGCTGGCGCAGCGGATCGGGTTCGATGTGCCGCTCTATACCGTTACCGGCTGGGACCATACGGTCTATCCGCGCGGGCAAGTGGTGCCGGTGATGGGCGGCTATGTCGACGAGCCGTGGTCGGCCAAGACCGGGCCGCTACCGCCCAAGGAAAATTACCTGTTCCGCTTCGGCAGCCGGGTGAGCGGCGATCTCGGCGCGCAGACGCGCGGGCGGGCGCGCGGCGACGCCGAGGATGACGCCGACGACACGCCTTTCCTCGGCGCGGAATATGGCGCCGGGGTGCCGGTCATGTATCGCCGCCGCCCGATCGTGTCGCCGCGCGACATCGGTGCGGCGATCACCACGCAGCTCGGCTCGGGCGTCAATCTGCTCGGTTATTACATGTTTCACGGCGGCGCGAATCCGCTGGTCGACGGCCGCGCGATCGAGGAGACGCAGGCGTCAGGCGGGTACAACGACGTGCCGCAGATCGGCTACGACTTCCAGGCACCGCTCGGCCAATATGGCGAGGTCAATTCGGTGAGCGGCGCGCTGCGGCCGATCCATGCGTTCCTCGCCGCTTATGGCGATCGCCTGGCGCCGATGGCTGCGCATGCGCCGACGCGGTTGCCGGCGGCCGCCGCGGATGTGGCTACGCTGCGCTGGTCGGTGCGATCGGACGCGCGCGCGGGCTTCCTGTTCGTCAACAACCATGTCCGGCAATATCCGATGGCAGCGCACCCGGACATGCGCTTTGCGGTGAAGCTTGGGGCGGAGACGCTGTCGCTGCCGTCGCACGGGGTGACGGTGCCGAGCGGCGCGAGCTTCTTCTGGCCGATCAACATGGGGCTCGATGGGGCGACGCTCGTCTGGGCGACGGCGCAACCGCTCACGCGGCTGCAGGATGGCGCGGGCCCGATCCATGTCCTGGCGGCGACGCTACCGGGTGCAGTCGAGCTTGCCTTCGCCGCGAGCAGCGTCACGCGGCTCTCGGTCGCGTCGCGCAGCGACGGCGCCGGTCGGTTGATCGCCGCAGTGCTGCCATCACGACGCCCCATCAGCGTGACGCTGCGCGACGGCAGCGTCGTTCGCGTGCTGGTGCTGAGCGCAGAAGATGCCGCGCGCGCCTGGGTCGGCGCGCTCGCGGGGCAGCGACGATTGGTTCTCACCACGGCCGGGGTGAGCTTCGAAGCCGATCGTCTGAGCTTGAGCCAGCGCGGCAACGCCCGGTTCGATTTCGCCATCCTGCCAGCGCCGCAATCGATCAGCGCAGACGCGGCGATCGGGCGCGCCAAGGACGGCGCCTATTCCGCGACGATGCCGCTGCGCGCCATCCCTGCCGTTACGCCTACCGTGGTGCGCGAGGCCGGCGTCGCACCGCCGGTCGCAATCGGCGGTCCCGCCAAGGCGGCGCTGCAGCCGCTGCCCGAGGCGCATCGCGCAGCCGCCGCCTGGTCGTTCACGCTGCCGCGCAGCATGCTGGCGGGGCAGGGCGATGCGTGGCTCGAGATCGACTATCGCGCCGACATCGCCCGGCTGTTCGATGGCGCCGACATGCTCGACGACGCATTCTGGGATGGCCGGGTCTGGCGGATCGGATTGCGGCGCTTCGCCGATCGGCTCGGCAAGCCGTGGACGCTCACCGCGCTCCCGCTGCGCAGCGACGCGCCGATCTACCTCGACGACAGCGCACGCACGCTGCTCCCGGCGACGGGCCAGGTGGCGGACCTGCGGACGATCCGCGTGGTGCCCGAATATACGCTCGGCGTCCGCGCGCGCTGACGGGTAAGCGAGGGGCGACCGATCCGCCCCCCGCGCCCTCCGACTACAGCTTGAAGTTCACGCCGAAGGTGAACGTCCGCCCGATGCGCGTCTGGAACAGCGTGTCCTGGCGGACGCTGTCGGTGTAGAGCCGGTTCTGCTCGCCCGTCAGGTTGGTGCCCTCGACGATCAGCTTGATGTTGTCGTTGACGTTGTACGAGGCCGAGGCGTCGACGAACAGCGTCTGCGAATTGCCCTGCAGATCGCTGCCCGGCGACGCCGGGATGCCGCGGATGAAGCCGTCGCGCCAATTGGCGGTGCTGCGGATGCTGAACTTGCGGTCCTCATAATACAGCGTGCCCGAAGCGGTGTTCTTCGACAGGCCGACCAGATCGGCAGTGGTCGTCACGGTCGGCACGCCGTTCACGCTCGCCAGGATATAGCGGATGCGCGAGGTGACATGCGTGTAGTTCGCCAGCGCGCCGAAATTCTTGAGGAAACCGGGGAGGAAGGTGAAGGGCATTTGCACATTGGCCTCGATCCCCTTCAGCTTGCCGCCGGGCGTGTTGGTCGGGCGCGAGATCGTGAAGATTTCGGTCGGGGCGGTGTTGGTGCCGTTGAGCAAGGCCGCCGGCAGGCCGAGCGTGTTGAACACTTCTTGCGTGTTGACGTTCTGCACATAGGACTTGATGTCCTTGTAGAAGAACGCCGCCGACAGCAGCGCACCCGGGCGGAAATACCATTCGACCGCGGCATCGAACGTCGTCGCGCGGATCGGATCGAGTTGCGGGTTCTGGAAGCTGCCGACGCGTGTCGTTGCGGTGATGCTGCTGGTCGGGGTCAGCTGCGCGAGTTCGGGCCGTGCGAGCACCTTGGCGCCCGAGAAGCGGAACAGCAGGTTGCGGACCGGCTCGATCACCAGATTTCCCGATGGCAGCCAGTCGCTGTAGCGCTTCGACGCACTCTGGAAACTGCCGGTCACGCCGGTCGGCGACGAAGGCAAGGCGACCGAAATATAGCCCGACGAAGTCTGGTCGGTGTGGACGTAGCGCACCCCGGCATCGCCGCGCACGCCGATACCCCCCAGCCGCTCCCCGAGGTCGAACGCCGCCATGGCATAGGCCGACGACACTTCCTCGAGCACGCGGCTCGACTGCGCGCCGCACTCGATCCCGCAATAGCGCACGGCATCGAGGTTGAAGGTCGAGATCAGCTTGTCGGGATCGAGCGCCGCCCAGCTTGCCGGGGCGCCATTGCCCCAGAGTTGGTCGACACCCTTGATCTGCGTGGTCAGGCTGGCCAGCGTAATCCCAGCGGGCAAGGCCTTCGTCACGACGTCGGCGGTGTAGGGGACGAGGTTGCGCACGGTGAAGTCGGCGCGGCGATACTGGCTGCCCGCCTTGAGCGTCAGGCTGTCGCTGACCTTCCAGTGGAAGTTGAGTTCGCCGGTCGTGCCGTTGTTGGTGTTGACCGACGGCTTGCCCTGGAAGTTGTAGCCGCCGCGCACCGTGCCGTCGGCCAGCGCGGGCCCATAGGCGAACGCGTTGGGATCGGCGACGTTGAAGCCGAAGCCGAGCAGCGGCGTGTCATTCCCCTTGCGATAGTCGACCGAGAAATTGGGCGTGTCGATCGCATCCATGAACGACTGGAAGCGCTGCTTGTTGTCGAACACCGATTCGTTGATGCCGAACAGGCCGGTGACGCCGAAGCGATCGGTGAAATCGTGCTTCAAGTTGAGGTTGGCTTGCTTGAAGGTCGAAACGAAGCTATCGACCAGCCCTTCCGAGCGGACGTCGACGCCGTCGAACAGCCCATAGATCAGGCTGCCCTTCGGGCTGAGCTGCACGTCCTTGACCGACGTGACCGGCTGGCCGTTGTTCGTCGCCGAGCGTCCGAACGACAGGCCGGCGATGTAATTGTCGCGGCGCACGACATCGAACCGCGAATAGAGCAAGTCGAGCGAGATGTCGGTGGCGCTGTCGGGCTGCCACTGGAAGGTCAGCGTGCCGCCGATCCGCTTCTGGTTCTGCGTCGAGTTGAGGTAGCGCGGAATGCGCGGCAGGAAGGCGCCGCTGCCCGGCGTGTTGGGCAAGTCGGCACGCCGCGCGTTGACGATGGTGTTGTAGGCAGCCGCGGTGCTGGTGCGCGGTACGCCCGGATAGCATTCGGTCGCCGAGGCGCCTTTGCTGCCGACCGCCGGGTTCACCGGCGTGAAACCGACCGGCGAGCAGAATCCGCCATTGGTGTTCGACGACAGGATGTCGACCGCCGAATAGCCGACTTCGCGGATGTCGCGCTGCTGATAGGCGACCGAAGCGAGCACGCCGAAGGTGCCGTCGGCAAACTTCTTCGAAACGAGCAGCGAGGCGCGCGGGTTCACCTTCTTGGACAGCTCGTTGTAGATGCCGCGCGCGGTCGCGGTCAGCGTGAAGTCACGCTTGCCGGCGAGCGGCTTGGGCGCGGTCAGATCGACCGTCGCGCCGAGCGAGCCTTCCTCGACATCGGCGGACGGCGTCTTGCGAACCGCCAGTTCGGAGAAGATTTCGGTCGGGAAGACGTTGAAGTCGAAGCTGCGGCCGCTGTTGCCGGCGCCGTAAATGTCCGACGATCCGGTCTGCGCGGTGCCCTCCATGCCGTTGATGCGCACGCGCGTGAAGGCGGCGCCGAGTCCGCGGACCGAGATGTTGCGCCCCTCGCCGCCATCACCGCGCGCCAGCGCGACGCCGGGAATGCGCTGCATCGATTCGGCGAGATTGGAATCGGGGAACTTGCCGATGTCTTCGGCGACGATGCTGTCGACCGCGGCGGTCTCGCGGCGCTTCTGGTTGATCGCGGCGTTGAGCGAGGCGCGAAAGCCGGTCACGACGATGTCGGGCGCCTGCGCGTCATCGGCCGGAGCGGCGGCGGTTTCGGGCGGGGTGGCTTGGGGGGCGCTCGCCTGCTGCGCCCAGGACGGGGTCGCGGCGACCATAAGGGCCAGCGTGGAAACTTGAGCGGCTGCGAGCGCTACGCGACGATAGGTCATGATATCCTCCCCGAAAATCACGCGGGTCAGTCGTTGCTGATCCCAATATGTGAAGTGCGATATCTATATACGGCTAAAGAAATGCCATATGAAAGGATAAATGTCCGAAATGTGAAATTCCGTGTCGTGCGCGACACACGCTCGCCCATCGGGTTGCCCGTTCAGCGCAAGCGTTCGTCGGGTCCGTTCATGGCTTTAGCGGGGTCGCCAGTCGGATAACGTGGAGGAAGCGCGGGCCATGCGCGCCGCGAACATAGGTGCCCTCGATGTCGGTCGTGCCCGAAACGCCCGTCACCCAATAATGCGCGCGCGGCTGTGCGCCTGGCAGGATCGCGTCCTCGAGATGCGCGACCAGCGTGGGGACGATCACGAGATGATGCAGCGCGAGGAAGTTCGGCAGCATCGGCGCTTCGGGGCTGGTCTCGAACACCAGCGATCCGGTTTCGGCGACGCCGCACCGCGCGATCGCCAACGCCGCGTCTTCATCGGGGGCGGCGGCGTCGTGGAGCGTCACGCCGCGCCAGTCGAGCGCGGTGAGGCGCGGGTCGGGGGGCAGGCACAGCACCGCCGGCAGGCCGTTCGCCGCGCAATAGCGCCGCACGGCCTCGGGGACTTCGCTCCAGTCCGAGATGCGGTCATAGCTTGCGGCCACACTAGGCAGCGCGAGCCGCTCCGCGAAGGTTTGCTCGATCGCGGCCAGATCGACGGGTGGTCGTTCGGGCGCGATCAGCAAAGCGGCGGCTTCGTCCGCGATTTGCGAGGGCGTCATGGTGCCGCCGAGCCGCGACAGGATTGCGTCGCGCGCGGTCATTGGCGCTGCCCTTTCTTATATTGCGCCATGAAGCTTTCCGCCGCCGGCTTGGGCAAGTCGCGATGCCGCGTCCAGCCGCTGGCGAGCGGCACATTGCTCAGCCAGCCGGTGCGCCCCAGCAAGCGCAGCGCGGTGAGCGCGGTCGCGGTCGCCGTGCGGTAGAGCCGCGGGCGGCGTGCGACCCACGCCCAGAGCCCGATCCCGGCGCGGGTCGCTTTGGGTTCGAGCCCCTCGCGCCAGCTCTTCTCGCGCCAGCCGCGCAGCAGCGTGGGGAGCGGGATGCGCACCGGGCACACTTCCTGGCACTTGCCGTTGAGCGTGCAAGCGTTGGGCAAGTCGCGGTTCGCCGCCAAGCCATCGATCGCCGGGGTCAGCACCGCGCCCATCGGGCCGGGATAGGTGCCGCCGTAAGCGTGGCCGCCGATCTGCCGGAACACCACGCAATGGTTCATGCACGCCCCGCAGCGGATGCAGCGCAGCATTTCGGCAAGCCCGTCCTCGCGCATCGCAGTGCGGCCGTTGTCGACCAGCACGATGTGCATTTCCTCGGGCCCGTCGCGGTCGCCGGGGCGCCTGGGACCGGTGTAGAAGGTCGTATATTGCGTCAGCGGCGCGCCGGTTGCCGAGCGCGCGAGCATCCGCAGCATGTGCACGGCGTGCCCCATCGACGGCACGATCTTCTCGATCCCGGCGGTGACGATCTGCATCCGCGGCGGCACCAGTGACAGTTCGGCATTGCCTTCGTTGGTGACGGTGCACACCGCGCCGGTGTCGGCGATCAGGAAGTTCGCACCGCAAATGCCGACATCGGCCGCGAGCATCCCCTCGCGCAGATGGCGCCTGGCGCTCTCCGCCATCGCCGCGATCGTCTCTTCGGTGTGCGGATCGCGGTGGTTGGCCTTGAACAGCACCGAGACTTGCTCGCGCGTCTTGTGCATCGCGGGCCAGATGATGTGCGACGGGCGCTCGCCCGACAATTGGATGATATGTTCGGCAAGGTCGGTTTCGACGCGGGTTATGCCGGCCTCGCCGAGCGCGTGCGGCAGGCCGATTTCCTCGCCGAGCATCGATTTCGAGCGCGCGACGCTCTTGGCGCCGGCCGCCTTGCACAGGCCGATGACGATGTCGCACGCCTCCTGCGAGGTGCGCGCCCAGTGGACGACGGCGCCCGCCGCCACGGCATTTGCCTCGAAGCGTTCGAGGTAGCCGCCGAGATTGGCGATGACGTGATCCTTGATCGCCGCCGCACGGTCGCGCGCCGCCTCGAAATCGGCGAACGCGTCGATCGCGAGCGTGCGCTTGGCCTCGGCGGTGCCGGCGGTGCGCTCGACCGCGAGCTTGAGGATCGGATCGGCGAGGGCTGCGTCGACCCGTTCCGCGAACCCGCCGCTCACGCGTCTTCGCCGATCGCGGGGCCGTCGCCCATCCCCGCGAGCAGCTCGACCGCGTGGAACGCGCGGACCGGCGAGCCGTCGCGGTGGAGCTTGCCCGCCATGTTCATCAGGCAACCGAGATCGCCCGCGAGCAGTAGGTCGGCGCCGGCGGCATTGATCGCCGCTGTCTTCTCGCCGACGATCGCGTTCGAGATCGCCGGGTACTTCACGCAGAAGGTGCCGCCGAAGCCGCAGCACGTCTCGGCTCCCGCCAGCGGCTTGAGCTCCAGCCCGTCGATCGCGGCGAGCAGGCGGCGCGGTTGGCGCTTGATACCGAGCTCGCGCAGGCCCGAGCAGCTGTCGTGATAGGTCGCGGTCGTCGGCAGCGCGACGCCTGCGGGCTTCCAGCCGCGGACTTCGTCGAGATAGGCGAGGATCTCGAACGTCTTGGCGGCCAGCGCTTGCGCGCGCGGGAACCACGTCGCGTCATGCTCGAGGATTTCGGGATAGTGGACGCGGATCGTCGCCGCGCACGAACCCGATGGGACGACGACCTGGTCATAGCCTTCGAGCAACGCGATGTTGCGGCGTGCGAAGTCCTCGGCGGTCTTGCGATCGCCCGAATTGAGCGCGGGCTGGCCGCAACAGGTCTGCGCCTCAGGCACGACGACCTCGCACCCCGCCGCCTCCAGCGCGGCGATCGAGGCGAAGCCGATGCGCGGGCGGATCAGGTCGACCAGACAGGTGACGAACAGTGCGACGCGCGGCGTGGTGGTCATACGCCGTGCCGCCCGAGGAAACCCGCAACCAGCTCGGGCCAGTTCGCGACGGCCGGCTTGGTGGTGCCGAGCCCGAAGCCGTGGCCGCCGGACTCAAGCAAATGCACCTCCACCGCGCCTTTGCGCGCGCGCAGCGCCGCGGCCATCAGCAGGCTGTTCTGATAGGGCACGGCGGGATCGTCGAGCGCGTGGACCAGCACCGCTGGCGGCGGCGTCGCCATCACGTTCTCCTCGAGCGAATAGGCCGCGATCCGCGCAGGAGTAGCATCGGCGCCGAGCAACTGCTCGCGCGAGCCCTTGTGCGCGACCGGATCGCGCAGCGTGATCACCGGATAGACGAAGGCGGCGGCGGTGACGCTGGCCGGCAGCCGGTCGATCGCATCGACCGGCGCCGCGATCTCGCGGACGTCGCGCGTCGCGAGCCAGGCGGCGAGATGCCCGCCGGCCGAGAAGCCGACTACGCCGATCCGCTGAGGGTCGAAGCCCTCGCGCGGAGCAAGGCTGCGGATCATGCGCACGGCGCGCTGCGCATCCTGCAGCGGTACGTCGGCCCCTGCGGACCAGCCGTCGGCGGGCAGGCGGTAGAGCAGGATGAAGCAAGTGTACCCCGCCTCGGCGAAGCGCCGCGCGACGGGAAAGCCTTCATTGCCCATCGAGACGAAGCGATAGCCACCGCCGGGGATCAGCAGCACCGCAGCGCCGTTGGGCTTGGCGGGCTTGAGCATCGTCAGCGTCGGCTGGCGGACATGTTCGACGATGTAATTGCCGTCGGAAGTCGCCGGCTGGCGCTCGACCCGGTTCTCGGTCGCCGTGACGCGCGCGCCGCCTGGGGGCTTGCCCGGCCAGAGCGGCATCGTGCGGAACGCGCCTGCCCCGACATCGGCGGCCTGCGCCGGAGCGGGAAGCGCGCTCGCAAACGACAGCGCGCCAGCGCCCGCGAGCACGCTCCGACGATCCCATAGACTGTCGCGCACCGCAGCATCCTCTCGTTCGCCCGAGTCTGTATTTGACGCGGCTCTTTCCATCAACTAACGACCTATCTCATAAAGTGAGACCATGCAAACGGCCCGGGAGAGGCTGCCAGCTTCGGCGCGGTGCCCCGGAACGTCTGCTTAGTGAAGGACCGCTTCGCATCCGTGAAGCGATGATGAGGAGCAGAGACACGTGGCGATCGTCCAGTTGCCCAAGATCAAGCATGTCCGCGCATTCACCGTGCGCGGCGGCGGGGCCGACTATCACGACCAAGGCGCCGGCCATTGGATCGACGACCATATCGCCACGCCGATGAGCCGCTATCCCGAATATCGCCAGAGCCGGCAGAGCTTCGGGATCAACGTGCTGGGCACGCTGGTGGTCGAGATCGAGGCTGAGGACGGCACGATCGGTTTCGCGGTCACCACGGGTGGCGAGCCCGCGGCGTTCATCGTCGAGAAGCATCTCGCGCGCTTCCTCGAGGGCCGCAGCCCGACCGAATATGAGAAGATCTGGGATCAGATGTACTTCTCGACGCAATATTACGGCCGCAAGGGCCTGGTGGTGAATGCCATTTCGGGCGTCGATCTCGCTTTGTGGGATCTGCTCGGCAAGCTGCGGCAGGAGCCGGTCTATCATTTGCTCGGCGGTGCGGTGCGCGACGAGTTGCAATTCTACGCGACCGGCGCGCGGCCCGATGTCGCCAAGGAGCTCGGCTTCATCGGCGGCAAGATGCCGCTGCACCACGGCCCGGCCGAGGGGCTCGAAGGCTTCCACAAGAACATCGCCGAGCTGGCCGAAATGCGCGAGCGCGTCGGGCCCGATTTCTGGCTGATGTGGGATTGCTGGATGGCGCTCGACCTCGATTACGCGACGCGCCTCGCGATCGCGGCGCATGAGCACGGCCTCAAATGGATCGAGGAGGCGATCAGCCCCGACGATTATTGGGGCTATCAGCAGCTCAAGCGCAACGTGCCCAAGGGCATGCTGGTCACCACCGGGGAGCATGAGGCGACCCGCTGGGGCTTCCGCATGCTGCTCGAGATGGAGTGCTGCGACATCATCCAGCCCGACGTCGGCTGGTGCGGCGGCGTGACCGAATTGCTCAAGATCTCGGCGCTCGCCGATGCCGCGGGCAAGATGGTCGTGCCGCACGGATCGTCGGTCTACAGCTATCACTTCGTGATCACGCGCCACAATTCGCCCTTCGCCGAGTTCCTGATGATGCATCCGGGGCCGACCGAAGTGGTGCCGATGTTCCACCCGCAGCTGATCGGCGAGCCGGTGCCCGAGAATGGCCGGCTCAAGGCTAGCGCGCTCGATGCGCCGGGCTTTGGCGTCGAGCTCAATCGCGATATCGCGATGCACCGTCCCTACACACACTGATAACGAAAGACCGTCTCATGAAGCTCTGCCGCTATGGCCAGCCCGGCCAGGAAAAGCCCGGTATCGTCGACGCCGACGGTACGCTCCGCGACCTCTCGGGCGTCATCGCCGACCTGACGATCGCAACGCTGCCGCAGGCGCTCGCCGCCGATGTCGCGTCGTTGCCGGTGGTCGAGGGAACGCCGCGCTACGGCGTGCCGATCGCCGGGATCAGCAAGATCGTCGCGATCGGGCTCAACTATCGCGACCATGCGATCGAGTCCGGCTTGCCGATCCCGACCGAGCCGGTGATGTTCGCCAAGGCGCTGTCGAGCCTCAGTGGCCCCAACGACGATGTCGTGCTGCCCAAGGGCTCGACCCACACCGACTGGGAAGTCGAGCTCGGCGTGATCATCGGCAAGACCTGCCGCTATATTGCGAAGGAAGACGCGCTCGACGCGATCGCGGGCTTCACGCTCGTCAACGACGTGTCCGAACGTTTCAATCAGAAGGAGCGCGGCAGCCAATGGTCGAAGGGCAAGGGCCACGACACCTTCTGCCCGACCGGCCCGTGGCTGGTGACGCCCGATGAAGTCGGCAACGCGCAGGATCTCGACATGACGCTCGACGTGAACGGCGTGCGGATGCAGACCGGCAACACCAAGACGATGATCTTCGATCTCGCCGAGCTGATCTCCTATGCCAGCGAATATGTCACGCTGATGCCGGGCGACCTGGTCATCACCGGCACGCCGCCGGGCGTGGGCGAGGGCAAGAAGCCCGACAAGATCTTCTTGAAGGCCGGCGACGTGATGGCGCTGTCGATCGCCAAGCTCGGCACGCAGACGCAGACCGTCGTCGAGTGGCGCCACCTCGGCGAAGGCAAACTCGCATGAGCGTCTACGAAGGACGTTTCGCAGGGCGCTGCGCGGTCATCACCGGCGGCGCTTCGGGACTCGGCAAGGATGTCGCCCGGCGGATCATCGCCGAGGGTGGCAAGGCAGTGCTGTGGGATCGCAACGCTGCGGCGCTGGCCGCGACCAAGGACGAGATCGGCGCGACGCATGTCGTCGCGCTCGACGTGTCGGATGCCGATGCGGTCGCTGCTGCCGCTAAGGAAAGTGCCGAGGTTCTGGGCAAGATCGACGTGCTGATCTGCTCGGCCGGGATCACCGGGGCGACCGTCCCGGTGCACGAATTCCCGATCGACAGCTGGCTGCAGGTGGTCAACGTCAACCTCAACGGGCTGTTCTACTGCAACCGCGCGGTCGTGCCGTATCTGCTCGAGAATGGCTATGGCCGGATCGTCAACGTCTCGTCGGTGGCGGGCAAGGAAGGCAATCCCAACGCCAGCGCGTATTCGGCGACCAAGGCGGCGGTGATCGGCCTGACCAAGAGCCTCGGCAAGGAACTGGCGGGCAAGGGCGTGATCGCCAACGCGATCACCCCGGCGACCTTCGAGAGCCCGATCCTCGAGCAGCTGCCGCCGAGCCAGGTCGAATATATGCGCTCGAAGATCCCGATGGGGCGCCTGGGCGAAATCCACGAATCGACCGCGATGGTGTGCTTCGCGGCGTCGGAGGAGTGTAGCTTCACCACGGCGGCGACCTTCGACACGTCGGGCGGTCGCACGACTTTCTGATCGCCCATATGGCCGCGACCGTCCGAAAGACGACGGCGCGGCCTTGCTCAGCCGGAGAGGCTTCGTGACCATCCCGTTCGTCGATGCGCACATCCATTTGTGGGAGCTCGGCCGGATCCGCTATCCGTGGCTGACGCCGCCGTTTGCGGAGGACGGGCCCAACGGCTCGGTCGAAGCGATCGCCAAGGACTACACGCTCGCCGACTACCTTGCCGACATGGCGCGGTGGAATGTCGTCGGCGCGGTGCATATCGACGCCGGGGCGGATGCGGCGCAGGCGCTCGACGAGACCGAATGGCTCGAAGGCGTCGCCAACACGGGCGGCTTGCCGAGCGCGATCGTCGCGTTCACGCAGCTGGACGATCCCGAGGTCGAAGCGTTGCTCGCGCAGCAGGCGGCGCACCCGCGCGTTCGCGGCATCCGCCACATCGTCAACTGGCACGCCGATCCGCTGCGCAGCTACACGCCGCGCGACGTGACGCAGGACGCGCAGTGGGGGGCGGGTTTTGCGTTGCTCGCGAAGTACGGCCTGTCGTTCGACCTGCAATGCTATCCCGCGCAGATGGCCGGGCTCGCCCCGCTGATTGCGCGGCATCCCGACGTGCCGGTGGTCATCAACCATCTCGGGATGCCGGTGATCGGCGACCCTGACGGCATCGCCCAGTGGCGCGCCGGGCTCGAAACGCTCGCCGCGCTGCCGCATGTCGCGATCAAGCTGTCGGGGCTCGGCTTCATCGATCGCGCCTGGACGCTCGCCCGCGTGCGGCCGTTCCTGCTCGCGGCGATCGACCTGTTCGGCACCGAGCGGTGCCTGTTCGCCAGCGATACCCCGACCGACACGCTCTTCGCGCCGATCGAGCGCACGATGGCGGCATTCCACGCGATCGCCGCCGACTTCAGCGACGACGAGCAACGCGACCTGTTCGCGCGCAACGCCAACCGCCTCTATCGCCTGGGATTAGATTTATGAACCCGCTGCTCGGCGTCCTCTACCACTGGCTTGGCGGCCTCGCCTCGGCGAGCTTCTACGTGCCCTATCGCGGGGTGAAGCGCTGGTCGTGGGAGATTTACTGGCTGACCGGCGGGGTCTTCTCCTGGCTGTTCGCGCCGTGGTTCTTCGCCAGCCTCCAGACCAACGATCTGCTCGGCGTACTCCACGGCGCGACGCCGACGGCATTCTGGTGGCCGATTGTCTTCGGCGTGCTGTGGGGGTTCGGCGGGCTCGGCTACGGGCTGGTAATGCGCTATCTCGGGCTGTCGCTCGGCATGGCGGTGGTGCTGGGGTTGTGCACCGTGTTCGGCACGCTGATCCCGCCGTTGTTCGCGGGGGAATTCCACGCGAAGCTGCTCGCCAACGCCTCGGGCCGGATCGTGCTGCTCGGTATCGCGCTGACGCTGCTCGGCATCATCGTCGTGGCGATCGCGGGTGCGAAAAAGGATGCGCTGCTGACCCCCGAACAGAAGGCGGCGGTGGTCGCCGAGTTCGATTTCAACAAGGGCATCCTCGTCGCGATCTTCGCGGGCATCATGTCGGCCTGCTTCGCCTTCGGCCTCGCTGCGGGCGAGCCGATCAAGGCGCTGTCGGCTGCGGCGGGGACGGGGCCGCTATGGACCGGGCTGCCGGTGCTGTGCCTGGTGATGTTCGGCGGGCTGATCACCAACGGAGCATGGTGCGCGTTCCTCATCACCAAGAACCGCAGCGCGCCCGAATGGCGCGGCGTCACCAAGGCCGATGTCGGCCGGCCGCCGTTGCTGCGCAACTATCTGCTCAGCGCGCTGGCGGGAGTGACCTGGTACTTCCAATTCTTCTTCTACACGATGGGCGAGAGCCAGATGGGCCGGCTGGGCTTCTCGAGCTGGACGCTGCACATGGCGAGCATCATCATCTTCGGCACGCTGTGGGGCTTCGCCTTTCGCGAGTGGAAGGAAGCCGGCGCGCGGATCAAGGCGACCGTGTGGGGCGGGGTCGGCCTGTTGCTGATCGCCACCGTGGTGATCGGCTATGGCAACAGCATCGCGGTCGCGCCATGAAGTGGCTGTTCGCCGCTGCCGCGTTGCTCGGATTGACGGGGGCGGCCCCCGCCGCACCGCAGGGCGACGCGCCGCTCGTGCTGACCGCGATGCACCTGCACGATCCGTGGATCGTCGCCGACGCCGCAAGCAAGACCTATTACCTGTTTACCCGCAACGAGGCGGCGATGAGCGGCGACCAGCGGCTCGGCACGATGGTCTATGCCAGCCGCGACCTGAAGCATTGGAGCAAGCCCAAGCTCGCCTTCGTCCTGCCCGCCGGGCTGTGGGCCAAGGCCGGCAGCTGGGCGCCCGAAGTACATCGCTGGCGCGGCAAATGGTATCTGTTCACAACCTTCCACAACCCCGACCTGCCGCTCGGCAAGAACGGCACGCGGGCGACCTATCGGCGCGGTACGGTGCTGGCGGTCGCTGACAGAGTCGACGGGCCCTACCGCTTGGTGCGCGGCGGCGAGCCGATCGTCGATGGCAGCCTGATGACGCTCGACGGTTCGCTCTACGTCGATCCGAAGGGCAAGCCGTGGCTCGTCTATGCGCATGAATGGTGGCAGACGACGGTCGGCACGATGGAAGCGCTGCCGCTCACCGACGATCTCGCCGCTGCCGGCTCGCCGCAAACCTTGTTCAAGGCGAACGACGCGCCGTGGGCGGTCGGCCAGAAGCAGTCGAACGGCGACGTCATCTATGTCACCGACGGCCCCGAACTCTATCGATCGAAGACCGGCACGCTGCTGATGCTGTGGTCGAGCTATGGCCAGAAGGGCTATGTCGAGGCGCAGGCGCGCTCGACCTCGGGCACGATCGCCGGGCCGTGGGAGCAGCTCGGGCCGCTGGTGCAGCGCGACAGCGGGCACGGCATGCTGTTCCGCACCTTCGACGGCAGGCTGATGATGATCCTGCATCGGCCGTTCAATTATGCGCTCGGCAAGCTGTACGAGATGCGCGACGATGGCGACCGGCTGTCGGTGGTGCGCGAGGCGGTCGAGCTCGACGGCGAGGCCTATCCGACGCATCCGTGCGTCGCTGGCCACTCGTCGTTCGACGGGGCGCATCCGGGATGCTGATGCTCGGTGCCGATCAAGTGCGTACGCTCGATGGCGCGGCGGTGCGCGCCGATGCGGTGACGTTCGATCCCGCCTTCGCCGATCCGGCGCAAGCGGTGGTGACCGCCGTGGCGCAGCCGGTGCTGCTGAGCTTCGTACCTGCGCAGCCCAATGGTCGCGCGATGCTGGTGCTCGGCGGCGGCGGCTATGTCCAGCTGATGGCGGGGCGCGAGGGCGTCCAGGTGGCGCGCTGGCTCAATACGCTCGGCTATCACGCGCATGTCCTGATCCACCGCTTCCCCGACGCGGCGAACGGGCCTGTCGCGGCGCTTGCCGATGCATTGGCGGCGATGCGGCTGCTGCGCGAGGATATCAGCGCGCTCGGTGTCGTCGGGCTGTCCTCGGGCGGGCATCTCGCTGCGTGCCTCGCGGCGGCGGTGCCGGAAGAATGGGGCGTGGATCGCGACGCGACGACGCGGCCCGATGTGCTGGTGATCGGCTATGCGCCGATCTCGACCAATGCCGCAGGCCGCACGATCGTCGCCGACAAGCCGCCGCTGCCCCCGGTCGAGAAGCAGGCGATGTACGATCGGCTCCAGCCCGACGCGCAACTGCTGCAAGACCCGCCGCCCGCGTTCATCGTCTATTCGGGCAACGATCCGGTCGTCCCGGTCGAGAATGCGCGGCGGCTGCACGCCGCTTGGGAGCAAGCCGGCGGTGCAGCGGAGTGCCACATCTTCGCCGATGCCCCGCACGGCTTCGCGCTCGATACGCAGGGCCTGCCGGTGTCGGTGTGGCCGCAACTGTGCGCGGCGTGGTTGCGGCAGGTCGGATTTCTCTAGGTCACATTCGAATTGGCGTGATCCGCCAACGCCGTTCGGGCTGAGCTTGTCGAAGCCCTGCTCTCCGCGTGAGGGCTGGCTCGTTGTGGAGAGGTGCCCTTCGCCCGGCTCAGGGCGAACGGGCGGGGGGGCGTTCGGGAAAGCGCCAAGCGTACTCGACCCTTTAGCGCCCGCGTTCAGCGGGTCAGGAAACGCACATAGACCGGCGCGTTGCGATCGACCGTGAGGATGCCGTCGACCTCGTTCAGCTCGGCGATCTGGAGCACGCTGCGACGGTGCCACTCGGGATCATGCGCGGCCGGCGGTTCGCCCGACTGGTGGACGAAATAGACGAGATACGCACGCTCGCCCGCCACTATCACATCCGGATGCTGCCCCTTGGCGCGGTCGGTTGCGGCGGTGCCGGGGGCGGCGAGCAGATAGTCGCTCTGGCGGGTCCAATGCTCGCCATCGGCCGAGCGCATCACCAACAGCCCCTTCCACGCATCGGACACCAGCCACCAGCGCCCGCGCCAGCGGAACGCCTTGGGCGCTTCGCCGGGCGTGTCGGTGAGCCGGTCCCTGACCGTCCAATGCACCAGATCACGGCTGTCGGCGGTGCGGATCGCCTTGTTCATCCGCTCGTCGTTGAAGAACAGCCTGTAGCCACCGCGCGGCAACGCGACGACGCTCGCATCGATCACCCGGTCCGAGCCCAGCGCGACGCGCTCGCCGCAGCGCCAGCGCTTGAGGTCGGAGCTGGTCAGGTGGACGAGGAAGCGCGGCGCGTTCCAGTCGCGATAGATGCCGGGGACGACGGTCACCCACATGTGCCATTGCCCCGCGAACCGCTCGACATCGGGTGCCCACAGCGTCGCGCCGGTGCACGCGACCGGGATCGCCGCGGTGCCGCCGTAGCGCCACTGCGCGCCGTCCTTCGAGCGGGCGATACCGATCGCTGTGCCGTGGACCCAGCGGACGTCCTTGGCATCCTCCATCGGCAGGTCGGCGCGGCGGTTGGTGTAGAACATCACCCATTCGCGCGTCGTCGGATCGTAGACCGTCGAAGGGTCGGCCGCGCCGTCATGCACGGGATCGCGGAACAGCGGCTTGGGCGCCAGCACCGCGGCCTGGGCGAGCAAGGCCGCGGCGACTAGCGCGATCACTTGTGCGCGTCCGCCACCGGATTGTTGCCCCACAGCCGGTCATACGACCAGCCCGACAGATCCTCGACCACCGCGGCATGCTCGGGATCGGACGGCGTGCGCGCGCCGCTGCGCAGATGCTCGATCTCCTCGAGCAGGATCGCATGCGTGCGCGGATCGAGCCGGAAGCGCGTCGACACGAACATGCCGAACAGCAGCATCGCGATCGTGCCCGCGCCCATCACCCCGACGATGCCGACCAGCGCGCCGGCGCTTTGCGTCTTCGCGCCCGAGACGAAGCCCGATGCCTGCATCACCTGGCCGACGAGGATGATCGCGGCGGCCTGGCTCATCTTGCGCACGAAGGTCATCACGCCCGCGAACGCACCCTCGCGACGCCGCCCGGTGACGATCTCGTCGACATCGGCCATGTAATTGTAGGTTGCCCACGGGATATAGTTGAGCGCGCCGCGGCCGAGCCCGGCGAACAGCACCGGCACCCAGAACAGCATCGCGGTCGCGGTATAGCCCGCAGCGTACATCGCGAGGAACAGGATCACGCCGATGCCGAAGCTGATCGCCGCCATCCGGTACGCGGCGGCGGGGGAGAGCTTCAGCGCGAAGTTGATCGCCAGGATCACCGCGACGAACTGGACGATATAGGTCACGCCGACGAGGTTGGCGACGATCGCCGCCGAGCCGGCCAGCGCGAAGATCACGAAATAGGTGAAGGCCGCGTTGTAGATGTCCTGGCTGATATAGCCGCCGAGATACATGCCGAGATGCAGCCGGAAGGCGCGGATCCGGAGCGTCGAGAACAAATTGCGATAGAGCGCCTTGAACGCCGCGCCGAGCGTCGGCTTGGCGCGCGCATCCTCCTCGGCATCGAGCCCGGGCGGGCGCTGCCGCTCCCAGCTGAACGCATAGAGCAGCCCCGCCGCGCCCATGAACAGGCCCGAGAAGATGATCCCCATGTAGAGATAGGTGTCGGGCGAGCCCTCGCCGAGATATTGGATCAGCGCCTTGGGCAGGAACGCCGCGCCGATCGCCGAGAGCTGGCCGAGCAGGATGCGCGCACCGGCGAACTTCGCCTTGGTCTTGTAATCGGTCGCCATTTCGCTGGCGAGCGTCTCGTACGGGATGATCTCCATCGCATAGACCATCTCGAACAGCACGTAGGTGACGAGGTAGTACCAGAAGCCTTGCCCCGCGACCCACATGATCGCGAACGACGGCAGCAGCGGGATCGCGGCGAGAATGAAGAAGCGCCGCCGCCCGAACTTGCGCCCAAGCCACGAGCGGCCAAGGCTGTCCGAGAGGTGGCCGATCAGCGGGCTGGTGAAGGCATCGAGCACGCGCGCGATGCCGAAGATCGCGGTCGCCTGCAGCGCCGACAGCCCGCAGAAGGTGGTGTAGAAGAACAGGATCCAGGTGCTGATCACCGCCATCGAACCCGCGCCGAGCACGTCATTCGAGCCATAGGCGAGCAGCGTGTACCAACGCACCGGGCGCGTCGGCGCGATCGGGTTGGCGGGCGCGGCGGCGATAGGGTCGGTGGCCATGGCGGTCAGTCCTTTGCGCCGGCGGGCGGCAAGCTGGCGGGAAGCGGATCGAAACGGAAGCGATCGAGGATCAGCGCGGGATCGGCGAGTCCGACGGTGAAGCGATGGCGGCCGGCCGCGAGCGCGGTCGGCAGCGCAAGCTCGAGCCGATTGTCGAGTACCGCGCGCGCCCAGGCGGCATCGCCGGTGACGCGCGGTGCGGCAAGTGTGACGGGCGCGGCGTCGTCGAGCGCGAGCGTCAGGCGCAGCGGATCGCCATCGTGCGTGGCGTAGCTCGGCAGCAGTTCGGCGACGAGGTGCCAGCGGCCGGGCGGCAGGTTGATCGTATAGGACAGCTGCGCCGGCAGTGCCGCGCCGACCGCGGCCCCGTTGCGGCCGAGCCCGTCGATCACGCGCCAACCGGTGCGCGCGCCCTCGGCGGCTTCGGCTTCCACGACGGGTGCGGTGGCGGCAGGGGGAGCTTGCGGTCGGGCTACCGTCTCCGCCGGGAGGAGGGCAGCGGCGGGCAGGATCGGCGGGGTCGACCGATAGCGCCGCCATTGGCCATCGGCCGGCTCCATCGCGAGCATCCCGCGCCATTTGCCGCCGGCGATCGTCTCATTGTAGCGGCGCGTCAGTCGCGTGAGCTCGGCATCGGCGGCGCGTGCGCGTGCGCGGGCGCCGGCTTGCGCCGCGTCTGCCGGATCGCTGTCGTGGAGGCGATCATAGGCTTCGGCATCGAACAGCCGGACATTGGCGAGCGCGGCGGCGGTGACGGGATAGTCGACCAGCTCGAAGAACGCATCCCGGCGGTCGGCGGCGACGCGCGGTGCGAGCGCGCGGACGCGGGCGGCGAGCGTGTCGAACGCGGCGAGGCGGGTGGCGATCTCGGGCGGCGAAAGCGGGCTGGGGCGCGACAGCTCGCCCGGCAGCCACCATTGCAGATGCTCGGGCCGCCGCGCGAAATTGAGGCGGTGATGCTCGGCGAGGATCGTCGTGGTGTCCGCCGCGACATCGCCGCCGAGCGTGCCGGCCGCCCACTCGCGCACGACGGCGTCGATCGGTTGCGCGCGCGTCGCCGGCACGTCCCACGCCAGTTGCAGGAAATAGTCGGTGGCAAGCTCGCCCGGCTTGAGATCGCCGACGTTGGCGACCCACATCTGCCGCGCGCCGGCATCCCAGGCGCGGCCCAGTTCCTCGCGGATCAGCGCGGGCGGGGTGGTCGACAGCCACAGATACGACAGCGGCGCGCCGAGATAGGAGAGGTGGTAATAGACGCCCGATCCGCCGGGCCGCTGGCGCTCGGCGGCGTCGGGGAGGTGGCGGATATAGCCGAAATTATCGTCGGGCCACAGCAGCGTGACGTCGCGCGGCACCTTCAGCCCGCTGCGATAGACGTCGAGCACTTCCTTATACGGGGTGAACACCTGCGGCGCGGTCTTGGGCAACATCGCGCGTTGGTCGGCGAAGATGCGCTCGAGCAGCGTCCGGCGACCGGCATCGTCGCTCGGGCCGACCATCCCGCTGTCGTGGATGCCGCGCATGCCGAGCGTCCAGACGCTTTCGTAGCGCGCGTTGGTCGCCACACGCTCGCGCCAGTAGCGCGCGACACCGGCAGCGTTGGTGGCGTAATTGAAGCGCTCCGTCGGCGCGGTCCATTCGCCGACATTGTTGCGCAGCATCGGCTCGGCATGGCTCGAGCCCATCACGATCGCATAGCGATCGGCGAGCGCTGCGTTGCCGGGGTCGGCGTTGAACGGGCGCGTCACCTTGTGCATCGCCGGCCAGACGAGGTTGGCCTTGAGCCGCAGCATCAGTTCGAACAGCTTGGCGTAGGTCTTTGGGCCGATCGTGCCCGCCGCGGGCTCGAAGGTGCGGGCCGCCCAGGGTTGCAGCCCCCAATCCTCGTCGTTGAGGAAAACGCCGCGATACTTGACCGAGGGCGGACCGAAGCGCGCGACGCCCACGGGCGCGCGCAGCAGCGCGTGATGTTCGGGCGTGACGTCCGCCCACCAATGCCACGGCGACACGCCGATCGCGCGCGACAGTTCGTAGGCGCCAAACGCGGTGCCGCGGCGGTCGCTGCCGACGATCACCAGCGCCGAGGCGACGCCGGGGGCGGGGCGATCGACCGTGGCGATCACGAAGCTCTCCCACGCGCCGCGCAACTTGCGGACGTCGAGCAGGCCGCGCCGCGCGAGGCCGTCGATCGCGGCGCTGCGACCGAGCGTGCCGAGCCAGATCTGCGTACCGTTGCCGGTTGCCGTGCCCGACACGCGGGCAAGATCAGCCGAGAGGTCGGCGGCGGCGATCCGCACCACCGCATGGTCGCGCGCGTCGGTCATCACGCGCGCGACGCCGCGCGCATCCGCCAGCACGACGCCCGGCCCGGCATCGAACGCGACCAGCGGCGTCTCCGCCACCGCCGGCCGAGCTACGCCGCCGAGTGCCAGAAGGAGCGCGAGCGCGCCGGCCGGGCGGCGCCAGACGGCCCAACGCGACGCTATGCGGTGGAAGCCGGGAAGCGCCGCCTGCTGCATTAGATGTAGGTACGCAGGAACTCGCCGAGCGCGATCATCGCAAGGCTCTGCCCATAGGGCATCGAGGTGAGCGCGATGTCCTTGTAGAATTGCTGCGTGTCGCCCATCGCCGTGCCGAACGACACCTGCTTGAGCTCGCCCGCCGCGTCGATATTGGCGAGCACGCCCTGCACCGCCTTGATGCCGACCGCCTCATAGTGCCGCGGCAGATAGCCCTTCCGCACACCCTTGAGGATGCCGTAGGCAAACCCAGCCGTCGCCGACGCCTCGAGATAGCTGGTCGGATCGACGATCAGCGTGTGCCACAGCCCCGTCGCGGGATCCTGCGTTTCGGCGAGTGTCTTCACTTGTGCCGCGAGCGTGTCGATCAGGAAGGTGCGCAGCGCGTCGCCCTGCGGCAGATCGAGGATCTCGATGATCTCGGGGATCGCGATCGTCACCCAGCAATTGCCGCGCGCCCACAGCGCCTCGGCGAAATTGTGCCGGCCGTTGAAGTCCCAGCCGTGGAACCACAGCCCGGTCTTCTTGTCGAACAGGTATTTGATGTGGACGAGGAACTGCCGCTTGGCTTCCTCGACATAATGCGGGCGCCCGAGCAGCAGGCCGATCTTGGCGAGCGGCAGCACCGACATCATCAGCGTGTCGTCCCACATCTCGCCGGGATTCTCGTCATTGTAGACGATGTGCTGGAAGCCGCCTTCCTCGGTCTTGGGCAGGCCGTCGGGTGCCATCAGCCACTCGGCCCAGGTGTCGAGATAGGGGATGTAGCGCGGGTCGCGCTCGAGCTCGTACAAATAGGCGAGCGTGATGAACGGCGCCATCGTGTTGATGTTCTTGGTCGGCGTGCCCTCGACGAAGCGATCCTCGAACCATTGCTTGATGATCGCGAGTGCCGTGCTGTCGCCGGTCTGCTCGTAATAGCGCCACATCCCGAACAGGCCGACGCCGTGGGTCCATTCCCAGCCGGCCCAGCCCTTGGTGTCGATGATGCGCCCGTCTTCGAGATGGAGCAGGAACTCGCCGGTCTCGTCCGTGATGTTGACGAGATTGTCCATCAGTCGGGCGATCGCGGCGGTCACGTCTGCACGCGGCACGTCGTGGGTAAGGGCGGCCAATTAACTTCTCCTGGTAGGAAGGCGCACGGGCTTCAGACCGTAATCGTGCGCCATGGTGCGATAGAGGGTGCGGAACTGGGGATCGATGTCGTACCGGCCCTGATGGCCGTCGGGCGGCGTCTGGGTCGGCACGCCGGGCGCGGCGCCGGGGGCTTCCGCGGCGTTGATGCCTTGGCTGAGCAGATCGGGGCGGGCGCCTTCGCCGGCGGGCTTGCCGTCGTGGCGGAAGATCGCTTCCTGGTGGCGCGTCGGCTCCCAGATGTAACTGCCCCAGCCGTGCGGTTCGGCATGGACGAGATCGTTGAGATAGCGTTTGCGCGCGGAATATTCCAACGCGAGGAAGCCGAGATCGGGATAGGCCTTGGCGAATTCGGCAAACGTATGCTGCCAGTCGCCCTGCGCCGCCTGCTGGTAGCAGGAGAAGCCGATGGCATCGGGGCGGACGCCGCGCTGGAGCAGGGTATCCGTCCAATATTGCGTGATCGGCCAATGGCGGCCGAGATGGTTGTGCAGCACCACCTTGGCGCGCGGCGCCGCAGCGCGCGCGCCGGCGATCCCCGCCTTGAGCAGCGCGGCGAACTGGTCATAGCCGCCGGCGCCGGCAGCATTGAGATGCACGCCGTCGGTCTGCGGGTTGCCGGTCGGAATGGTCAGCGGCACGCGGCCGTCGGGCCAGAGCATGCCGAAGGTGGTCTCGTTGCCGATCACCACCATGTCGGGCGCGGCCCCGCCGCGGACGAGCGCGGCGATCGTGTCGGCGGTATAGCCACCGACGCGCTCGACCAGCCGGGGAAACGGCAGGTCGGCCCAGGCGGCGGGTTTCGTCTGCTTCTGCGGATCGGCCCAGTCGTCCGAATAGTGCAGCGTCAGCGAGAAATGGAAGCCGGCGGCCTTGATGCGACGGCCGAACGCCAGCGTCTGCTGCAGGTCGCACCACGGACCGCCGGGCTTGCGCTTGCTATAGCCGTTGGCGGGGTCGACGAAGATGCGCAGCTTGACCGCATTGAACCCGGCGTCGGCGAGGATCGCGAGCGGATCGCGTTGCCGGCCATCCTGCCAATAGGTCGCGCCGACTGCCTCGTCCTCGGGGATCCACGAGACATCGGCGCCGATCAGATACGGCCACGGCCGCGCCGCCCCGGCAGCGAAGGCCGGGCGCGCCATCGCCGCGAGCGCGGCGGCGCCGGCGATGCCGCCGAAGCCACGACGGGTGACAAGCGCGTCGCTCATTGCAGCTGGTCCGGCCGGCTGGGCGCGGCGACCATCTGGACGGGCACGCCGCCCTTCACGCTGCGCAGCGTGACGAGCTTGACCTGTTCGAGCGCATTGCCCGCCGCGCCATCCGACGTGACGGCGAGCGCGATCGTGTTGGCGCCGTGATGGTTGAGGATACCCTCGGGGATCGGGAAGACGCGCTGCGGGCCGACATGCGCGATGAACTGGCCCATGTTCCAGCCGTTTACGAACAGCAGCGCACGATAGCGCGCGACCGAGCGCGGCGTGGTGGTGTCGCCGAACGTGACCGCGACGGTGGTGTCCTGCGCCTTGGGCACAGCGAGCGTGAAGCGCGTGCGATACCAGGTGGTGCCGGCGGTCGTCGTGGCGGCGGGCAGCGTCGCCGTGGTCCAGCGCGCGTCGTCGAAGCCGGGCAGATGCCAGCCCATCCGCTCGCCATATTGGCCGCCATTGTTGGCGGCGCCGCGCGCGGGATCGGGGAGATCCTCGCCGCCTTGCTTGCCCTGGATCTTCCACGCGATCGGCACGGCGAAGCTGCGTCCGCCCGGTGCCTCGAGCGAGGCCGAGACGAGGCCGCGCGCTTCCTTATGGAAATCGTCGGAGTCGAGATCCCAATTGTGCCCGTTGTTGCGGACCATGATCGCCAGCACATGCGCGCCGGGCGTCTGCGCGGCGGCGGGGAGGTCGAAGCGTGGCGCGGCGGTGGTGATCGGGCGCGGCAGGCCACCGGGGAGCTCGTCCTGGCCGACCAGTTTCCCGTCGAGGAACACCTGCACCATGCCAGCGCCGCCGCCGCCGTAGAACAAGGCCAGCTGCCTGGCGTCGGGCGTGCCGGTGAAGCGGCCGCGATACCAGACATCGCCGTCGTGGAAGCCGTAAGCGTCCATCACCAGCGTCGGCTCGCCGTCGGGCTTGGCGGTGGTCGTCGCCGACCCGCGTCGGTCGATCGCCTGCCACCCGCTGTCGTCGAAATCGGGGCGCGCCTCGGCCGTCCCTTCGGCGACGCGCCAGTTGGTGAGGACGGGGAGGGTGACCGGGGCCGGGCCGGCGAGCGGGCGGAGCGCGCGACGGCTGCCGATCGCACTGGTCTCGAGCGGCACCGCGACGCCGTTCCAGCGCACCGAGGTGAGCCGCGCGGGTGTCCACAGTTCGAGCGGCGTGGCCTCCTTCGTGTCGCCGGTCAGCGCGAGCGTCGCGCCGGTCGCATCGGCGCGGCGAACCAGCGCGGGCCCACGGACGAGCACCGGGCCGGCGGCGGTGTCGCGGCGCCAATAGCGCACGCCCTCGGCCTCGTCGGCGAGCAGCAGCGTCAACGGCGGTCGGCCACCACCGGTGATCCGCACGACGCTGCGCCCAGCGAGCGTGTAGGTCAGCTTGAGATCGCCCTTGGCGGCATCGAACGCGCTGGTGGCCGCGCCCTCGAGCACCTCCACCTTGGGCGCCGACGCGTAGCGCAGCACGGTCTCGTTCGCTTCGCCCGCGCGGCCGTAGAGCAGCAGCAGGTCGCGGCCATCGGCGGTCAGTGTCGCCTGCAATTCGGAAGTCGAGTAAACGAGCCGCTGGCCGCCGAGCGTCACCCCCGCAAGCAGCCACTTGGCGTCGAAGCCGTTGAGCCGCATCGGAAAGCTGTACGCGCCGTCGGGCAGGGTCGCGGCGACGGTGAAGCTGTCGTCGCTCTGGCCGTTCGACGGCTTGTGCGTGACCATCAGGAAGCGCGCGTCGCTCTGCGGGTTGCGGTCGTGATAGACTTGCACATTGGGCGACGACACCGTCACCGCGCCGGCCGGGACCATGCCCGCAAGATCGGGCACCGCGGCGATCATCCCGCCGAGCTGCTTCATCTCCCCGGCCTTTTCGCGCAGCTCGCGCGCCTCCGAAATCGCCGAGCCGTAATCGTAGCTGGTGAACACGACCGGCGCTGGCAGCCAGCCCCAGCTGGTGCCGCCATAGCCCATGTAGAAGCTCTGGATGTCGATGCCGTTGGCGAGGTTTGTGCCGTAGAACACGCGCTGGAAGCGCTTGCCGCGCTGGATCGCGTTGCAGTCATAGCCGCCGTTCGACCCCCAATAATCGAACCAGCCGCCGCCGAATTCGGCGAGGAAGGCGGGGGTGTCGGGCGAGGCGGACGCGCCGCCCTTGGCGCCGCCCGGGCCGTAATAGCCCCAATCGGGCGCCGCCGAACCGCGCGTCGGCTTGCCCGCGACGGTGCAGGTGCCGCCGGGATAGCCGTCGAACGCGTAGAGATCGTTGGGCCCGTGGACGACGTTCTCGACCTTGGACGACTCCGGCACCCAATAGCCGTTGCGACCCTGGTCGTTGTGGAACAGCGGCACGGTGATGCCATCGGCGCGCGCCTTGACGGCGAGATGATCCATGTACCGGCGCTGTGCCGGGGTGGTCAGCGCGAGCTCGTTCTCGATCTGGTGGAGGATGACGGTGCCGCTATGGCCCTTGCCGTCGCCGTTGATCTGGTGCCGCGCGACGATCGCGTTGATCCGCGTCAGCCATTCATCGGCCGCGGCGAGATAGGCGGGATCGTCGGTGCGGGCGCGCGCCTTCTGGTTGACCAGCCAGCCGGGGAAGCCGCCGCGCGACAGTTCGGCGTTCACATACGGCCCGGCGCGGGTGATGACGTAGAGCCCTTCCTCGGCCGCCATGTCGAGCACGCGATCCATGTCGCGGATGCCGCTGAAATCGTACACGCCCTGCTTGGGCGAGTGATAGCCCCAGTCGAAATAGAGCGCGACGGTGTTGAACCCGCTCGCCTTCATCTTCTGCAGCACGTCGCGCCACAGATCGGGCGAGGGCAGGCGGAAGGGGTGGAATTCGCTCGACCAGATGATGCGGCGCTGGCCGTCGATCATCAGCGAGCGCGCGTCGTAGCTGACGCGGCCAAAGGTCTTGACCGGGGCTTGCAGGTTCTGCGTCGGGCGCGCGACCTGCGCGCCGGCAGGGGCGGCAAGCGCGATGGCGAGCGCGACGATCGAGCGCGCGGGGCGCTTACGCATGGTGGAAGATCAGCGGCAGTGCCCATTCCTTGGGCCGGTTGTCGGGCTCGACCTCCATCAGCGGCGCCATGTAATCCCACCAGCGCTTCATCACCGGATGCTCGGGCAGCGTATCGCGCGTGCTGTCCGCACGGACGCGCAGCACGGCGAACAGGCTCAGCGTCTGCTCGTCGAGGAAGATCGAATAATCGTAGATGCCGCTCTCGGTCAGCAGCGCGGAGAGCTCGGGCCAGATCTCGTCATGGCGCTTGCGATATTCGTCGAGAACGCCGGGTTTCAGCTGCATCTTGAACGCATGGATCGACACAGCCTTCTCCCTCTCCGGCCATTATATGGCACCGATTTGTATTATTTGGTACCGTCGAATGCGGGGAAGGTCAAACCCAAAGCGCGTCAGAGCTGGGTATTGTGCACGCTCAAACGGTCGACATGATCGGCGAGAAAGCGCGGCCGGGCGTCGGGCGTGGCAGTCTCCAGCCCCATGCCGTCGATCGTGATGTCGCGCGCATGGCGCAGCCACAGGCCCCAGGCGGGCAAGGTCCCGAACATGCTCGGTTCGGGATACGCGGAGGCGTGTTCCTCCGGGCGGCGCGCGGCGTCCGCGGGGGTGCCGCCGCCGCGATAGGTGAGCGCGATGTTGCGCAGCGTGACATGCTCGATCGGATGGTCGGGCAAGCCGGCGAGCGCGGCCGGGTAGCGATGGTCGATCCCGGTCGCGGTGACGTCCTCGATCGTCACGTCGCGTATCGCGCCGATGCCGGTGCCGGCAGGCCCGCGCCGCCGATCGCCGAGCCGCAGGAACAGCGGCGCGGTGGTGACGTCTGTCATCGTCAGGCGGCGCGCGACGACCTGCTCCATCACCCCGCCATCGACCGTCTCGAGCGCGAGGCCGCGGCAATGCGTGAAGCTGCAATCCTCGATCCGCACGTTGCGATAGCCGCCATTGCTCTCGGTCCCGAGCTTGATCCGCCCGGTCACGCGGTCGCGGTCTGGTGCGAGTTCTTGTGTCGTACGGCGCGTACCATCGAGCAGCGTGCCGAGATCGAAGCCCGAGACGGCGCAGTGGCGGATGACGATGTTCTCCGCCGCCACGGCGTGGCCGAGCGCATAGCTGCTCTTGACCACGATCGCGTCGTCATTGGGGGTGTTGACGCGGCAGCGCTCGACCACGACGTCGCGCACGCAATCCAAGTCGATGCCGTCGCGATCGGTGTCGATCGTCAGGTCGCGGATCGCCAGTTGGCGCGTGCCGGTGGCGAGGATCGCGAAATGCCCGCACTGGCGCATCGTGAAGCCCGACAGCACGATGTCGCGACCGTTCTTGAGCGCGATCGCCTTGTTGCCCTGGCCGTTCATCGCCGCGGTGGCGGGTTCGAGCTGGTCGATCTGGCGCTGGCTCATGCCCTGCATCGACAGCGGGCGCTCGCCGGTCTGCGCCTTCCAGCGCGCGCCGGGGCCGTTTCGGGTAAGCCCGGCGCCGTCGATCAGCCCGGGACCGGCGATCGCCACTTCGACGACATCGTCGCCCCACATAAGGCTGTTGTGCCAGTGGCTATGGCCGAAATCCTGGTAGAGCTGTTCGACCCCGGACTCGGGCAGGTCATAGCTGCCGGAATGCCGTGCAGGATCCGCCGCCTCGATGATCGCGCCCTTCGCGAGCTGGAGCGTGACCTTGCTCTTCAGCCGGATCGAGAAGCAGAGATAGCGCCCCGGCGGGACGATCACGGTTCCGCCGCCCGCCGCCGCGGCGATCGCCGCGTTGAAGGCAGCGGTGTCGAGCGTCCGCCCGTCGCCGCGCGCGCCGAAGCGCCGCACGTCGAATAGGCGCGCGGCATGCGCCGGGAAGGGGAGCGCGGCCGCCATCAGCCCCAGGGCTAGGTCGCGCCGCGTCCAGTTCATCTCACTGCAGGTTCACATAGGCGCCGCCGTCGACCAGCAGCGAGGCGCCGGTGACATATTGGGCGAGGTCGGACGCGAGGAACACCGTCGGCCCGACGAGATCGTCGGGCTGGCCGAGCCGGCCGAGCGGGATACGGCTTTCCATGTATTCGCGCTTCTTGGTGTCGGCGAGGTCGTCCTTGTTGATGTCGGTGAGGATCGTGCCGGGGAAGAGCGAGTTGCAGCGGATCTTGTGCTTGCCGAGCGCGATCGCGACCGACTGCATCAGCGAGTGGAGCCCCGCCTTGGTCGGCGTGTAATGCGTCTGATACTCGCCGCCGACCAGCGCCGAGATCGACGACATCGCGATGATCGAGCCGCCATCGCCTTGCTTGACCATCTGGTTGGCGGCGGCCTGGACCATGAAATAGGCGCCGTGCAGATTGACCTGCATCGTCCGCTCGAAGGTCTCGACCGGCATGTCGAGAAAGGCGTGGAACGGGCAGATGCCGGCATTGTTGACGAACACGTCGACCCGCCCGAGCGCGGCGACCGCCTTGGTGACGAAGTCGGTCGCGGTCTTGGGATCGGCGACATCTCCCTGGATCGCCACGCCCTTGCGGCCGAGCGCCTCGATTTCGGCGACGGCGCTTTCGGCACCTGCCACGTCGCGCGCGAAGTTGAGCGCGACGTCGGCGCCGTGCCGCGCACAGCCGATCGCCACTGCGCGGCCAATGCCGGCCGATGCACCGGTGACGAGCACCGTCTTGCCTGCGAGTAACATGCTGGTCTCCTGGGAATACGAAGGAAGGGTCAGGCGTCGGCGGGGTCGAAGCCGAGTTCGCGGCTGATCGCCGCCGCGACAGCGCAGACGTCGTCGGTCAGCGTCGTCATGCGGTCGTCGCTCATATATTGCGCGGCGCTCGACACGCTGATCGCGCCGACGATACGCTTGCCGGCATCGCGGATCGGCGCGGCGACACAGCGCACTTGATCCTCATTCTCCTCGAGATCGAACGCGCGACCGCGGCTGGCATAGCCCGACATGCGCTCGAACCACAAAGCGGGGTCGACATGCGGTGCGCCGTCGGCCTGGTCGGCGGCGAAACGCTCGCGCCAGTAAGCGGGCGTGTGATCGATGATCAGCGCCTTGCCGAGGCCGGTCGAGGTCAGCCGCTGGCGATCGCCGATCCGGCTCGAGATGGTGATGCGCCGGCGTCCGGGCACCTTGTCGAGATACAGCGCCGAGTCACCATCGAGGATGCCGAGATGGACCGTATCCTCGGTCGCGGCGGAAAGATCCTCGAGATACGGCCGCGCGACCTGGACGAGATCGGCCTGCGCTTGCGCCAGCGTACCAAGCAGCAGCAGTTTCGGCCCGAGCCGATAGCCTGCGCGCGGCGTAAAGGCGAGGTAGCCACGATCGACCAGCGCCGACAGCAAGCGGTGCGTTGTGCTCTTGGTGAGGTCGAGCTTGACCGCGAGTTCGCTCAGCGTGAGCACTTCGTGGCTCACCGCTTCGATCAGGTCGAGCCCGCGCATCAGCGTCTGGCTGCCGGCGCCGACGGCTGGCCCTGCGGTTTCGGGCATTTCGGTGTCGATGATGGGGGCGTTCATGTCCATCCCTTAGAATGTCGCGCCGTATGTTGGCAATCGACCAGCCAGTGTCGGTCCAGCGCCCCCGGGAAAAACCGGCTGGCCATCCGTTAGGATAGCCAGCCGCAGGGGGGGAGGGAAGGTGCTTGGCGCAAGCGCTAGAACTTGAGCTGAAGGCCGGCGAACAGCCGCTGGCCAGCGTAATAGGCTTCCGACGTGCCGATCCCCTTCACGAAGGAGCGCGAGTACGCCTTGTTGATGTTCTGCATCTCGACGAACAGGCTGGTGTGATATTTCGGGAAGCGCAGCGTGATCTTCCCGTCGAGATAGCCTTCGCCCTGGCGGTAGATCGGCAAATTGCCGTTGTTCGAATCCGCCGCTGTCACCAGCCAGTCGGAGCGATAATTGTAGCTCAGCCGCGCATTGAGGAAGCCCTTGTCGTAGAAAATGCTGGCGTTGTAGGTCCACTTCGACAGGCCGGGATATTCGAGCAGCGGCTGACCGGTCGCCGAGTTGGTCAGGTTGGTGCGGATCGCCCGCGCGAAGGTGACGTTGGCCGACGCGCCGAAGCCATCGAACGGCTTTGGCAAGAAGGTGAATGCGGTCTGCGCGCTGCCTTCGATGCCGTCGAGCAAGGCGCCGAACCCGTTGATGGGCTGGCGCACGGTATAGAGGACGCCGTCCTTGAACAGATCGACGCCCGAGCGGGTGACGTTCGGCACGACGAAGCTGCTCTCATACTTCTTGTAATAGCCGACGCTGACGAGCGTATCCCGGTTCGGATACCAGGCCATGTTGAGCTCCCACTGATCGGCGCGGTACGGCACCAGATCGGGATTGCCCGCGGTGCAGGTGTCATCGGCTGCGGCGACGGTGGCGTCATCGGTGCAGGTGATCGTCGCGACCAGATCGGTCGGCTTGGGGCGCGCGAGGTTCTTCGCCCAGTTCGCCCGCAGCACCAGGTTCGGCGTGAATTCGAGCGCCGCGTTGAACGCAGGCAGCACGTCGCCATAGCTGTTCTTGAGCGTCGATTGCTGCGCCTTGAGCACCACCGTCTCGACCGCACCGGTCGGCGTGAAGCGCGTCACGCGGCTGATGTTGACGCCGGTGCCGTCGTCGCGCGTGTAGGTATAGCGCACGCCGGCGTTCCCGGTCAGCCGCATGCCGAACACGCGCGTTTCGAAATTGCCCTTGAGATAGCCCGCGGCGATCTTCTCGTTGATCGTGTAGGACGGGATCTGCGGCAGGCCATTGGCGGCAAGCGTCAGGTCCTGGTCGAACCCCGACAGATCGTAATATTTGGAAATCTCGCCGGCATTGAAGTTGGCAAAGGCGATCCGGTCGGGAATGCCGCCGGGTGCGCCGCGCAGCCCGGTGAACAGCGGCGCGCCGCCGCTTGTGACGCCGAGCGCGTTGATGAGCGACGCGTATTCGGCCTGTGTCAGCTGGTTGGTGTAGGTGCCGTTGCCCGTCTTCGTCGTGCGCGCGGTGACCGCCGAGACGATGTTGGTCGAATAGGAGACGTTCGCGGTGTCCTGATAGACTTGCGGCGTCACACCGACCGCGGTCAGCAGGCGCGAGCCGCCGCCATTGTACGACACATAGTCCTGGTCGCGATATTGGCCGCCATATTCGATGGTCTTGAGCGGCCCGAAATCGACCTCCCAATCGACGTCGAGCTTGGCCTGCTTCTCGCTGTTCGAGGTCTGCGTCGGACGATACTGCACCGTCGGCCCTGATTGCGCGACGTTACCGGGACGCGTGAGATCGGTGTAGATGCCCGGGTCGGCCGGATTGACGCTGCTCGGATAGGTGAAGACCGGGATGCCGAGCGCGTTCGACGTATCGACGTTCACGCCGGAGATGCCGGTGTTGATCGAGATCAGATTGGTTTCGCCGACCGTCTTGGCCTTGGCATAGGACACCATGCCCTTGACCTTGAAGCGATCGAGATTCCAGTCGAAGCCGCCCTGGAAATATTGCGACTTCTGGTCGTACTGGAAATCGCGCCGCTGCACGCCGAGGATATTGCTCGAGCCGCTGGTGACCGTGCTGCTGACCGCGACCGAATTGAGCGCGGTGGTGTAGCCCGTTACGACATGGTCGGGATTGATCGTCGCGGTGCCGAGCTTGACCTGCTGGGTTGAGCTGGTGCCGAGCACCGGGTCGAGCTGGTAGCGTTGGACGCGGCCCATATCGAGCGAGTAATTGGTGTCGAACAGCCGCTGGTCGCGGTTGTTGATCTGCGCTTCGGCATAAGCGCGGAAATTGTGCGCGAGCTCATATTGCACCGTGAAGTCGCCCGACAGGCGCTTGTCGCGGCGGACGAGGTTGCGATAGCGCGGCACGGTCGGCGCCCAGTCGAAGAACTGGTTTTCGCACGCCGCACGCCGCGTCGCGAAGGTCTGGGTCGAGGTGGTGCCGACGTTGCCGCAGCTCGCATAGGTCGGAAAGGCCGCATAGGCGGCGTTAGCGACCGTCGGCTTGTCCGAATGGTCGAAGTCCGCAAGGCGGTTATAGTTGGTGTTGCTGGCGTAATCCTGCCGCGTCGACTTGTCGTCATAGGTGACGTTGAGCAGGACGCCGAGACCATCCATCAGGAACCGCGGCGTGCCGAGCACGAGCGTGCCACGCGGACGCCAGTCCTGCGTTGTCTCGAGATGCTGCGCCGACACGACGACGCTGCCGAGCGCCTTCTTCAGTTCAAGTGGCTTGCGCGTTTCGACCAGCACGGTGCCGCCAAGACCGCCTTCGGTCAAATCGGCGGCATAGCCCTTGAAGACGTCGATCGACTTGACGAGTTCGGTCGCGAGCTCGCGGAAATCGCCGGCGCGGCTGCCGCCGGCCGAGACCTGGCTGACGCCGTTGATCTCGACGCGGTTGAGATCGGGCTCGACGCCGCGGATCGACACCTGCGTCCCTTCGCCGAAATCGCGGCTGAGCTGGACGCCGGTGATACGCGACAGCGAGTCGCCGACATTCTTGTCGGGGAAGCTGGCAATGTCGTCGGCGACGATCGAGTCGACGATCGTGCCGGCGTTGCGCTTGCGGTTGATCGCCGACTGCAACGAAGCGCGGGTGCCGACGACGACGATGTCCTGCGCGGTCGCGACGTCGGGGCTGGTGCGTCCGGCGTTCTGCGGCTCGTCCTGCGCGGATTGCGTCTCGGCCGGCGGCGAAACGTCACCCGAAGCGCGGTCGCGCGTGGCCGGCTCGACCGTGGCGGAGGAGGGCGCGATGGTCTGGTCGTTCTGCGGCGCGGTCTGTGGCTGCGGCTGGACCGCGGGATTGGACGGCGTGGCCTGCGGCTGAGCGGTCTGTGCTTGGGCGATCGCGGGCAGGACGCAGCCAAGCGTCAATGCGAGGACCGAGGTCGTGCGGAAAAGCTGCCGACGCGGTGCCGAACGAATAATGGTCATGAAATTCCTCCCCCTGGGGCGTCCTGGCTTTTCGAACCATTCGGACGTCCTGCTATGATCTGATGCTGCTTCAGCTATGCCGCGCGCTGTCGTGACGGCGCGGATCGAACCGGCGTTCATGCATGCGTTGGCCGTTTCACGTCATCCCCCCTCGTAGTGCAGCGCGGTTCGTGCCAGCGCCATCGACTTCGTTCTGTAACATCCACATTGTGGATCGCTGTTCCGTTCTATGTTGCCATTTGGTGAAATGCAATCATAATTGTTGAGATATGGCGAGGCTGACCGTCGCCACGGGAGAGACAGGATGATCCGGATGCGCAGCTACTTTTGGGCGAGCGTCGCGCTCGGTGCCGTGGCGGCAGCAGCAGCAGCGGCTCCGCCGCAGCGTGCGATCGAGACGCTCGACCGCGGGCTCGTCGCGACGCCCGCAAAGGGTGGCGGCTGGCTGGTGAGCTGGCGCTTGCTGGCGAGCGATCCGCGCGCGACCGCGTTCGACGTCTATCGCGATGGTCGCAAGATCACGCCGCGCCCGCTCATCGATGCCACCGCCTTCGTCGATCCGCAGGGGAGTGCCGACGCGCGCTACACGCTGGCAGTCGCGAACGGCGCTCCTGAAAAGCGGTCCGCCCTGATGGCGCCCAACGGCTATCTGTCGATCCCGCTGACCCCGCCGCCGGGTGGTACGACCCCCGCTGGCGAGGCGTACAGCTACACCGCCAACGATGCCGGCGTCGGCGATCTCGACGGTGACGGCCGCTATGAGATCGTGCTGAAGTGGGATCCGACCAACAGCCACGACAACAGCCAGGCGGGCTATACCGGCGACGTCTTCGTCGATGCCTATACGCTCGAGGGCAAGCGGCTGTGGCGGATCGACCTCGGCAAAAACATCCGCGCGGGCGCGCATTACACGCAGTTCCAGATCGCCGACTATGACGGCGACGGCCGCGCCGAGATCGCGATGAAGACCGCCGACGGAACCGTCGACGGCACCGGCACGGTGATCGGCGACGCCACGGCCGACTGGCGCGAGCATGGCGGCGAAGTGCCGCAGCCCGACCGGACCGGCGCGAAGGTGCTTGCCGACGGCAGCAAGGTCGCGCCGCTGGTCGGGCGGATCCTCAAGGGGCCCGAATATCTAACCGTATTCGACGGCCGCAGCGGCCGCGCGCTCGACACAAAGCCCTATGATCCGCCGCGCTATCCCGGCGGCAACCCCACCTTCGAGCAGCTGCGCGACACGTGGGGCGACGGCTATGTCAACCGCGCCGACCGCTTCCTCGCGGGCACCGCCTATCTCGACGGGCAGCATCCGAGCATGGTGTTCGGCCGCGGCTATTATGCGCGCACCGTCGTCGCCACCTGGGATTTCCGCGCGGGCAAGCTGGTCAAGCGCTGGACCTTCGATTCGTCCGCACCGGGCAATGGCGATTATGCCGATCGCGGCAATCACCAGCTCAGCATCGCCGATGTCGACGGCGACGGGCGCGACGAGGTGATCTACGGATCGATGGCGCTCGACGATGACGGCAAGGGGCTGTGGACCGATCCGCTGTTCCACGGCGATGCGATGCACGTCGCCGATCTCGATCCGACGCGGCCGGGACTCGAAAAGTGGGGCGTGCACGAGCAGGTGAAGACCAATGGCGGGATCGGCTCGGCGCTGCTCGACGCGCGGACCGGGCAAGTGCTGTGGACCAAGCCCGCCGACACCGACACCGGCCGCGGGCTTGCTGCCGATATCGACCCGCGGCATGTCGGCGCCGAACTGTGGGGCTCGAACAGTCGCGACCTGTTCGACGTGAAGGGCAATGCGATCGGCCCGGCGCCGCGCCAAACCAACTTCGCGCTCTATTGGGATGGCGACCTGCTGCAGGAGCTGCTCGACAAGACGACGATCAGCAAATGGGACTGGAAGACCGCCACCGCCGTCCCGCTCTTGTCGCCCGAGGGGCTCGCGTCGAACAACGGGACCAAGGCAACCCCGGCGCTGCAGGCCGACCTATTGGGCGACTGGCGCGAGGAAGTGGTGTGGCGCACCGCCGACAATCGCGCATTGCGGATCTATATCACACCTTATCCGACCACGCACCGGCTGGTCACGCTGATGCAGGACCCGGTCTATCGCGCCGGGGTGGCGTGGCAGAACACGGCGTATAACCACCCGCCGCATCTCGGCTATTTCCCCGGCAGCCTGACCGCGTCCGAGACGGCGGAGTAAGCCGGGGAGCGTCCGGCGCGGCGTCACGCCCGCCGGACGCGCTACCGCGCCTTGTCCGTCGCGACGGCGTAGATCGCCGCCTTGCCCTCGATGTTGGCGCGGAAGAACAGCCAGCGGCCATCGGGCGAGAAGCGCCCGTTGGGCTCGAGCTTGTAATCCTGCCTGGCGAGATCAACGAGCTTCTCGGTCGCGAAAGTACCCGGCGCGATCAGCGCGCCGGCATTGTCGGCATGGATGCCCGCAACGTCGGGGATCGCGCGCGGGCGGAACAGGTACATATATTTGCCGTCGGGCCCGTGCGCGACCATCTCGGGGTCGCCGCCATCGCCCGAGAACAGCGTCTGGTCGGCAGAGACGTTGTAATGCACCGACCATTCGTTGCGCTCGAGATGGAACCAGCGGCGCTTGGCGGTGGCGACGTCATAGCCCGCGAGCCAGAAATCCTCGCCGCGCGGGGTCTGCAGATCGTACCAGATCGTCTTGCCGTCGGGTGACCAGAATTCGTGGCCGGCAATCTCCATGTTCATCGTGCGCGTGTGGATCTTGGTGTTGTGGCTGCCGTCGGTGCGGACGGTCCAGATGCGGTCGACCTTGTGCCACGGGCCTTCGTGGCAATACATCAGCAGGGTCGGATCGGTCGGCGAGAATTGCAGGTGGTTGAGCCAGTCGGTCGCGGTGACGATCGTGCGGCGCGCGCCGGTCTTCACGTCGAGCGTGAAGATCTCCATCGGGATTTTCGCCGCGAGCCGATCGTTGAGCCGTACCTCCTTGGCCTCGGCATAGGGCAGCGGTTTGCCGTCTGGACCATTGGCGGCATAGGCGGCCTGGTCGGTGCGCGGGTCGCGACCGGCGGTGCCGGGCTGGAGCTCGACCGGGCGCGTGGTGAACTGCCCGGCGAGCAGCGTTTCGTCGGCATTGATCGTGTCGATCTGGCTGCCGCGCGGCACCTCGGCGATCTTGCGCACGACGCCTGTATCGATGTCGGCGGCGGAGATGGTGACCGGGGCGTCGGGTTTGCTGCGGTCGGTCTCGGAGAAATAGGCGGTGCGCGTCTTGTGGCCGGCGAACAACAAGCGGACGCCGCGCCGCTTGAGCACGGTGCGCAGCGTCCACGTCTTGAGGTCCATCGCCTGGATGCCCTCGGTGGTCGAGAAGAGCATCGTGTCGCCGTTGGGCGTGTAGGCGTTGTAGTTGAAGTAGAGCGCGTAATTGCCGGGTGCATCGGTGATGCGGACGATCTTGTGGCCGGTCTTGGCATCGACCCAGCTCTTCATGTCGGCGGTCTGCGCCGCGGCGGGCGCGGCGAGCAGGACGAGCGGCAGGAGCGCCGCGACGGTGATACGCATGGTCATTTCCTTGGTCGTGGCGTCGGGTCAGGCGGGCCAGCCATGATCCCCGGCCCAATCGGCGAACATCTGCTGCCAGGGGACGATCGTCCCGTCGCGACGCTTGGCGGGTGGACCGTGCCCGCCTTTTTCGAACACCATCAGCGAAGCCGGGACTTTCGCTGCGTGCAGCGCCTCGATCATCAGCAGGCTGTTCTTGAAGAGGACGACAGGATCGTCCGCGTTGCACGCGATGAAGGTTGGCGGCATGTCGGCGGGCAGGTCGACCTGCGCCGAATAGCGGCGCTGGAAGTCGGGGCTGGCGGCGTTGGCGCCGAGCAATTCGCGGCGCGACTGCGCGTGGACGCCCTCGTCGAACATCGTAATGACGGGGTAGAACAGCCCGGCGACGGTCGGCGTCGCCGACAGCCGGTCCGCGGCGTCCTGCGGATCATAGACCGCGAGCGTCGAGCGCGCCGCGAGCTTCGCGGCGACATGGCCGCCCGCCGAAAAGCCGGTGATCGCGACGCGCGCGGGATCGACCGTCCAGCGCGTGCCCGCGCCCGCGCGGATCACGCGCATCGCGCGCTGCGCGTCCTGCAACGCGACGTCGGGCCCCGCCGCCCAGCCGTCGTGCGGCAGCCGGTAGAGCAGTTCGAACGCGGTCACGCCGCGATCGGCGAACCATTGCGAGATCGCGCCGGGATTGCGCCCGACCGCGACGCGGACATAGCCGCCGCCGGGGCAGATCAGCATCGCGGCGCCGTTCGGCCGGGCAGGCTTGAGCACGGTGAGCATCGGCGTCGCGACATGCGGCCAGGCGATGTCGTCGGCGGCGCCCGTGGGGGAACGCTTGACCCAGGCGTCGGTCACTTTGGTCTGCGGGGCGCCCGGCGGCGTCTTCGGCCAGAGCGGAAAGCGCTCGGCCGTGCCGCTGCCGACGCGCGCACCCGCGCCGACACCGGGATCCTGTGCAAAGGCGGGAAGGGGAAGGCTCGCGGCGAGCCCGCAGGCGAGGAAGGTGCGGCGTGAGGTCATGTCAGCTTCCGTCGGGTCGGGTGGTGTCGTGGGCGATACTGGGCGCGAGGCGGAAGGTCGCGGGATCGGGCGGCCGGGCCGGATCGAACGCCCGCAGATCGGGCGCAAGATGCGCGGCGAGCGGCAGCCCGGCGTCGGCAATGCCCTTGGCGACGCTGCGCGCGAGCACCCACGCGCCGTAATTGTCGTGATGCGTCGCGTCCTTGCCGCCATCGTTGAACGCCAGCGGCGCACGCTCCGGCCCGAGCGCTTCGTAGAAGGCGATGCTCGCGGCGTTGAGATCGATCACCGCGACCTGCTGCTCGGCGCCGACCGCCTTCACCGCCGCGACATAGTCGGCGAGCGTCGACGTGATCTTGGTGCCGTTCCACATCCGGCGATCGGGCGAGGTGACGAGCACCGGCGTGACGCCGCGGCGGCGGAACTCGGCGATCCAGGTGCGCAGATAGGCGCGATAGGTCGTCTCGGCCGCAGCATAGGTCTGCGGCCAGTTCGCTTTCTGGTCGTTATGGCCGAACTGGATGACCGCCCAATCGCCGGGCTTCACCGACTCGAGCACCTTGGCGAAACGCAATTCGGCGATGAACGATTTGAGCGTCTCGCCGCTCTCGGCATGGTTGGCGATCGCGATGTCGGGTTTGAAGAAAGCGGGGAGCATCTGGCCCCAACTCGCGGCGGGTTCGGCGCCCTGGTCGGTGACGGTCGAATCGCCGAGCAGGAAGACGGTCGGCACCTGCACCGGCGCGATCGAAATCGCGGTGACGCCGGGATGATTGCCGAGGATCTCGAGCGTGAGCTTGTCGTCCCAGCTGAACGAGCTCCGCTCGCGCGGTTTGAGGAGCACCGCACTGCCGCCGGGCGCGTTGAGCGGCGGGGGGAGGAGCGCGGCATTGCGGACATCGACGATGAAGCTGCGCGTGATGCTGTGCCCAGCGGGCACGCGGACCGCATCGAGCATCAACCGGCGCGACTCCGCCTTGATCGTCGTCTCGGTGGCCTGACGGGGCAGGCCGAGCGTGACGGTGACCTTGTAGTTGCCGGGCGCTGCGGCGACCGAGAACAACCGCGTCGAACCGGGTTCGTAGCCGAAGCCGTCGGCATAAGCGTGATCGGGGGCGACGGGCGTCGCGCCGGGTGCCGCCTTGCCCGCGAGCGTGAAGCTGCGCGTCTGCGCGTGCGCGGGAAGCGCTACGGCGAGGCTCAATGCGAGACCGGCGATCAGGCGCAAGACGGGCCGCCGGCGGGCGTCGTGCGGGTGAGCGCGGGGACATGCGGGGTGACGTAACGCGACACCGGCAGCTTGAGCGCGCGCAGCTCGACCGCGACGAGGTCGGCGACATGGCGCGCGCCGAGTTCACTGAAATGGGTGTTGTCGTGCACGCCATTGGGATAGCCCGGCGCTCCGGCGCTGCCGTCATAATGCAGGTAATAGGCCGCTGCCGCCTGTTCGCCGAGCGCCTGCACCATCGCCTCGGACAGCTTGCCGAGATCGATCAGCGGCGTGTGCGTGTCGCGCGCGACCTGGCGCGCGGCGTTGGCGTAGAGCGGATAGGTCTGCTGTTCGATCCCATCCTTGAAGTCGCGGCGCGCGACGGGGGTGAGGATTACCGCCTTCGCCCCGGCCGTCTTCGCTACGGCGAGGAAGCGGTGGAGATTGGCGATGTACTGGTCGACCGTGGTGTAGCGTTCGGGCTTGTCGGCGCTCTGATCGTTATGGCCGAACTGGATCATCAGCGTGTCACCTTTGCGCAGATCGGCCGCGATCGTGTCGAGCCGGCCTTCGCGGATGAAGCTGTTGGTGCTGCGCCCACCGATCGCTCGGTTCTCGAGCGTGACATTGGCCGCGAGAGCGCAGCGTAGCATCGTCCCCCAGCCCGATTGCGGATATTTTTCGGGCTTATAGTCCTGCGCGGTGGAATCGCTGGCGATGAAGATGCGCAGCGGCGGCGGCGCTTTGGCGCCGATCGCTGGCACGGTGACGATGGCCAGCAATGTACTCAGCAGGATTTTCGCCTTCATGGCATCCTCTCTATTCTTTGTGTCCCGCATCATGCGATTTGATTCCATAAATCGCAACATCTCATATCGGCTGACGTCGAGCAGAATTTTCCACAATATGACCATTAGTTATAGATTGCGGGAATAGCTTGGCAAAGCGACCTGCGCCGGCCTATGCTGGCGCGAACGCTAAGTAGAGGCGGTGGAGAGGGTATGCAGAGCGTAAAGCTCCTCGGCAGCATCGCCGCGCTGACGCTGCTCGGCGCCTCGCCACAGGCGTCGCTCGACGGTTGGCGGGTCGAGGCCGAATCGCCGGCTGCGCGAGTCACCGAAGCTCGCGGTGTGATCGACATCGACACGCCCAAGGGGCTGACCCTGTGGTCGACCACGCCGATCACCGCGCCGACGACGATCACCTTCGAAGCGATGGCGGTGTCCGCCGGCGGTGCCAATGACCAGGTCAGCGACCTCAACGCCTTCTGGATGGCGACCAATCGCGATGGGTCGTCGGTGCTGACCACGCCGCGCTCCGGCGCGTTCGGCGGCTATGACGACCTCATCACCTATTATGTCGGGGTCGGCGGCAACCGAAATACGACGACGCGCTTCCGCCGCTATATCGGCGTGCCCGGCAACCGCCCGATCCTGCCCGAGCATGACACGGCAGCCCCCGCCGACATGCTCGTCGCCAATCGCTGGACGCGGATCGCGCTGATCGCCGACGGCCACATCATCGCGGTCGAGCGCGACGGCAAGCGGCTGTTCACGCTCGACGACGCCCAACCCTACACGCGCGGCCATTGGGGGCTGCGCACCACGTGGAGCCACCTGCGCATCCGGCGCGTGGCGGTGACGCACCGTTGATGGAGAGAGACATGCTCAATCGCCGCGAGACGCTCAAGGCGGCTTTGCTCGGGAGCGGCGTTGCGCTGCTGCCGGCGCGGTTGGGCGCGGCCCCGGTCGCGGCGTTTCAAGCAGCGCCGGTGCGCTGGATCGACGGCGCGGCGCCCGCGCTCCAGCCAGGCCAGACCTTCGGCGTCGCCTGGCCGCGCGGCGCGGTCAAGCGCGGCACGGCGCTGAGCGTGACGGCGCGTGACGGCACGCCGGTCCCGTCGCAAGGCTGGACCACCGCGAGCTGGCCCGACGGCTCGATCAAGTGGAGCGCGCACGCGATCCCCGCCGACATCGCGCCCGACGGCTTGAGCGTCACGCGCGGCCGCCCCACTATCCCGGCACGCCCCGTCCGCGTGACCGAGAGCGCCGATGCGGTGACGATCAGCGTCGGCGATCTGCAATGGCGTATCGGCAAATCGGGCGCGGCGCTGGTGCAGCAAGCGAGCATCGCCGGCCGCGCGGTGCTTGGCCCTGTGACCCTCATCGGTGCATCGCGCACCGAGCCGCTCCACGGCGCCGACCTGCCCTTCGCGGGGCGGATCGAGCGCGTCACCGTCGAGCAGACCGGGCCGGTGCGCGCGGTCGTGAAGATCGAGGGCGCACACATGTCGGGCGAGCGCCGCTGGCTGCCGTTCGTCGTGCGGCTCTATGCCTATGCCGGGTCGACCGGGTTGCGAATGGTCCACAGCGTCGTGTTCGACGGCAGCGCATCAAGGGATTTCATCTCGGCGCTGGGCGTGCGCGCGAGCGTGCCGGTGAAGGACGCCGCGCTCCACGATCGCCACGTGCGCTTCGCCACCGACGCGCAATTCTTCGCCGAAGGGGTGCGCCCGCTGACCGGGTTGCGGCGCGATCCCGGAGTGGCGTTCAAGGCGGCACAGGTCGCCGGCCGCGCGGTGCCGCCGCTCGACACGATGGCCAAGGCGGTACACGCGACGCTCGAGCGGATCCCCGCCTGGGGCGATTTCCGGCTCGAGCAGCCGAGCGCCAATGGCTGGACGATCACCAAGCGGACCGCGCCCGAGCAGGGCTGGATCGACGCCGACGAAGGGCATCGCGCGCCGGGGCTCGCGTATGTCGGCTCGCCGCTGGGCGGCGCGGCGCTCGGTGTGCGCTATTTTTGGCAGCGGCATCCGACCGCGCTGCACATCGATGGCGCGACCGGCGACGCCGCCGCGCTTACGGCGTGGCTGTGGTCGCCCGAGGCGGCGGCGATGGACATGCGGCCGTATCACGGCACGATGGGGATGGAGCGCTTCGACGCGCAGAATGAAGGCCTGTCGGTCACCTACGAAGATTACGAGCCCGGTTGGGACGATGCCGCGGGGATCGCGCGGACCAGCGAGCTGATGCTGTGGGCGTTCCCCTCAACGCCCGACAGCGCACTGCTGCAGGGGCTCGCGACGATGCAGGCCGCGCCGCCGCAATTGATGGTCGCACCCGCGCACCTCCACGCCGCGCAAGTGTTCGGCGACTGGGGGCTGCCCGACCGGTCGACCCCCAACCGCGCAGCGATCGAGAATCAGCTGAGCAACCTCGTCGACTTCTACGCGGGCGAAGTCGATCGCCGCGCCTGGTACGGTTTCTGGAACCATGGCGACGTGATGCACAGCTATGACAGCGACCGGCATCGCTGGCGCTACGACATTGGCGGCTTTGCGTGGGACAATAGCGAACTCTCGCCGGATCTGTGGCTGTGGTACCAGGTGCTGCGCACCGGCGATGCGAAGACCTGGCGCTTCGCCGAGGCGATGACGCGCCATACCGGCGAGGTCGACGTCTATCATAGCGGCCGCTTCAAGGGGATGGGGACGCGCCACGGCGTGCAGCATTGGAGCGACAGCTCGAAACAGCCGCGCGTCAGCAATGCGAGCTATCGCCGGCCGTTCTACTACCTCACCGCCGACGAGCGGGTCGGCGACCTGCTCCACGATCTGATCACCTCGGACCAGACGCTGACCACGGTCGAGATCGGGCGCAAGGTGCCGAACGCCGCGAAGAAGCCCGCGCTGCCGGCGGGGACGATCGAGATGACCTTCGGCACCACCTGGTGCCCGCTCGCCGCGGCGTGGCTGACCGAATGGGAGCGGACCGGCGACGTGCGCTGGCGCGATCGCGTGACGGCGGGGCTCGACAGCATCGGGCGGCTGCCCAAGGGCTGGATGACGGGCAGTGCGCCCTTCGACCTGGCGAGCGGACGCTTCCTCGATCAGGGGCGCGGCATCCAGTTCTCGCATCTCAACGCGGTGTTCGGCGCGGTCGAGGTGAGTTCGGAGCTGATCCGCCTGTTCGACGTGCCGCGCTACCGCGCTGCATGGCTCGACTATTGCCGCTGGTACAACGCGCCGCAGAGCGCGTATCTCGCCAAGTTCGGCGCACCGTTCGGGCCGCGCAACCTGCGCGAGGGGCATTCGCGGCTCACCGCTTACGCGGCGTTCGAGGAGAAGGACGCGGCGCTCGCGACGCGCGCCGCAGACGAGTTCCTCTCGGGCGATGCCGGGCTCGGCACCTGGCCCTCCGATCCGCGGCATCGCGTCGATGGGGTACTCGAATGGCCGGGGGTTTCGACCAATGCCTCGGCGCAATGGGGCCTCGCGGCGATCCAGAATCTTGCGCTGGTGCCCGAAGCGTTAGACCGCGCGACGATCACCGCCCCGGACGCTCCGGGGCGGCGGCGACAGGGCGATGCCGGGCGCGATTAAGCGAGCCGGGACACTCGCCCCAATGCTGCGAGGCCGCCCGGCACGCGCCGGACGGCCATCGCTCAGGCCGCGTCGACCAGGACGATCTCGCTGTCCTCGAGCGCGGTGATCACCACCGCCGCCTGGTCGCTGATCGCGACGCCGTCGCGCGCGGCGATGCGCTTCCCCTCGATCTCGATCGCGCCGGTGGCGGGGACGAGATAGCCGCGGCGGTCGCGGCCGAGCCGATAGGTCGCGGTTTCGCCGGCTTTGAGCGTCGCGCCGATAACGCGCGCATCGGTGCGGATCGGCAAGGCGTCGGTGTCCTCGGCAAAACCGCTGGCGAGCACCACGAACTGTCCGGCGCGATCATCCTTGGGGAAGGGACGCGCGCCCCAGCTCGGCTTCTCGCCGGTCTGCGTCGGCTGGATCCAGATCTGGAAGATCTTCGTCGTCACGTCTTCCTTGTTATATTCGGCATGCGTGATGCCGGTGCCCGCCGACATCACTTGCACGTCACCCGCCTCGGTGCGGCCGAGATTGCCGAGATTGTCCTGATGCGTGATCGCGCCTTCGCGGACATAGGTGATGATCTCCATGTCGCGGTGCGGGTGGGGCGGAAAGCCCGATTGCGGGGCGATCGTGTCGTCGTTCCAGACGCGCAGATTGCCCCAGCTTTCGCGCGCCGGATCGTAATAGTTGGCGAACGAGAAATGGTGCTTGGCATCGAGCCAGCCGTGGTTGGCGCCACCGAGGCTGGCGAAGGGGCGAATGTCGATCATGGCGTGTCTCCATTGTGTTGCGACGGATATAGACGGCCTCGACATGCCCGGTCAGTCGGATAAAACAGACTGAAACGTTCGATGGAATTGATATGTCCAACCCCGGCACGCCGACCTTCGACCAGCTGCGCGTGTTCCTCACCGTGGTCGAGACGGGGAGTTTTGCCGCCGCTGCGCGCAAACTGAACCGCGCGGTCTCGGTGATCAGCTACGGGATCGGCAATCTCGAGACGCAGCTCGGGCTGACGCTGTTCGACCGCGAAGGCACGCGCAAGCCGCAGCTGACCGACGCCGGTCGCGCGGTGCTGGCCGAGGCGCGCACCGTTGCGCAGGGGATCGACGGGCTGCGCGCCAAAGTGAAGGGGCTGCTCGACGGGCTCGAGGCGGAGGTCAATCTCGCGGTCGACGTGATGCTGCCGACGCACCGGCTGGGCATGGTGCTGCGCAGCTTTGCCGCGGCGTTCCCGACCGTGACGTTGCGGCTGCACGTCGAGGCTTTGGGTGCGATCACGTCGCTGGTCCTCAACCGCGATGCGGTCGTGGGGATTTCCGGGCCGCTCGCCGCCGGGGTCGAAGGGGTCGAATGCGTCGGTGCTGGATCGGTGGTGCTCGTGCCGGTCGCAGCGCCCGACCACCCGCTCGGCAAGATGGAGCGGATCGCGCCCGGTGCAGGGCGCGATTACGTCCAGCTCGTGCTGACCGACCGGTCGCCGCTGACGCAGGGACAGGATTTCTCGGTGCTGAGCCCGCGGACCTGGCGGCTGGCGGATCTCGGCGCCAAGCACGCGCTGCTGCGCGAGGGGATCGGGTGGGGCAACATGCCGCTGCCGCTGATCCAGCCCGATCTGATCGCGGGTACGCTCAAACGCCTCGCGATGCCCGATCACCCCGGCGGCACCTATCGCTTCGCGGGCGTGTTTCGGCGCGACACCCCGCCCGGACCGGCCGCCGCGTGGTTGCTCGACCAATTCGTCGCGCTGGGCGCGGACGATCGGGGCGAGGACGGGATGCGCGACGTCTAGTCGCGGCGGGGCGTGAAGATGCTCCCCAACGGATCGACGCAGGCGCGATCCGTTGGGGCTTGTTGCCATGCCGCCGCGGCGTGAGGCCGGGTCAGCTGCCCGCGAAGGCGAGCAGATCGGCGTTGATCACGTCGCCGTTCACGCTGAGCATGCCATGCGAGAAGCCGGGATAGATCTTTAGCGTCGCGTTCGGCAGCAGTTCGGCCTGCATCACGGAGGCGTTCTTGTACGGCACGACCTGATCGTCATCGCCCTGCAGCACCAGCGTCGGCACGGTGATCGCTTTGAGATCCGCGGTCTGGTCGGTTTCCGAAAAGGCGGCGATGCCGTCGTAGTGCGCCTGTGCGCTGCCCATCATGCCCTGGCGCCACCAATTGTCGATCGTCGCCTGGACGACGGTCGCACCGGGGCGGTTGAAGCCGTAGAATGGCCCTGCGGCAAAATCGTGGAACAGCTGCGCGCGGTTGGCGGCGAGCCCGGCGCGGATCCCGTCGAACACCGCCATCGGCAGGCCGTCGGGGTTGCCCTCGGTCTGGAGCATCAGCGGCGGCACCGCGCTGACCAGCACCGCCTTGGCGACGCGGCCCTGCGGTTGACCGTATTTGGCGACATAGCGCGCGACTTCGCCACCGCCGGTCGAATGGCCGATATGAATGACGTTCTTAAGGTCGAGATGCTCGACCACCGCAGCTGCATCGGCGGCATAATGGTCCATATCGTGGCCGGTGCCGATCTGCGTCGAGCGACCGTGCCCGCGACGATCATGCGCGACGACGCGGTAGCCGTTGGCGAGGAAGAACAGCATCTGCGAGTCCCAATCGTCCGACGACAGCGGCCAGCCGTGGTGGAACATGATCGGCTGCGCGTCCTTCGCGCCCCAGTCCTTGAAGAAAATCTCGACGCCGTCTTGGGTGGTGACATAGCTCATGGGTCAGTCCTTTTTGGCCAGGGGGGGAATTCGGTCGGGAGGCGTTAGCGGTTCACCTGTTCGGCGGGGGCGGCGCTGCTGGCGAACGGCGCGTGGCGTACGGCGTGTGCAATGCTCGACATGGCAGCGTTCCCCGATGAGGCAGTGTGAAGCGGTGCGTCTGAGAGCGGTTTAGAGCGGTGCTCTTGTCGAAATCACCTCGATAAAACTGTCGTGACTATTCGATGAAGTTGAAAAGGTCAGTCGGTTTTCGCTTGGCCTCACGCCGATCGTCGAAAGCGTGGCAGATCGCGGATCGTCGCACGCCTTTTTCACAGGCGCCGACGTCATCGCGATCCGAGTCTTGGTGTTTATACAACGCAACGGTCTGATCGTCTTCGACAATATCCCACGGTAGCACGTGCAATAGCGGCAAAAGCGAAACCCGCCCGCGACCGCGAGCGCGATGAACCCCGCACCGACTGCGCAGAGCGTGGTTACCAACGCCCAGGAACGATCCGTCGCCGGCTCAGCCGTCGTCACTGGCCCACGTCCGCGACCGGATTCTGCGACTCGCTCCCCCGAAACGTCGAGCAGAGCGACGCGCAGCGAATCGAACAGACGCGCCGGCAGTCGCGGGCGCGCATCGATGCTTCAGGTGTTCGAGCGGAACTGGCGATGGCAGCCGCCGCACACTGCGCCGGTCGCCTTCGCCTGCGCGCCGATCGCCGCGGCGTCGCCGCTGTTCGCGACCGCGACGAGCGTGTCGGCGGCGGTGACGAGCTTGGCCATCTGCGCGTCGAAGGTCGCGCGGTCGGTCCAGATGATGGGCAGCGCATCGGTCTTGACGCCGGGCGCAGGCCCGCTGCCGGCGGGGAACAGCTTGCCCTGCGCGCGCGCGGTCTCGGCGATCATCTGCGCGGCGGCGACCATCGTCGCCTTGACGGGCGCGTCGCTCTTCAACTCATCGTTGAGCGCTTTCATCGCGCCACCCATCTTCTTGAAGCCATCGACTCGCGTGGCGATCACGGCGTCGGTCGACGGGCCTGCACCGGCGGCGAGCGATCCCGCCACTATGGTCGCGCAAAGCGCACAGGCGGTAAGCGACACAGTCTTGAAGGTACGCAGTCTCAGCATCGCGAGTATCCATGATGAAAGAGGAAACGATCCATCCGCGCCGTCGCCGGCACCGGGTGCCTGTGTCCCGCATCTGTGCGTTTGACGCCAGAGCGATCCGAAAATTGGTCGTGCGGAACCGCTCTGATCCCCGACAGGTCGGCATCCGCCATCAGGCGCGGCGGCGGTTGCCCTTGCCGACCAGACGCGATAACCGGCCTCGCTTCGGCGGGCCGCCATCGCGCCGCCATACGGAGTGTCGCGTCATGAGCACCGCCGCCAGCCCCCAGCTCTATTACATTCCGCACGACGATTTCGTCGCCGATACGCAAGCCGTCGCGCACGCCGTCGCGCGCGGGGACTGGATGCCCGATTTCGTCGTCGGGATCGGGCGCGGCGGGCTCGTGCCCGCGGTGTTCCTGTCGCACGCGCTGAAAGTGCACATGCTGTCGATCGATCATTCGTCGAAAGTAACGGGCTTTGCCGACGAATTGCTCGGCAAGGTCGCGGCCAAGAGCGCGGATGGCGTCCGGCTGCTCTTCGTCGACGACATCAACGACAGCGGCGGAACGATCGCCGACATCCGGCGCCTGCTCGCGGAGGCGGGGTGTGACACCGGCAACGTGCAATTCGCCGTGCTGCTCGACAATGTCCGCTCGCGAGTGCGCGTCGATTATCACGCCAGGACGATCGATCGCGCCGAGGACAAGCGCTGGTTCGTCTTCCCGTGGGAAGCCGTCGGCATGAGCGAGACGATCGTCGAGGAAGCGCTGTCGGTTCCGCATCGCCTCGCCTGACGCGAGGGCGTCACCGATCGGCGTGTTTGTCCCACACGCACTCGCCGAGCACATAGGTCCGGCTGATTGCGCGGTCATCGCCGAGGACCTGCAGCGCGAACAGCTGCTCGGCGAGGCTCGCGCCGGTCGTGCGGCGTGCGAGCAAGGACGTCGCGGCTGTATCGAGCACGACGAAATCGGCTTCCAGCCCGGGTTCGAGGCTGCCGACCCGGTCCGCGATGTGGAGCAAACCGGCGCTGCCTGCGGTCGCCAGATACAGCGCACGGAACGGATCGAGCCGATCGCCGCGCGCGAGCGCCGCCTGATAGGCGAGCCCCGCCGTCGACAGCAGCGAGAACGACGTCCCCGCGCCGACATCGGTACCGAACCCGAGCCGTAGCGAGTGGCGGTCGGCTTGCCCGAAGTCGAAGAAGCCCGAGCCGAGGAACAGGTTCGAGCTCGGGCACACCGCGATCCCCGCACCGCTTTCGTGAAGCCGCGCGCAGGCACGGTCGGACAGATGCACGCCGTGCGCGAAGACTGAGCGCGGGCCGACCAGCCCGAAACGATCGTACACGTCGAGATAATCGCGCGCGTCGCGGAAGCGCTCGGCAACCGCGGCGCATTCGCCGAGATTTTCGGCGAGATGCGTGTGGAGCAGGACGTCGGGATGCGCCGCGAGCAGCGCGCCGGTCTCGGCCAATTGCGTATCGGACGAGGTCAGCGCGAACCGCGGCGTCACGGCATAGCCGAGCCGTTTGTGGCCATGCCAGCGCCGGATCAGCACCTCGCTCTCGGCGCGGCCCGAATGCGGGGTATCGGCGAGGCCCTCTGGCCCCAAGTCCATCAGCACCTTGCCCGCGACGATCCGCATATTGCGGCGCGCGGCGGCCTCGAACAGCGCATCGACCGACTGCGGGTGGACGGTTGCGAACACGAGCGCGCTGGTCGTGCCGTTGCGCAGCAATTCGGTGAGGAACGCCGCGGCGACGGCGTCGGCATGTGCGCGGTCGGCAAACGCCTTCTCCGCGGGGAAGATGTGAGTGTCGAGCCAGTCGAGCAATTGCGCGCCGTGCGACGCTATGCGATCCATCTGCGGATAGTGGATATGCGCATCGATAAAGCCGGGGACGATCAGTCCGGGCAGTGCCTCGATCGCGAGTCCCGGATAGCGCGGCGCCACGTCCTGATAGTAGCCACGCGCGACGACGATCCCGTCCTCGACGATCAGCAGTCCATCGGGTTCGTGGCGGATCGCATCGGCATGATCGCGCGGATCGTGCGCGACCGAGAGCAGCGCGCCGCGAAAGCCGCGCGCGCTCATGCTGCGCGGCCGAGCTGGGCGGTCTTTCGCGCCGCGCTGCGGCTTGTCGCAGCGACGAGCACGATCGCTTGGCCGATGCTCGGCAAACAGCAACTGCCGTAGCCATTCGCCTTCGCGCAACGGCCGGCCGACGCGCTCGAAGATCGCGGGATAGGTGCGGCGCTGCCGGCGCAGCTTGATAGCTTTTGCGCGTTCGCTGCGGTCCCGCGGTCGCGCAGCATGGCGAGCCCGGCCTGCGCGGCGAGGTGGTGCGGCGCGGTGACCAAGCCGCGATAAGATCGGACGGTGTGGCGCATCAGCTCATGCCCCCGCGCTCATCCAGACGAAGCGCACGACGAACAACCCGGCGAGCAGCAGCAGGAACCAGTCCGCGGTGGTGATCCGCCCGCGGATCAGCTTCAACAGCGCATGCGCGGTAATGCCAAAGGCGAGCCCGTTGGCGATCGAGAAGGTCAGCGGGATCATCGCCACGGTGAGGAAGGCGGGGATCGCCGAATAGGCATCCTCCCAGTCGACTTCGCGCAACGGGAGCAGCATCAGCCCGCCGACGATGATCAACGCGGGCGCGGTCGCGGCCAGCGGGATCAGCTGCGCATAGGGCGCGACGAACATGGTGAGCAGGAACAGCACGCCCGTCACCACCGCGGTCAGCCCGGTGCGGCCGCCCGCCTGCACGCCAGCCGCGCTCTCGACATACGACGTCACCGTGCTCGTGCCCGCGAGCGAGCCGACGATCGTCGCGACGGCATCGGTCATCAGGATGCGGTTGAGCCCGGGGATGCGCCCGGCGGCGTCCATCAGCCCGGCGCGCTTGGTCACCGCGACGAGCGTGCCGATATTGTCGAACAGATCGACGAACAGGAAGACGAACAGGATCTCGATCAGCCCGAGCCCGTGCCGCCCGCCGATCCCGAACACGCCGGGCAGATCGAGCTTGAACGCGGTGCCGGTGAGCGCCGAGAGGCTGTAGGGCTCGGGCTTGAACACGACTTGGCCCGCGAACCAGCCGACCAGGGTGGTGCCGATGATCCCGATCAGCATCGCACCGCGCACGTTCCACACGCTCAATGCGCCGATCACGAGCAGGCCGAACAAGGCGAGCGCTGCGCCGGGTGCCGTGAGATCGCCGAGCGCGACCAGCGTCGCCGGGCTGGCGACGACAATCCCGGCATTCTTCAACCCGATAAAGCCGATGAACAGTCCGATCCCGCCAGCCACCGCGGCGAACAGTTGCTGCGGGATGACGGCGACGATCATCTGCCGCACGCCGGTCAGCGTCAGCAGCAGGAAGGCGACGCCCGAGATCAGCACGCATCCGAGCGCGACCGGCCATGGCACGCCCATCTGCTGGACGACGGTGAAGCTGAAATAGGCGTTGAGCCCCATGCCCGGCGCGAGCGCCAAGGGGGTATTGGCGACCACACCCATCAGGATCGAGGCGAAGGCGGCGGCAAAGCAGGTCGCAGCGGCGACCGAGGCGACCGGCATCCCCGCCTGGCCGAGGATCGCGGGATTGACCAGCACGATATAGGCCATCGTCAGGAAGGTGGTGACCCCCGCCAGCACCTCGGTCCGCGCCGTGGTGCCGCGCTCGCTCATCCGGAAATAGCGGTCGAGGCGGTGCGCGCCTACGGTCGGCGGGGCTCCCGGATCGATCGGTCGGGTCGCTTGCGTCATCGATAGTCCCCCTGAAATGCCCCGCCCGGCGGGGAAACGCCGGTCAGCCCCCGTTCCTCCAGCATCGCCGCGGAACGGAACAGCGTCCGCTCGGCCCCCGGCCGGCCGATCACCTGCAAGCCCAGCAAGGGCAGCAGCAATTGCAGCGCGACCGTGCCGATCGAGTGCGACGACGCGACCGCGCCGCCGCCCGCGGCGTGCAGGAACACGCCGACCAAGAGCGGCGTCAGGAGAATGCCCAGTAAATTAGACAGCGATGCGCTGCACACCGCCGCGGCGACATTCCCGCGCGCCATTGCCGTGACCGCGATCGACGATTGCACCGTCGAGGGCAGCAGCGTGAGGTAGAGCATGCCGGAGAGCAGCACTGGATCGACCCAGCCCGTCGCCGCCCCGCACGCGGGCAGCAGGCTTGCCAGCACCACGGTGGCAATCAGCCAGAGGAGAAAGCGATCGATCGAAAGAAGAAGTTTGACGGCGCGCGACATGGCGCACGTCATGGCCTGCTTTAGGCGCACGATCCAACATAATGACCGGCATGCTCCGTTGCCAAAAAACCGTGCACTCGCAGGGGGCAGTGGTCGGGCGTCCGCTGGCCGGGATGGCATGGGCAAATCTGCGTCGGTGCCTCTAACACGCGGCGGCGTCGCACGCGCCGTCACATACGTATTCACCGTGCTCCCCGCCCGAGCAGTGGCATAAGCGCCCCAAGATAAAACGGGAGGAATGCGATGCGGGCGATGCGGATGGGTGCGCTTGGACTGGCGATGGTCGCGCTGCTGTCCTCGGGCATGGCCTCAGCCAAGCAAGCGGCCGCTCCGGGCAGCGCCGCGATCGACGCGCGCTATCAGCCGCGGCCCTATGTCTCGCTGCACCATCCCGCCTGGACCAAGACGGCGGTGCTGTATCAGATCAACACGCGCCAGTTCACCCCCGAGGGGACGTTTCGCGCCGCGCAAGCGCAGTTGCCGCGGTTGAAGGCGCTCGGCGTCGACATCCTGTGGCTGATGCCGGTCCATCCGATCGGCGAGAAGAACCGCAAGGGCGGGCTCGGCAGCCCCTATGCGGTCAAGGACTATCGCGCGGTGAACCCCGAGTTCGGGACGGTCGACGATCTCAAGGCGTTCGTCGCGGCGGCGCATGCGCAGGGGATGCATGTCATCCTCGACTGGGTCGCCAACCATACCGCATGGGACAATGTCATCCACACCACGCATCCCGACTGGTACGAGCATGACTGGAAGGGCGCCAACCGGCCGACGCCGTTCTGGGATTGGTCCGACATCATCGATCTCGACTATTCCAAGCCCGGGCTGCGGCAATACATGACCGAGTCGATGAAATATTGGGTGCGCGATGTCGGTGTCGACGGCTTCCGCTGCGACGTCGCGGGCTATGTGCCGCTCGATTTCTGGGAGACGGCGCGCGCCGAACTCGACGCGATCAAGCCCGTCTTCATGCTCGCCGAATTCGACCAGCGCGATGTCCACGCCAAGGCGTTCGACGCGTCCTATGCCTGGAAATGGAACAATGCGATGGCCGACATCGGCGCCGGCAAGGCCGATGTGAACGCGCTGTTCGGGTATTATTCCGAAGTGCAGAGCGCATGGCCGGCCGAGGCGATGCGGATGACCTATACCGAGAATCACGACCAGAATGCGTGGGAAGGCACCGAGTTCGAACGCTTCGGTCCCGCGCTTCCCGCCGCGATCGCGCTGTCGTTCGTCGGCGAGGGGATGCCGCTGATCCACAACGGCCAGGAGGCGGGCAACCCGCGGCGGCTCAAATTCTTCGATCGTGACCCGATCACCTGGCGCGACCATCCCAATACGGCGCTGTTTCGCCAGTTGATCGCATTCCGCGATGCGCACCCGGCGTTGTGGAACGCGCCGTGGGGCACGCGCATGACGCCGGTGGTCAACAGCGCGCCGACCAAGGTCTTCTCGTTCGTGCGCGAAAAGGGCAGCGACAAAGTCCTCGCGTTGTTCAACCTGTCGGGCGCGCCGCAGACCGTGTCGTTCAGCGACGGCCCGGTCGTGGGTCGCTATGTCGATGCCGCGGACGGATCGGCGCTGGTGATCGATACCGCGAGCAAGGTCACCTTGCCGGCATGGGGGTATCGCCTGCTCGCCGGCGCACGCTGATCTGACCCGGCCGCACTGCGGCGCATGCGCGCTGCATTTTGCGCTTTAGCTTCCTAATACACTGCGCTAGCTTCCTCCCGATACAGGGGGAAATCATGCTCGAACTCGAACACGTTACGCATGTCTATGCCAACGGAACGCGGGCGCTCGACGATGTCACGCTGTCGATACCCAAGGGCATGTTCGGGCTGCTCGGCCCCAATGGCGCGGGCAAGTCGACGCTGATGCGGACCGTGGCCACGTTGCAGGCCCCGACGTCTGGCAGCATCCGCTTCGGCGAGATCGACATCCTCGCGACCCCCGACCGGCTTCGCGAGCGGCTCGGCTATCTGCCGCAGGATTTCGGCGTCTATCCGCGCGTTTCGGCGTACGACATGCTCGATCACATGGCGGTGCTCAAAGGCGTCGCCTCGGCGCAGGAGCGGAAAGCAACGGTCGAGACGCTGCTCAACCAGACCAATCTGTGGAACGTGCGCAAGAAGGCGATCGCGGGCTTTTCGGGCGGGATGCGGCAGCGCTTCGGCATCGCGCAGGCGCTGATCGGCAACCCCGAGCTGATCATCGTCGACGAACCGACCGCCGGCCTCGACCCCGAGGAGCGCAACCGCTTCCTCAATTTGCTTGCCGAGATCGGCGAGAATGTCGTGATCATCCTGTCGACGCATATCGTCGAGGATGTCGCCGATCTGTGCCCGCGCATGGCGGTGCTCGCCGCCGGGCGGATCCAGCTCGAGGGCGCGCCGCAGGATCTGATCCAGGCGTCGCGCGGCACCGTCTGGGCCAAGACGATCGCGCGCGACGACATGGCGCACTATGCGCAGACGCAGAAGGTCATCTCGACCCGCCTGTTCGCCGGCCGCACGATCATCCACGTCCTGTCCGATACCGATCCCGGCGACGGCTTTGCGCCCGTGATCGGCGGGCTCGAGGATGTCTATTTCTCGACATTGTCGCGCTCGCGCAGCGGCGACGCAGCCTTGGTCCATCCCACCGTCGCAGCCGCGTGAAGGGGGCCGGGGGCATGTTCGGCAAGATCGCGCGCTTCGAGCTCGGCTATCAATTCCGCAACCCGGTGTTCTGGGTCGTCTCGGTCCTGTTCTTCCTGCTGCCGTTCGGCGCGATGACGACCGAGCAGATCCAGATCGGCGGCGGCGGCAATATCCACAAGAACGCGCCCGTCGCGATCGCGCAGATCTCGCTGATCCTGACGCTGTTCTACATGTTCGTGACGACGGCGTTCGTCGCCAACGTGATCGTGCGCGACGATGAGAGCGGCTTCGGGCCGATGGTGCGCTCGACGCGCGTCTCGCGCTTCGATTATCTGATGGGGCGCTTCCTCGGCGCGTTCGTCGCCGCGGCGATCACGTTCATCGTCGTGCCGCTGGCGATCTATCTCGGCTCGCTGATGCCGTGGGTCGATGCCGATACGATGGGGGCGAACCGGCTGCTCGATTATGTGTCGGTCTATTTCCTGCTGGCGCTGCCCAATTTGTTTTTGACGGCGTCGATCTTCTTCGCGGTCGCGACGATGACGCGGTCGATGATGTATTCGTATCTCGGCGTCGTCGTGTTCCTCGTCGCCTATGTCGTGCTCAACACCGTGATCCGCGCGAAGCCCGAATATCGCGAGCTGGGCGCGTATATCGAGCCGTTCGGGCTCGGCGCGCTCGCCAAGACGACTCGCTATTTCACCGCAAGCGAATCGAACACGCATCTGCCGTCGTTTGCCGGCGTGCTGTTGTGGAACCGGCTGATCTGGCTCGTCGTGTCGTTCGCCGCGCTCGCGCTGGCCTATTCGCGCTTCACTTTTTCCGAACGCGGCGCGTCGAAGCGCCAGTTGCGGCGACAGCAGCGCAAGGACGCCAAGCTCGCCGTGTCGCCGCCGCTCCTCGTCGATCGCCTCCCGCCGGTTCGCCCGGCAGCAGCGAACGGCGCGCGGCTGTGGTTGCGCTGCCGCTTCGAGATGGGGCTGGTCTTTCGCAGCCCGGCATTCTTCGTGCTGCTGCTGATCGGTCTGTTCAACGCGCTCGGCGGTCTGCTGTTCGCAGGCGAGATGTACGGCACAGCAGCGCGCCCGCTGACGTTTGCGGTGATCGGCACGCTGATGGGCGCGTTCGGCGTCTTCCCGCTGATCATCGCGATCTATTACGGCGGCGAGGTCGTCTGGCGCGACCGCGAGCGGCGGATGCACGAGATCATCGATGCGACGTCGCTGCCCAATTGGGCGTACATCGTGCCCAAGGCACTCGCGGTTTCGGGCGTGCTGTTTGCGACGCTGGTCATCTCGGCAGTGGCGGCGATGCTCGTCCAGCTCGCGCGCGGCGTGACCGCGCTCGAGCCGCTGCAGTATCTCGGCTGGTATCTGCTGCCGATGACGGTCGACATGGTGCTGATCGCCATCCTGTCGGTGTTCGTCCAGGCGCTCAGCCCGAACAAGTTCGTCGGCTGGGGGATCATGGTGATCTACCTCGTCGCGACGCTGACGCTGCAGAATATCGGGTTCGAGCATCCGCTCTACAATTACGGCAGCAGCGGCAACCTTCAGCTGTCGGACATGAACGGCGACCAGATCGGCGGGCCGCTCAGCTGGTGGCTGCGGCTCTATTGGTCGGGGATCGCGCTCGCGCTCGCAGTGGTCGCGCATCTGCTGTGGCGGCGCGGGACCGAGACGCGGCTCGCGCCGCGGCTGCGCCAGCTCCCGGCGCGGCTCAAGGGGCCGGCGGGTGCAGTGCTTGCCGGCGGGTTGCTCGTGTCGATCGTGACGGGGGTGTGGCTCTATCGTCAGATGGACGTGCTTAACGTCTATCGCACGCGCGAGCACCGCGAGGCGCGGTTGGCGACGTATGAAAAGAAGTATCTGAAGTACGAAAAGGTCCTCCAGCCGTCGACCACCGACATCAAACTCGATGTCGCGCTCTATCCGGCGCAGCGCCGGATGGAGGCGAAGGGTAGCTATCGCTTCGTCAACGATACCGGCGCGCCGTTGCGCGACCTGCACGTGCGGCTCGCCAATGAGGATACCTCGATCGTGTCGATCGCGGTTCCGGGCGCCACGCTCGCGATGGACGATGCCGATCTCAAATACCGCATCTACCGCTTCGCCACGCCGCTCGCGCCGGGGGCGACGGGGACGCTGTCGTTCGTGACGCATCGCCAGACGGTCGCGCTGCGCGCCAATGGCGATGACGCGCGGCTCGTCGGCAACGGCACCTTCCTCAGCAATTCGGAATTCGCCCCGCAGATCGGGATGGACCGCGACGGCCTGCTCAGCGACCGCGCCAAGCGGCGCAAATACGGGCTGACGCCGGAGTTGCGAAAGGCCAAACTCGAGGACGTATCGGCGCAGCGGCGCAATTATATCGGCGATGCCGATTGGGTGAATTCGGACATCACCGTCTCGACCGATGCCGGCCAGACGCCGATCGCGCCGGGGCGCAAGCTGTCCGACACCGTCGCGAACGGACGACGCACCGCGCATTTCGTTTCGCCCGCGCCGATCCTCGCGTTCTTCTCGGTGCAATCGGCGGCCTATGCCGAGAAGTCCGAGATGGCCGATGGGGTCAAGCTGTCGGTCTTCTACGATGCGAAGCACGCCTATAATGTCGATCGCATGCTGGCTGCGATGAAGAGCGCGCTTGGCTATTACCGCGCCAATTTCGGCCCGTATCAGTTCGACTATGCGCGGATCATCGAATTCCCGGGCTATGCAAGCTTCGCCCAGGCGTTCGCGGGGACGATCCCGTATTCCGAGCGGATCGGCTTCCTCGCCGATGCCAATGCGCCCGACAAGATCGACTATGTCACCTATGTCACCGCGCACGAGCTAGGGCACCAATATTGGGCGCACCAGATCATCAGCGCCGACATGCAGGGCGGCACGATCCTGGTCGAGACGATGGCGCAATATTCGGCGCTGATGGTGATGAAGCACCTCAATGGCGAGGACAAGATCCGCCGCTTCCTCAAGTACGAGCTCGACAGCTATCTGCGGTCGCGCGGATCGGAGCGGATCGAGGAGCTGCCGCTCGACCGTGTCGAGGACCAGGGATACATTCATTATCGCAAGGGCGCGGTGGTGATGTACCTGCTTCAGGACCGGCTCGGCGAGGCGCGCGTCAACGCGATGCTGCGCGACCTGCTCGCCAAATATCGCTTCAAGAGCCAGCCGTATCCGCGCTCGCTCGATCTGGTGAACGGCTTCCTCGGCCTCGCGCGGACCCCCGCCGAGCGCGAGCTCGTCCGCGACGTGCTCGATCGCATCACGCTCTACGATCTCAAGGCGAAGACCGCGACCGTGCGGAAATTGCCCGACGGGACGTTCGAGACGCTGCTCAGCGTCGATGCCGCGAAATTCTACGCAAGCGGCACGGGCAAGGAGACGCCGGCGCCGCTGTCCGACACGATCGCGGTCGGGCTGTTCGACCACAAGCCCGATTACGGCGCCTTCTCGTCCAAGGACGTCGTATCGATGGAGCGCCTGCCCGTGCGGTCGGGCGTGCAGACGCTGCGCATCGTCAGCAAGCGCAAGCCGGCGTTTGCCGGGATCGATCCCTACACCACCTATATCGATCGCAATTCGGACGATAATATCGTGCCGGTGACCGGGTGATGCGCTAGCGCGTCACTCGGGCGCGGCGGGGAGCGCTGCGCGGGACATGTGGGGACGATGATGGGTGAATTGCTGGGCCAGACGTGGCAGGCGCTGGGCGGGGTGCTGGGGGCACACGGCCCTGCGGTAAATGCCGTCAAGAGCTATACGCCGGGCGATTTCAGCGTCCATTTCTTCCTCCAGCTCGCGGTGATCATCCTCGCGTGCCGCGTCGTCGGCTGGCTCGGGCAGAAGCTGCTGCGCCAGCCGCAAGTCGTCGGCGAGATGATCGCGGGCGTCGTGCTCGGCCCGTCGCTGTTCGGGCTGCTGCTGCCCGACCTGCAGCTCGCGATTTTCCCCAAGGAGACACGCAACGTCCTCTATGTCGGCGCGCAATTGGGCGTCGGGCTCTACATGTTCATCGTCGGCCTGACGCTCCAGCTCGACCATTTCAAGTCCAAGGCGCGCAGCGCGGCGATGGTGTCGGCAGCGGGGATCGCCGCGCCGTTCCTGCTCGCGGTGCTGATCACGCCCTTCCTGCTGACCGTGCCCGGCCTGTTTGCGCCCGGCATCGACCGGTCGAGCGCGACGCTGTTCATGGGCGCGTGCATCGCGCTGACCGCCTTCCCGATGCTCGCGCGGATCATCAACGAGCGCGGGCTCGCCAACTCGGCGCTCGGCACGCTGTCGCTCACCGCGGGCGCGTTCGACGATGCGGCGTCGTGGTGCGTGCTGGCCATCGTGCTCGCGACCTTCGGGGCGGGGGCGGGCGTGGCGGTGCTCGCGATCGGCGGGGCGCTGCTCTATACCGGCTTCATGCTGTTGCTCGGACGGCGGCTGCTTGCGCCGCTCGGCCGGATCGTCGAGGCGCGCGGCGAGATGACCAGCGGAATGCTCGCGGTCGCGCTGCTGCTGTTCTGCCTGTCGGCTTTCGTGATGGACGCGATCGGCATCCATGCGATCTTCGGCGGGTTCCTTATGGGGGTGTGCATGCCGCGCGGGCTGTTCGTCGCGGAACTCAAGCGCAAGGTCGAGCCCCTCGCGGTCGTGCTGCTGCTGCCGATGTTCTTCACCTATTCGGGGCTCAACACGCGGATGGACATGGTCGCGTCGGGCTCGCTCCTGCTGATCGCGCTCGGCATTCTGGTCGTGTCGATCCTCGCCAAGTTCGGCGCCTGCTATGCCGCCGCGCGGCTGTCGGGTGAGGACAATTCTACCGCGCTCGGGATCGGCGCGCTGATGAACTCACGCGGGCTGATGGAGCTGATCATCATCAATATCGGGCTGCAAAAGGGCATTATCGGGCCGACGCTGTTCGCGATGCTCGTGCTGATGGCGATCGTCACCACCGTGATGGCGACCCCCTTGTTCGAGGCGGTCTATGGCCGTGCGGCGCGCGCGCGGGGCGATCTGGCGGCGGTCGACGAGGACCTGGCGACGGTCTGACGCGGCGTGGGATCAGCCGGTCTTGCGCCGCTGCGCCGAGCGGATCGTGCCGACCAGCCGCGACAGGATCAGCTCCTCGATCCCGGCATAGCCCATCCCGAGATGATCGGGGCGCACGCCGGTCGCGTCGCCGAGTTTCAGCCGGCCGGTGCGCAAGCCGGCGCGCCCGATCCGCGCCCAGCGCCGCGCGGTTTCCCAGCGGATCAGGGCGAGGCTCTCGGCGTCGGGCGCGTGGCGGCGGATGAAATCGTCCTGCAGCGCGACGAGCGTCTCGCCGACGCGCTCGAAGGTCACGCGATCAGGGACCGGCTGCTGCGCCATCACGTAGCGGCCGATCAACGCTGCGGCATCACCCGCCGCATCGCCGAACAGCGGGGCATAGGCATCGGCCAGCACTTCGCTCGCACGCTCGCGCATCGCCGTCGCCTGGCGCTGAGACGCGCCGCCGCCATGCCGGCGATAGGTCAGCAATTCGTCGTCGATCCGCGCGATTCCGCCAAACGCGGAGATACGGTGATACAGATCGAAATCCTCGGCATAGACGCGCTCGGGGCGCTGGAACGGATCGAGCTTGCGCGCCACGTCGGCGCGCATCATCACCGACGACCAGACCAGTGGGTTCTCGATCCGCATCAACCATTCGATCAGCGCCGGGGTCGATAGCGGCGCGAGCGCGGACGGCAGAATCGCGCCCTCGAACAGCACGTTCGCCGCGCTGCCGACCAGCACGATCTCGGGATGCGAGTCGAGATAGGCGACCTGGCGCGCGAGCCGCGTCGGGTGGCACAGATCGTCGTGGTCGAGCGCGGCGATGTAGCGCCCGCGCGCCTCGACAAAGGCGGCGTTGCGCGTCAGCACGACGCGGCGATTGGACGGCGCCTCGATCACGCGGATGCGCGGATCGGCAAAGCTTCGCGCGACCGCGACGGTATCATCGGTCGAGCAGTCGTCGACGATGATCAGTTCGAAATCGGCAAACGTCTGCGCCTGCAGCGAAACGATCGTCTCGCCGATCAAGTCCGCCCCGTTATAGGCGGGCATGATGACACTAACGGTAGGGGGAGTCATGCCACTGCTCGTGCGCCATCGCCGAGCACCTGGTCAACGATCATCGCGCCGACATCGTTCTGCCATTGCCACAGTCCGTTCGCTTGCCCCGAGAAGCTCGCTTCGCCGCCGAGCCTGCCCCATGGCACGAAGCCCGCCGCCAGGCCGATGCCGAACAGCCCCGGGATCGCCGCGCCGCTCGCATCGAGGATGCGGCAATGCCGATCGACCATCGCGCTGCCCTGGTGCGCCGCGAGCGCGATCGCGCGGCCATCCTGATCGTGCACCGGCAGCGCGCGCGGGCGATAGCCGAGCGCTGCGATGACGAGATCGGCCTCGGCGAGATGCGCGCGCGCGACCGCATCGTCGTCGCCGCGCACCTGATGGACGGTGAGCCGTGGATCGGGCGTGCGTCCGTCGACGCGGAGCTCGCGCAGGACGAGTTCGCGCGCCTCGAGCCGGAAGCCCGCAAGGCGATAGACGAAGCCGCTGACTGGGCAGATGTCGTCGGGCCCGAAATCGGTGAAGCCCTCGGCCTGGGCCGCGGCGGGGGTGGGATAGAAGGGGCGAAGCGGGCGGCGGTGAAGCAGCGTGATCGCGCCGGCGCCAAGCGGCAGGCTCGCGGTCTTGAGAAGCAGGACAATCGTCGCGATCGCGCTCGTCGATCCGCCGATCACGACGATCTTGGGATTGCGCTTGGTCGAGAGCAGATCGATGATCTTGGCCGGGCCGCCGAGCGCGAGCGCTTCGTCCGACTGCATCAGCCGATCGCCGACCTCGCTCACCAGCGACACCCCGCCGACGCGTTGCGCCGCGAGCCGGTCGAGCGGCTGGTGGCCGCCCGTCGCGATCGCGACCGCGCTCGAGAGTTGGTCGAACTCGTGCCCGTCGGCACGCCGCCGCATGCGGCTCGACCACAGCCCGCCTGCCACGCGCGTCGTACCGAGCACGTCGTGTCCGGTCAGGACCGTCCCGCCATGCTGCGCCACCAGTGTCTGGAGGCGATGACCGGTGGCTTGGACGAACGGGCCCACTTCAACGAGCGGCACGCCGATCGCGCCGATATAGTGACCCACGGCTTGTCCGGTCGGATGATCGACCAGCGCGGCGAGTTCGGGATGCGGATTGTCGCGCACCGCGCTGAGAAAAGTCTCGGCGGTGCTGTCCGAGGTGATCGCGTAGCGACCGATCCGCCCTTCGCCGAGCGTCGCTTCGCGTTCGGCGACGATCAGTCCCGATGCTGCCAGCTCGGGCAGACGACCCCGCTTGCTCGCGGCGGTGAGCAGCGCGGTGCCGGCAGGGCCGCCGCCGACGATGAGCAGCGAGGCGATCGCGTGCTGGCGCGGCCGGGCGGCGCTGCGCGTTTCGCGCGCCAGGATGCGGTTGAAGGCCTTGGCGATCACCGCGACGTCGGCGATGGTCATCGCGTCGGTGACGGGCAACGAGAGCGACCGCGCCCCGATCGAATCGGCGACTGGCGTCGGCAGGATCGTCGCGGTGCGCTGGAACAGCGGCTGTTCGCCGAGATGCGGGCTGAAATACTGGCCCGACCCGATCCCGACCGCTGCGAGCGCGGCGGCAATTTCGCTCCGACGATGCGCCACCGCTTCGGGCAGCAGCACCGGCATGAACTGGCTGGCGCGGCGCTGGCCTTCCGCCTGCTGGAACGCGACTCCCTTTAGTTGCGTACGGTAGGCATGCTCGAGCGCGGCGCGCTGGTCGCATACCGTGTCGATCTCGGCGAGCTTGGCGCGCGCCATCACCGCGAGCACTTCGGGCAATTTGGCGTTGAGCCCGAACACCGTCGCGCTGCGATTGGCCTCGAAACCGAAATTGGTCATCGCGCGCAGCCGCGCGATCAAGTCGGTGTCACCCGAATGGATCAACCCGCCCTCGGCAACAGAAAAGGTCTTGGTCGCGTGCATCGAATGCACCACCGCGAACGGCGCCCCCGCGCCGAACCCGCCGCCGCCAGCGTCGCGCGTGCCAAGCGAGGCGGCCGCATCGACCACCACGCCGACGCCGTGTTCGCGCTGGAGCCAGGCGTAGCGGTCGAGGTCGATCGCGGTGCCGAAGGTCGCATAGGGCAGCAGCACCGCGATGCGATCGCCATAGTCGCGCAGCAAGCGCTCCTCGGCTTCGGCGCTCGCGGTCCAGTCGGCCGGGTCGATGTCGCAGATCAAGGGGGTCAGCCCCGCCCACAAGGCCGCTTGCGCGGTCGCGGCGAAGGTCAGCGCGGGCATCAGCGCGTAGCGGCCGGCGGTGCGCTCGCCCGCAGCTTCGCGGATCGCGATCATCAGGCCGAGCGTTGCATTATTGACCGCAAGGCAGGCGCCTTGGCCGTCGAAGAGCTGCGCGGTCGCCGCGGCCTCGAACGCGCGGACCTCGGGGCCGTTGTTGCTGAAATGGCCCGACGCCTCGACGCGCTGCAGTGCGTCGACATGATCGCTGAGCCGCGGAGGGTTGGGAGCGATCAAGGGGTAGCGCATGGTGGTCGGGCCTGTCTGGACTACGGACCCGCGCCTTGTGGCGTCTAGCCCCCTAAAATCTCGTTACACGCCTGACATATCCTGCGATCCGCTGCGGACCGTGTGCGGTGCGATCAGCTTTCGCGCGCCACGGCAAACCCCGCGAACGACTGGTTGACCGGCATGAGTTCGAGCGTGTTGATGTTGAGGTGCGCCGGCAGTTCGGCGATCCACAGCAGCGTTGCCGCGATGTCGCCGCCGGTCATCGGGTTGGCGCCGGCATAGAGCGTGTCCGACGCGGCCCGGTTGCCGCCGGTGCGCACAACGGTAAATTCGGTCTCGACCATGCCGGGCTCGATCGAGGTGACGCGCACGCCGGTGCCGTGGAGATCGGCGCGCAGGCCGAGGCTGAACTGGCGGACGAACGCCTTGGTCCCACCATAGACGTTGCCGCCTGCGTAAGGGTAGGTCGCCGCGACCGACGACAGATTGAGGATCGCGCCCTTGCGCGCGACGAGGCCCGGCAGCAGCGCCCGCGTGACGGCGACCAGCGCCGACACGTTGGTGTCGATCATCGTCTGCCAGTCTTCGAGCTTTGCGTCCTGCGCGGGCGCGGTGCCGAGCGCGAGGCCGGCATTGTTGATGAGCGCGTCGATCTGCGCGAACTCGGGTGGCAGGCTGGCGATCGCGGCCTCCATCGCCGCGCGGTCGCGAATGTCGAAGGCGAGCGTGTGGACCGTGTCACCGAGCGAATCGGCCAATGCCTGCAGCCGATCGGCCCGGCGCCCGGTGGTGACGACGCGCCAGCCAGCGCCAGCGAACGCGCGGACCGCGGCCTCGCCGATGCCCGAGGTTCCGCCCGTGATGAAGACCGTACGCATCGTCATCACCATGTCTCCGACGCTGTCAGGATGATCGGACCCGTTTAGAAACATTTGGTCCGCCCCTCGTGGGAAGGCCAATCTGGACGTTCGACCCATAGCCCGAAACCCACTTACAGACCCATTTCAGTGCGTCAAACCCACTAACGCTGTATTCGCCCAAAAAAAGCCGCTGAAGGCGTGAAGAACGCGCCGCCGGGGAGAGTGGCGAGATCCTATGGGGATACGTCGAGAGGCCCTTCGTCCCGGGCAAGACGGGGCGATAGCGATGGCAAGTAAGACTAGTGGCGGTCGAACGCCCGGTCGATCATGGCGGATATCGCGTTCGCCCGGGGCATCAGCTTTTCCACTTCTGACATGAATGCCACCGCATGTTCGATCTGGCGGAATACAGGAGGGCGCTGGCCCATCATAACTCGGAATCTGCGGGTGGTCGTAGCGTTCCGCGCATCAATGATCTCGCCGGCGAGTTCGTTGACGACGTCCTCATCGATGACGGTCGAAACAAGCCGTCCGATGGTGGCGTCGACCAGGGTTTCCGGGAGGATCATCGTCGATCTGACCTCGTAGGTCGCGTGGAGCTTGCCGCCTCGGCGGACAGGACTTGCCATCCGGATCGCGAACGTGTCGTCACGGGCATACGTGGTCACCGAGAGCCTCTCACCGTGCATACTTCCTGATAGCCAGGGCTCGTTCCCTCGCCGCTGAACATGATGGCGACCGACCAGTTCCCGGCAGCGCGCGATCGGCAGCGGCTTTCGACCCATGGTGCGCCAGGTGCCTTCCGGCGCCGTTGTGTCGGCACACTCGTCGGGATCGCCCATCGCCCAGTGGACCCGGTCTATTAAGCTCTGGGGCTCTAGGCGGCCGGAGGCGGCGAGGGCATCCCATAGCTCGTTGCCGCAGAAAAGTGTGGCGGGGGGAGCGATCGTTCCGACGCTGCGCCATATGCGCAATCGCGCAAGTGCTGTGAGGGCACGGGCAACGTCGCTTTCGATCGCGACTCTGCGCGCCATGCCGCGCATCAAAGCCACCGCAGGATCGACAAAGGTAATCACCGGAGAGAAATGCCGTTCGACGGCGATAGATATCGTGTTCCAAGAATAGCCCACCGTCAGGACCTCGCCTGCCTCTAGTTCGACGAGCCTCGGAAGATTGCTAAAAATATACTGCTCGGCAATCGAGAGGCCATATTCGCGACTAGGCTCCTGCGATCTCACAATTGGAGGCCCTGAAGGCGATGCGCTGACGAATCTGCGTGAAACACGGTCATCGCGCGTTCCGCAGCAATGCGGTCCCATCCCAAGGTATTTAGCTTACGAAGTCCGCGGCGGCCAACGAAGGGCTTGGGCATTTTCTTATCGCGCCCGTTCCAGCGAGCGAGGATTTCGGAAGCGGTGATGTGCTTGGTCGCGAGCTCGAGGATCGTAGCTCGGTCGTAGTGTTTATCCCGGAACGGCGGCAGCGAGCGGTCCAGCCGAGCAGCCCTAGTGTATTTGGGGAAAATGTTGAGTAGTTCCTCGGCGTCGCGTCCGTTTATGAGCGGCTCGAATTCTATTGCTTCAACGGCGAAGTTGTCTGTCTTGAAGCGCATGCCAGCGACAAGGCGGACATCGCCGGCGGCGATGCTCACGCGACCCATGAACCTGTCCTCGTTAGATCGGTCGAGATAGAACGGGAGGGTGCCGTTGAGCATTGCCGCGATCACCGGACCCCACGGTTTTTCTCGTCCGCCGATCACTTTTAACGCCAGGTCAATGGAGATGATCGATTTTTTGGCCTCGCCGTGATCCGGCTCGTCGATCGCCGACTTATTAAGGCGCTCCATCATCGTCAGGTAGTCGGATCTCTTTGCCTGTCGTGCGAGAAATCCGCTGCGCAGCGGCCCATGATCGAACAGCTTGATGAAGCCAAGGCATGCCAGCTGCTCAACGCCGTGTCGGCTGATATCTAGACGCTCGGCGATAGAGCCGACGCTTACACGGTCGTCGAGCAGGACCTTCAGATCTTGGAGCCCGGCGGCCTCGAATATTTCGTGCGAGTTCACCTCCCCGGACGAGCGGACGGCGGTCAGGTGGGGCGTGACCCGCAGGCGATCGAGCACTTTCTGGCTGACGCCAAGCGTCTGCTGCAGCTCACCCGAGTTCACGCCAAGCTCAAGGACCGACTTAACCGCAGAGCCTGCGGACCATTTCAACCCGGGCACAGCTTGATGCAGGACCTCGCGCAATGAGGGCCAGCAGTTCTTCGCAGTGAGGATTTCACGGATCTGACCAGCGAGTTTCGTCGAGGGCGCTACCGTTGAGCCTGCTATGCGCCCTTTGAGTGCCTCATAGAGACTCTCGGGCCATGACGACAGGACGCTGGAACCGGCCTCCAGGACCTTCAGCCGTACGTCGATCGGCAAACGTGCCGCTTCATCGCGGCCGCCAAGCCCCACACCGACCAGGACACAGCCCATGCGCCATCCGAGTTCGAACACGAGGCCACGGTCGAGCCCCGCGAGTTGCGTGTGAAGGTCCGCCATTGCCTCCGAGTGCCGCGCCGGGTGGGGATGGATGATGTCCAGCATCAAACGGGTGGCCGCGAGCGTCCTCCGGGAAACACGCTCGCCCTCGTGATCGGCGATGTCGAGCCCGCACGCTGTGCAGCGGGTGATTGCAGATTTTGTCCATGTCAGGGCGGTGCTGCAGCGGGGACACTTGTCGAACAGCAGTTCGCCCGTGGCGGGACAGTGCGTTACGAGCGCATGATGCCCGAACGCCGAGTGGTAACCGCTCTTCAGCCAGCTGGTGGTCACTCTGCGGGGTTTGAGGTTCAGATCATATACCGGGACGCTTGCGCCGTGGAAGCCGACGATCGGAAGGTCGGGAATCATCTCCGACCGTCGGTAGCGCCGAGCCTCGACTTCGTGCGGCGGCAGCCTTGCCGCGAACGCGAGTTGTCCGAAGTCGAAGTCTTCACGGGCCGCAAGATTGAAGTGAGCATGCCAGGTCGGCGAGGCAGTGCTCAAGATCGCTCGAAGGCGCGGCAGCCAGTTCTCCGCGGACGCGCGAGCGATAAGGCTGACGAGGCTTTCGTCGGGGTGCGCTATGATACTCGACATCACCCGCGGCCCGGTTCGGTCCGGGTTAGAAGTTACGCAGACCGCGCAGCCGCAGTTGTCCGCGAGCCAGTCGGATAGTGAGCCTTGGCCGTTCCAAGTGGGTTGCCGGAGTGCCGCCACGTCAGCCATTCTGACCTCCTGTGCCGTAGCGGAAGGGATCTTTGGGTGTCAGCCGCTGCTCAACCGCCCATGCCGTGCTGGCATGCGAGAGATCGCAGATCTCAATCGTGGTTGCGTCGCGCATGAAGGCGCGGCGTCCTGCGATCTTCAGCAGCGTGCTGACGCGACCGAGATAGCCACCGGAGATGGCCATCAGGCAGTCGATTACTCTGGGATCGGAAAGGCTCGCCATCTCTCCGAACAGCTTGTGCGCCACCAGCGCCTCGCCATATTTTCGCACGAAGGTTCGGAACCGGGCCTGATCGCCTGTATCCGAGAGGTTGAGCGGCTTGATGTCGCACGGCTCGATGAGGCGGTGGCTAAGCTGATTGTTGGACTGCAGCAGTTCTAGCGCGTCCTCGTTCCCGAAGAGCCCGATGCCGACCTGCGCGTCTGAGATGAAACGCTTGATCACGTCGGTCGCCGCCGAGCTGCCCTTGGACCGATATCCGGCGTGCTGCACTTCGTCGATGATGAGGAGCACGGTGCCGTATTTCGCGATCGCGTCATATGCGGCGCGCCTCAGACCTTCCTCATCCCTTGATGAGGCAAACCCGTCGCCATACTCGTTTAGAATCGAGGTCCAGAAGCGCTTTGAGGTGCAGGCCTGCTCGAGTTCCACCCTGACGACCGGTCGGCTTCCGGCCGGGTAGGTGCCTCGGGCGGCCACGATCCGCGCGAACTCGTCTGCCGACGAGCTCTTGCCGGCGTAGCTCCTCGCGGCATTCCTTACGCCTGTCTGGAATTCCCCTTTCACGCCAAGGGATATGACCAGGTCCAGAGCCTTGAACACGTTCACGTGGTTCGGATTATGGATGTAGATCGACCGGACGAGCTGGTCGCGAACGCGCGTTGCGGCCGACTTCGCGGGGCTCGGTCGAGCGTCGGGATAGCCGGTGCTGGGTAGCAGTTCCTCGGGGCTGAACGCCCCGAGAGGCGATTTGCTCTTCTTGCCGCTCATGCGTATTCTCCGTCTTCGTTGTCGTCGTGCTCGTCGGGCTCCGCCGGCTCGACGATCGGCTTGGCCTTGCCGAGGACCGGTTCGTGGTCCTCGCCGTCGTTCGTTTCATCGTCGGGAGTGTCGTCGTTCGTCTCGTCGCCGGGCGTGTCATCGTTCGGCTTTTCGATTGCCGGACGGCTTGTGGGGCGCTGTGCGTCCTCACGCTCGTTGGCGGGCGCATCGTGTTCGATGATCGGTCCCATTCCGTCGTGGCGCGGCTCCGCTTCGGCGAAAACGACCTCGAACGTGGGTTCGGGGGTTGCGCCGCACATGCGCGCCATCGCGCGACGCTCGCGCGCGTCCATGTCCGGGAACAGCGTCCGGATCATCTTGTTCAAGTCATCGCGCGCAGCGAGCCGCTCCGCCTGGGTGTTGAAGTCGAGGTGCTGCTGCTTCGCCCAGTTCTGGATCTGCTTGTGTTGCCACAGTCCCAGGCCCGCTGCGTATTCGGGCTGGGTGTTCTCCAGTCGCACCCAGTCGTCGCCGACGAAAACGTGGATGTAGAGCGTGTCCTCGGGATTGTATTTGATCTTGGTGGTGACGACCGTGGTCCCGTCAATCCGGTCACGGTGCGGCTCTGCCGCACAAAGCGGATTGATTACGCCGTTCTGAAGATTCTCGCCCTTCCAGGTCATCCCAAACATGCGCACGCCGCCGTTGGCGGTGACACGTTTGTTGTGCACCGTGACGCCGGTGACGATATCGACCTTACGCCCGTCGAGGATCATGTCCCGCCCGTGCACGGCCATGCTGGCACCCCACTTCTGAAGCGGGACGGCGTCAATGCCACTATGGTGGCTGATGTGGTAGACGTAGAGGAACTCGGCGAGCAGTTCCTTGAGCTCGGTGGTGGTGACAATCGCCTCGGCGGTCGGGTCGATGCCGAGCTTTCGTAATATGCTCGGGTCCAGGGTCGAGCCCGGCAATTTTCCGATCAGCCAGGTGTTCAGAGTGTGGAAGAACCGCTCGATGATCGCCTTGTGCCGCGGCGCACCTACCGGGGCGAGCTCGTGGGTGATGCCAAGGTCCAGCAGCATCTCGGAGAAGCCGGGTGAGACGAAATTCGTGCCGTTGTCGGTTACGATTTTCGTGAACTTCCCATTGATGCGCGCGAGGTTCGGGTATCGGGCGAGTCGTTCGGGGCGGATGTCGATCTTAGGCTGATTGCCGGATCTCACGCACTGCAGCGCGATGCGGATGCAGTCGGCCGCCTTCCGGACGGACGGCGGCTGAAAGCTGACCGAAGCGGCAACGACACACCTCGAGTGCACGTCGATGAGCACCGTCAGATAGGGTCGGCCGGCGATGAGCCCGCGATCCACGTCGAGGCAGGTGACGAGATCGATGACCGCGTCGTCCATTAGTCCGATCTGGAGGATCTTATATGCGGTGATGCCGCGGCCGGAGCCGTCAAACTTGCGCTTTGCCGCCTTCTCGCCAAATTTCAACGCGTAGGTGTCGCGACAGAGCATCTCGTTGACGCGCCGTCTGATCGTCTCCTTTCCGGGAAGCGTAAGCTGGGGCTCGCCAGATGCAACGCGCCGCGTGTTCTCCGCGAGGACACGTGTCAAAACGGCTGCGGCGACGTCGACGATCTTGAAGCCGCGGTGCATCCAGAAGCGCTTCCGCTCCTCGTCGATGATCATCTCGACCTCCGGTTCGAGGCGGTTGGCGCGGGGAACGCGACCAGACATGCTCAACATGTCGTTGAGGTCGACGGTGGCGCCGTTGCAACGGCCGAACCACTCACGGACGGTCGCCGTGGTGGGTCTCGGTCCGTGCTTCGCCTCGAGTCCCGGCGTCCAGAGCTCGTCGATCTCCGCACTCAATCGCGGATTTGAGCCGTCGATGCCCTTGTTGATCAGGCCCAGCATGAGGACGAGCCTCGCCTCGGCGTAGGGGTCTAGCTTCAGTATTTCTTCCCGATCAAACAGCTTGGCGGTCTGACGCTCGGGCGCGACCGGGCCGCTCGCGTCGGCCAGAAAACGAAGTCCGTTCTGCGCAAGCTCGCGCTCCAACCAGGCGGTGTCCGGCAGCATGAGGTTACCGGTCTCCGGGTCCTCGACGCGGAAGGTGGTTCCGGAAGGAAGGCTCACGATGTGGAGGAGACCGTCGCCGAGCTCGCGCTCGATGAGCAGTTTCTGGCCCTCCGGGGTGATGAATGTTGATCCGATTACACCGTTGATGGTGTTCTTCTTGCCGTCGTCGTTCATTTGAATTCTCCGTCGTTCGCGCGGCGGCGCCGCGCCGATGTTGGCTCGCGTAGGGCGCGCGGACGACGGAAGGCCGTCCGCGCCATGGTGGGCCACGGCGCGCCCCGCCGGCGCGACGGCCGAGCGGGGAGAGCGGCATCTCCTTGTTGGGGGTATTCATTGGAGTTCTTGGTCCAGTCTGGTCATGATCGTGGGGGTTTTGATGCGACGCTTGTTGGTGCCCGCTGCTTCCACCACTGCGCATCATCGGCGAATGCCCGGCATCGACATCACGAGCGGGGCCGCTTCAAATCGTTTTTGATCGTGAGGATGCTGTCGGTTCGACTACGAAGACTCTTCTTGGCGCGCGGGCGCCGTGAGGTCGCCCGCGCCCTGGTGGCCCGCGACACGCCCCGCCGGCGCGACGGCCAAGCGGTGCAAGCGGCATCTCCTTGTCGAGGGTATTCATGGAAAATCTTGGTCCAGTCTGTGGTGGGCGTTGATGTGTGGATCCGATGCTCCATGGTGGCCCGCGGCTTCCACCGCCGGGCATCACCGCGCGCCGGGGCACACGCGCGGTGAGTCGCTGGCCGTGGGTCATCGCCGTATGCTCGGCATCGAGAGCGGGAGCGGGGGCACTGCCCTGCATTCGCTTTTGTCCGTGAGGCGGCTGTCGAGGTCGATCTCGACCACGCGCCTGATCATAAGGGCATAGGCCATCGACCGACTGTTCACCGGGTGAAGGAGGGCTCCGAGGTTTCCGAGCGAGATCGGACCCTGACCAAGTGCGCGGGCGGCGCGGGCCACAAGATGGTCGGGCACGGGGACGAAGCGCGAGGCCTGGATCTCGTCGATGTTGGAGCGCCGGACGTCGTCGCCACCATTGGCGAAGACGATGCGTTCGTATTCGTAGCCCATCGCCTCCGCAGCGAGCATGCCGAGGAATGTCTGCTTGACCCCATCGGGTTTGCGGAAGTCAGCCCATGTGCGTTTGGCATCCGCCAGAACCCGACGGCCGTCCGCGAGTAGATTGGTGAAGTCGAGGATGTGGGTATAGATTTTATCGCCGATATACGCTTCGACGCGAACCTGTTGCGCAATTGCGTCGACGAAATCGACGACCACTTCTTCCTCGGGGATCCGGTTGCATTCTGTTCCGGCTTCGCCGTAGCGGGCCCGGCGCATTTTCTTAGACGGATATCCGACCGTCCTTATCGACTTCTTGCCCGTGATCTGCCCGCGCAGCTGATCCCGGTCGGGCGCCCGCACGATAGTGACCCCGTGGACAGTCTCGCTCCCGAACAAAGCGAGCGCGTCGTCCGTCGGGATGAGATCCTGTCTCTGCGCCTTGACGCGGCGAATCGTGTTTACATACCAGCTCATGAAGATGAGATGGGCCTAAACCGGTTCGATGTCAACATACCAGCAGATGAAAATGAGAACATCGCGCTGTGGTGGCTTAGTCGACCAAGGCGCGTCAGCCGTCAGGCGGTCAGCTTCCCTCTTGCCGACGAGATCGTGTGTCTCCCAGAAGCCATCCGATGCGACCGGTTTTTCGGCGCCAGTTCATGGACAAGAGGTGAGCGCAACGGGGAACGTAAACAAGATATCAGCATATGACAATGATAGCCCGCCGCCGGGGCACAGTTCGAGCTGGGGGAGGTCCGCGTCAGATGACCGGCTCCATCCTCTCGAGCTAGACCGCATGGTTGGCTAACAGCAGGTCAAAAGCCTTGCGCACTGATCCGCGTATTAGTAGATGCGAATGATGAAATTTGGCTGGATCAAATGAGCGACGGGTTGGGCGACCGCCTGCGAAACACCGTGCGTGAGGCTTGGCCGGACGGTGTTGATCCCGACGGCGAGGCGCTGCTCGCAAAGCTGAATCCCGACGAGCAGAACGTGGCGGAACACAGGCTGGCCGCGTTGCTCGAGGTCGAGGCGGGCCAACGTCCGGCATCTCGGGCACCCCTGAATGATCCGCGCGGTATCACGAATGCCGGCTTCCAGTCGCTGGTGCGGCGATGGCGGCAGGAACGCCATCCGCGCACGCTGCTTCCGTATGCCAGTCGTGCGAAGCGTCAGCGCGGCGAGAGTGATGCCCATCAGGCGCTCGAGCGGGCGTTAGATGGACTGCTGGCCGAGCCGCGCCCGTGGACGCTGGTCACTCTGACGCGGGAGGCGCTGGCGCGCACGGGCGTCACGCTGGCACTGAACACTGCGCGCATCGTGGCACGAGAGCGGCGCGCAAGGCTGCGTGCGGATCCGGTCTGGCTCGCCGAACATTACGGTCGACAACTGCTCTCGGACGTGTGCGCCTTGGGAATCGAATGCGAGGCGGGGGGCGGCGAGCACCCGGCCGTCATTGCCGCGACCGTCGAAGTGTCGAGCGGACTGGTGCTCGGCTATGCGGTTGGCCCTACTATACGCGCACTTGCCTTGCAGCGGTCGGCGCTCGCGCAGGGCCTGGCCACACTCGTCAGTCGCAGGCTCGATGTGCAGCGTCCGCTGCCCGCCGACGTCACCATCGTCGTTGGCACGAGCGACATGCAACAGTTGCATACGATGGACATGGCATTGCGTGAAGGCGCGCCGACCGCGACCGTGGTGGCGGGCGAGCGTCGTCGGAGCGGCGATCGCCTCGCCGATGTCCTGGACGGCGCGATCGACACCCTGCCCCTTCATCCGCGGGGAGGGGCTCCTCGCCGTGTTGGCGCCAGGGGAACGCCTTGGTCAGAAGCGCATCTGGCATCGTTCGCAGCCAATGCGGTAGCGGCGCACAATGCTATCCGTTTCGCGCGGCTGGACGCCGCTGAGATAGACTCCTGGTCGGGTATCGGCGTGATGGTCTCGGCGCTTCGGCCGGTCGTGGCGGCTGTCGCGTCGATTATGCCGAACACCGTGGATAATCGCTAAGCGGAGTTGGCTGACGCCAAGCAAGTAGATGAGCGCTCGACCGCCGTGAGCAGGCCCTGAATGAGGAACAACAGCAGCGCCAGCACGACCGACGCCACGATCACCAGCATCGAGCTGATGCGGTAATGCCAGAACGGCTTGTTATATTGGACCCCGTAGGCGCGGCGAAAGATGTCGCGGATTAAACGTGGCGAGCTGCTTCAGGACCTTGGCGACGTCATGACCAGGCTCACGAACGGTGTTCATCACGACGCTGTCAACTCTCCCGTGCCGCCGACTTCGTCGAGATGGTAGCGACGGATCGTCCGCTTCGCCTGCTCCTCCCGATTGGCCTCGAACTCCCGGATGACATCGTCAACGCATCCGGCCATGAACTCCACTTGTTCCGGCCGGAGATATTCGGACAAGTGCTCGCAGACGACCCTGACGGAGACTCCTTCGTCGACGGTGCTGTAGACCGTTTCAGGCTTACACGAGACCAAACGGTACCGGAGCCCGCGCCGACGTGCTCTGGCAATCTCGCGGGAGGCGGCCGCCCGTACCGACCTCGTCATGTCGACAATTTCCTCACGAACGTCATTCACCGATGCGACTTTGGCGGCGATTTCGGTCGCCGCCTCGACCAGCTCGGTTAGGTCTTTGCCGTCATTGACCCACCAGTGCTGTTTCACGTCGATCGCGATGCCGCGGGCGAGAGGTATCTCGACGCGGACGTCAGTCGAGCCATTGGGCCGGACACTTGCCATTTGGATCTCGTAGTCGGCAACGTGTGGCGCCTCGTCGATCCCGTGCTCCGTCTTCAACTGCCTCGCGACCATCAACGCAAGCAGCGAGAGTTCGGTGTTCGCAACTTCATTCGGCATCTTAACTGTCTCCCGATGCGGCGTAAGCGCATCTGTTTTCCCCGCACCATCGCAGTTCCCACTTCACCAATCCCAAAACGTCGAGGCGGACTGCCGACGGTTCAAACCTCATGCCTATTTGGGGGGCGGTCGCGCAGGGCGGGACGAGACGAGCGCGATAGGGCAGCGATCGTCAATAAATCATGACTGCGCGGTTCCGTTCGGTAGCGAAGTCGAGCTGCCCGTCGCCTGCCAGCCGATCTTAGGCAGCTCCTCGATTAGCAGCGCCCGACCAGTGGACCACCCATCAGAGCGCCGAGGGCAGATATGTCGCGGCCATTCGCTCGAATCAGATCACGTTCTGACGAGAACCTTCACCTCTCCGTTGCCATTGGTAATGCGATGCTGTTCCTCAAGCGATCGCTGCCGTGAGCGTCGCGCCATTCCAAACACATCCGCCTTGCGGACGAGGACGCGGGAATCGGTGCGGACGACGAAGTCTTGTCGCTTCAGGTCTATCGTGATCGAGATGTTCGTCTCGGGAAACGGCTGGCGCCTTCCGGCTAGCGGGAAGAGCGTGGTGCGACGGCGCAGCGGGTCGAGCCGGACGAGATGTTCCTGTTCAATATCGCCTGAAAGGTAGAGCGCGCACCCAACATAACACCTGAGCACTCCCTCAAGCTCGGAGACTCGTTTGCTGTCGATGACGAGGCGCTCGTCCTCATCGAGCGCGCCCAAACCCGAAGCGGCCGCGCGCCTCATGGCGATCACAGTGCGCTGCGGATCGGCAAGGGCATGGAGATATTCGAGCGCCTGCTCGCCGAACTGCTGCTGGCTGCCGAAGTGATGGCGAATGTCGCGCACGATGGCAGGGCTCGGGCGCGCGGCGGTGCGTGACCGGTTGAGAATGTTGAGCGCCTGATGGACAAGCAAATCTTCGCGTCGTTCTGTCGCCGCCTGCGCGAACAACCCTGCATCTATGCCATCATCTCGGCTGGCCTCGATCGCTCGCGCGAACGACACGCGCTCCGCGGCAAGAAGATCGTGTAGACCTGGTTCCATTTCGTCGGGGTGAGGCAACCGCCCACGCTCAAGTGCGAAGTTGGCTATAGCGTCGACGGCACTGGCAATCCGATCGGCGAGTTGCGGTCTGGCGACTGCTGCCCGGGCGGGGCGATTGGCACGGTATGCGCTCGTGGACGCACGGCATCCGCGGCGTCGATCGAGAAGGAAATCCTGCTCGTCCTCAGGTGAGCGGAAGAGCGCAAAGATGCCTGGTGCCAAAGCGACGGGCTCGATCCCCGAGGTCAGGGTCAACATTGCCTTGAGCTCGGCCTGCTGGAAGTATTTCTGGAAAGTGCCCCTGGCCGTTACGTAGCCGTCGCCAAACTGGCGCAGGCCGTCCACAGGAACGGCGCCTACGATCATCACCGAGACGATCAGCACGCGCGTCGCGAGCGCCCACGCTCCCTTTAGGGCATCGGCCCGTTCGACCGGATCCTCGATCACGTTCAGGACGAAGCCTAGGTTGACGATCTCGCCCTCATGCCGTGGTGCCTCGGGTGCGAAATGGGGGTCCCAGCCCACCGCCTCAACGCCCGCCGCCGCCAGCGCTCGCAGGTCGTCTCCTTGGCCGCAGCCGTAGTCGAACACAGTCACCCCAGGCCGCACCATACCGTGGCGAACCGCAAGCGACATCGGCTGCGATAGGGTGTGCCGCACCATGGCGGTGCGATGGCGGTGAACGGTAACGTTGGTCATGCCTGCAACACTTAGTCTCCGACGAAAGCCAGCCCCGCCTGCGCAAGTCGCTCCCGCCAGACTTTCTGTCGCCCGATGAGATGGCTATCCCTGAATAGTCCCATCTCGACTAGAAGTCTTGTGGTCTCAGCCCAGCGCCCGACGCGCGGATCGTCCAGCGTCAGCAGCTGTTCCTTGCGGTGCAGGATTAGTGGGTTGGCGGAGCGACTGAAGTCGGTCCGAGCATGCTCACCGTTCGCGACGTTCACGCGGGTCGAGGCGATGAGCCGCGGAAAGGCGGCTGCGTCAAAGTCCTCGTATTCCAGCAGCCCGACGACATGCTTCTCGACGCGCGCGACGTTCCACCGGGTTGCACCGGCGATCGCAACCGCCTTGTCGATTATCGACCGCACATCCTTTTCGAGCGCCCCGATCGCGTCGCGGTGGGCATAGAGCGCGCCACGGACTAGCTTCCCGACCGCCATCTACTCCGCCGCTTCCCGTCGTGCCTCCGCCCAGGTCGCGATCACCGCGTCCGCGAGCTCTTCGACCTCGTCATCGCCGATGAAGGGCACCTGCAGGTAAATCTTGTCGTCGGTGTCGAGTTTGGCGATCAGATGGCCCTTACCAAGCAGCCGGTCCGCGCCGGTCTCTCCGAGCGCGATCCGCGAGCTCCCCTCGTCGCCGAGGCGCAGAATCAGCTTGTTGCCGAGATTGGTCCTCAACTGCATCGTCATGACCTGGTTGTCGGCTCGCTGATAAACCATGAACAGATGGAAGCCCGCCGCGCGAGACTTCGTTGCGATCTTGTTGATGAGGCCGTCGACCACCTTCTTGAAGTCGTCGTCCTGCATCCAGTTGGCGACCTCGTCGAAGAATATGATGATCCGTGGCATGCGCCGCGCGGGTGGCACCTTTCGGTTGTATTGATCGATGTTGCGGCAGTTCTCGCGGCTGATCTCATCGTATCGTCGGTCCATGTCGCCAACCAGCCGCTCCAGCAGCGCCATCGCCTCCTCCTGATCGTCGATTATGCCGCCTTTCAGGTGCGGCAGGCGACGCGCCCACGCGTAATCAACCCCACGCTTGGGATCGATCAGGTGCATCTCCAGCTCTTCGGGGCTGTTGAGCGCGCAGAGGTCAAGCATGAGGTTAGTGACGAGGATGCCCTTGCCGCTGCCAGTGTTACCCGAGATCAGGTTATGGGGCGCCGCGCGCTCCTGTGAGAGGTAGCCGCTGGCCAGCGGCAGGTAGCACAGGCTGCCGTCATCCTCCTTCTCGCCCAGCAGCGGCGACGTGCGCTGGCCATCTGTAGGGTCCGTCGCTCGCTTCAACCACGCGTCGGCGAGGTGAAGGATTGCGCGTGCAGGTCGCCGCAGACCAATCGCGATCTGTCCAGGCATTGGCGAGATGCGCACAATGTCGAGCCCGTAGCGGGTTAGAAGGTCCGTGCGCTTCCGTTCCAGCCAGGCGACGGTAAGCGTGCGACCGCCGACATAGACGAGACCCGTGTTTGGCGTCAGCCGCTGGCCCATTACGGGTGCGTCCATACCCTCGGCTTGGAGCGCCGCGCGCAGTGCGTCGATCTGTCCGGTCAGCCATGACTGGCCCTCCGCCTGATCGCTAGCATTGCTAAGGCGGTGGAGCGCCTTGGCGATATCGTGGCTCCAGGGGCCTACAGATTCGGCGAGCCCCTCAGTTGCAGAAGTATCGGCGGACCCTTCGTCCGCCTCGTCGCTCATGGAAGCTGGCACGTCTGGCTGTGGATCGGACGGCGGCGATGATGAAGATGATGCATCGTTATGGGGACCATCTTGCGTCAGCCCAGTATTCCCCTGCGGAGATATCGACTTCGCCTCGACGTCGCTTGCTCCAGCGTCTGCGACCGGCTGCGGCCAACCGGCTGGCACGTGGATCATGGCGGCTACCGAGTCGTCGGCCAGGCCGCGCAGAGCCTTCGCCGTATCCGCGCGTGAGAATACCCATTGCGCAAGGCGCCTCCTCTCGGCGATCACCTTTGCCTCGTCGGGCAGCTGAGGCATTGGCTCAAAGACGGCGTCAAGCTCGTGACTGAACACCATCGAGTGTCCGTCGACCGAGATGGGGAAGGTGCCGTCCCGCAGCCCTTCGAGCCAGCGGTCCTGTCCGATGCCGCCGACCTGATCGAAGGGTTCCATATGCTCGAGGACCATGTCCGCAAGTCGATGTCGCCAGATCGCCGGGTCGAGGTTTGCAGCGCCGCCAAGCAGGCGGTGGTTCAGCGCCGTCCAGGTCGCCTCCAGCTGTCCGGCCGACCGTTTGCGGTGCTCGGAGATTCCGTCCTGAGCGACGTATTTAGCCTCGGCCACAACGACGCGGATCTCGGGCCCGTTCGCGCCGACCGCGAAGTCGATGGCGAGGATATCGGCCATCTCCCCGGTCAGGTCGAGCCAGTCTCGGTAGTCATCGAGGAAGAACCACGCGGTCCTGTTCTCGCGATCGACGCGCAGGAGTCGGTCGAGTTCGCGCTGGGATAGGACGAGGCCGAGCAGCTCGTGAGCGTAGTTCGCCCACTGTGCGCCACGCATGACGACGCCGCCCGAGAGCTGCGCCGCACGGATGAACAGCTGGTGCCGGAGTGCCGAAAGCGTGTCTGCATCGAGACCCTGGAGCAGAATGCCGATGTCCGTATCAATGCAGTCGCCAAGCTCGCGCTCCGTGATCTCCGTCGACACGATCACGTTGTGCGTCGATCCTGGCACGCTGAAGTATCGGATGATGCGGCGTTCGTCGGTCGCGATGAGGCGGCGGTCGGCGACACGGTCGAACGTCATCACCCAGTTGCCGAGTTTGTGCGCCTTCGCGAGTATCTGGCTGACCTCGCCAGCCTTGAACTCGACCTCTTGCACGGGAAGCCAAGGTTCCGCATTCGTCGCGACGTCGCGCATCATGATCGTGCGCAGGGCGTCCACGTAGACCCGTCCGGCGAGCGGCTGCCTCGGCGCGGTCAGATACAACGCCGACGTGGTGTTCCCCTTGCGGAACGGCCTTCGCTTAGAGCGCGCGGTCGGGACGAAGGTCGCTATCTCCTCGCTGGCGCCATCGTCGAACCCCTTTGTCCAGCGAACCTTGCTGCTGCGCGCGATCACATCTTGGAGCAGAACGACGTCATTCGCCTTCTGCGTCTCCTGCGCGAGCGTCTCGGGGCTGAAAATGCCGACGCGCAGGCGCGACAGGAAGTTTCGGGCGGCCTCGCTGGCGAGGCTGGTGTCGATCTCGTGGCTGATACGGCGGTTCTGTCGCTCGTAGACCTGTCGCAGTCGGACAGGGTCGTCATCGGTGACGACCAGTTCGCACCGGATCTCGCTGTCGTCTTCGACCCTCCGCGAAAGCCCGTTGGCCATGGCAAGCGGGAGGTTCTCGGAGTCGGCGTTCAAGATCACCACCGAGAAGTTAGCACGCTCGTGCGGCCGTAGTTTCAGGTATTCGTCCGCTACCCGGTCGAACGCCGCGATGGCAGCATCGGCTGGTTCGTTGGTCACGCCGTGCTGCGTGCCCCCCGAGATTGGCTCAAGCAGGCTGTAGTCCATGATGGCCTGGGTTTCGGCGAGGAGCTGGGCATCGAGGGTCTGTAAAACGGCGATATCGCCATAGTAGGTGCCGCCGAGTGTCGCGATCCGGTCGCAAACGAAATCCTCGACACCGCTGCGCTGATCGGGATCGCTGGTGACGACGGCGGTCACTGCCTCGGCCAGCTGGCGGGCCTTCGCACCGATCTCGGCAAGCCTTAGCGGATGCCATGCGGTCAGGATGGCTGACGGCGTTTCGCCCTCGACGGTTACGAGGCCGATGCTGGCCAGGGGGGCGAGCAAGTCGCGGATGCATAGTTCCTGCGGTGCGATCGTCATGACGCTGCGGAGCAGGTCGCCATAGAGTTCGGCCTGAAGTAGGATCTCGTCGGCACCGATGCCCGTGCCCCGCACAAGCGCGTCCACAGCCGCGCCATACGATGCGACAAACGCGTCGTATGCTGATCGCAGCTCTTGTCCCTGATCGTGCGTAATTACGCCCTGATCGACGATGGCCGCCAGCGAGCGCGGCCAGATGAGGTCGATCCGGTTCTCCTCGCGCCCTGGGTTCGCCAGCAGCCCTTCGCTCTGCTGGAACGCGTCCGACACGGAGCTTCGTTGAGCGAGATCGACGGTGCTGGGCGCGGCGCTGCGGCTCGCCCTATTCTGGTGAATTCGTCCCGAGATCAGGTGCGTCGGATGTGTTGCGTCCTGCTGGCGGATTTGTCGCAGATCAATCGAGAGCGAAAGGCCCAGGGCCTCGGGATGCGGTTTCCAGACCATCTGCGCTCGGTTGGCGTGAGGCTTGCTGGATCGGTCCTTGAGAACGGCCTCGAGCTCTTGAGGCGTGACGAGGAATGCCTCGAATTCGAGTTCGGTCGCCGTCTTCCCGCTGCTGGTATTCTCCTCGGCGACGCTCTGCTCCCAGCTATCCGCCCAGCATCGTCCGAAGTCGAGGATCGTGTGTGGCGCGAGCAGACCGGGAAGGCCGCGGTATCGGTCACGAAGGTAACGCAGGATACGTGTGTTCTTCTCCGACGCCCAGAAATCCATCTTCTCTGCATTGCGGAGCCGGATGAATAGAACGCGCGGAGTTTCCTCCGTGTCGGCATCATCGGTTTCCGGGAAGGCGCGGTGCGCCAATCGCAGAAGGCCTTCGCCGAGGTCTCGTGTCTCGATCGGTGCGCGGAATACCATCCGCTCCCACCGCTTGTAGAGTTTCGGGTCGGTTTGGAGCCGTGGACGATGCCTGGCGAAGAAGTCATCGACCTGCTCTGAAGGCTTGAGGTTTTCCTTCGCCAAGTCGGTGAGCAACTCGTCGTCGGCTGGCGTCAACGTGCCGGGATATTGGCGCTCGAAGAAGGACTTTGTCTCGCCACCGAACGACTGCTTCGGCTTGCGCTTGGATTCGCTGAAGAACGGCTCGATGCGGTCCCATCCAAGCTCGGAGACCGCCTGCTGGCTCGGGGTCCACTGCCCGTCGTGAACGCCACGGTCGGCGACAAGCGCCTGGAGTTTGTCATGAAGTTCATCTGTGAGCGCACCATCGGCCTTCATATCTGCCAGCCTCTGGCGCAGCTCGCCGCGGTTGAGGGGATCGCCGTCCTTGGCGCGCAGGTAGATCGCTGGCTGGACGTCCTCAACGATCTTGCGGAAGAAGCGCGCTGCCGTTTCGGCCGACTCCGTGATCTTCATTCGCAGATCACCGCTGTCCCTTGGAAGCCGCAACGCGGGGAGGGAGGCACGGACCGCGTTCTCGGGCGCGAGGCCGTTGTCGATGAGCTGAATGACGACGCTCGACACAAAGTCGCCGATCGTCTCCGCGTCGTGTGCGACGAATGCGCTTAGCACCCCTTCGAGAACGTTGGTGAACTTGTCGCGGATCTCTTCCGAGCTTTGCTTGAGTGCCACCTGTGACCAGATGGCAGGACTTTGCAGCAGCCATGCCTCATCGATTTTCGAATTGTGCGCCAACGTTGGTTCGGTCGCCTTCACCATGTCAGGCGGAACGGTGCATACCGTTAGCTTCATTCCCACCGTCGCATGATTACGGTGCCACGGTGCTGTCTGGTCCGATATGACAGCGGGCGCCACGTCTCCAATGGCCAGTTTCGGGTGGATGAACACCTCAACATCTCCACCGTGCGCCGCCGCATCCTGCGCCACGCTTTTCGCGATGGCGCTGGTCACGGCGGCGTCGAGACCGATGATGCAGTAGAATGCGCGGCCAGTTGACGTATCGCGCACGTCGGCGAGGCGACGCGCGGCCACCTGTCCAATTAGTTCAAGCGTGGACAAGTTGCGCTGCTCCGCTGGTGACCGCTGTCGCGTCATGGAATGGATTTATGACAAACGCGCAGTCGTCGGACTTACGGTCGAGGAAGCCAAGCACGCGCAGTCTGTCCTCCAGCCGTCGCTCGTTGTCCTTCAGGTCCGCCAACGGCGCAGGAAGGGCGCTTGTCTTGACGTTGAAGGCGCTTCGCACCTCTTCTGGTCCAATGACGATGTTGTATCTTGTCATAAGGCGATTGAGAAAATCGCCGAATTCCATTGGCGTCTTGACGTTTGCCAGCACCAGCGCCTCGAGAAATGCGTCGCTTGGCGCATACCATGTGCCCGAGCTGCGCTGTGCCCTTAGCATGCCGATGTGCTTGGCGTGGTTCGAGAATGTCGATGTGATTGAGTGTCCTTTGCTGTTCTGCGCCTGCGTCCGCAGTTCAGCGAGCTGGTCCCGCGGGGAGGGCATCCAGTCCGGATTTGGCGATCGGCTTGGCTTCCACAGAAAGCGCGACGCAAGAAGATCCATGGACTCCTTCGCACCTGCGGCGCTGGCCAGGATACCGCTCCACTCGTCCGACGCGGCGAAGTCGTCGATGAAGGCGCAGATCGCTTCCTGTGGCATCGAGCGATGCCGCTTGAATTGGTTCGCGGATAGCTTGCGTACTGGGTTGTTTCCGGGCGCGCCGAGAAGATCCAGGAAGAAGGGGGGAACCGGAACGTCGTCGCCGATCGTCTCCTGTGCACGCCCAAGGATATAGAGAATCTGCATCAGCCCGCTGACACGCTCGAGGGGATCGAGCAGGTTCTCGACCGGGATGTTGCCAAGGGAGAGCAGGGCGATCCAGTCTTCGGCTAACCGATTGTAGCTGGTAGCGCATGGCACTGGCAGATAACCGATGTGCGTATCGCCGACCGATGCAGGGGCCGGCCCGCCAACGCGCTTTGCTAGCCGGTTCCAGGGGCCCGTCGCGCTGAGGAGGCGCCTCTCGATGAGTTCGCCAAGCGCCTCCCGCGGCGAGGCGCGGTTCAGCATGAGGTAAAGCATCTCACCCGTTCGACGCATGAACTTGCGATCAAGCGAGTTCTTGTCATTCACGTCTGCGAACAGCATCTCTGGTCCGAGCGGCAATATGTGCCGCGACGTCCACCGCTTTGCAGACTGGGCCTCAATCTCGGCGGTGCGGAGCAACTCGACCGAGCGGGCCATCTCGCCGAACGTCTCGAATTCCTCCTGCAGGTAACCCAATTCGAGGCCCGCATAGTCGCGACCGACGGTTTCGAGCCAGGTCTGCCAGCGCGCCTTCTCGTCCACTGACTGGCCGTTAGCGATACGGAGCACTTCACGGTCGCGGAAGAGCATGTGTCGGAGCTCGTAATTGAGCCGCAGTCCGTAGGTGACTGCTTCGTGCTTCGCCGAATCCACGGGTGCAACCGGCGTGAAGACGGGATCTCCCTGTCCCTTACGGTGGAAGCAGATGTGCAGCGCCTCGACCACGGTGAGCCAGGGTGACTGGTCGTCATAGAACAGCAGGCCCCAGATCGCATACTCGCACCACAGCTTGACACTCGAAAGGTTCTGGGTCTCGGGCACGCGCACGGCGTTCTTCGCGAGCTGCAGGTGCTGGTTCCGGCTCGTCGTCATCAGATCTCGATCCTGCTGGCCTGAATCTCGCCTTGGGTGCCGAGCGACAGCATGCGAACGACCTCCGGGCCTGGCTCATCGTCGACGTGCATCGCGCGGATCGCCGCCGTCGCTACCAGCGCGTAGTGCCGTATCTCTTGGTGGCATTGCCGCGAGAAGCTGGCTGGAAGGCTGCCGTTGGCGACACGCATCAGATACTCGAAGAGGAGCGGCCGCAAGTCGAGTTGCGGCATCTTCGACTGCACCCAGAGTTTGGGGACCGCCACCCCGAGCGATGGGCGGCGCGTGACGGGATCCCGCGACAGCTTCACCGACAAGTTGGTGGTGGACGTGCGGTCTACGGCCTCGACTGTGGCGACCCTTCCGGAGGGGTCGTCGGTCTTGCCTATCGTCCCCGACAGCCAGAGATGGTTGTCGTCGGCGGCCATCATGCCCGTCAGTGCCCGGTTGAGGCCGCGGACGAGCTGCCGCGTGAATGGATCGGTGACGTCTCGCCCAGCGCCATCCGCGAGTGCGTCCAGCAGTCGGAGATATTCGCCCCCGTGATGGAAGATTGTCAGCCGCCACGGCGTGGCTGCCTCAAAGTCTGCATGGTCGGGAAGGAGGAAGAACGCGCGTCGGCGTTGCGCTTCCAAGCCGCGGCGGAACGCGCGGATCGCGACATCGCCGCCGCCTCCGCCGAGATATTCCTGACGGAGTGGGTCGAAGAGGTTGGAACCGTAGGTTTGCTCTTGACCAAACAGCGTGTCGTAGAGCGACTTCGGCTCGCGCTGCACGAGCATCGCGTCGACGAGGTTGTTCGTCTCGAACCCCACCCCGAGCACTTCGAAGATCCCGAAGACCCGGTTCGCGCGACGCCTGTCGTCACGCAGGTTGCGACCCATCGCGTTGTTGTAGGGATTTGTGCTGCCGTAGTCGCGTGCCGCCGTCCGCTTCTTCGCCGTGGCGCAGTCGAGCAAGGGCCGATCGGCGTTCTTCGCGTCGCCGAGAATGATGTTCACGACGAGTGTCAGCAGCTGCCGGATGGGCACATGCTGATCATTGGCCGCGGCGAGGCGAAGCGACTCCCGCAGTCGATTTCGGAACGACGATGGCACTCCGTTCGACGCCATCAGCAGGGAGCGGTTCAACTGGATCGGACATGGGTTTTCGCCCGAGGCGCCCGGACATCCAGAGCAGGCCCCGTCCCAGTCGGGATGTTCGAGGACCGCGTCGAAAATGGCATCGACTGTTGCGCTGCTCCAGGTCCGGCTAAGGTTCATCAGCCGCAGTGAAACACCGTCCGCAATCTCGCTCTCGGCGCGCAGCATCTCGGTGATGCGTTCGTGGAGCAGCCGGTAGCGATCCACCTCGGTTCCCCCCGCCCGAGCGGCGTCTCGGAAGTATTTCAGCAGCTGGCCGTCGTTCGCGGCTACCAAGTATAATCGCTCTTCGGTCTCGCCGAGCAGAGCACTCGCAAAGTTCGCGAGCTCGGCGACCTTCTCGCTATCTGATATCTCGCTCAGATCGCGGATGACGCGGAGCTCTCGACCGTCGGCAAGCGCAATCCGGAGCACCCCTTCCGCGCCCGGCCAGCCGACCAGAGCGGCAGGGTGATGCTCCTCGAGAAAACGCCGGATATGGAACGTCTTGCCATCTCCCGCGGTGCCAGTGAGGATGACGTTCCTACCGCCATTCGTGTTCAGCTCCGTGGCTATGTCCTTAAGGCGTGGTGCCTGCGTGCTGATGCTGGCTATGCCATATTCTTCCTCTGCGATCCGGATGTTCTCGTCGCACAGGCTGTCCGAGGCGGCGACCGGGCCGTATGTCGCAAGGAAGTCTACGAGCCTGTTATGGGCCGGCGCACTCATCAAAGGTGGCAGACGGCGCAGCCGTCATCCGCCTTGGACTTAACCGCCCGTCGCGGCATGTTCTCGACATCGTCTAGAGATCGGCCATCGACCCAAGTGTATTTCCGCCCCTTCTTCATCGTCTCGTATGCCTTCGCCTTTTCATACAGCTCGGGATGACGCTCCTTGAGACCCTGCCATTCGCCGATCTGCTGATAGAAGCAGAAATAGCACCCTGAACGGCTCCGCCATTCGTAGTAATCAGGCAGGCCGAGCCCGGCGCTATCGAGAATCCGGCCAACCTCCGCGATGTCGATCGCGTCGTCCCGGTAGGGATAGACGGGCGTGATGTTGGGCTTTTCCGATATCACCACTGGCTTGGCGCCAGCCGTGCCCGTCCCGAGGTATCCAGCGCGGTTCTCGTCCGCGCGTATGCCAATGTAGGAATAGGCTCGGTCGCCACCGATGAAGCGCTCGAACGGCGCGATCTTCATGATGCGCGTGCACCAACGCGCGCGCGGGCTGGGCAGGAAGCCGGCGAAGTGTTCGAACAGCGCGACGTCGAACGCCGTGCGGCCCGGCTTCTCAGCGACGTCGAACATCTCCATCGCCGAGACCCGGTGGATCTTCACTCCGATAATATTCTCGAGCCGGTCTAGGTAGTCGATCGTCTCGGGCAGCTCGACGCCTGTGTCGGAGAAAACATACTCGAAGTTCACCTCGGGATTGCGCTGCTTGAGATAGACGGCGAGCGCGGACGAATCCTTGCCCCCGGACACAGGCACGATGTGCCGTGCCCCAGTATCCTTCACCGCGTCATCGACGTTGGTGGCCACCAAGCTCATATTTTTTCCCCGGCGACCTGAAGGTCGCGGATGCGACTGTCTTCGGTCTCGTCAATTTTAACAAGCATTCTGGTAAGTTCTTCGACGCGGGCGTGAACGATCGGCCTCAGGGCCACCGTCGGTGTATCGGTTTCTAGCGCCGCCGCCTCGATCCGTTCCCGCGCGTCGCGCAGCGCGGATCTAAACTGCGCGGCGGTGCGATCGTCCCACTTGTCGAGGCTGCGCTGGAGCAGGATCGAACTGAGCGCGTTTGCTAGTGATTTAGGCGAAAAGCGGCCATTCACCGCCTCGACGGCCTTTCGCAGCACCGCGCGATCGACGATGCGCAGATCGTCGCGCCGGTCGAGCGACGCGGCATCAAAGCAGCCCGCCCATGCGGTAACCGCCTCCAAAGGATCGACGCCAATGTAGGCGGACCGAAAACTCTCGGCGATCACCTCGACAGCATCTTGAGCGAACTGGTCACGAAGATGGTCGATCTCGTTCCGCGCCGCTTCGAGCTTTCCGATCAGGGTGGGCGAGGGGCCTTTCGCACCGAGCGCTGAAGGAAGATCATTGAGTAGGAGCTGCACGGGATCGGAGGAGCTGTCCACTGTCCGCAACAGCCCCCTCGCATGCGTCCCCAGCTTCTGCGAGCGTCGTGACCCGTCTGGAACGGTGAGCAGCCAGCGCGTCAGCGCATCCTGGGCGAAACGGACGAGTTCAGTGCTCGCCGTCGGTCGTTCGTGGGCGAAGACGTAGGCGATCTCGGATAGGTATTCGACAAGATCGGGTGTGGGGTCCAGCACCTGGACGCAGAACCCCTCCGGGCTCGACACCATGTTGTCAAACTGGAAGCCGAGGGTGTCCGCCACGTATCGACCGCTGTCGTAAAGCGCCACCGCACGCGAGAAATGCTTGAACCCGGCAGCGACGAGCACCGGTATGACGGCCATCGGGACGCCCATCGGCGCTGATGCCAGGCTAGAGACAAATGCGTTCAGGTCACGGTATGCTCCCTTACCGTGGCCTGTTGGGGTCATGAAGAAGGCGGCGATGCGGAACCAGACCTCCTGAAGGCCGGGCTCGGTAATCTGATCGGGGTCGGCGAACCGTTTCGATCCCGCGGGGCGAAGGCCGGTGTTCTCGATCACCGTTCGGTAGATCGACCCTTCCGCGCTGCGATCACCCTCCTCATATCCCAACCGCGGGCGGTCGGAGCGTTCTAGGATAGACCCAACGACGCGCACGCGGGCGGTCTGCATTGTGCGCGACGCCGCGCCGCGCATGAGCTGCTCGTTCGCGATCCTTGGCGTCTTATCGAACCACTTGCTGAGTAGACGCGAGGCGGCCATCGGCCCCGGGCGCTCCGGCGATACCTCGAGACGCTGACCCTGCGAATACCATGTCGAGCCGGTGGCGCGTGGATCGAGCAGTCCGCGCAGAAGCGTCGCCAGCTCCTCGAACGCCACCGACTGGAGTTCGTCGATCTCGGTAGTCACCATCGGATCCGAAGCTACGAAGTCCTTGTCGGAACGGAGCGCCTCGATCGACGTCAGTTCGATCGCTGCGCTTTCGGCGGCGAGCGGCCGGTTAGGCACCGCGATGATTCCTTGGGCATCTGACTTCTTCGCCAGCTTCCGCGCGGCTGCTATCTCGGCCTTGTCCTCGGCGAGCACGTAGATGATCGCGCCGGCCGCGCCGCCTCCGCTGTCGAGCAGTGTCTCCAGCTCGTCGACGGAAGCGTAGCGCCCCATCAGGAAACGGTTTACCCCGAACTCCGCGTTGTGACGCGGCGCCCGCAGGTGTGGTGCCGGGAAACGGCCTTCCAGGAAGGTTCGCAAATCGAAGGCGCTCATCCGCCGCTCGCGTTCCTCGCGCACGCGTATCGCCACGTCGATGTCTGCGCCGTGCCAAACCGCCACGTCGTCGGTGTGTTTGCGCCAGAGCAGCAACTTGGCGGCGAGAAGTTCGTCGACCGCGGCGGCGACTTCGGTGGCGGGGAGGTCCGCCTCGGCCACCGCTAGCTGGAGCACGTCTCGCGGCAGGCGTCGTCGTTCGCCACTGGTGCCGAGCTGGAGCACGCATGCCGCTGCCAGCAGCATTCGCTGAAGAGGTGTTCCAGCCCGCGACCGCGCGCTCTCGGTCTCGATCCAGCGGCGGTAGGTGCCCCCGATACCGACGTCGGTTCGCATCGCGTCCGAGAACGCCGTGTATACGGCCTCGATGTCGACTTTTCGAGTCAGGTCTATCTCGCGCAAGAAGGAGAACAGACTGCGCTCGTTCTGTCCCACCCGTGCGACAAGCGTGGGCAGGATCTGCAGCGCGCCAGGCGACAAGGGCCTCGCGTCGTTCAGGATCGCTAGCGCCTGGCTCGTGTCCTCAATACCGTCGAGCCACTTCCACTTGACGACCTCGTCGGCAATGTCCTGACCAACAGGCGCCATGATAGAGGGACTGTCAGGCGCGCGCATCTCCGACACGATGTCGGCGATGAGACGGTAGAACTCCTGACTGTCCTCGATCATGCGAAGCGGGCGGAACCGGCCTTCGATCTTCCGCCACTCGCTGCGCGACGTTTCGTTCAGGCGTGTCGCGTAGGCGAGCAGATTCTGGTGCAGCAGTAGCGTTAGGCTCATCGTCGGCGCTGACGCGCGTGAAACGCGTTCGGCCAGACGCTGGACTACGTCGAGCTCGCCCGATCGGCCATCGGCGACCAAGCCTTCGAGATGTCGCCCGAACTCGTCCCAGACGATCGCGACGTGATCCCACCCAGCATCGCGCATCGCCTTGCCGAAGCCCTCAACGCTCTTGGGCGGCTGCTCCATCCCGACAGCTTCGGCGATCGCGGCGATCGGGTCGTCGACCATTCCCGATAGAACGACCACGTGACCCCGAAGCGATCCGGCTGACCGGCTGCGTAGCGCCATTCCCGCTGGTGCATCGACTTGGTCGACGCGGTCCAACACAGGCGCGAGCGGGCGACGGTGTTCGTTCGAATTGAACACCAGCAGCGCTCCTACACCAGCGGCCAGGCTCTTTCCGCTGCCATAGGGCGCAATCACCATCGTCGTGGCGCCTGGTTCCAGGATCGCCGTGATGATCGGCAACGCCCGGCGGGTCGGGCGATAGTGGCCGAACCGCTCGGGGTGCTCCAGGTCTTCAACTAAGCTGAGTGAGCGGAAGAAGTCGGCGCCGATCATGATGTTTTCTCGACGCGGGCGTAATAGTCGCCCAGCCATCGTTCAATTGGCCTGACCGTCGCACGCAGATACCGCTCACCCGCCAGCGTCTCGACGCTGACACCTTTCATCCACATTGCTTTTGACGCTCTACCAACCATCTCGTCGACGGCGTCTAGGCCAGCGCAGAACACCCGCCCCGGACCGGAGCGAAGCGTGGCGAGTTCGCGCAGGGACAACGCGTTCCTGCCAGTCTCCTCGGCGAGCAGCGAGGAGCAGGCGAGGAACGCCTCGACCGGCAGGCCGACGGGGGCACGGGTGCGCTCGAAGCGCCGAACCAGATCATGACGGACGATGAGGCCCAGTTCGCGGAACGGGCACGCGCCAACGTCGTCAGGATCCACCAGATCGACGCCCGGCCGCGCGGCATAAGCGCTGAGAAGGCATGAGACATCCTTGAGCGCCATGGCTTCGCTTGCCGGCCGCATGGCCTTTGCGCGCGTGAACTGAAGGAAGGCCTCGGCGCACGCGGCTCGGTCGAAGATGCGATCCGAATGGTCGTTGAAGAACCATGACCAGACCGTTCCTTCACGCGTAGCCAGGATCAGGTGGAGGAACCACCAAGTGCCGGGTAGCTCGCAATAGGGATCATGTGCGGTGACCAAATCGGCGATCTCAGACGCCACACGGCCCGACCGTCCATCGTCACCGTCGCGCGCCAGGCCGGTAGCCTTGAGCCAGAATGCCAAGGACTCAACCATCTTTGAGCCGAGACCAAGATCGTCGCCCACCTCGGTGTTGGGATGGAAGGCACCATCCTTGTGCATGCGCGACAGACCCTTCGGCAGCCAACCGTAGCGAACCGGGAAGGTGACGTGGCCGCCATAGGAGAAGCGCATCATGCTCGTGACCATGACACGCTCCTCAAATGACTTACAGCATCGGCGATGATCGTTGCCGCTTCGTCCATCTCTGCCTCTGTGTTGATGGCGGAAATGGAGAAGCGGACGGTTTCGAAAGCATCGCTCTCGGACATGCCCATCGCCATCAGGACATGCGACGGCTCGGGGCGTCGGCTTGAGCATGCCGATCCCTGCGATGCGGCGACGCCGCGGCTGTCCAGCTGCGCGATCAGGGACATGCCGTCGACACCCGGGAACCGGACGCTAGAAATATTGGGCAGCCGTTCGGCTCTCTCGTGGGAAAGCACAACGTCGGGAAGGGCGCCGCGCAATCTCGCCTCTAGATGATCGCGCAACTGCGCCATGTGGATGACGCACTCGTTCATCGCGTCGGCTCGCGCTTCGCAGGCAGCACCAAAGCCAGCGATCAGCGGAACCGCCTCGGTGCCCGCTCTAAGCGAACCCTCCTGGTCGCCACCGACGAGTAGCGGCGCGAGCGCGACGCCTCGTTCCGCGACCACCATCGCGCCGACGCCCATCGGCGCGTGCAGCTTGTGGCCGGACACGGTGATCACGTCAGGGCCGACGCCGCGCGATAAATCTATCGGCAGCTTCCCGAACGCCTGCGCTGCATCCGAGTGGAACGTCGTCTGCGGTCGGGTGTCCAACATGGCCGCGATCGCGGCAACAGGCTGGATCACCCCGGTCTCGCTGTTCGCGAACTGGATCGAGACGAGAAGCGGCCCCTGCGCTGACGCGACCATCGCCTCGAGCTGCTCGAGGTCCACCAAGCCAGCCCGATCGACACCGACGAAAAGAACGTTAGTTCCGCAGGATGCGGCCCGCTCGGCCGACCGGAGCACGGAGGGGTGCTCGACGGTGCTCGTGATGATCGTGCTTGCCGGTATGCCTGCGAACACGGTGTTGTTCGCCTCGGTGCAGCCTGATGTGAATGTCACGCCATCATCCTGCGCGCCGCTCACAAGCGATAATACGGCATCTCGGGCGCGGGTGAGCGCGGCCCGCGAACGGTTTCCGAGCTCGTGCACGCTGGCCGCATTTGCAGCGCCGCTGCGCATTGCCGCGACGACCGCGTCGATCACCTCTTCTGTCGGAACGGTGTTCGCCGCGGCATCCAGGTTGATAACCTCGAAGGCGCTTAACGCTGAAGAAACGCTCGATATCTCGGTGTTCAGCACTTCATCACGCCATCATTCCTTGAACATGTGACGGCTTATAGGATCGGCGCTCTCGCGCCGCCAACGGTCTATCTAAGCCAGTCGCCTCCAGATCGCGTCGGATGCGCTGATGACGTTGGAACATACCAGGAATCGACGCTAACTGGCAATCGCTAACCGGCGGACGGCGCGGCTGCCTGGCCGATGGCCACACCGTGTTGCCGCGTGGCCGGACAGCATTGGCGGATCGTGATCAGGATACTCTCGCACTCCTCGACGCCGAGGTGGACCAGGCATTCTGGTCGCGGGCGAGATCATTGGCGGTCGCGAGCGGGACGGACGTGTGCAATCCTCGCATAGTGGTGCTGTGAGGGGATGACGTGATGATCCTAGAGCCGAAAAAACAAGCTACGGTGGGTGGATTGGACCATTTCAAGCGAGTGTATTTCAAGCGTTTGAACGATGTGCACCTTGGAACGCAGCTGACGTTGAGGTCGCTAAATGAACTGAGTGAAACGGTGCCAGTGCAGCGCAAGAAAAGTCCTTATCATCACTTCGTCGTTCCGTCGGGCGGTTCCTCCGTCGGTCGCATCCGACGTGACCCAAAGCAGATGGCGACGCTCATCGACAAGCTCATCTCACACGATGAGTGCGCGAAGGCGATGCTGCTGTGTGTCGGCATCACAGAGGATTATCTCCATAATGCTATGCGCATGATGCTTCGCGCGTATCCCGAGAGGCTCGCTTTGGGACCTAAGGGCGGCCCCTCGGAAACGCCGATCACGCTTGATGACCTGCTCGTGAAGGGTAGAGACGCGATCATCGACGAGCGGATACAGCAGCGTCTCCACCGCGTGCTTCACGCTAGGCCGACCGAATACCTCAAGTATCTTTCCGCGATCCTGCAGTTGAAAGCGGTCGATGAAACGGTAGCCAAGTTCAGCGAAGCAAAGGCGACGAGGGATATGATAGTTCACGCTAATGGTCGCGCGAACGCGATCTATATCGAAAAAGCCGGAGATCTCGCGCGTGCCAAGGTTGGCCAGCGTTTGGATGTCGGGCAGCCCTACTTCGATCACTGCGTTGCCTCTATGAAACGGCTTATAGGTGAGATCAACGACGGACTGACCGGTAAATACGCGAACGATGCGCGGGTGCTATCGGCGGCCGACCGCTTTTTCCTGTAAATGGTCTACTACTCGGCGAATGCGCGCTGAAACCGATCCCTCCCGTGCGTCAGAGCATCGTCCGACCTGAACCATTCCGACCGCATCCCTGCACGATCGAATATTTCGCTGATCCGGTCGCGTTGGGCTCTAACTCGACGCAACATATCATCCTGCGCAGGCATCTCGGCTTGATCTTCGGCGAGGTTCTTTGCCTCGCGTTCTATGGCTGCGTCGAACGCGTAGAGTTCGGGCAGCTCTTCTGGTCGGCCGACGACATCAGTCTGATTCTGGTCGAACATTCGGACGAGCAGATTGCGGTAGCTCGGCCACAATTTCGGCGTGGCATCGCCACGTGGATGCGGCGGTGACAAAGCAGGCCATTGGAACGCCGGCGTGGTGCTGAGCGTGGCGGAGTAAAATCCGGCCGTTGGTAAGGTTGCTTCTTTTG